>DASRLA010000034.1:0-43691 GCA_035648715.1 Pseudolabrys sp.
GGTCTGGGCGGGGCGGGCGCCGACGGGCTCACCCGCTGCATCGTGACCGAAGAGCTGGCGGCGGGCGATGCCGACATTGCCGCCATTTTGTCGGAGACCTCGCGACTCGGGCATTTGTTGTTCGACGGCGCGGCGAGCGACGCCCAGCGCGACGCCTTCCTGCTGAAATATCTCAACGACGACCGTTTTCATCTGGCGCTGGCGCACCGCGAAGCGGGCAGCGATACAAGGCTCGGAGTGAATTATCACCGTCCGGTCGCCAATGATGACAGGATCAAGGCCACCGCCACTAAAACCAGCAACGGCGAATGGATCGTCAACGGTGTCAAAACCTGCATTCCGAATGCGCCGGTCGCCGCGTTGTTCGCGGTGACGGTTTCGATGCCGGGACACGACAGGCCCGGCGTCCTACTCGTTCCAGCCGATACGCCCGGCGTCAGCGTCATCGCGCACAAGAGCCCCTGGCAGCATGGCTGCGCCGGCGATGTGATCCTCAAGGATTGCCGTGTGCCGGCGGGTAATCTGTTGGGCGGTGAGGCATTCGATCTGCTGACCGGCACTGAAAGTGCGCAGTCGCAACTCCAGGCCATCGCGCTTGGCGTCGGCCGCGCCGCCCATGAAGCCGCGATCGACTATGCGCAATTGCGCGTGCAGGGCGGCCGCCCGCTCATTCAGCATCAGGCCATCGCCACCAAGCTCGCCGATGGCGCGATCCGGTTGACGACCGCGCGCGGGGCGGTCTGGCAGGCGGCCTGGGCCGCCGATCACCCGGAAGCTTTGGCCGACCGCAGTCTTTCCGACCTGCCGCTCAGCGCCGTTGCGCAGGTCTACACCTCCGAGGCCATCGTCAAGGCCGCCAAGGACTCGGCGGAAATTTTCGGCGCCATGGGTGTGATGCGCGACATGCCGTTGCAGAAATATATCCACGATGCCCGCGTCTGCGCGCATTCCGGCGACGGCAATTCCGATTTGCGGCTGCGCATCGCGGAAGCGATTGCCGGCTACCGCCGCCCGGCCGACAGCGCGCTGGCGCTCGCCGGCGAATAGCGAGGACAAGCAAATGGACTTTGCATTGAACGACGAGCAGCGCTCCTGGCAGATGAAGGCGCGCGAATTCGCATCACAAGAACTGCGCCCGCATTCGCTCGAACGCGACGCTATCCCGACCGCGGCCGAGCCGTTCGACTGGGAGATCATCAAGAAGGGTTCCAGGCTCGGCTTCCGCACGCTGGCGGTGCCGAAGGAATGGGGCGGCCACGGCACCGATTTCGTCACGCAGGCGATCGTGATGGCCGAGCTTGCCAAGGCCGACAGTGCCATGTCGAAGGCCTTCAGCCAGAATTGGAAGTGGAGCCATTTGATTTCGGCGACTTGCACCGAGGAGCAGAAGGCACGCTTCCTCAAGCCCTTTGTAGCCGACGACACCTTCCTGCTCGGCAAAGGGATCACCGAACCGGGCGCGGGTTCCGACAACCGGCTGCCGCCGGAGGACGATCCGAAAGCGGGCCTGAAGCTGCGCGCCGAGCGTAAAGGAGACGAATGGATATTGAACGGCGAAAAGGCCTTCATAGCCAATGCGCCGATCGGCAAGCTGTTCTTCATCGACGCCCGTACCGACGCCAGCGTGCCGCTCAAGCAGGGCACGACCATGTTTCTGGTGCCAAGCGACACGCCCGGCTTTCGTATCGGCAAGGTGTTCAACAAGAGCGGTTGGCGTTTTTATCAGAACGGCGAAATGATTTTCGAGAACGCGCGCGTGCCGCATGCCAATATCGTCGGCGAGGTCGGCGGCGCGGTGAAGAAGGCCGGCGGCGGCGACCGTGGCGATACCACCGGCGGCGATATTTTCGGCGATCTCGAATTATGCGCCAATGCGCTCGGCATCTGCGACGATGCCTGCGAGACCGCGATGAAATATGCGCGCACCACGAGACAGGGCGGGCGCATGTTGTTCGACCAGCAGACCGTTCAATTGCAAATCAACAAGATGGTCATGCTGACCGAGGCGCTGCGCTCTTTCGTGATGCGCGTCGCCTGGGAGCACGACAAGAAAATTCATTCCTGCAACGCCGGCCTCGCCATGAACTGGTCGACCGACGTGGTGCAGGAAGTGACCGAACTCTACATGGAAATCCGTGGGAGCCAGGGCTGCGTCATGGACCAGCATTCCGACAAGCTGGTGCGCGATGCCTTTATCTGGAGTCATCTGGCCGGCGATAACGTGCAGCGCATGAAGGTGGCGCGAAGGCTGCCGCATTAGGGAGATGCGTGTGTTTCCCTCCCCCTGAAAGGGGGAGAGGTTAAGTAGAGAGCCTCACCGGCTTTCCCGTTTCCAGCGACGTAATTACGCCCTCGAAGGCGCCGATCACATCGAGCATCTGCTCCGGCATCACCGGAAAAGGCGCGCGGCCATCGATGGCGTCGGCGAACGCCTCCAGCAGGGTGCGTAGCGAATCGACGTGTTCGTAGGTCGTCTCTTTCGGCTCGCCGCCGATTTTCGTCACGATCAGGGTATCCTCGCCACGCGCCTCCGCCATGCCGTCGGTGCCGAAGACGCAAATGCGCCAGTACATCGGCGCGGCGCGGACGGTCGCCATCGTGCCGGTGGCGCCGCTTTCAAATTCCGTGAGGACTGCCACCACGTCGCGCGGGTCGGGCGGGTCTTTTTTCGAAATCGAGCGCGCATCGACATAGGAAATCGGCCCGGCGAGATCCACAAAGGCGTCGAGCACATGCAGACCCGCGCCGGTCATGCCGGCGCCCGGCGATTCCTTCGGGTCGTCGCGCCAGCCGCCGGAAACGCGGGTCGAATGCTCGTTGGAGAAGTGCCCTTCGATGTGCATCACCGCGCCGATCTCGCCGGACGAGACCACGCGTTTCATCTCGCGCATCGAGGCAAAGCAGCGCTTGTTATTGCCGGAGCCGAAGGGGATCTTCGCCGTGCGCACGGCGGCGATCGCAAGTTCTGCCTGCGCGCGCGTCAGCGCCAGCGGCTTTTCGCACCAGCACGGCTTGCCGGAAGCCGCCACCTTCTTGATCTGCTCGACATGCAGCGAATGCGGCGTCGCCAGCATGATCGCCTGCACGTCCGGATTGGCGATGGCGTCGTCCAGTTCGGTCGACAGATGGAAGCCGTGCTTGCCGGCGAGGTCGCGCGCCAGTTCCGGCTCTTTGGTCACGCCGTGCACGACGCGCAAACGCGTGCTCTTGCCCTGAATGGAATTCAGAACGGTCTGGCCCCAGCGGCCCAGGCCGACCATGGCGAGATTGATCATCTTGTTCTGCCCCGACAGGTACCTTGCAAAAGAGTGGTATTCGATATGACATAGACGCGTGATCCCGAAAAGTGGGTACCGGTTTTCGAACAAGATCACGCGCGAATAAAAAGCCAAAACAATGGGTGGGGAGACGACGCATGAAGGCCATGCTGTTGCGGGCGCCGAACACGCCATTTGAAGCGGTGAAACTGCCCGACCCGGTGCCGGGCCCGGGCGAGGCGGTGGCCAAGGTCTTCACCTGCGGCTCGGGGCTGACCATCCAGCACGCCAAGGCTGGGCGTCGTAAAATCCAGTTTCCCCGCATCATCGGTCACGAAATCACCGGCGAAATCGTTGCGCTCGGCGCCGGCGTCACGTCGCTGAAAGTAGGCGATGCCGTCACCTCGTATTTTTATTTGAATTGCGGCCATTGCCGTTATTGCCATTCGCAACTCGAGCCGCTCTGCGAACACAGCGGCGGCAATGTCGGGCTGGAATGCGACGGCGGCTATGCCGAATATATCAAGCTGCCCGCGCACATCTTCATCAAATATCCCGAGACGCTCGACTACAAGTCGCACCCGGCGGAGATGGGCGTCATCACCGACGCGCTGGCGACGCCCTACAAGGTGCTGCGCCGCGCCGACATCAAGCCGGGCGAAACGGTGGCGATCTTCGGCGCCGGCGGCGGCATCGGCATCCATCAGGTAATGATGGCGAAATGGGCGAAGGCGCGCGTGATCGCGGTCGAAACCGCGCCCGATAAATTCGATACCTGTCGCAAATACGGCGCCGACGAAGTGGTCGATGCTCGCACTGGCGATGTGGTCGAGGCCCTGCGCGATCTCACCAAAGGCGATGGCGTCGACGTCGCCGTCGATTATGTCTGCACAACAACCACGCTGGAAGCCGGCGTGCGTGCGCTCGGCCGTCGCGGTCGCCTGGTCATTCTCGGCGGCGCAGCGCATCCGTTCAACGTACCGGCGCGCGATATGCTGACGCACGAGCAATCTATCCTTGGCAGCCGTTATGTGACGCGGCGTGAAATCCTCGACGTATTCGATCTGGTCGCGCGCCGCGAAGTCTGGCCGCTGGTGACCGATCTGCGACCGCTCGAAGAGGCGGAAGCCGTGCACGCGCGCGTCGAAAGAGGCGAGGTTACAGGGCGTGCCGCGCTGCGAATTGCGTAGCCGAAGACGTCATACCCGGCGCAAGGCCTGGCATGACGGATCGGCCTTCTAACTGGCCACAGCGATCTCAAGCGGGAATTTGTCGACCACCTCGTAGCCGGTCTCGTTCACGATGAACGTGTGGCCGAGGAAAATGCCGAACAGGCCGTCGGCGGTGATTGGGTTCGGCTCGGCCATGATCACCATGTTCGGCTTGAGCACCATGTCGATATCAAGGCCGCGCACGTGCTCGGCCGAGACATGCGGGTTATCGGTGACCAGATCGATGCCGTGGCACTGGGTCGGGCGCGATTGCACGCCGTTATCGCGGAAAAAGCGGCTGGCGGTGCGCATATTCTCGGCCGGCTTGCCGGGTGCGATCTCGGCCACGATTCTGTGGTAACCGGGCAAAGCGATCTCTTCCCAGAACTTGCGCACCATCTCGGTCGGCGGCCCGATGGTGATCGGTGAGCCGATCTGCGCGGTATAGCCGCGATAGCCGGCGGCCAGCTCCATGTTGATGATGTCGCCCTTCTTCAACACACGCTGCGAGGGACGCGGGTTGCCGAAGATCAACGCCGGATTGTCCATCGGCGTCGAACCGATGATGAGAAAGTCGATGTCGCCGCCGCCTTCGAGAATTGCCGAGCCCGCCGCCGCGCGCAGTTCGTATTCCTTCACGCCCGGTTTGGCGTGCGCCACCATCGCTTCCATCGCGCGTTGGCATAAAACGCCGGCCTTGCGCACGCAGTCGAGTTCTTCGGCGCTGTGAATGACCACCAATTCATGCAGGAAATCCTTGGTGAATACGATCTCGGCGTCCGGCAGGCCCTTGCGCAGCGTGTTGTACTGGTTGACCGGCATGTAGTCTTCATGGCGTGGGTCGATTTCCATCAGCCCGATGCGGCCGCGTTCCAGTTTCAGCTCTTTGAGCCGCTCGACCATCACCTCGGCATATTTGCCGTTGCGGCTATGGCGCACGTCCTGCACGGCGACCTCGACTTGCCGGCGCACCGCTTCGGCATGGGTGCCGCCCATCGAATAGATCATGGTCGGCTCGCCTTCGAGCGGCACCACCACGTAACAGCACAGCGCGTGCCATTCGATATGGCCGGTCAGCCACAGCATACCGGCGCCGAAGCTCCAGTGGCTGGGACCGCCGGCGGCGATCACGGCGTCGAGCTTGTGTTCCTTCATCTTGGCACGCAGCGCCGCATAACGACGGGCATATTCCTTGGCCGAAAACTGCTCATAGACCGCGTCGCGATAATATGGCGTGCCGCGCATATTGGCGAAGGGCAAAGCCTGGTCGAGCTTGGTGCGGACGACGTCCCACGGTTGCGGGCCGATGGGTTGACGTGGCGGCTGGACGTTCATGGATGTGCCTTTTGCGCGGGGATGCCAAAGAGAAACGGCGCGGCTTTCAAGGGCCGCGCCGCGATTGTATTATTCGGTGCACTTGCCGATCGTCACCCTACCGCCGGCGGCCTTGACCGCCTCGCGGGCCAGTTCGACATCGGCGACCTGTTCGACGGTCGGTTTCTTGTCCGGCTTGATGTAGCCGTTGGTAACGTCGTTATCGATGCTCCATTGTGTGCGCTCGGTGTTGAAGCCGTCGTTGACCGACCAGATGCAATTCTTGGTCAGTTTATCGATGGCGAATTCGACCGCTTCTTTCGACTTGCCGGTCGCCTTCACGATGATCGGGGTGACCTTGGCCTTGTCACGGTATATTGTTCGGTTAGCTTCGATCATCGCGGCAACCGCATCGACCAGCAGCGGGCGGTCGCGTGCGATCCAGTCGGTGCTGGCGCCATAGGCGTTGAACATGTGTTTCGGCAAAAGCTCGACGAAATCAAGCAATGCATGCAGGCCGGGTTTCTTCTGTTCCGCCAGATAGCGGTCTTCCGGATGCAGCATCACGGCGTCGACCTGGCCTGTTACCAGCCCGGGCAGACGGCCGGCGGTGCTGCCGGCAATGAAGTGCGCATCATCGACGGTCAGTCCGGCGGTCTTGAGGACTTCGCGGCCCATCAGCCAGTTGAGCCCGCCGACGCCGCCGCCGGACGCGCTCAGGCGTTTTCCTTTGAGGTCCTTGGCGGTCTTGACGTCTTCAGGCACCTCGTAGGATTGCGGCAGCCGAGGCGCCAGGCCCCAGATCTGCTTGACCTTGACGCCGTTGCCGACGGCAATGGCCTGCACCGAGACCAGGGCGGTACCTTGTGCCGCCGCGGCTTTCGATGCCGCCGAGCCGCCGCCGTCGAACTGGATGATGGTGGCGTCAATGCAGTGCTTTTCAAAATAGCCCAGTTCCTTGGCGACATAAGGCGTCGTGTGTACGACGTTTGGCGGCGACACCGAGACGCCGATATTGATCTTGCGCATCGCCGCGCAGGCGGCGGACGCATCGCTGAGCGCCGCACCGGCGATCAATACGGCGCCTGCCATCATAAGGGAGCCGGCAGCGCGGCTATACGAAACTTTCTTGAGCATTGTGAATCCCTCCGTTTCGATTTGTTTTATCTTATGACGTATTTTCTTCGGCCTCCGCGGACCGGCTGTTGTCGATTATTCCGGCTCGCCCGCTTTGGTCCAGGGCGCCACGCGTGTCTCCAGAAAGCGCACACCGGCCGTGAGCGTCACGCCCAGCAGACCGAGCGTGACGATCGGCACGAACATCTTGTCGACCTCATAGGTCGAGGCGGTGCGCACGATCAGATATCCGATGCCCGAAATCGCGGTGTAAAGGTCGGCGAGCACCATGCCGATCAGGCCGCGCCCGATGGCGAGCCGCAGGCCGGTGATGATGAAGGGTAGCGCGCCGGGCAGGATGATGTTGGTCCACAATTGCCGCTCGGAGCAGCGGAACGAGCGGCCGACTTCCAGCAACTTGTGGTCGACGTTTTTGACGCCTTGGTAGGTGTTGATCGTCATCGGGAAGAAGGCGAACAGGAACAGAATAATGACTTTCGCTGATATATCGAAACCGGCCCACAGCACGATCAGAGGCACCAGCGCGACGCTCGGGATCGAATAGAGGAATGTAATGTAAACCCCGAGCGCGAGGTCCAGAAGCCAGTAGCGCGCTAGCAGGACGCCGATGAGAATGCCGACGACGACCGCCATCGACAGACCGATCAGCAGCACGATCAGGCTGGGGGCGAGATAATTCCACAGTTCGCCGCTCGCGATCATATCGACCGCCGCCCTGGTGATCGCGGCCGGGGTCGTGAACAGTGTTTGATCGATCTTGGCGCCGAAAATCTGCCACAGCGTCAGCACTGCGATCAGCGAAAGCAGGCGAATGACGACGTTTATCGTCATCTGACGGCGGCGGCGGCGGATCGCGAATTTTTTGGCGCGCGCGCGGTCGTCGCTTTCGCTGCGCTGTGCGGCGGCCAGAATATTCGTGTCGGCCTGCACGCTCATGCCGGCACCTTGGCCGCGGCCGACTTCGGCGTCCGTGTATTGTGAAGCTGACGCCAGATATGGGCGCGAAGTTCGGTAAAGCGCGGATCGGCTCGTACTTCCTCCACATCGCGCGGGCGGGCGAACGGCATGTCGATTATTTCCTTGATGCGGCCGGGGCGCGCCGACATCACCGCCACGCGGTCGCCGAGCAGGATCGCCTCGTCAATCGAATGCGTAATAAAGACCATGGTCTTACGTTCTTCCGGTCTTTCCATCAGATGGAGCAATTCTTCTTGCAGAATTTCGCGCGTCTGCGCGTCGAGCGCGGCGAAGGGCTCATCCATCAGCAGGATCGACGGATTGGTGGCGAGCGCACGCACCAGCCCGACGCGCTGCTGCATGCCGCCGGACAATTGATAGGGGTAATGTTTCTCGAAGCCGTTCAGGCCCACGAGGTCTAGATAATGCGCCACGCGCTCCCGGATGTGGGCTGCCGGCGCGCCGGTCATCGCCAGCCCGAAGGCGGCGTTGTCATAAACGGTCTTCCACGGCAGCAGGCCGAAATGCTGAAACACCATCGCGACCCCTTCGGGCGGGGTGGTGACCTGTTTGCCACCGACCAGAAGCGTGCCGTCGCTGGTGTCGGTCAATCCCGCAATGCAGCGCAGCAAGGTGGTCTTGCCGCAGCCGCTCGGACCGACGATGCACAGGATTTCCTGGTTGCGCACGGACAATGTGAGTTGATGAAACGCGACGATGGTGCCGTCGAGAAACATCTTGCTGGCATTGTCCGCGACGATGGCGAAAGCATCGCCCTTCGCAGCGGAACTCATCGCCTGCATCTCTCCCTCCGAACGCAACCGAACCGTAAACGTCCGATCTTGGCCGGACTTATGCGACAGTTCTGCGCCTGGCGGGTCCGGAGTCAAGTCACTTGGATGCGGGTTTGGCTGTCTTGACCGCCCCCGGCCGCGGGACGTGCCGCGGTCGCGCGCGGCGGTTGCTTGTCGAATTGCGAAATGCGGCCGGTCGGCGCCATCGCCTTATTGCTTGCACCATTCTAAGCTGGCCTCCCGAGGGCGAGGGACCGCGCATGAATGCTGTGTTGCAGGAACTGTCTTTTACATATTTTTCGGACAACTACCGCTGGTCACATGGTCTGTTGATCGGGCTGAACATGGCGCCATGGGGCGGCGCCGAAATCGGCGAGATCAATCGCATCGGTCTTCGCCTGAAATTATGCGTCGGCGATGACGATGCCTGGTTTCGCGAATGGGCGCGCGAGGCGCGCGACGTCGAAGATCGCGGCCGTGCCCGTATTGCCGAAGGTTACGGCAAAAGCGGCGCGCAATATCTGCAACGCGCCAGCGCCTACTATCACGTCGGCGAGCGCTTTTTGCAGCCGAAAAGTAAAGAAGGACTCGATGCCTATAGGCGCGGCATCGATTGCTTTCGCGATGCCTGTCAATATATTAAACGCCCGCGCATCGAGCACGTGGAAATTCCCTATGGCGACAAAAGCCTGCCGGCGCTCTACGTCCACGCCGAACCGGCGAACAAATCCGGCAAAGTGCCGGCCATGGTGTTCTTCGACGGGCTCGACGTCACCAAGGAGATTCAGTATTTCAAGGGCATCGCCGATCTGGTTGAGCGTGGCATCGCCTGTCTGATCGTTGACGGGCCCGGCAATGGCGAAAGCATCCGCTTCCGCGAACTTTATCTGCGCCACGACACCGAGCATTATGCCACGCCGGTGTTCGATTATCTGGCGTCGCGCCCGGAAGTCGATGACAAGCGCATCGGCGTCATGGCGATCAGCCTCGGTGGCTACTATGCGCCGCGCGCGGCCGCTTACGACCAGCGTTATGCTTGCTGCATCGCCTGGGGCGCGCAATGGGACTATCAGAAAATTTGGCTCGACCGCTTCGAGCGGCTGGCGCGCGCCGATACACCGTCGCTGTCGGTCGCCGCGCAACACATCTCTTGGGTGCTTAATGCCACGTCGCAGGAAGACGCCATCAAAAAGCTCGCGCCGTTCAAGCTCGACGGCGCGGTGCAGAAAATCACCTGCCCGTTTCTGATGCTGCACGGCGAGGGCGACGAGCAAATTCCTTTGCCCGAAGCGCGCAAGTGCTTCGATGCCGTCGGTTCAAAGAACAAGACGTTCAAGCTTTTCACGCGCGAAGAGGGTGGCTATCACCACTGCCAGATCGACAATCAGAGCATCTGCTCGGCTTATATGTGGGACTGGCTCGAACGCGTGCTGGAACCGGCGCGCTGATGGCCAACGCGCCGGCCCGAGGGCTATTGCTTTACCTTGATGTCGTTGTCGCGGATGATCTTGCCCCAGCGCGCGACCTCGCTTTTGAAGAACGCCGTCGCGGCTGCGACCGAGCGTTGATCCTTCGGAAACGGCGATACGCCTTCCGCGGCCCAGATTTTGTTCAAGGCGGGGTCCTCGACGGCCTCTTGCAGCGCGGCGTTCAGTGTCTTGATCACTTCAGGCGGCGTTCCGGCCGGCGCAAACATGCCTTGCCAGTAAATAATATCGAACTGCGGCCCGAGCAGGGCCGGAATGCTGTCGGCCTGCGGAAGCAGTTCCGACTTTTCCTTCGACGTGATGCCGTAGGCCTTTAATTTACCGGCCTTCACGTAGGCCAGGATCGACTGCGGCGTGCCGATGAACACATCGACGTGGTCTCCCAACAGGTCGGTCATCGCCGGCGCCGCGCCGCGATAGGGGATCTGGTCGAACTTGAGCTTGGCTTCCTGCATCAATAACGCCGAGGTGAGATGGCCGGTGGTGCCGAAGCCGGGCAGCGCCTCCTTCAACCGGTCTTTTTTCGCCAGATCGATCAATTCTTTCAGCGAGTTCGGCGCCAGACCCGGGCGGCCGACCAGCACCAGCGGGTTCTTGTTGATCAGCCCCACCGACGTGATGTCTTTCTCGGTATTGAACGGTAGATCCTTGAACAGCGAGACGTTGGCGGCGATCTGTAAATTGTGCACCAGCAACGTGTAGCCGTCTGGCGTCGCCTTGGCGGTCTTGTTGGTGGCGATGATCGTGCTGCCGCCGGTGACGTTCTCGACGACAAAATTCTGACCGAGTTTTTTCGACAGCAATTGCCCAATTTGCCGGGCGGCTTGGTCGGTCGGCCCGCCGGCCGGGTAGGGCACGATGATGGTAACGTTACGGCTTGGATATTTTTGCGCCGACGACGGCGCGGCGAAGACAAACAGGCCAAGAACAGCCAATGCAGCAGCAGCAATGCGCCTCATGATCTCTTCCTCCCAATTTTATGTATTTTGAGTGTTTATATTTTGACGAAGTCTACGCCTATGGAATGACCGGCAACAAGAGGTATGGCTCGCGGCCTTTGGCAAAGAGCAAAGTGTTTCGCGCTGCAATAATCGCGGCCGGTCGGTCGTCGGGATCGATGTGCAGAAATGGCCCGACGCCTTTCATCGGATAAGGCGCGTGCGGCAAAGCGAGTTGATAACCGGGGGGCACCACGATCGATGTCGGCCAGATTTCGATATCCAGCTCGATCGGCTCGCCCGGCGTCAGCGGCCATTCCTCATCGTGGCTGTGCCACGGCCGGTAGGCCTGCGACTTCGCGGCATCGAGCTTGCGTTGCGAGGCGCGCAGCCAGCCGAGTCCCACCGGCACGCGTGGATCGTTGGCGCCGATAAAGGTGACCTCCTTTCCGGCGGGATCGAACAGCCGCAGCGCCAGAAAAATATCCGCGTCGGTGCTTTCCGACGACAGCCAAAGCTTCGCCGTCACCGGCCCAGTGATCTCAAGGTTCGATTGCGAAACCGGTAGCCGAAACGTGAGGCCGTCGCCGGCCGGGGTCATAGCTCACAGTCGTGGCTGCCTCGGGCGGCTGCTTCGCCAGCGCTAGGCCGTCCGGCCGCAAATAAAATCTGGTCCACTGCGTGCGCGCGAGCGGCCATTCGTTCTCGGCGCGCAACACGAATTTCTCACCCGGATGGCGGATGTTGAGTGCGACTTTCGGTTGCTTGTTCCAGCCGGTATCTTCGCCCTTGAGAAAATAGCCGAAGAAGCGTTTTTGCAACGCTTCGCCGTAGTTGCTGTAGAAATGCGTGAAGTGAGTGTCGCCGTGCATCTCCAGCCATTTCTGCTTCGAGCCGGCGGCGAGATAGCCTTCGACATTGCCGCGCGTGTGCAGGCCCATGCCGCCCCAATTGCCGGCCGACAACAGCGGTGTTTCGATCTTTGCGAAGTCGGCAATGCGCGCGGAGTAATATTCGTCTATGAATTTGCGCCGCTTGGCCTCTCCCGGCGTATCGGCGCGGGTTTTGGCAAGCTCCTGCTCGGGCAATGTCTCAGGCCCGGCCACCAGTTCCCCGGTCACCACGCTTTTGGCGCTGCGGGTGCCGACGCCGTGTTGCACACTGGCGACCTGGCGCGGATGCCAGCTATTGAGGAAATCGCTGAGAATGCCGCCATGCCGGCACAGTTCGCGATAATAGTCGGCCGAGCCTTCCCAGATGCAGAGCGCGGCGAGATGCGGCGGCTTCAGCGCGCCGGCCGTCCACTGGTTCATGGCGTAATAGGAAATGCCGTTGATGCCGACTTTGCCATTGCTCCAGTCTTGCGTGCCGGCCCATTCGACGCATTCGTATATGTCTTGCGTCTCGCGCGCCGACCAGACGTCGAGTTCGCCCGGCGAGCGGCCGGCGCCTCGTGAATCCACGCGCACCAGCGCATAGCCGTCCGGTACCCATTTCTCCGGATCGACCAGCTCCCAGTTCTGATATTTATTGCTGGAGCCTTGCAGCACTTCCGGCGCGGCTTTGGTGAGCCGCGCCCAATTGCCTTTGTAGCCTTCCTGGAACGACAGGCCCTTGGCATAAGGCCCGTAACTCAGGATTACGGGGTATTGGCCATCGCCAAGCGGGTAGAACATGTCGGCGCGCAGGATGACGCCGTCATCCATTGCGATCGACGCATCCCAGATGATCCGCATGCCGTCGCGCGTTTCGCTTTTGCCGGAATCCATCGGCCCCTCCCTGCTTATGCTTTTGGGCCAAGCATAGGCAGAGCGCATGCGGACGAGCAACGGCCTGAGGACGGACTTGCGATTTAGGGGTTTCGGCGGGTGAAAAGGATCAGTTCACCGGCACGACATTGACCGACGCGTCGATGCGCTGGCCGCCGGAGGTGACGATCACGCCGTCGATCGGAGCGACATCGGTGTAGTCGCGCCCGACCGCCAGAACGATATGTTCATCGGACGCGACCAAATTATTGGTTGGGTCGAAGCCGATCCAGCCGATCTCGCCACCACACCAGACCATCACCCATGCATGCATGGCGTCGGCTCTCTGCAAACGCGTAGCGCCCGACGCGCGCGCGGTGCGCAGATAGCCGCTCACATAAGCCGCCGGCAGTCCGATGCCGCGCAATCCGTTGATCCGGCGCGTCAGTTCGAGGACGCCTTCGATGAGCGAGCGGCCGATCTGAAAACTTTGCCGCGCGTAATCGCGAATTTCGGAGTCGAACGAAACCATGCGGCTCGGAAACAGGAAGCCCGATTTCGGCGGAGGCAAACACTTCTTCCTGCACCGTCTGCCAGGACGGCCCCGAGGCCGGCAGGGTGAAGGGTTTGACGGCGATCTTGACCAGCGTCGACTTGCCGGCGCCGTTTTCGCCGAGCAGCGCGTGGATTTCGCCGGTGTAGAGATTGAGATCGATGGAATCGTTGGCGGGGAGGGTGCCGTAGCGTTTGGTAATGCCAATAGCCCGGAGCAGCGGCGGGCGCGCGGATGGGCTGTTGATTCCGGCGGCAATTGAAGCCATGAATTATTGGCAGGCGGTGCTTATTCCCGCGCCATCCACAGTGCTGTTCCTTGAAACGCCGGCATTACCAAGTTGATAGAAGGGCGATCGGTGAGGCAAATTTCCCGTGTCTGGCAGCCTTCAACTGCCGCGATAGGTGGCAAAGCTCCAGGGCGTAACGAACAGCGGCACGTGGTAGTGGCCCTCCGGCTTCGAGATCGCGAAGCGGATCGGCACGAGATCGAGAAACGGCGGCTCGCTGAGGGCGACGCCGCGCGCGGTGAAATAGGCCACCACGGCAAAGCACAATTCGTAGGTGCCAATCGGCACCGGCCGGCCGCTGATTAGAGGCTTGTCGGTGCGACCGTCTTTGTTGGTGACGGTGCGAAGGATCAGTCGCGGCGTGCCGGATTGCGACAGTTCCCATAATTCGACCGGCACGTCGGCCGCCGGTGCGCCGGAATGCACGTCCAGCACATGCGTCGACAAATGACCGCCGAGGTCGAGTCCCTCATCTGCACCGACTTTCTGGTCGAGCCGCAGCGCGGCGATGCGGAAAATTTCGGTCAGCGCGGGGCGCACTCATGTTCCAAACCGACTTGTCGATCAGGAACAGGTCGGCCTACATGTAATAGACGACCACCAGCAGCGCGAAGCCTGACAGCTAGGTGGTATAGGCCTCCATTCGAACCAGGTCAGCTCATCAGGCATTTTGGATGGCGCCACCATGAACTTGATCATCTGGTAGAAGCCGTCGCCATGCACCTGCCAGGCGTCGCCCTTGACGCCGGCGGGCAGCCTCTGCGCTTCTTGAGGCTGAGATAGAGATGGATGAAATAAAACGATGAGCCGATCCAGGCGATGCCCGCGATGACGTGCAACCAGCGAATGGTGGCGCTCAGCAATTCCGTCAGAACCAGCTCCAAGGCGGAAACCCCATTGAACGCCCGGCCGCTTCACCATGACAGATTAGAGCCAGGCAATTCAAGAGATGCTGCCATGTTTTGGCGCAGTGACCTAATTGCTGGACGCCTTACGGGCCCGGGTGCAACATGGCCGCCGCGATCCAAGACTAAAAAACTTGCGAGCTCGGCAATCGCTGCGGCGGCGAAAATCCCGCCCGCTTGTAGCGGCAATGCCGGTCCGCATTCAGGGAGGCAATGTCGATGACATTCTGGACAAAAGTTGTGCTGGCCGCGGCGCTCGTTGCCGCGCCCGCCGGCTTGGCTGCGCCGGCCGATTATCCGAGCCGCCCGGTGACGCTGGTGGTAGCTTTCACGCCGGGCGGGCCCAGCGACGTGCTCGCACGCATTGTCGGCAAAAAAATGAGTGATCTGCTCAACCAGACTTTCGTCATCGAAAATCGTCCCGGCGCCGGCGGCAATATCGCCGGCGAAGCGGTCGCCCGCGCGGCGCATGACGGCTACACGCTGCTGATGGGCAACAATTCGATTCTGGCGACCAATACCAGCCTTTATAAACATCTGGGATACAATCCGGAGAAGGATTTCACGCCAATCACGCTGATCGGCACACAGGCCAATATCCTCGTCGTCAATCCGGACGTGCCCGCGCATTCGCTGAAGGAGCTGATCGCGCTTGCCAAAGCGCAGCCGGGAAAAATCAATTTCGCCTCGTCCGGTTATGGCGCGGCGGCGCATCTCGCCGGCGAATTGTTCAAGACCGAAGCCAAGGTCGATATCGTGCACGTGCCTTACAAGGCGCGGCGCCAGCTTTGCAAGACGTGATCGCCGGGCACGACCAGATGATGTTTGCGACCGCCGCTTCCGTGGTCGGGCATATCCGCGGCGGCAAGGTGCGCGCGCTCGCCGTCACCACTATCAAGCGCACCAAGATACTGCCCGATCTGCCGACCATGGACGAAGCCGGTTTGAAGGGCTTCGAAGCCAGCACTTGGCATGGCCTGGTGGCGCCGGCGGGAACGCCGCCGGACGTGATCGCGACGCTGCACGACGCGGCGATCAAGGCGCTGCACGATCCGGGCGTTCAGGCTTCGCTCGGAAAACTCGGCGTCGATATCATCGGCGATATGCCGAAAGAATTTCAGGCCTATATCAATGCCGAAATTCCGAAATGGACGGCGATCGTGAAGGCCTCCGGCGCGACGGTCGATAAATAATCGCGCGGGGACCGGGGAATGGCAAAGATGGAACGTCCGCAGGGCGCGGCCGCCCGCAATGTCAGGCGGCTGGGGCATCTCGACCTGCCGGGCGCCGGACAGGTTACCGTTGCAGGCCAACACGCCTATGTGGGGCATATTCCAAACAAGCAAAACCTCGGCACCTCGATCATTGACATCGCCGACCCCGCCAATCCGAAACTAGTGGCGACGGTCACGCTCGACGATCCCATCTCGCACAGCCATAAGGTGCGCGTCGCCGGCGACCTGATGGCGGTCAATCACGAGCGCAATCCGACGCCCGATCGGGCGGCGTGCCGAGCAGATGCCGGGCGTGCGCCGCGAGTTGAACGCCGCGCTCGGCCGCGATCCGACCCGCGCCGAACTCGCGCAACGGCTTAACGTCACCGAGGGCGACCTCATCGAGATCGAGAAGGCGGAGAAGCAGCCTTACGCCAATGGCGGCGTGCGCATTTACGATGTATCCGATCCCACCAAACCGAAATTCATCCATCATCATCTGACCGGTGGCATCGGCGTGCATCGCTTCGATATGGACGAGCGTTACGCTTATCTGTCGACCGAAATGGACGGCTTTGTCGGCAATATTCTGGTGACTTACGACTTGAGCGATCCGAAAAAACCGCAGGAAGTGTCACGCTGGTGGATGCCGGGCCAGAACATCGCCGCCGGAGAAACGCCGACATGGTCCGGCAAGCGCCACCGCCTGCACCACGCGCTGCGTTTCGGCAACGAGATGTGGGCGAGCTGCTGGCATGGCGGCTTCCGCGTCGTCGATATCGCCGACATAACGAAGCCGAAGACCGTCGCGTCCTATAACTACCATCCGCCGTTTCCGGAGCCGACGCACACCGCGATGCCGGTGCCGATAAAGATCGGCGACAAACGCATCGCGCTTACCATCGACGAGGAAGATCAAGCGCAAAGCGCCAACGAAGAAGAAGCGCGCCGTGGCCGCCTGCATGCAGGCATCATGGTCTTCGACGTCAGCGATCTCACCAACGTCAAGCCGCTGTCACTGTTCGAGGTGAGCGAACTTGACTCGCCCTTTGCCCGCACGCCCGGCGCACGCTTCGGCGCGCATCAGTTCCACGAACGCATGACCGGCACGCTGGTGCATGCGGTCTGGTTCAGCGCCGGCTTGCGCATCGTCGATGTCGCCGATCCATCATCGCCGCGCGAGGTCGGCTACTTTATTCCCGACCCCGTTGACGGCCGGCCCGCGCCGCAAAGCAACGACGTGGTGCTGGACGATCGCGGACTGATCTATGTCGTCGACCGCATGGCCGGTTTCGATGTGCTGGAATTCAACGGCAAATCATAAATCACGAATTTCGATGACGCCGCTTTCGGTAGGTCGCTTCACCGAAAGAACGAAGCGGCGTCGGTGCTGAAATTTTTACGCGCGTCGGGATCGATATAGAACATATGTCCGCCGCGATAGAGCGTCAGTCGCACCCGCCCGGGCGGGCCGATCGGCGGCAGATGGTCGAGCACGTAGCGCGTCATGGCATAGGGCGTAACCATATCGGAATAGCCGTGCGCGATCAGGATGCGAAACGACGGACTGAACGCAAGCATCATGCGCAAGTCCTCCTCGACGCTTACGCGCTGGCGCCGGCCGTTCCAATCCCAATTGCCGGTGACGTCGCCGGCCAGCAGCGCATAGGTCATCTCGGTCTTGAAGCCGAGTTCATTGCGGGCATAGTCGGCAAAGGCGCCGCCATAGGCGCGCGATACGCCATCGAGGATCGGATCGCTGCCGCGCTCGCCGGCGCGTTCGGGAAACGGATCGTCGACCGCGAAGCCGGCGTCGTAACGGCTGACGATTTTACCGGCGCGCAAGTGCTTTACGTAAAGGTCACCGATAAAGCCGCGCGCCTGCTTTACCGTTTCGAGCGGGAGGCCGCTGATTTTCGCCACGCGCTCATAAAAGGCCTTGCCGGCGGCGTCTTGCGGCGGGCGACCGGCCATCGTGCTCAGATAATCGGTCATGACGAATTTCTCCGCCGCGAGCAGCGCCTCAAGCGTGAACGTATGGGTGCGCTCGAGTTCGGCGGCGGCAAGCGACGGCAATTGCAGCGCCGCGCGCAAGGCCGAACCGTCGTCGCCGAAGGTGAGCCAGCCTTCCAGCAGCGGCGACAGCATCACGATGCCGCTCACGACGATGCCCTGGTCGCGTTGCAGCGCGCGCGCGGTTTTGGCGGCGCGCAGGCCGCCATAGCTTTCGCCGAGCAGATATTTCGCCGACGCCGAACGATTATTGTGGACGACATAAAGCGCAATCGCCTTTGCCATCGCGTCGGCGTCGCTCGACACGCTCCAAAATTGTTTGGCCCCGTCGCTCTTGGCGGCGCGGCTCCAGCCGGTACCGATGGGATCGATCAGAACGAGATCGGTGAAGGCGAGCCAGGTGTTGGGATTGTCATGCAATTCGGCGCGCGCGGCGTCGTGAGCGTTCGGTCCGAGTTCGAGCACACGCGGCCCAACCAGGCCGAGATGCAAAAAAGCGGAAGCTGCGCCCGGCCCGCCGTTGAATACAAAGGTCAGCGGCCGGTTGGCGCCGGGTGAGGTGTAGGCGGTGTAGAACACCGACGCGCTTTGGCTGCCGGACTGATCGTAAAAGGCGAGCGTGCCGGCGGTCGCGGTGTAGCTGAGCTTGCCCTTCGGCGTATCGATTGCGTGCTGCGTGACGCTGTCGCCCGGCAGCAGAGAGAGAATGCCCGGGCCGCCGTCGCGGTGTTCGGGGCGGCTCTGCGGTCCTTTGTCCTTCTGGGCATCCTGTGCGGAAGCGGCCCCGATGGAAAGCGCGAGAAGGAGAGCGACGGCGAAACGGCAGAAATATTTAGATGTCATGGCTCACCCGGTGCACGCAGCCCGCTAACCGTAAAGTCAGGCGAGGCGCGGCGGACCGAATTAGCCGGTGGCAATGTGGGCTTTGTGGGGCAGGGCCGCCACCGCGGCATTACCGCCTTCGGAAATTCGGCCGCCGGTTCTGCGGTGACGGAGAAGGCGCGTCGCCCTTGTGGCGGAAGCTGATGCGGCCGCGCTGCAAATCGTAAGGCGACATTTCCACGATCACGCGGTCGCCGACGCCGGTACGGATGCGGAATTTGCGCATCTTGCCGGCGGTGTAGGCCAGCACTTCGTGTTCGTTATCGAGCTTCACCCGGAAATTCCCGTCCGGCAACACTTCGGTCACCGTCCCGTCGAACTCCAGCATTTCTTCCTTCGGCATCCAGATCCTCTCCCGGCGGCAATTCTGCTCGGTTCCGGCGGTCGCCCACCGCACGCTTCTTTACCCGAAAATGCGGTCCCGCCCCAAGGCCAAGTTTAGCCAAATCCGGCTTTTGGGGCGGGCTTTTTTAAAGCTGCGCTTTTAGCGCGGCGCGCGATGGCCGGCGTTGTTGCGGCGCGGCTCGTTGCCGCGCTTGAGGAACGGCACCGATCCGATGCCCGCTGGCTCGCCGCCCTGAGCGGCTTCGGCCCGGGGCGTTTGGCCATTCTGGCCATTGCCGGCTTGGGCGCCGCGGTTTTGCCGGTGCGGCTGGCCATTACCGCTATTGTGACGGTTGCCGCCGCTACCGTTGCCGCTACCGTGACCGCGTTGCTGCTGACGGCCGCGATTAGGCCGGTTCTGGCCATTGCCGCCCGGGCGATGATGTTCGGCCGGACGGCTTTCGGCGCGAACGCCGGTGCGGTTGTCGGTCGAGGGGATGGTGATGCGGATCATGCGCTGGATGTCGCGTAGATAGGCCATCTCCTCGTGGTCGCAGAACGAAATCGCGATGCCGTCGGCGCCGGCGCGCGCGGTGCGGCCGATGCGGTGGACGTAAGATTCCGGAATGTTCGGCAGATCGTAGTTGATCACGTGGCTGACGCCGTCGACGTCGATGCCGCGCGCGGCAATGTCGGTCGCGATCAGAATGCGCAGCTTGCCGTTACGGAAGTCGGCGAGCACGCGTTCGCGCTGGTTCTGCGACTTGTTGCCGTGGATGGCTTCAGCGCCGTAGCCCGACTTCTGCAAATGGCGCACGATCTTGTCGGCGCCATGCTTGGTGCGGCTGAACACCAGCACGCGGTCGGTGGTCTCTGTTTTCAGCACATCGACCAGCAAAGCGGGCTTGGCTGCCTTGTCGGTCAGGATGACGCGCTGTTCGATGCGATCGACCGTGGAAGCCTGCGGCGTCACGGCGACGCGCTCAGGATTGGTCAGCATCGCATCGGCGAGCTTGGTGATTTCGCCCGGCATGGTGGCCGAGAAGAACAAAGTCTGGCGTTGCTTGCGCAACATCGCCACGATTTTGCGGATGTCGTTGATGAAGCCCATGTCGAGCATGCGGTCGGCTTCGTCCAGCACCAGGATTTCGACCTGATTGAGCGTGACGGCGCGCTGATTGACCAGATCGAGCAAACGGCCGGGCGTTGCCACCAGCACTTCGACGCCGTGGTTCATGCCGCGCACCTGCCGATTGATCGGGACGCCGCCGATGGCGAGTTCGATCGCGAGCGGGCGCATGTGACGGCCGTAAGCGCGGAAGCTATCGGCGATCTGGCCGGAGAGTTCGCGCGTGGGCGAAAGCACCAGCACACGGCAGGACTTGCGTTCCGGGCGCATGCGCTTGGTGAAGATGTGATTGAGGATCGGCAGCGCGAAGGCCGCGGTCTTGCCGGTGCCGGTTTGCGCGATGCCGATGACATCGCGTCCTTGCAGGACAATCGGAACGGTCTGGGCCTGGATCGGGGTCGGAGTGACGTATTTCTCTTCAGCGAGGGCGCGAAGGATCGGCTCTGCGAGGCCGAAGTCGTTAAATGAAGTCAAAAGATATCTTTCTATATGGCAAGACGGCCGAATCGCTCTAGCGACCGGCGGTATCGCGGTGTTTTTGACATCCCGCGTTGCCAGGGCTGTCGTTTGGTTCAGGAAAGCAAATGAGCGGGGCGAAATTCGTTTTAGTGATTTTCGTGCACGCAGCCCGCAAACCCAAATTCTTGACGATTCAAGCTCGGGTCATTCATTCGCTGCAGGTCATATGACAGGGGTCGGTGTTCATTTCAAGGCGATTCCACCCCTTATTGCGCCGATTGATGAATAAAGTGGGCTTCGGCTATGCCCCCAGGCGATGGACAAGGCCCGATAGATCGGGGATTGTCCCCTAAACCCGCCCGTACCGACCAAATGCCAGCCGGAGCCATCGAAATGCCCGTTAACAAGGCCTCGGAGGCGCTTTCGCGCTTTACCGTCCTCGACCTCACCCGGGTGCGGTCTGGGCCCACCTGCGTGCGCCAGCTCGCCGATTGGGGCGCCAATGTCATCAAGATCGAGAGCCCGCCACACCTGGAAAAGGGCGAAGGGCCGGGCGGCCCGCGCGGCAATGCCGATTTCCAGAATCTGCATCGCAACAAGCGCAGCATCACCCTCGACCTCAAATCGAAAGAGGGCAAAGCCGCCTTCATGCGCATGGTCGAAAAGGCCGACGTGGTGGTCGAGAATTTCCGCCCCGACGTGAAAGACCGGCTCGGTATCGATTACGCGTCCTTGAAGAAAGTAAATAAGCGCATCGTGCTGGCCAGCATTTCCGGCTTCGGTCAGGACGGGCCCTATCGCGACCGCCCGGGCTTCGACCAGATCGCGCAGGGCATGGGCGGGCTGATGTCGATCACCGGGTTGCCGGGGCAGGGTCCGGTGCGCGTCGGCATTCCGGTCGCCGACCTTTGCGCCGGCCTGTTCGCGGCGCTCGGCATCCAGACCGCGTTGCTGGAGCGCGAAGTTTCGGGCGAAGGCCAATGGGTCAACACCTCGTTGTTGCAGGCGCAGATTTTCATGCTCGATTTCCAGGCGGCGCGCTGGCTGCAAATGCACGAAGTCGCCAAACAGGCGGGCAACAATCACCCGACCTCGATCCCGACCGGCGTGTTCAAAACGAAAGACGGCCACATCAACATCGCCGTCACCGGCCAGGTGATGTGGGAACGGCTGTGCAAGGCCATCGATGCGCCGGAATTGCTCGATCATCCGGATTACAAAGGCGGCGCCTTGCGCTCGAAAAATCGCGACGCGCTCAATGCCGCCATCGAGGCCAAGACCGTCGGCCGCACCAGCGCCGATTGGATCAATGATTTCAACGATGTCGGCGTGCCGTCGGGGCCGATCAACAATATCGATCAGGTTTTCGCTGACGAGCAGGTCAAACACCTCGGCATCGCGCAGGATGCCAAGAAGCCGAACGGCGAGACGCAAACGTTTGTCGGCCAGCCTTTCGCGCTGTCGCGCACGCCGAGCAAGATCGTGCGCACGCCGCCGGACATCGGCCAGCATACCGACGAGGTGCTGAAGGAATTCGGCTTCGCCGATAAGGAAATCGAAGCGCTGCACGCCGCCAGAGCGGTGTAAGGAGAAGCACTAATGAACGCGCCCGTTAAGACCGACAAGATGCTGTCCCGCAAGGAAGTCGGCGTTGGCTATCTGATCTTCAACAATCCGGAACGACACAATGCGGTGTCGCTCGACATGTGGGAAGCGGCCGCCGGATTCCTCGAGGATTTCAAGAACGACAAGAACATCCGCGTGGTGGTGGTGACCGGGGCCGGCGGCAAGGCTTTTGTGTCGGGCGCCGATATTTCCAAATTCGAGAGCGAGCGATCTTCCAAGGAAGCAATTGACCGCTACAATATCGCGGTCGACAAGGCCAACAGCGCGGTCTACGAGTTCCCGAAGCCAACCATCGCCATGATCCGCGGCTATTGCATCGGCGGCGGCGTCGGCCTGGCGCTGTGCTGCGACATGCGCATCTGCTCGGACAATTCCAAGTTCGGCGTGCCGGCCGCCAAACTGGGCCTCGGCTATGGTTTCACCGGCATCAAAAAGCTGGTCGACGTGGTCGGGCCGTCTTTCGCCAAGGAAATCTTCTACACTGCGCGCCAGTTCACCGCGCAAGAGGCGCAGACGATGGGCCTGGTTAACCGCGTCTTGCCGGCTGAGGGTGAGGCGCTCGAAAACTACGTCAAGGATTATGCCGACACCATCAGCGGCAATGCGCCGCTCACGATTGACGCCGTGAAATATATCGTCGGGCAGGTGGTGACGCCGGAATCCAAGCGCGACCTACAGAAAGCCGCCGACCTAGTTGCCAATTGCTTCGCCAGCGACGACTATAAGGAAGGCCGGCAGGCCTTCATGGAAAAGCGCAAGCCGCAGTTTAAGGGTAAGTAGCGGCGGAATGCGGCTTTAAGGGACGCCAAAAGCTTCGCCGGGGTTGATCGATAAAGGGACCATTATCAAGCGGCGGCAAAGCGGCGGGGCCATCAGTGGGAGGATGTTGCGTGGCGTCGGTTGAATTGCGAGGCCTGACCAAGCGCTATGGTCACAATGCGGTGGTCAATGATGTGTCGCTCGTCATCGAGCACGGCAAGCTGGTGTGCCTGCTTGGGCCGTCCGGCTGCGGCAAGACCACGACGTTGCGGCTGATCGCCGGCTTCGTCGAGCCGAGCGAAGGCGAAATCCGCGTCGGCGAGAAATTGATTTCCTCGCCCGCCTCGACCGTGCCACCCGAACGGCGCAACATGTCGATGATCTTCCAGAGCTACGCGTTGTGGCCGCACATGACGGTGGCCGAGAACATTATCTACGGCCTCAAGATCAGAAAGCTCGACCGCGCCACCATCCGCGGCAAGCTCGGCGCCATCCTCGCCACCACCAAGCTCGGCGAGCTGGCCGACCGCTATCCGGGCGAATTGTCCGGCGGTCAGCAGCAGCGCGTGGCGCTCGCGCGCGCCTTGATCGTCGATCCCGAAACGCTCTTGCTCGACGAACCGCTCTCCAACCTCGACGCGAACTTGCGCGAGGAAATGCGTTTCGAAGTGCGCCGTCTGCACGACGCCTACCGCTATACGACGGTCTATGTCACGCACGACCAGTCCGAGGCGATGACAACCGCCGATCTCATCTGCGTCATGAACGGCGGCAAAATCGAGCAATCCGGTTCGCCGGAAGATATTTACGACCGCCCGCAGTCGGAATTCGTCGCCCGCTTCATCGGCTCCAGCAACGTGCTCACCGGCAAGGCGCTCGATGGCGAGCGGGTCGAATTTGCCGGCGTGCCGTTGCGTGTCACTGGCGCGAAACTTGCCACTGGCGCGCCGACGCCGGTGTCGATCCGCCCGCATGACGTTGCCATCTCCGCGGCGCCGCCGGCGCAGTCGGATAACGTCGTGCCGGCGACCGTGGTGCGTCAGGTTTTTCTCGGTGGCAATCGCGACTATATGGTAGAAGCCAAGGACGGCACGCAACTGCGCATCGTGACGCCCGCGCAAGAAAACATTCCGAAAGGCAGCAGCGTGTGGCTGCGCCTTCCGCCCGGCAGTTGCCGGGCGCTCAGCCGATAATGAAACAAGCCCGCGACGAAGCGGGCGACGACAACAGAAAAAAGGGAGGAAGCGACCATGAGAGGCTCCAAATTTTCACGCCGCGATGTCTTGATCGGATCGAGCGCGCTCGCGCTTGGCGGTGCGTTTTCGACGCAGGTAATGTCGGCGGCGCCGCCGGCGAGCGCGATCACGCCGGCGCTCATCGAAGCGGCCAAGAAGGAAGGCAAGGTGGTCTGGTATACCTCGGTCGACCTGCCGCTCGCCGAAAAGATCGCCAAGTCGTTCGAAGCGAAATTCGATGGCATTAAAGTGCGCGTCGAGCGCACCGGCGCCGAGCGCGTGTTCCAACGCATCGGTCAGGAATACGGCTCCAACATTCACGCCGTCGACGTCGCCAATTCCTCCGACGCCGCGCATTTCATCGTCTGGAAGAAAGGCGGCCTGCTCGAAGCCTATGTGCCGGAGGACGTCGCCAAGTTCTATCCGGCTGAGCACAAGGACCCGGACGGCATGTTCGCCTCATTCCGAGTCTGGCTCTGCATCATCGCCTACAATACGAATTTGGTAAAAGCGGAAGAAGCGCCGAAGAGCTACGCCGATTTGCTCGACCCGAAATGGAAGGGCAAGATCGTCAAGGCGCATCCGGGCTACAGCGGCACTATCATGACCGCGACCTTCCAGCAGGCGCGCGATCTCGGCTGGGGCTATTTCGAAAAGCTCGCCAAGCAGAATATCATGCAGGTGCAGTCGTCGGCCGATCCGCCGAAGCGCCTCGCGCTCGGCGAACGCGCCGTGATGGCGGACGGCAACGAGTACAATATTTTCCAGATCAAGGAAAAGAACGGCCCGGTGGCACCGGTCTACGCCACCGAAGGTTCACCGCTGATCGTCGGGCCGACCGGCATGTTCAAGGCCGCGCCCAATCCGAACGCCGCCAAGCTGTTCTGCAATTACAGCTACACGCCGGAGTGCCAGCAGCTCATCATCGACATCGGCGGCCTGCGCTCGATGCATCCGCAGACCAAGGAAAAAGCCGGCCGGCGGCCGTTCAAGGACATCAAGGCGATGAAGGACGATCCCGCCGGCGTCGAGAAATCGGCCGACGAGATCAAGCAGCATTACGTCAAGCTGTTCCACGTGTGATTTCACCCCCGTCGTGCCCGGCTGTCCTTCGGACGGCTAGGGCCGGGCCTGACGGTAGCGGGAGATGACGACCATGAAAAAGCGAACCTTCAACCGGCGCGATGTTCTCAAAGGCGCGAGCGCGCTCGCGGCCGGCGCCGTATTTGCCCAGCCCGCCCGCGCCGCGGCGCCGGCGGCGGAGGCGATTACGCCGGCTTTGATCGAGGCGGCGAAAAAGGAAGGCAAACTGGTCTTCTATACGGCGATGGATCTGCAATTCGCGGAAAAGCTCGGCAAGACCTTCGAGGCGAAATTCCCCGGCATCGCGGTGCGGGTGGAGCGCTCCGGCGCCGAGCGGGTGTTCACCCGCATCGGCCAGGAATATTCCTCCAATATTCACGCCGTCGACGTGGTCAACACCGCCGATCAGGCGCACTGCATCGTCTGGAAGCAGAACGGCTGGCTTGAGCCTTACCTGCCGCAGGAAGTCGCGCAGCATTTCGACAAGGACTACTACGACCCCGACGGCTTTAGCATCACCACGCGCATCCTGGTGTCGCCGTTCGGCATCAACACCAATCTGGTGAAGATGGAAGACGCGCCGAAGAGCTTTGCCGATCTGCTCGACCCGAAGTGGAAAGGCAAGATGGTCAAGGCGCATCCGGCCTATAGCGGCACCATCATGAACGCGACCTTCGAGATCGCGCGCGATCTCGGTTGGGGTTATCTCGAGAAGCTCGCCAAGCAAGATATCATGCAGGTGCAATCGGCGACCGACACGCCCAAGCGCATTGTGCTGGGCGAGCGCGCCATCATGATCGATGGCGCCGGCTATCTGGTGATCCGCGACAAGGAGGCCGGCAAGCCGGTCGATGTCATTTATCCGACCGAGGGCACGCCGCTCGCCACCGGACCGAGCGCGGTATTCAAGGCCGCGCCCAATCCGAACGCCGCGCGTCTGTTCCAGAACTGGATGCACGGCCGCGAGGGGCAGCAATTGCTGGTCGACGTCGCCCGCCAATATGCGCCGCACAAGCAGACCGTGGAGAAACCCGGCGTGCGGAAGCTCGCCGACATCAAGCTGATGAAGGAAGATCCGCAGGGCGTGCACGCGCAGGCGGACGTGGTGAAGAAGAGATACGCGGAAATTTTTAAGGTGTGATGGTGCGGGCAAAAAGCAGAGTGTCAAACGGCCTCATCCTGAGGAGCATCGCCATAGCAGGCGCAGCCTGCGTAAACTTGGCTGCGATGCGATGCGTCTCGAAGGACGAGGCCGCCCCATCCTTCGAGACGCGGGCTTCGCCCGCTCCTCAGGATGAGGCGGATAAATGACACTCGCACTCCCCGCCACACCCGCGCGCCGCTACGGAATCGATTTCTCGAAACCTGTACTCTACGCCTTCGCCGCCATCCTGATCATCCTGATCGTGCTGCCGTTGTCGTGGCTCCTGGTCTACAGCCTGACCGACGCCAAAGGCGCGCCCACGCTCGCCAACTTCGTCCGGCTGTTCAGCGAAAGTTCGTTTCTCGATCCGCTGGAAACCACCTTCATCATCGCGCTCTGCTCGGCGTTTTTCTGCTGCATGGTGGCCGCGCCGATGGGCTGGCTGGTGGCGCGCACCGATTTGCCGTTCTCCGGCGTGATCCGCGCGCTGGTGACGGCCTCGTTCGTGACGCCGCCGTTCCTCGGCGCGATCGCGTGGGAATTGCTGGCGGCGCCGAACAGCGGCTTGCTCAATAAAATATTCCGCGCCGTCACCGGCGCCGAGCAGGACGTGCACCTGTTCAATATCTATACGCTGCCCGGCATCATTTTCGTGATCTCTTGCTACACCTTCCCTTACGTCTTCGTGCTGGTCGCCAATTCGCTCGACCGCACGCCGGGCGAACTGGAAGACGCGTCCTCCATCCTCGGCGGTGGGCGCTGGGTGACGGCGCGCCGCATCACCATCCCGCTGGTGCTGCCGGCCTTGCTCGCCGGCGCGCTGGTCGCCTTCCTGCAAGCGATGACGCTGTTCGGTTCGCCGGCCATCCTGGCGCTGCCAGCGGGCTTCCACACCATGACCACGAAAATCTGGAGCCTGTTCCAGTATCCGCCCAAGCCGGAGCTCGCCGCCGCCGCCTCGCTGCCGCTTCTTGTGCTCACCGTCATCTTGCTGCGCGCCGAGCACATGATTCTCGGCCGGCGCGGCTATTCGGTGGTCGGAGGCAAATACGGCGCGCCGCGGCTGATCCCGCTCGCCCGCATGCGCTGGGTCGCTTTCGGTCTTTGCCTCACCGTGCTGATGCTGCCGGTGTTCCTGCCTTATATGGCGCTCTTGAACGCCGCCTTCTCGCCGGTCGCTACCACGTTTCTCACCTGGCATAACGCGACCATGCATAACGTCGAGTTCGTGCTGTTCGAGTTGTCGGCGGCTTCGCTCGCGCTCAAGAACACGGTAATCCTCGGTGCATCGGCCGCCACCTGCGGCACCGCCATCGCCGTCGTCATCGCCTATATCACCGCCCGCCAGGCGGTGAAGGGCCATCGCATACTCGGTTTTCTCGCCACCGCGCCGATCGCCATTCCCGGCATCGTGCTCGGCGTTGGGCTGTTCCTGAGTTATACGCGGCCGCCCTTCGTGCTTTACGGCACGCTGTGGATATTGCTGATCGCCTTCGTCACCATCGCACTGCCGACGGCCTACCAGCAACTGCAAGCCGCCTTCCGCACCATCCATCCGGAACTCGAAGACGCCAGCCGCATTCTCGGCGCGACGCGCCTGAAATCGCTCTGGCAAATCACGGCGCCCTTGATCCGCACCGGCGTGATCGCGACCTGGTGCTTTATCTTCGTCGGCGTCATGCGCGAATTGTCGGCGGCGATCATCCTATTCACTTCGGAAACGAAGGTGATTTCGGTGCTGATTTATGACCTCAACGAAAGCGGCGACCTCGGCGCCATTTCGGTGATCGGCATCGGCATGCTGATCATCACTTTCGCGGTGGTGATCACGGTGAACCGCATCCCCGGTTTCGGTGCTATTCGTTTGCGTTCGAGCTAAAAAATCATGGACGCCAAACTTCCCGTCATTTCGGTCGCGCAGGATTTGGCCGCGCGCATCGCAGCGGTCTCGTCGGAGACCTTGCCGGTAGACGTGCGCACAAAGTGCGAGGACCTGGCTGTAGACGTGATCGGGCTTTGCGTCACCGCGCGCAACGAGGACTATATCAAGTCGGCACTCGCCGGTTGCGACGACGAAGGCCCCTGCACGGCCATCGGCCACGAACGCACGCTGACCTCGGCCAGCGCCGCCTTCATCAACGGCACGGCCGCGCATGGCGAGGATTTCGACGACACTTTCGAAGGCGGGCCGGTGCATGCCGGCGCGGTGATCGTTCCGGCGGTGCTGGCGGCCTGCGAGCGGCACGATCTCGACGGGCCGTCGGCGCTGCTCGGCATCGCGGTCGGCACCGAAGTCATGTGCCGGCTATCGACCGTGGTGCCGAAGGCGGCGCACAAAGCCGGCTTTCATCCGACCGCGATTTACGGAACGATTGGCGCTGCGGCCGGCGTCGGTGCGGCGCTCGGCCTGGCGCCGAAGCAGATGGTCGACGCGCTCGGCATTGCCGGCAGCTTCGCCTCCGGCATCATCGAATATCTGGCCGAGGGCGCCTGGACCAAGCGCCTGCATCCGGGCTGGGCGGCGCAATCCGGCATTCGCGCGGCGCTGCTGGCGCGCGGCGGCTTCTACGGACCGCGCACGGTGTTCGAAGGCGTGCACGGGCTGTTCCACGGCTTCGCGCATACGACGCAAGGCAACTACGGCGCGCTCACCGAAACTTTCGGCACCGAATGGGTGGCCGAAACGCTCGCCTTCAAACCCTACCCATGCGGCACCATGGCGCATCCCTACATCGATTGCGCCAAGCGGCTGGCCACGCGCGGCATCAAGGCGACCGACATCAAGGAGATGATCTGCGAGGTGGCGGAAGGCACTGTGCACCGCCTGTGGGAACCGCTGGCGGTGAAGCAGCGCCCGCCCAATGGTTACGCCGCCAAATTCGCGACGCCCTATATTCTCGCCAACGGTTTCGTGAAAGGCGGCGTCGGGCTCGGCGACTTTACCCAAGAGGCGGTGCAGGACAAAGACGTGCTCGCGCTCGCCGCCAAAGTGCGCTACGTCATCGACCCGGATAACCCTTACCCGAATAATTTCACCGGCCACATTCGCGCCGTGCTCAATGACGGCAGCGTGGTGGAAGAGCGGCAGCCGCATTTCCGCGGTGGCGCGCATGAGCCGCTGACACGCGCCGACTTGGTCGAGAAATTCACGCTCAACGCCCGCCACGGCGGTTGGGAGGATGCCCGCGCGGGCGCGGCGCTGAAAATGCTGGCCACTTTATATAACGGCAAGCTCGACCTTGCTACGTTACGAGGATAAACAATCGCAATGCCTGACAATAAAGACCTCGCCGGCCAAACCGCCATCGTCACCGGCGCCGGGCGCAATATCGGCCGTGCCATCGCGCTGCATTTGGCACGCGCCGGCGCGTCGGTGGTGGTCAACGCGCGCTCTAACAAAGACGAAGCCGACGGCGTCGTGGGCGAGATTGAAGCGCTAGGCGGTAAGGCGGTCGCCGTCATCGGCGATGTCGCCGATCCAACGACGGCGCTGGCGTTGGCCGCCGCCGCGCTGAAAAATTTCGGTCGCATTGATATTCTGATCAACAACGCGGCGCTTCGGCGCGAAAAGCCGATCGATGAGATGACCTATGCCGACTGGCGCGAGGTAATGAGCGCGACGCTCGATTCCGCCTTTCACGGCGCCACCGCCTGCATTCCAGCGATGAAGAAAAACGGCGGCACCATCATCAACATGGGCGGCATGAGCGCGCATATTGGTTCGGCGCATCGCGCCCATGTGATGACCGCCAAGCTGGGCCTGGTCGGCTTTTCGCGCGGCCTGGCGCACGATCTCGCCGCCGACAAGATCACCGCCAATTGCGTGGTGCCGGGCGCCATCGACACCACGCGCCCCGGCACGTCGCCCAAGCCCGCGCATCATCTCACCCACGGCACCATCACCGGCGAACGCGCCAAGCCGGACGATGTCGCCGCGATGGTCTGTTTTCTGTGCGGGCCGGGCGGCCGCAACGTCACCGGGCAGACGCTGCATGTGAATGCGGGCGCGTATTTAGGGACGTAATTTTTTTGTCAAGCCCGGTGACGACAAGCTGGCGCGAAAGTGCTAATCCGGCGCCAACGAAATTCCCGGGTCCAGTGAGGAAGCGCATGTACACCGATCTCAAGCTTTACATCGATGGCAAATGGATCAACGGCGAAGGCCGCAAGGGCGAGGACGTCATCAATCCGGCGACCGGCAAGGTTCTGGCCCATCTGCCGCACGCCTCGAAAGCCGACCTCGACGAAGCGCTCGCCGCCGCCAACAAGGCATTTCCGCTCTGGAAGGCGACCTCGGCTTATGACCGCGGCAAAATCATGCGCAAGGCCGCCGACCTGCTGCGCGAACGCCACGATCACGTGTCGAAAGTGCAGACGCAGGAGCAGGGCAAGCCCTACGTCGAATCGCGCGGCGAGGTTCTGACTTCCGCCGACATCATCGACTGGTACGCCGAAGAAGGCCGCAGAGCTTATGGCCGCATCGTGCCGGGCCGCGCCAAAGGGGTGCGCCAGATCGTGACGCAGGAGCCGGTCGGCGTGGTGGCGGCATTTACGCCGTGGAATTTCCCGACGCTCACGCCCGTCCGCAAGATCGCCGGCGCGCTCGCCGCCGGCTGCACCATCATCATCAAGGCCTCGGAAGAAACGCCGGGCGGTTGCGTCGAGCTGGTCAAGTGCTTTGCCGATGCCGGCCTGCCGGCGGGCGTGCTCAACCTCGTCTTCGGCGTCCCGGCCAATGTGTCGGAACATCTGATCCCGTCCGACATTGTGCGCAAGATTTCCTTCACCGGCTCGATCCCGGTCGGCAAGCATCTCGCCGGCCTCGCCGCCAAGGGTATGAAGCGCGCCACCATGGAATTGGGCGGGCATTCGCCGGTGGTCGTATTCGACGACGCCGATCCGGAAAAGGCGGCCGACACCATCGCCGCGTTCAAATATCGCAACGCCGGTCAGGTCTGTATTTCGCCGACGCGCTTCTACGTGCAGGAAAAAGGCTACAACAAATTCCTCGCGCGCTTCACCGAATACGCCAAGGGCTTGAAGCTGGGCGACGGCCTGGAGAAAACCACCACGCTCGGGCCGCTCGCCAATCCGCGCCGCCTCGATGCCATGGAGAGCTTCGTCAATGACGCGAAAGCGCGCGGCGGCAAGATCGTCACCGGCGGCTCGCGCCACGGCAACCAGGGCTTCTTCTTCGAGCCGACGGTGATCACCGACGTGCCGGATGATTCAAAGATCATGACCGAGGAACCGTTCGGGCCGGTCGCGCCGATCGTGCCGTTCAAGACGTTCGATGAAGTGGTCGAACGCGCGAATTCGCTCGAGTTCGGTCTGGCGGCTTACGCGTTCACCAATTCGGCCGCGCAGGCGCAAGCCATCGGCGATGCGATCCAGTCGGGCATGGTCGGCGTCAATTCCGTCGGCATCTCGACGCCGGAAACGCCCTTCGGCGGCGTCAAGGAATCGGGCTACGGCTCGGAAGGCGGCATCGAGGGTTTGCAGGCCTATATGAACACGAAGTTCATCAGCCAAGCGTGATACTTCCCCTCATCCTGAGGAGCCGCGCGGGGCGCGGCGTCTCGAAGGATGAGGCCCGCATAGTGCCCCTTATGGTTCGAGACGCGCCTTCGGCGCTCCTCACCATGAGGGAGCAGCTACTTCGCCATCCCCCTCTGACACGCCTCCCAAACCTTTGACGGCGTTGCCGGCATTTCCATGTGATCGGCAGCGCCGTTTGGAATGGCGTTGGCGACCGCGTTCATCACCGCCGCGATCGCCGCCGTGGTGCCGGCTTCGCCGGTGCCCTTGACGCCGAGCGGATTGGTGGTCGACGGCACCGTATGCACCGCCTCGCGCAGCTCGATCGGCATATCGTGGGCGCGCGGCATGCCGTAATCCATGAACGAGCCTGTGACCAATTGCCCGCTGTCTGAATCGTAAACCGCGTTTTCGGTCAGCGCCTGGCCGAGGCCGTTGGCGAGCGATCCTTGCACTTGTCCCTCGACAATCGTCTTGTCGAGCATGTTGCCGCAGTCATCGACTGCCGTGTAGCTCACGAGATCGAGCTTGCCGGTGTCGGGATCGATCTCGACTTCGGCGATGTGGCAGCCGTTCGGGAATGTCAGTGGCACTTCCGCCTTTTCTTTGCTGTCGAGGCTTTCACCCATTTCCCGCGCGCGGCGGGCAGTGTCGAACAGCGAAATCTTGCGGTCGGTGCCGACCACCTCGAAGCTGCCGTTCTTGTATTGAATATCGCTTTCGGATGCTTCCAGCGCCGCCGAAGCGATCTTCTTGCCCTTGGCCAGCATCACGTCGGCGGTATGCACCACCGCGGTGCCGGCACACATGGCCGAGCGCGAGCCGACCGAGGCGCCGCCGTTTAATCCCATATCGGTGTCGCCGTGCTGATGTTGGATGGTGGCAAAGTCGATGCCGAGCTTGTGCGCGAGCAGGCGGCCGAACACAGTGGCGTGGCTCTGGCCGGTCGACTGCACGTTGAGGCCGAGCACGAGTTTGTTGTCGCCGGGAAAGGCGAGCGAGGTCATTTCCATCGGCGTTGCGCCCGCGTGCTCCAGCATGCAGGAAACGCCGATGCCGCGAAGCTTCTTGCGCTTGGCCGCCTCGCGCTTGCGCTTGGCAAAGCCCGCATAATCGGCGAGCGTCAAAGCCTTGTCGACGATGCCGGGGAAGTCGCCGGAGTCATAATTATTGATCGGCGTTTTGAACGGCATGGCGGAAGCCGGGATGAGGTTCTTCTTGCGCAGCCGCGCCGGGTCCATCTTCAGAAGGCGCGCGGCTTCCTCGACCGCGCGCTCGAGCGCGTAATTCGCTTCCGGGCGCCCGGCGCCGCGATAGGGCCCGATCGGCAGAGTGTTGGAGAAATAACAGGCGGCCGACACATCGACTTTCGGCACCCGGTACATGCCGGGCAGGCAGCGTGCAAAATTATTGGTGTTGATGTTGACGCCGGCGGAAGCGACGTAGCCGCCCTGATTGCACAGATGCCGCACGCGCAGCGCCAGAAATTTTCCCTTGTCGTCGCAAGCCAGTTCGACATGGCTGATCGTGTCGCGCGCCTGGTTATCTGTGACGAAAGCCTCCGAACGCGTCGATTGCCAATGCACCGGGCGGCCGAGTTTCTTGGCCGCCACCAGCAGCGCCGGATATTCCGGATAGACCGAGGTCTTCATACCGAAAGCGCCGCCGACATCCTCGGTGATGACGCGCAATTTGTCTCCCGGTACGCCCATAACCGAAGCCGCCATGGCGTGCATCGGCGCCGCGCCCTGCGAACAGACGTGCAGCGTGTAGCTATCCTTGGCTTTGTCATAGACGCCGGTGGCGCCGCGCGTTTCCATCGAAGCCACCACCATGCGCTGGTTGGTGACGGAAATTTTCGCGACATGCGCCGCCTTGCTGATGATGTCGGCGACGGTTTTTTCGTTCTCCGGGTCCTCGACCGGACCGGGCCAATCGACGCAGAGATTTTTGGGCGCTTCCGGATAAAGCTGCACCTTGCCGGTCATTGCCGCTTCGAGATCGACCACCGACGGTAGTGTCTCGTAGTCGACCTCGACCAGATCGGCGCCGTCGAGCGCCAGCGCAGCCGTCTCCGCCACCACCATCGCCACCGGATCGCCGACATGCATCACCTTGTCGCCGGCGAGTGCCGGCCGCGCCGGCAGAATCATCTTGGCGCCGCCGCGGCCCGCGACCGGCGGATGGCGCGCGGTGTTATTGGCGTTGGCTTCATTCATGTCGGCCGCCGTCAACACCGCCAGCACGCCCTTCGACTTCAGCGCGGCGGACGTGTCGAGCGACTTGACGCGCGCATGCGCGTGCGGCGAGCGCACGAAGGCGGCATAGGTCTGGTTCGGCAGGCGCGGGTCGTCGGAAAAGCGGCCCGCGCCGCGGACCAAGGCGTCGTCCTCGACGCGCGGTTCGTTTTTGGTACGGGCAGGGGCGGTCACTGACATGAGGGCCTTCCAGCTTGCGGGGTCCAATCGGGCGTCTTTTATAACCCAAACTTCCCGGGCAAACAGGGGCTTGCGCCGGGCGTCAGGGTGCGGCACTGAGGCGCTCTTCCAGCTGCGCATCGCCTTGAAAAAAGGTGAGTACCGGTTTCCCGGGTTCTTGCGCGAGGGGGACAGCGTGCTCACAGCATATTTCAGAGGACGAAATGACCCAGCGGACTATCGATACCCACACCCACATCCTGACGCTCGAAACCGCGGCGCTGATTAGCAAGGCGGCGCCGAAGTCACCGGTAACGATCACGCCCTTCGATGCCGACAACGCCGAACTGAAAGTGGGCGAGGTGGCCTATCGCCCATTCCCGACCGGCGGCTACGACATTCCGCAGCGGCTCAAGGACATGGATGCTGCCGGCGTTGACGTGCAGGTGCTGTCGGCCGCGCCGCAGACCTATCTCTATAATCTCGGCGATGAATTGAGCCCGGTCGTGGCGGCGATCCAGAACGACCAGATGGCCAAGCACGTCGCGCAGCATCCGACGCGCTTCATGGCCATCGCCACGCTGCCGATCGCCCAGCCGAAGGCCGCGGCCGACGAACTCAAACGCGTCATCAGCAAGCTCGGCTTCAAGGGCGCGATGATCGCCTCCAATGTCGGCGGCCGTTATCTCGGCGAGCCGGAGTTCGAGCCGCTCTGGGCGACCGCGGAGCAACTCGGCGCTTTCATGTTCATACATCCGAACAATGTCGCCGGCGAAGACCGTCTCGGCCCCTATTACCTGCGCAACCTGATCGGCAATCCGCTCGACACCACCATCGCCGCCGCGAGCCTCTTTTTCGGCGGCGTCATGGACCGCTTCCCGAAGCTCAAGGTCATGCTGGCGCATGGCGGCGGCTTCACGCCTTATCAGGCGCCGCGCTGGGAGCATGGCTGGAAGGTGCGCCCCGAGCCGAAGAAGTTCATCAAGACGCAGCCGAAGAATATCGCCGGCCGCTTCATCTACGACACCATCCTGCATTCCGACAAAACGCTGGAAGCGATGATCGGCCTGGTCGGCGTCGACAGAGTGATGCTCGGCAGCGATTACCCTTACGACATGGAAATGCGCGATTGCGTCGCGCATGTGCGCGGCCTGAAAATCTCCGACGCCGACAAGATCGCGATCCTGTCCGGCAACTTCGAGAAAGTTCTGGCGGGAGTGGCTAAGTGAACGTGCAAACTAAAATCGCCCGCACGCCGATTGCCGCCGTCACCGGGCTGATGATCGACGCGCTCGGCAAAGCCGACGTGCCGGGTGGCGACGCCAAAAAGATCGCCGAGCTGATGCTGGAGGCTGATCTGATCGGCGCCGATGCGCATGGCGTGTTCCGCCTGCCGCAATATGTGCAGCGGCTGAAACTCGGCTCGACCAAGGCAACGCCGAACATCACCGTCAAGAAAACCGCGCCGGCGACCGCTTTGGTCGACGGCGATAACGGCATGGGCCATCTGGTGGTGGCGCGCGCGGCGGAGATGGCGGTCGAGATGGCGCGCGAGTGCGGCGTCGCCTGGGTCGGCTGCGTGCATTCCAATCACGCCGGCGCTGCCGGCGTCTATGCCGCGCTGCCGCTCAAGTCGGACATGATCGGCATGTATGCGGCGGTGGCGAACGCCAACCACATGCCGCTCGCCGGCGGCGCCGAGCCGCTGCTGGGCACCAACCCATTCGCCATCGCCATCCCGGCCGGCGACGAGCCACCGGTGGTGCTGGATATCGCGACTTCGATTGTGTCCTACGGCACCATCAAGAATCACAAGATGCTCAAGAAGCCGCTCCCTAATGACTGGATGATCGATCCAAAAACCGGGCAGGCGGTGACCGATCCGGCCAAGAGCGTCGAAGCGCTGCTGCTGCCGATGGCCGGCTACAAGGGCGCGGGGCTGGCGCTGATGTTCGGGCTGCTCGCCGGCACGCTCAATGGCGCGCTGTTCGGGCGCGATTGCGTCGACTTCAACGCCGAGCCCGACAAGGTCACCAATACCGGCCAGTTCGTGCTGGCGCTCGATCCGTCCAAGTTTCAGCCGCTCGCGCAGTTCAAATCGGAAGTCGACCGCCACAGCCGGTCTTTGCGCAATTCGAAACCGTTGCCGGGTAACGAGCCAGTCCGCCTGCCGGGCGACGCGCGCGCCAAGCGCCGCGCCGACCGTCTCGCCAATGGTCTGACGCTGCCGCCGGAATTGCTGGCGCAGCTCGACAAGATGGCGAGCGAACTGGGCATTAAGCCGCTCAACGCGCGCGCATAGTTTTACGCCACCGCGGCGAAATCCTCCGGCGACAGCGGCAGCTTGACCGGCTGCTTACGCTTGGCGGAAAGATCGAGCGCCTTGGTCAGCATCAGGTTGCGATGCGCTTCTTCCACCGTCGCCGCCACCGTCGGCAGGCCCATGGCAACGCGGTCCAGCCACGACACGGTTTCGTCCGCCATCGGTCCGCGCAGTTCGCCCATCGCCATGTCGCCGGGCGGGTAGGAGCCCATGAAATCGACCAGTCGCGACTGGTCTGGATTATAGCCTTCGCTCTGCGCCTTCGACACTGCCAGCACGATGTCGCGGTGGGTGTCGTCAATGGTGAGCACGCCAGTGGTGCCGACTATGCCGACTTCGAGTGAATAGACCGCGCCCGGCCAGGTCACCGGCAGCGCCCACGAAATATTTAAGTGATAGACGGTGCCATCGTCGAACATAATCATGCCGGCGGTGGCGTCGATGCCTTTATACAAAGGCCCGAGCACCTTATCGACCGAGCGGGCATAGACCTCGACCGGCTTCTTGCCATCCAGGCACCACATGCAGATGTCGAGCGCATGCGTGCCGGAAATCACCAGCGGCGAGATCGTCGAGGGATCGTCAGTGCGCTTGTAGTTGTCGATGGCCACCAGCCGGTTCATGAAGGCGCGCGAAGTGACCAGCGTCACATTGCCGAGCGCACCGGTGCGGCACTTTTCCTTGGCCGCCAGCCAGCGGCGGCGGAAGCGCTGCGTATAGCCGACCACGGCGTCGATCTTGGCGTCCTGAATGAGCTTTAGCACCTTGGCGGATTCGGCGAGATTGGTAGCGAGCGGCTTTTCGATCAGCATCGGCAGGCCGCGTTCGATCGCTGCCATGATCGGCGCGACGTGCAAATGCTCGTCGGTGGCGATGATGACAGCGGTTGTTTCCGGGCGGTTAATCAGTTCGACATGGCTTTGCGTGACGAAATCGGCGCTGATTTTGGGGCCGACCTCGCCGGCGCGGTTCGGGCTTTTTTCGGCGAGTCCGATCCACTCGACCGACGGATGGCGCGCGGCCACTTCGCCGCGGAACAGGCCGACGCGCCCGCCGCCGATGATCGCCAGCCCGACGCCTTTGGCGTTTTGTTTCATTGCTTCAGCGCCGGATTGAGGCCCGCGCGATTCTTCGCTTTCAACTCGGCGATACCGTTGATGGTCTCGTTGGTGAGCGGCAGGTCGATGGGCTCGCCGCGGTCGGCCGACAGATCGGCGGCGCTATAGGTTTCCATCACGCGACGCGCACTCTCCGGCGTCACCATCACGCCGGTGTTGCGGATGCAGGCTTCCAGGAAGTGGATGGTCTCCGGCCCGATGCCGCCGGCATAGACATGATCGACCCATTCGCCCGGCATGGTCGACATCGGGAATTCCTGGCCGCGCTTTTCGGTATTGAGCCAGTTGTCGCGCTGGGTATCGTCGAGCACCAGGGCGCCGTCGGTGCCGGTGATCTCGATCCAGGTCGAGCAGTAGTTCGGATAGCTCGGCGGGAAATTCCAGCCGCCGCCGATCATGACCACGACGCCGTTGTCCATCGTGACGGTCGTGAACATTACGTCATGTGAGCCGTTCACATCCTTCATGTAGCCATAGGCGCCCTGCGAATAGACCTTCACGGGCTTGGCCGGTTCCAGCAGCCAGAACACGAAGTCGAGGTCGTGCGTCGATTCCATCACGACCGGCGACAGCCGCACACGGCCGGCGATCTTCTTGCCGAGGTCGCGAGACAAATGGCGCGACACCAGCACCGACACGACATTGCCGAGCGTGCCGTCGACGATCTTTTTCTTGGCGAAGGCGATTTTGGTGTTGAAGCGCTGCGAGTAGCCGATGGTGAATTTCAGATTATTGGTTTTCGACAAGTGAATAAGTTCGTCGGCCTCCCACAATTCCAGTGCGATCGGCTTTTCCAGCATCACGTTCTTGCCGGCTTTCAGGCAATCGCGGGCGATTGGATAGTGGTTGGTCTCCGGCGTAGTCGAGACATAGACCACCGAGATGTTCGGATTATTGATGATGTCGTTATAATCGAGCGTGGTCGAATGCGGCTTGTACTTCGCCTTCACCTCGGCGAGCCGTTCCGGTTTGATGTCGCACAGGTGCAATTTATCGACCAGCGCCGTGCGCGCCAGCGTCTCCGCGCGCAAGCCACCAATCCAACCGACTCCGATGCACGCTGCTTCGACTGTCTTCACTGGTACGTTTCCTCTGATTTCGTATTGATCGCGGCGGCACACTAGCCGAGCAGCTTAGTGGCCGGAAGGGCTTGATTTTTCACTCCGTCAAAGTCGTTTGCCCGATCCCGAAGACGTGCTTTGCGAACTGCGGGTAGACTTCGGCCAATTGCGGGGCGACGACCTCGCGCATCAGCGCGAGCGTTTCGGAGGAGGGCGCCGGCGTCTGCGGAACCGCATCGGGCGTGTCGAACTCGAAACCGGTATTCTCGATAACCTCCTCGACCGTATGGCCGGGATGCGCACTCTTCAGCATAAAGCGCCCGTTCGCGAAAGAGAAAAGGCAACGATTGGTAATGAGCGCGATCGGCCCGCCGGTGCGGAACACGTTCGGCTCGTTCGCGCCCGGCGCGCTGATGAAATCGACTTGCGGCACCAAGGTGCGGCGCGAATGCTCGGTGCGGAACAAGATTACCTTCGGTACGACATAATAAAGATAGGCCGAGCCGAACGAGCCGGGGAAACGGACCTTCGGCTTATTGTGGTCGCCGATTTCGACCAGATTGATGTTGCCGTGGCCGTCGATCTGTCCGCCCGACAGAAAGAACACGTCGATGCGGCCCTGGCCGGCGCAGTCGAACAGTTCGCGCGCGCCATCGGTCCAGAACGTGTTCTTCGGCGAGCCGAGCAGCGACACGTAGGGCCGCCCCTTACCGCGCTCGCGCGCCAACAGCGCCGCGGTCGCCGGGATCGGAGATGCATTGCCCACGGCAACGTGCCGTACGTCGCCAATCAATTGTGCGATCTGATCGGCGAGCAGTTCTTCGGGGCGGAAAAATTGTTCACTCACGCTTGTCGCTTTCTTTCTTCACCTCTACACATACTTGTCCAGATACTCCGCGAAACCCTCCGCCGTCGCCGCCATCTTCGCGTATAGAGCAAGATGCTCTCCGTCCGCCGCATAATGGTCGGGCAGCGGCAGCGGCCAGGCGCCGTGTTCGGTAATGGCGATGCTGTCGACGTAGAAGCCGGGCAAAGTGCCGGCGGCGTAGAGCGGGTCTTCCAGCAAATTGCCGTCGTGATTTTTTTCGACGGTGACGATAGTCTTCACCGCCGCATGCGCCATCGTCGCCAGTTCGCGCTGGCGTCCGATCCAGACATTGCCGAAGCGGTCGGCCATCGCCGCGTGCAGCAGCGCCACGTCCGGCTTGATCGCGGGCAACAAGACGATCGGATCGTCGTTTCCGAACGGACTATCGATCACCTTCCAGTCGTCACGATATTTCAAAACGTCCGACCCGATCAATCCGCGCAGCGGCATGAATGGCACGCCTTTCTCCGACGCCTGCAACGCCGCATGCAAAGCCGGGCAGGTGGCGTCCATCATCTTGATGGTGCGGCCGGTAATGGCGGCCGAAAATCGCGGCGCCGGCCCGAATTCGCCGAGGCTGACCGCGCTCGTTTCCAATGTCGCCACGCAGCCCGCGCCGATCAGCAAATCGGCTTGCAGGCTCGACGTCGGCAGCGCCACCAGATGCAGCCGCTTGATCCCGCGCCGGATCAGCGCCCGCGTTGCTTCCATCGGCACGCCCGAGACCTCGCGCGGCACCACCAGCATGCAGCCATCGGTGATGGCGCTTAGCGCCTCATTGAGCGATTTCGTGGCTTGAAACATGGTGTCCGGTGGGCCGTGCCCACGCTCCTTTTGCGTTCTTTTCCCATTCTTACGCTTGCCAGGTCCACACAATTTTGCGACCTGAGTTTCATGACAACACTGCAAGAAAAGCTGAGCGCCGGGCGTTTCGTCGTGACCGCCGAGGTGACGCCGCCGGTTTCTTTCGACCGCGCCGATCTCCTCGCCAAGGCAATGCCGCTTAAAGGCCTGGCCGACGCGGTCAACCTGACCGACGGCGCCGGCGCACGCCCACATCTGAGCGCGGTCGTGGCCGCCGCCATGTTGGCGCAAGAAGGCATCGAGCCGATCCTCCAGCTCACTTGCCGCGACCGTAACCGCATCGCGCTGCAAAGCGATCTGATCGCGGCGGCGGCCTCCGGCGTGCGCAATCTTTTAGTGCTGCGCGGCGACGATCCATCGGCCGGCGATCAGCCCGACGCCAAGGCGGTGTTCGATCTCGACGCGCGCCAGTTGCTCGCGACCGCGCGAAGCCTGCGCGACACCGGCGAATTGCCAAGCGGGCGCAAGGTTACCGGCAAGGCTGAATTCTTTTTAGGCGGCGCCGATAATCCGGTCGATCCGCGGCCGGGCTGGGAACCGAAAGGGCTTGCCGCCAAGATCGAGGCCGGCGCGCAATTCGTGCAGACGCAGTTCTGCATGGATGCGCAAGTCGTGCGGCGTTATCTCGTTCGACTCGCCGAGCACGGGCTCACCGATAAACTTTATTTTCTCATCGGCATTGCGCCGCTGCGCTCGGCCAAATCGGCACTCTGGATGAAAGAGAAACTGTTCGGCACCATCATCCCGGACGCTATCGTCGCGCGCATGGAAGGCGCGAGCGATCCTGCGGCCGAAGGCCGCGCCATCTGCGTGGAACTGATGCGCGAACTGTCCGAAATCCCCAATGTCGCCGGCGTGCACATCATGGCGCCGAACAACGACGCCGCCGTGCCGGAGGTCATCCGGCAGGTGAGGGGGAATGTGAAAAGATTGGCGGGATGACTTTTATCCGCCTCATCCTGAGGAGCATCGCGAAGCGATGCGTCTCGAAGGCCGTATCTAACTCAACGCCGCCTTCACCCGCTCGGGCGAGAACGGCACCCGCCGGATGCGCATGCCGGTCGCATCGAAGATCGCGTTGGCAATCGCCGCCGCCACCGGCCGCATCGACGGCTCGCCGGCGCCGGTCGGCGGCAGTTCCGGATGATCGATCAGCGCGACCGCAACTTCCGCCGGCGTCTCGGTGATGTCGAGGATCGGATAGCTCACCCAATCAACGCTGGTGACCGCCTTGCTGTCGAAGGTGACTTCCTCCCACAGCGTGCGCGACACGCCTTGCACGATGTTGCCTTCGATGCATTTTTCCAACCCGTCCGGGTTGATGATCTGCCCGCAGTCATGCGCCACCGTGAACTTGCGCGCGAAGATCTTGCCGGTCGTGCGGTCGACATCGACTTCGGCAATCACGGCGACGCGCGTGCCGTTCCTCTGCGCGTAAGCCAGCCCGCGCCCGGACACTTTGCTGCCGGTCTGGTCCTTGCGCGGCGAGGGCCGTGTGTCCCATTTCGCCTTCGCCGCCGCCGCCTTGATGACGGCAACGTCGCGCGCGTCTTTGATATGCCGCAGCCGGAATTCGATAGCATCCACGCCCGCCGCCGCCGCGATCTCGTCGATGAAACTCTCGCTAGCGAAGTGGATTTGCGGTCCCACCGGATCGCGCAAGTGCGACGTGCGCAACGGCGACGACCGGTCGAGCAGCGGCGGGATGGTCTCCCAGCCCATACGCTTGTTGTCGAAGCCGTAGGATTCCGCCGGCACGCCGAAGCCGTCGCCGGATTTCAATGCCACGCCCATGCTCTGACCGGCCAGCGTGTCGAATGGCTTGCTGCCATTGGTGTTGACGTCGACGCGCGAGAAGCCCTTCGAAAAGAACTCGTAAGCCGTGACTTTGCCTGAGGCATCGAGCGCCGCGCGCGCGTGATGCGTTGAGGCCGGGCCTTTCGGATCCCAGCCGGTGCCCTGGTCGCGCATATATTGCACCCGCACCGGGCGGCCGACCGCTTTCGCCAGAACGGCGGCGTCCATCGCCGCGTCGTCGGCGTCGTTGCGGCCATAGGAGCCCGGGCCCATGGCCCAGATCACCCGCACCTTTTCGAGCGGAACGCCGAGCGTGGCGGCCAGCCCCTGCTGTACGAAATGCGATTTCTGCGTGCCGCTCCAGCAGGTGACTTGTACGCCCCCTTGGCCGTCCTTGATCTCGACCAGCGCGCAGGCCGGGCCCATGCTGGCATGCGACTGGAATGGCCATTCGTAATCGGCCTCGATCACCTTGGCCGCGTTCTTAAACGCCTCGTCGACATTGCCGGTTTCCTTTTCGACCTGGCGCTTGCGCACCGGCGCCTGGCGGATGTGGTCGTAAAGCTTGGCCTGATCGGGGAAGGGCGGCGTCACTTGCGACCATTCCACCTTCAATTTTTCCGCCGCCTGGATGGCGTCCCATTCCTTGTTGGCGACGACGCCGAGGAAGCCCTTGTCCCACACGACGCGCGCGCCCGGAATGTCGGTGATCGAAGCCTCGTCCACCTTCACCGGCACCGAGCCCGCCACCGCGGGCCTTATCATGCGGCCGTGCACCATGCTCGGCACTTTTATGTCGGTGACGAAGTTTTCTTGCGCGAACACTTTTGGCGCCACGTCCTCGCGCTTGATCGGTTTGCCGACGATTTTGTAATCGGTCGGCTTTTTCGGCTGCGCCTTGCCGGGCGCGTAAAGCGGGCTGCCGTATTGCTTGTTCCAGTCGAGCTGCACGTTGAAATATTTGCCGCCCAGCATGGTGGCGTAGCTGATGCGTTTCGACTGATCGTCGCGCGCGCTCACCACGCCGTCGTTCACGATGAGCTTGTCGGCCGGCACGCTGAGCAGTCCGCCCGCCATCTCGATCAGCACGCGGCGCGCTTCCGCCGCCGCCACGCGCATCTGCTTGCCGCCGTTCTGGATGCCGGTCGAGCCGGAGGCGCCGCCCTGGTTCACCGAAGTGGCGGTGTCGCCCATGAACACTTTCACCGCCTTGAACGGAACGTCGAGTTCCTCGGCCACGATCTGGC
>DASRLA010000035.1:0-2368 GCA_035648715.1 Pseudolabrys sp.
ATTCGACGGTGCTGCAGCAGGCGTTGCCGGGGCTTGCTGCCGTTCCCGGTTCGATTGGCGATCCGCAGGTGCGCAATCGAGGCACCATCGGTGGCTCGATCGCCAACAATGACCCTAACGCCGATTACCCGGCGGCTTGTCTTGGTCTCGGCGCCACCATCATCACCAACAAGCGCCGCATTGCGGCCGACGATTTCTTCACCGGCATGTTTTCGACTGCGCTGGAGGAAGGCGAGATCATCACCAAAGTCAGCTTCCCTATTGCCAAGAAGGCGGCCTACGAGAAGTTCAAACACCCGGCTTCGGGCTTTGCGCTGGTCGGCGTGTTCGTGAGCAAGCGCGGCGCCGACATTCGCGTGGCAGTGACGGGCGCCGGCAGCAACGGCGTGTTCAGGGTGAAATCCTTTGAAGAAGCGCTGAAGAAACGTTTCGCCGCGAAGTCGCTCGAGGGCATGACCATTCCGGCGACCGGCATGAACAGCGATATTCACGCCAGCCCCGAATACCGCGCGCATCTGGTCGGCGTTCTGGCGCGCCGCGCACTGGCCAAGGCGACGGCGTAAATTACGCTGGGGTCTTGTCTAGTTCGGCCAAGAGATCGTGCAGATCGAGCGGATTGGTATACATCTGCAAGGAGCCGTCCGGCTTCTTCGGCCATTGGTCCTTGGGCCGATCCCAATAAAGCTCCACGCCGTTATCGTCGGGGTCGCGCAGATAGAGCGCCTCGGAGACGCCGTGGTCGCTGGCGCCTTCGAGGGGGATCTTGGCGGCGATCAGACGGCGCAATGCGTCGGCGAGCAACTTCCGGTTCGGATACAAAATCGCGGTATGGTAAAGGCCGGTGGCGCCGGGAGGCGGGGGCGAACCGCCTTTGCTCTCCCAGGTGTTGAGCCCGATGTGGTGGTGGTAGCCGCCGGCCGAGATGAAGGCAGCGCCGGGCCGGCTGGTGGTCATCTCAAAACCCAGCACGCCGCAATAGAAATCGAGCGCCCGTTGCAGATCGGCGACCTTGAGATGCACATGGCCGATGCGCACGCCGGCGTCGATTTTGGGCAGGCGCAGGGCTTGTTTTTCGAGGGTCTCGGCGTTTGACATGATTGGATTCCTTGGCTGGCCGCGGTCGGCCGGACCACCTACATGTAAGATATGGCCGCGATCGGTTAAAGTGTCATCGAGGTTACCTAGGAATGTCCATGAAACCGCTTCCTGACAGCATTGAAGCTACTCTCGATTTGCTGGCCAAGTCCGATTACATCGCCGACCGCTCGCTGGCGACGGTGTTGTATCTGGCGCTCAAAATGGGCCGACCGCTGTTTGTCGAAGGCGAGGCCGGCGTCGGCAAGACCGAAATCGCCAAGGTGCTCTCCGCCACGCTGGGCCGCCGGCTGATCCGGCTGCAATGCTACGAGGGTCTCGATATTTCGTCCGCCGTCTACGAATGGAATTACGGCGCGCAGATGATTGCGATCCGGCTCGCGGAAGCGCAAGGCGAGGGCGACCGCGAACGCATCGAGCACGACGTCTTCTCGGATCGCTTTTTGATCAAGCGGCCGCTGCTACAGGCGCTTGAACCCGATCCGGCCGGTCCGCCTGTGCTGCTGATCGACGAGATCGACCGCGCCGACGAAGCTTTCGAGGCGTTCCTCCTGGAAGTGCTGGCCGATTTCCAGATTACTGTGCCGGAACTTGGCACCGTGAAGGCCGAGCATCCGCCCATTGTTTTGGTGACGTCAAATCGTACGCGCGAAGTGCACGACGCGCTCAAGCGGCGCTGTCTCTATCACTGGGTTGGCTATCCAAATGCCGAGCGCGAGCTGAAGATTTTGCGCGCGAAGGTGCCGGGCATTGCCAAGAAATTGTCCGAGCAGGTAGTCGCGTTCGTGCAGGCGCTGCGCAAGGAGGATCTGTTCAAGCAGCCGGGCGTCGCCGAGACATTGGACTGGGCCGGCGCGCTCACTGAGTTGGACGTGGTCGCGCTCGATCCAGCGACGGTGTCCGATACGCTCGGCGCGCTGTTGAAATATCAAGACGACATCGCCCGGCTCGACGGCAGCAAAGTAAAGGCGCTGCTTGACGAGACGAGGGCCGATCTGCGCGCGGCGGAGTGACCGCCATGGCCAACACGCAAGGCCGCCTTGCCGAAAACATCCTCTATTTCGCGCGCGCATTGCGCGCCGCCGGGATTCCGGTCGGCTCGGGTAGCGTGCTCGACGCGCTGGAAGCACTTCAGGTTGCGCGCGTCGGCGACCGAGAGGATTTCTATTGGACGCTGCACGCAGTGTTCGTGAAGCGGCATGAGCATACGATCTTGTTCGATCAGGCCTTCCGCATTTTCTTCCGCAAACGAGGCTATATCGAAAAGCTGATC
>DASRLA010000036.1:0-12545 GCA_035648715.1 Pseudolabrys sp.
CATGGATGACGCGCTGGCGACGTCTCGTGCGCGACTACGAGCAACGCATCGACGTCTCAAAGGCCATGATCCATGTCGCCATGGGAAGCCTCCTGCTAAGACGAATTGCTCACTAAATGTATTCTCAAACAGACTCTAAGCGGCTAAGCCTGCCGGTAGGGTTTACGCGGATATTTCCTTGCAACTGGCGCCGCCGCTGTGCGTTACCAAGCGCGCTGCTTCGTGAAAGGGAAACTGCATGCCATCCGCTGTACAATTAGCGATGATCACTGTTCTATCGCTGGGCCTTTTCAGTCCGTCATTGCCGGCGCGGGCAGCCGCGCATGACGGCAGCTGGTCCGTGCTGGTCGCGACCGAAAAAGGCGATTGCGATCGCGGCTATCGCTACAGCGTCAACGTGGCGAACGGTCTGGTGCGCTATAGCGGCAGCGCCGCGGTCGGCCTTAACGGCACCGTGGCGCCGAACGGCGCGGTCAAGGTCAGCATCACCTCGAGCGGGCAAGGCGCGGCCAGTGGCACCGGGCGGCTCTCGGCCAATGCCGGGTCCGGCACATGGCGCGGCTCGGGCGACAAGGGAACCTGCTCCGGCCGCTGGGAAGCCGAGCGGCGCTAGGGCCGTGCGCGCTTAGTTCTTGTTTTATCGCGTTTCCGGACGGCGAACCGGTTCCCACTTCGCCTGGAAACGCTCTAGCGCGGCGCCAGTAGCATTACCATCTGGCGGCCTTCGAAGCGCGGCTCCGACTCAACCTTGGAGATCTTGTCGGTGTCTTCCTTGACGCGCTGGAGCAGCTTGTAGCCGAGCTCCTGGTGCGCCATTTCGCGGCCGCGGAAGCGCAAGGTGATTTTGACCTTGTCGCCTTCCTCGAAGAAGCGCTGCATCGAGCGCATCTTCACCTGATAATCGTGGTCGTCGATCATCGGCCGGAGCTTGATCTCCTTGATCTCGACAACCTTTTGTTTCTTGCGGGCTTCGGCCGCTTTTTTCTGCGCCTGGAATTTGTACTTGCCGAAATCCAGGATTTTGCAGACGGGCGGGTTCGAGTTGGGAGAAATCTCCACCAGGTCGAGACCGGCCGCTTCCGCCATGCTCATGGCGACTGTGAACTCGACGACACCCTTATTGTCGCCGGTACTGTCGATCAGCTGAACCTCTTTCGAGCGGATCTCCTCGTTGATGCGCGGGCCGTCCTTCTGGGCGGGCAGCGCGGACTTCATCGGACGACGAATGGCTTATGTCTCCTCAAGCTGTTGAAACGGTTATCTGGTAGCAGAACGTCGGTTAGTCTATCCGAAACCCACCGCTTTGGCTGCGAAATTTTGCGCCGGGCGGTAGCGTCTGAAAGATCGGTACAAACGCTGGATAAGTCAACGCGGTTCCTTTGCCCAAACCCGCGCCCATGTCGAGGGCGCAGGTCGGCTTTCCGGCGCAAACCATTCAAATTTCACTAATTTTGTCTGACCGGCGCTGGGTGCTTGCGATCTCCGCATAAAGCCGCAGCATCTGTTCGGCCGCCACGCCGGCGTTGAAATGGCCGAGCACCCAGGCGCGCCCGCGCTCGCCGATCGCATTGGCCAGCGACGCCGGCATGGCGAAGAGCCGCAGCAGGGCAGCGGCCAGCGCATGGGCATCGCCGGATGGCACGCGCAGGCCGGTGATGCGGTTCTCCGGCACCGCCGGCGCGGTCAACACCACGTCGGGGCCGGCCGCCAGATCGGACACGATCACCGGCCGCGCCATCGCCTGCGCCTCCAACAGCGCCCGCTGCACGCCTTCCGGCTGCACCGCCGCCGACACCACGACGGCGGCGGCGGCATAGGCAGCCGCCATGTCGCGCACCGGCGCCGCCATGCGGATGACGTCCATGGTGCCGGTCGACAGCACCAGGTCCCACAGCTCGCCGGTGTAATTGGTGCGGCCGAGGTCCTCGCCGACAAAGACGCAGAGAAAATCCTTGCAGCCCAATTCCTGCAAGCGCTTCACCGCGCGCACCACGACGTCGTGGCCCTTGCGCCGCAGAATGCGGCCGACGATCAGGATCACCTTTGTGTCGCCCGAAACGCCCCAGGCGCGCCGCAGCGCGGCGACGCGTTCGTGTGACACGTACGCCGGATCGAAATGTCCGAAGTCGATGCTCACCGGCACGACAGCGATTTTTTCCCACGGCGTGCCGTAACGGTCGTTGACCAGTTGCGCGAGTTGCTCGCAGACCGCGATGACGCGGTCGCCGCGCGCCATCACGCCGTTATAGAGGCGCTTTAATATATTCTGTTCGCGAAAGCCTTTGTACCAACTGGTGACGAAGGGAATACCGCGCCGGCGCGCCGCCATGCAGGCGCTCCAGGCGCCGGCGCGGCCGAGCGCGTGAATGATGGCGCAGTCGCGTTCGCGCGCCAACCGCAACAGCACCATCGCGTTACGCAACATGCGCAATGGATTTTTGCTGGCGACGTTGAGCGGGACGAATTCCGCGCCGGCGGCGGTAATATCGGCGACCAGCCGGCCGGCGCGCGACACCACAATGGCGCGGTGGCCGGCGCGCTTGAGGATATGCACCAACTCGACCGCGCCGACGTCGGCGGCGCCGGCGTTGAGCGTCGGCGTCACGATCAGCACGGTGATCGGATCGATCGCGGAGGCGGGCGCTAGCTTTCCCGGCCGGCCGATGGCGGTATTACTCGACATGCCGTCACAATCTAGCGGGATTTAAGCATCGCGCGCCAGCAACGATGTATAAACGCTACGTATGGCCTCGGCAACGCTTTGCGGTGAGAACACAAACTCGGCAAATTGTCGCGCCCGCGCGCCGAGTGCCTCATAGGCCGTGATGTTGAGCTTGAGCGCGGCTTGCGTGGCGCGCGCGATTTCCCCGGCATGGCCCGGGCGCACCACCCAGCCGGTGCGCAATTCGTCGCGCATGCGCGGCGGGCACAGCACGTTTTCCGGCAGCGCACCGACCGTGGTAGTGATGACCGGCCGGCCGAGCGCCTGCGCCTCGGCGGCGTCGCGGCCCGACAGCGGCGGCGCCAGCGCCGGCACCACCACCACATCGGCGGCGGCGAGCGCTCCCGGCATATCGGAACAATGGCCGGCGAGGCGGATGAGCGTGTCGATGCCGTGTTCGCGTGCACGTCGGCGCAAGGCGTTGCGGTAGCGTATCTGGCCGCGGTCGTCGCCGACGAACACGAAGGCGATATTGCGGTCGCCGCCGCCAATCATCAGCCGCGCGGCGTCAATCACGCTCATTTGCCCGTTCCACGGCGCAATGCGACCCGGCACCAGCACGACGCGCATATTCGGCAGCACGCCCCAGGCGCGACGCAGCGCAGCGATACGGTCGGCGCTGACGGCGGCGGGCGAGAACATCGCAGTGTCGATCGCGCGCGGGATCACGGCAATGCGTTCGGGTGAAATTTTGTAGCGTTCGATCATGGCGCGCGAGATGTAACTCGACGGCGCGACCACGCGGTCGCCGCGCGCCAGCGAGCCGTGTAACGTGGTCAGCGGCCAGGAGTCGGCGTCGAGCCGGTCGGGAAACGACGTGACCAGAAACACCGGTTGCTTGTCGGTGGCGGCGATCGCGCTCCAGGCGGCGGGCGCGCAATGCGCGTGCACAATGTCGATGCGCTCGCCGCCGATCAGCTTACGCAAGGCATTGGCGTTGGCGCGAATGCGCAGCGGATTGAAACTGTCGCAGGTCATCGGCAGAAATTCGCCGCCGAAGGCGCGCAATTCGCCGACCAGTGGACCGTCGCGGCCAGCGACGATGGCGCGCGCGCCCGCTTGCACAAGCGTCAACGCGATATCGATGGCCGCGTGGCCGGTGGCGTCGTCGCGCAGTTCCGGCACCATTTGTAAAATCGTCGCGCCGGCAAGCGAGCGCACATGGCCGCGGGCGGCTAGCGTCATGACCGCGTAATCCCCCTTGCCTCAAAGGCCCGGATGCGGACAGAACAGGCAAAGCCCGAAATCGGTCCGTTACCCAATGCAGTCCATAAGCTCATGAGCGACGTTCGCCTGACATCTCTGACACTCGAATCGCCTTCGCGGACCATCGCCGTGCGCGCGCGCGAGAGCAAGAGGCAAGGCGTTCCCGGGCTGGTCTGGCTGGGCGGTTTCAAGTCCGACATGCAGGGGACAAAGGCGGCGGCGCTCGACGACTGGGCGCGCGAGCACGACCGCGCCTGCCTGCGTTTCGACTATTCCGGCCATGGCGAATCCGGCGGCAAATTCGAGGACGGCACCATCGGGCTGTGGCTGGAGGAAAGCCTGGCGGTCTACCGCGAATATTGCCACGGCCCGCAGGTGCTGGTCGGCTCATCAATGGGCGGCTGGATCGCGTTGCTACTGGCGGCGCGATTGCGCGAATTGAAAGACGCCGCGCCGCAAAATACGTCACTTGCGGGGATGGTGCTGATCGCGCCGGCGATCGACTTCACCGAAGAGCTGATGTGGAAGCAGTTCTCCGACGAGACTAAACGCGAGATCGAAGTGAAAGGCGCCTGGATGCGGCCGTCGGAATATTCGGCGGAAGGCTATCCGATCACCAGGGCGCTGATCGAGGACGGCCGCAAACATCTGATGATGGGCGGGCTGATCGAGCCCGGCTGCCCGGTGCATATCCTGCAAGGCGTGCAGGATCCGGAAGTGCCGTGGCGGCACGCCGTCGAACTGGTTTCGCGCTTTGCGCGCGACGACGTGGTGCTGACGCTGATCAAGGACGGCGACCATCGCCTGTCGCGGACGGAGGATATCGAGCGGTTGTTGCGCGCGGTGGAGGAGTTTTGATTTGTAGCCCACATGGAGCGTAGCGCAATGCGGGTTCAGCGTCCCGGAGTTCGCTTCGCTTCATCCGGGCTACGAAAGTGCTGCGCTCCATTCTTCCTGAACGGCAGAATCGTCATCGGCGCGCTTCAAAGCGCTAAATTTTTCCTTCGGCAACAAGCGCGACAGCGCCCATACCGCCGCTCCGCGCACCAGCGGGGAATCGTCGTTTAATAATCTTTCCGCTTCGACTGCCAGCGACACGTCGCCCGAATTGCCGATCGCATTGAGAACATTGCGCACGAAGCGGTCGCGGCCGGTGCGCTTGATCGAGGTCTTGGAAAACATCATACGGAACTGCGCGTCGTCGAGCCGCGAAAGTTCGGCCAGCGTCGGCGCGCGCAACACATCACGTGCGGCGAGTTTCGCCTCGCGCCCGGCGCTGGCGAACTTGTTCCACGGGCAGACGGCGAGGCAGTCGTCGCAGCCGTAAATGCGGTTGCCCATTAGCGGACGCAATTCGCGCGGGATCGGGCCTTTGTGCTCAATGGTCAGATACGAAATACAACGCCGCGCATCGAGACGATAGGGCTCGGGGAAGGCCGCGGTCGGACAGGCATCGAGACAGGCGCGGCAGGTGCCACAGCTATCGTCGACAGCTTCATCATGCGGCAGATTGAGCGTCGTAAAAATCGAACCGAGAAATAGCCACGAACCGAAGTCGCGCGACACCAAATTCGTGTGCTTGCCTTGCCAGCCTAGCCCTGCGCTCGCGGCCAAAGGCTTTTCCATCACCGCCGCGGTATCGACAAAGACCTTCACGTCGCCGCCGGCGTTCGCCACCAGCCAGCGCGCCAATTCCTTCAGCTTCGATTTGATCAACTCGTGATAATCGTCGCCTTTGGCGTAGACCGAAATCGCCGCGCGCGAACGTTCGGCCAAAATAGCCAGCGGGTCTTCGTCTGGCCCGTAGTTCAATCCGAGCATGATCACCGAACGCACCTCCGGCCACAGCGCCAGCGGCGAGCCGCGCCGTTCCGCGCTCGCCTCCATCCATACCATGTCGCCGTGCGCGCCGTCGGCGAGAAAGCGCTCAAGCCGCGCTTTGGCTTGCGGCACCGCGTCCGGCGACGTCACACCGGCGACGGAAAATCCGCGCGCGCGCGCTTGCGCGATTAGCGCCGATTTGATGTCGGTGGGGTACATTTTGTTTTGCGCATGATCTTGTCCGAAAACCGGTTTCCACTTTTCGGGATCATGCGCTAGAAATCCAGATCGGCGTAATGCGCCGCCGGCGGAATCCCACCCAGCCGGTCCGCCAGCAGCGGGCGGAACGAGGGCCGCGATTTCACCCGCGCGTACCAGTTCTTGGCGGCTTCGTCTTCGCTCCACGGCACGTCGCCTATGTAATCGACGGAGGATAAATGCGCGGCCGCCGCCAGATCGGCCAGACTCATGCGCTCGCCGGCCATCCAGTCGCGCTTGCGCACCAGCCAGCCGATATAGGCCAGATGATAGCGGATATTGTGGCGGGCGGCGCGCAAGAGCGCAGTGTCGGGTGGCCCGCCGCCTTGCTCCAGCGTCATGTGGCGCTTGAATACGCGCTCGGTCACCAGCGGCCCACTCACTTCCGAATGAAATTTGTCGTTGAACCAGCTCGCAAGCCTGCGCACCTCGACCCGCCCGCTGGCCTCTGCCGGCATCAGCCCGTCGCCGCCGGCGGCTCGCGTCTCCTCGATATATTCCGTGATGATGGCGGTGCCGGGCACTGGCGGCGCGCCATCGGCGATCAGCACCGGAATGCTGCCTGCCGGGTTTATCTCCAGGAATTCCTTGCGCCGTTCCCAGAAGCGCTCCTCCACCAGCCGCGCCTCGATGCCGTATTCGGTCAGGACCAGGCGCACATAGCGTGACAGCGGGCAGAGCGGGTGTTGCAGCAACGTCAGCATGAAGGCCTGGACGGCGGGAGGCTTAAGGGAATCGGTGAGAGTGCACTATACAAACCGGAAGGGTGGCGCAAATTGGCCCAAAACCGATGAGGACACCGCTCTTTTTCCCATTGCCTGGATACCGCCATTGCGCCAAAAGCGCTGACTCGACGATTCGACCCCTGCATTGAGCGAAAAGCCCACATGACCCCTGACGCCATCGCGGCCGCGGTTATCGGCCATCTCGATCTGCTCAAAGCCGCCATCCTCGGCGTGGTCGAGGGCTTGACCGAGTTCCTGCCGGTCTCGTCCACCGGCCACCTGCTGCTGATGGAGCATTTCCTCGGCTGGGGCGACGACGACTTCGGCAAGTCCTTCGCCATCCTCATTCAGCTCGGCGCCATCCTGGCGCTGCTGACGATCTATTTCGGCCGCATCTGGGTGCTGGCGACCTCGATGTTTTCGCAAGTCGACGCGCGTCGTTTCATCTACGGCATTCTCATCGCGTTCCTGCCCGCGGCGGTGATTGGCGCGCTCGCAGGCTCGATCATCAAGGCGTATCTGTTCGACGTGCGCGTGGTTTGCATTTCGCTGATTCTCGGCGGCTTCGTGCTGCTCTGGGTCGATACCATGAATTTAAAGCCGCGCTATCGCGAGGCGACGGGCTTCTCACTGCCGATGTATTTCGCCATCGGCGTTTGCCAGTGCCTGGCGATGATCCCGGGCGTGTCGCGTTCGGGCGCAACAATTGTCGGCGCCATGCTGTTCGGCGCCGACCGGCGCTCGGCGGCGGAGTTTTCGTTCTGGCTGGCGATGCCGACCATGGTCGGCGCGTTTGCCTATGAGGCGTTCAAGAGCCGCCACGAGCTCGCGCATGCCAATGTCGCTGCCATCGCGGTCGGCTTCATCTTCTCGTTTATTTTCGGCTGGATCGTGGTGAAGAAATTTTTGACTTACGTGCAGCGGCATTCGTTCGCACTGTTTGCCTGGTGGCGCATTCTGCTCGGCAGCGCGGGCATTTTGGCGATTTATGTTTTGTAGTTCTAAATCTCGCGGCGCGGGTCGCCGACTTTGTCGAACAGGATGTCGCGGCTGACCTTGCCGACGTCCTTGACGCCGGTGAGCGAGAGGCTGACGCGCAATTCGTCCTCGATCAGCTTGAGTGCCTTGGTCACGCCGGCTTCTCCCATAGCGGCGAGACCGTAGAGGTAAGCGCGGCCGATCAGACAGCCGCGCGCGCCCAATGCCAACGCTTTCAACACGTCCTGCCCCGAGCGTACGCCGCCATCGAACAGAATTTCGATTCGGTCGCCGGCGGCATCCGCGATGCGCGGCAGCGCCGTGATGGTGGCAGGCGCGCCATCGAGTTGTCTGCCGCCGTGGTTGGAAACGACAATGGCATCGGCGCCGAGGTCGGCGGCCTTCTTGGCATCCTCGGCGTCGAGAATGCCTTTCAGCACCAGCTTGCCGCGCCACTGTTTGCGCACCCAGGCGACATCGTCCCAGGATAACGACGAGTCGAAATTGTCGTTGGCCCAGGCGCCGGCGGCCCAGACATTGCCTTTGCCTTTGATATAGGCGTCGATATTGCCGAAGGTCTTGCGCCGTCCACCGAGCACGCTGAACGCCCAGCCCGGCTTGGTCATCACGTCGAGCGCGTTGCGCAGCGTCAGTCTAGGCGGCACTTCCAGGTTGTTTTTCAAATCGGCGTGGCGCTGTCCGCGCAATGGCAGATCGACCGTGACGAACAGCGCCGTGCAGCCGGCGGCCTGCGCGCGCGCAATCACCGATTCGGAAAAGCCGCGGTCGCGAAACACGTAAAGCTGAAACCAGAACGGATTCTGGATCGCCGAACGCACGTCTTCAATCGAGCAGATCGACATGGTCGAGAGCGTGAAACGCACGCCAGCTTTTTCGGCGGCGCGCGCGGCCGCCATTTCGCCGTCGCGGTGCATCAGGCCGGTCAGGCCGGTTGGTGCTATCGCCACCGGCATCGCAACCTTTTCGCCCAGCATGGTAGTTTCAAGCGAGCGATTGCTGGCGTCGATCAGCACGCGCTGGCGAAAGCGAATCGCTTTGAGTTCTTCGGTATTGGCGCGGTAGCTGATTTCGTCATAGGAGCCGCGGTCGACATAATCGAAGATCGCGCGCGGCACGCGCTTGCGCGCAAGCTGTCGCAAGTCCTCGATGTTGGTGATGACCGGCATGGCCCCCTGACCGTTTTTTATTGAGCGAGCCTTTACGCGGCGCGACTTCTGAATTGGCCGGTCTTGCGGAAACGCCAGAGATAAGACGGCACGATAGCTTCCACCGTCTCGCCGTCGATACCGATGCCGGCGAGCGTGCGCTTGTCGGCGATGGCCTGCTCGGACACGACATTGTCGGTGCGCAGCAGTTCGACCTGATCGGGCGTCAGCGTCAGCGGCGCCGGCGCAAATTGCAGAAGCTGCGCTTTGAGTTTGGCCGCGAAAAACGGCAGTGGCACCAGCATGCGGCGGCGTTCGATGGTGGCGAGCATGAACCGCATCAGTTCCTTGAACGTGCGCACTTCCGGCCCGCCCAGTTCGTAGACCGTGCCGGCGCGCAACTTGCCATCGGTCGCGTCCGCAATCGCGCGCGCGACGTCGCCGACAAAGACCGGCTGGAATTTGGTTTCGCCGCCACCGACCAGCGGCAGCACCGGCGATAGTCGCGCCAGCGCGGCGAAACGGTTGAAGAAATCGTCTTCCGGTCCGAACAGAATCGAGGGCCGCATGATCACGGCCTGCGGCTGCGCCGCGAACACCAGCCGTTCGGCCACTGCCTTGGTGCGGGCATAAGCCGAGCCCGAATTCTCGTCGGCGCCGATGGCGGAGACGTGCACCATGCGCGCGCCATGGGCATTGGCGGCGAGCGCCACCTGCTCGGCGCCATAGCGGTGGATGGTCTCGAAACGCTGGCGGCCGCCTTCGGCCAGGAGTCCAACCAGATTGATCAGGACATGCGAATCGCGGGCGGCAGCCTCGACCGAACGGGCGTCGCGCAAATTGGCCTGAACGGCGTCAATTTGGCCGACGCGACCCAAAGGCTGAAGAAAGTTGGCCAGATCGGGCCGGCGCACCGCCACCCGGATGCGGTAGTCACGCTTGGCTAGCGCTCGCACGACGTGGCGGCCGAGAAAGCCTGAACCGCCATAGATGGTGATAAGGGTGTCGCTGTTGCTTCTGGCGGTCATTTCCGCGCTCATTCTGGCAAGGGAGGATCGACGAACGGGCAGATACAGGATCGGCCCGCTTAAGTATAGGGTCTCCCCGAAGGGCGCCCGGCGTCCGCCAAGCCGCCGGAAGGGCTTCAATTGACAAGCGGAATGACGATCCGTACCTAGACCCCGCAAGTTCTAAAGCCTTGTTCTAAAGCCTTGCCCAGGTGGCGGAATTGGTAGACGCGCTGGCTTCAGGTGCCAGTGGCCGAAAGGTCGTGAAGGTTCGAGTCCTTTCCTGGGCACCATCCGTTTTGATCGGGATGCCGAATGACCGTCCGCCTGCACCGTGGCGATCTGCCCAATCTCAGCGCCTATACCGGCGCGGTGGCGATCGACACTGAGACCATGGGTCTCGATCCCAGCCGCGACCGGCTTTGCGTGGTGCAACTATCGCCCGGCGACGGCTCCGCCGATGTCGTGCAGATCGCGGCTGGGCAAACCAGCGCGCCCAATATCCAGCGGCTTTTGGCCGACAGTTCGAAGCTGAAGATTTTTCATTACGGCCGCTTTGACATCGCCGTGCTGTTCAAGAGCTTTGGCATGATGGCGCAGCCGGTTTACTGCACGAAGATCGCCTCGCGCCTCGCGCGCACTTACACCGACCGTCACGGGCTGAAAGATCTGACGCGTGAACTGCTCGGCGTCGATCTGTCGAAGCAGCAACAATCGTCCGACTGGGGCGCCGATGCGCTCACCGACGCGCAGGTCGCCTACGCCGCCACCGATGTGCTGCATCTGCATGCGCTGATGGACAAATTGAACGCGATGCTGGCGCGTGAAGGCCGCAACGAACTCGCCGGCGCCTGTTTCGGCTTCCTGCCGCACCGGGTCAAACTCGATCTGGCCGGCTGGGCGTCCGAGGATATCTTCTCGCATTCGGCGAAAGCGCCGTAACGCCGTTTTGGCTGGCGGAATACGACAAGTTGCCTTCCGCGTGCCCCGTATGGGCCATATTCATGGGGCCTATTCTTGCGGCCCTATTTCAAACGGAACTTGGCAAATCGCCTGGTGCGAGCGAAACAGGTGGGCTCTGAGAGAAACGAATGAATCGGTTGATCAGCGCCAGGGCCGATCCGGAAACCACCCGCGCCTACTGGACGATGAGCCGGCGCGACAGCGAGCGCGCCTTTCGCTCCGCCCGCCGCCACAGCCGCTTGGTGCGTCTCGTGCGCATGGCTATTCCGGCCACCGTCGCGATTTGCATCGTCGTCTACTCGATGATCGCATGGTTCAACCCGATGCGCGTGCTCACCGCGCTGCCGGTCGGCATCGGCGATCTCGTGGTGTCGGGCACCAAGATCACTATGGAGCAGCCGCGCATGTCCGGCTTTACCAAGGATCAGCGCGCTTATGCGTTCACCGCCGACGCGGCGGCGCAGGATCTGACCAAACCGAACATCGTCGAACTGCGAAAAATTCGCGGCAAGATCGAGATGCAGGACAAGAGCACGATCGAAATGACGGCGGCAACCGGCGTCTATGACACCAAGAGCGAAATGCTTAAGCTCAAAGATGATATCTTGTTGACTTCGTCGACCGGTAAAAAAGGCCGCCTGAGTGAAGCGACCATCGATGTGAAAAAAGGCAATGTCGTTTCCGACAAACCGGTCGAACTGGAAATGATGCAAGGCGTGCTTGGCGCCAACCGTCTGGAGATCATCGATTCCGGCGATCTCGTGCGCTTTCTCGGCGGCGTTGAAATGACATTGATGATGAACGGCAAGCCCCTGCCCGCAACCGGCGGCATGACTCGATGAGCGCTCCCCGCTTCATAGCGCCTCCCTTGCTGCTAGCGGTCCTGTTCGCGCTTTACGCGCCGCCGCTGCACGCGCAGCCGGCCGCCAAGGGCCCGCCCAACGCGCTGCAAGGCTTTTCGCAGAATCGTGATGAGCCGGTGCATATCGACGCGGCGACACTGGAGGTACGCGACAAGGACAAGATGGCGACCTTCTCGGGCGACGTGCACGTCAAGCAGGGCGACACCGGGATGCGTTGCAAGTCGCTGCTGGTGTTCTACGAACAGGACAATGAGACTGCCGACAGCGGCAAGGCGATGCAGGCGGCGACGCCGGGTCCGGACGGGCAGCAGAAGATCAAGCGGTTGGAAGCGCTCGGCGGCGTGGTGGTGACGAAGAAGGATCAGACCGCGACCGGCGAAAAAGGCATCTTCGATATGAAGTCCAATACCGTCACACTCATCGGTAGCGTGGTGATGACACAAGGCAAGAACGTGGTGCGCGGCGAGCGACTGGTCGTCGATCTGACCACCGGCTTGTCGCGGATCGAATCGGGCGCTGGCCGCGTGCAGATGCTGCTCCAGCCGAGCAGCAACGAAAAACAGCCCGCTCCCGAACCGGCGCGCCGGCGCAGCGGTAGCCGCGAACCGAAGGCCTCATTGGCGCCGATGTCGCTACGGCCCGACAATTGAAACGGGCCGCGTTCCCGGATAGACCGGCGCCGGCCGCACCTGGGCCCTCGGTGGGCGGGAATCAGCTAATGTCGCGCGGCGATGGCGCAATTAAATCCATGCGGCGCGGGGTAGGCCGGTGAACATCATTTCGCTGTTTCGACGCCGCCAGCCGCCCCCGCGGCGGCGATCGCCGCAGCCCGGCGC
>DASRLA010000037.1:0-3079 GCA_035648715.1 Pseudolabrys sp.
CGAGCGCCAGCCGATCGTCGCGCGCATCGAACGGCGCGACGGCATGATGATCGACATGACCGCCATGCCGCTGCCCGACGGCGCCACGTTGGTCACGTTCCAGGATGTCAGCGACACGTTCAACGTCGAGCGCGCACTGCGTGAGAAAAACGAGGCGCTGGAGACCGCCGACGCCATCAAGATCGATTTCGTGCACCACGTCAGCTACGAATTGCGCTCGCCGCTCACCAACATCATCGGCTTTGCTAATTTGCTGGGCGACCCCGCCTTCGGCTCGCTCAGCGACAAGCAGCACGAATATCTCGGCTACATCACCACCTCGACCAACGCGCTGCTCGCGCTCATCAACAACATCCTCGACCTCGCCACCATCGATGCCGGCGCCATGTCGCTCAATCTGGGCAATGTCGATATCGGCGCCAGCATGCGGGAAGCCGCCGAGGGCGTGCAGGACCGGTTAGTCAAAGACAACATCAAACTCGCGATCGAGGCGCCGCCCGGCATCGGCAGCTTCACCGCCGACGAGCGCCGCCTGCGCCAGATATTGTTCAATCTGCTGTCGAACGCCGTCGGTTTCTCGCCGCCTAACGCCATTGTCACGCTGACCGCCCAGCGCCGGCCGGACGCGGTGGTGTTCACAGTAATCGACCATGGCCCCGGCATTCCGCCCGAGCAGAAAGACAAAGTGTTCGATTGGTTCGAGACCGACTCGATGGGCTCGTCGCACCGCGGCACCGGCTTGGGCCTGTCGCTGGTGCGCTCGTTCACCGAACTGCACGGCGGCACGGTAACGATCGACTCCACGCTCGGCCAAGGCACTATCGTCACCTGCGTTTTCCCGGTCGCGCAGGCCGCCGAAGCCAGCGCCGCCTAAGCCAACAAAAAAACCTCCGCGGCGAACCGCGGAGGTCTTCCGATTACAAGCCAAATTTAGCGTACGATGTGGCGGCGGCCGTGTTGATATTCCGCCATGCGCGGCTGATCGCCGACATAGACGCCGTTGACACACTCGTGCTCGTTCATGCCGACCAGAGCGTGGAAGCCGCGGCACGGCTCAACCACCGCATCGATCAGCGCCACGGTACCAAGACCGGCAACACCGCCGACCGCAGCTGCACCGGCGGCAGTCGCCGGCAGTGAAGCGGCGAAGGCGCCGCTATACCAGCCGTTATAGAGACCGACGCCGACGGCGGTGCCGACCGCCGCACCGCCAACCGCGGGCGCTACGGCGTAAGCGCCGCCATAATTCGGATTGGCCTCTGACGGATCAGCGAAAGCCGGCGCGGCAAGCGCCACCGCCGTCGCGATGGCAAAAGCGGAAAGAATAATACGCATCATAATGCTCCTTGTATTGCGACCGCTTGCGGCCAGTGCAATGTAAACGTCGGGCAGCGGCGCACGTTCCGTTTTCAGTGCGTGGAACCGCGAACATTGCTCAACGATGGCAATGATGTGACGCGACACGCGGAACTCCGTTGCCGCTGCGTTGAAAGCGTGTCATTCACGTGGCGCCAAAGAGAGACCCACAGAACCCCATGCCGAAGCCCAAAGTCATCGCCCTCGAAGAGCATTTCACGTCGCCACAACTGCGCGCGCTGCGCGGCGAAAAAGATTCAGCCCTTCAGCGCAAGCTGGACGATCTGGGCGCGCTGCGCATCCGCGACATGGATGAAGCGGGGATCGACCTGCAGGTGATCTCCGAGAACAATCCAGCCACCCAGCAGCTCGACGGCGAGAGCGCGGTCAAACTGGCGCGCGCTTCCAACGATATTCTATTTGAGGCCGTGCGCGCGCATCCCGATCGTTTCGCAGGCTTTGCGACTCTGCCGACGCCCGATCCGAAAGCGGCCGCCGACGAACTCGAGCGCGCCGTCACGAAGCTTGATTTCAAGGGTGCCATGATCATGGGGCTGACTCATGGCCGCTTCATGGACGACAAGCTATTCCGTCCGATTTTTGAGCGCGCCGCAGCGCTTGACGTGCCGCTCTATATCCATCCGACCCCGCCGCACCCATCGGTGAATGAAGCTTATTTCAGGGACTATCCGGTGCTCGCCGGCGCGCCGCTCGGGTTCACCATTGAGACGCTCACTCACACTTTTCGGCTGATCGTCAGCGGACTGTTCGACGAATTCCCCACGCTTAAAATCATCGTCGGCCATTTGGGCGAGACCGCGCCGTTTCTCTTGTGGCGCACCAGCGACATCTTGAGCGAGCGCATGAAAATGACGAAGCTGTTCGCCGATTATTACCGCCAGCACTTTTGGCTCACCACCAGCGGTGCCTTTTCCGATGCCGCGCTCACTTGTTCGATCGCCGAGATGGGCATCGAGCGTGTGCTGTTCTCGGTCGACTGGCCGTTCCAGCGCAATCTCGCCGGCAAGCAATGGATGGACGCCGCGCCCGTCAGCGCGCAACAACGCGCCTTGATCTTCGGCGGCAATGCGGCGAAGCTGCTCAAGCTATAATAATAAGCTGCATCGGGAGGATTCACATGACGATCTTGCGAAACATTGTGCTGAGCGCCGCTCTCGTGCTGGCGCCGCTATCGGGCGCCCTCGCGCAAGACTACCCAACGAAAACCGTCACCATCGTCAATCCATTCACCGCCGGCAGCGTCAGCGACCTACTGGCGCGCGTGCTGGCCGACAAGCTTTCCGTTATGTGGAAGCAGACGGTGCTGGTCGAAAACAAGCCAGGCATCGCCGGCACAATCTACGCGGCCAAATCTGCGCCCGACGGCTACACGCTGATCTCGACCTCGAACGGCCACACCATTCTGAGCGCACTCAACAAGGATCTGCCGTTCGATCCTATCAAAGGTTTCTCCGGCATTACTCAGATCGCTTCCGTGCCCGTTGTGCTGATCATCACACCCGCATTCCCGCCAAAAAACCTGAAGGAGCTAATCGCGCTCGCCAAGGAAAAACCCGGCACTATCAATTTCACCTCGGCCGGCCTCGCCAGCTCGAACTACATCGCCGGCGAATTGTTCAAGCAAGAGGCGGGCGTCAACATCGTGCACGTGCCGTTCCGCGGCACGCCCGAACAGCTCACCAGCATCATGCGCGGCGATTCG
>DASRLA010000038.1:0-3113 GCA_035648715.1 Pseudolabrys sp.
GCGCGAAGTCACGCTCGGGCCAAACGGCGCATTCGCCGGCGTGGGCAAAGGCAAAATTTTTGTCGATCACACCACGGCTTCGGCAGAGATCGCACGCGAGCTTTACGCGGCGTCGAAAAAAGGCGGCTTCGGATGCATCGATGCGCCGGTGTCGGGCGGCCAAGCCGGCGCCGAGAATGGCGCGCTCACGGTGATGTGCGGCGGCGATGCCGACACATTCGCCAGCGCCGAAAAAGTGATCGCTGCCTACGCCAAGGCCTGCAACTTGATGGGCGCTCCCGGCTCCGGCCAGCTTGCCAAGATGGTCAATCAGATTTGCATCGCTGGCCTGGTTCAGGGTCTCTCAGAGGGACTTCATTTCGCAAAGAAGGCCGGCCTCGATATCGAAAAGCTAATTGCGACGATTTCAAAGGGCGCCGCGCAATCCTGGCAGATGGAGAACCGTTACAAGACGATGGCCGTCGGCAAATTCGATTTCGGTTTCGCGGTCGATTGGATGCGCAAGGACTTGAGCATTTGCCTGGGCGAAGCTCGCAAGAACGGCGCGCATTTGCCGGTGACCGCGGCGGTCGACCAATATTATTCCGAAGTGCAGTCGATGGGCGGCAAGCGCTGGGATACCTCGAGCCTGATTGCGCTGCTCGACCGCTGACTAAGAGCGTGCGCTTGGCCGTGCCGACACCGCGGCGTGCCAGCGTTTCACGTTGGCGGCGCTATCGGGAATTGTGAGCCGCGCCGGCTTCATGAAATCGACCGCCACCAGCGCCGTGATGTCCGCGACGGTATAGCGGTCACCGGCGATGAACTCGCGTTTGGCGAGTTCGCCGTCGAGCATATCGACAAACTCCATAACTCTCGGCCTGTTCGCCTCGGCCCAGGCCGGCACCTGCGGCACTTCCAATTCCTTCATGGCCGGATGCGTATGGCGGAATACTTGCGCCACCCCGAACATCAGATTGAGTTCGGCGCGCCGGTTCCACATCTCCACCAGCGCGACATCCTTGGCGCCGACGCCGAATAACGGCGGCTCCGGCTGCACCATTTCGAAATAGCGGCAGATCGCAATCGACTCGGTGATGATCGTGCCGTCGTCCAGCACCAGCGCCGGCATGCGCTGTAAGGGATTGATCGCCGTATATTCCGCCGTCTTGTGCCGCTTGCTCCCGATCTCGATGTTCTCGGTCGGCACGGTAATGCCCTTCTCGGCCAGGAAGATCCGGGCGCGCCGGGGGTTGGGCGCCAATTTGCTGTCATAGAGCTTCATTCATGCTCTCCCGGCCTGTTTTTCACGTTGCTTGAGCCGAACATGGGCCAGAAGCCCTGTCAAAGGGGCCGGTAACAATTCTTAACCAGTGATTTTAGGGCCCTCTTAAGCTTGGTCTTAAGGAATTTGGGCGAGGTTGGCGGCAGCCCTCGTGCGTACAAAGCGTCAATTTATGCCCATTCCCGGCGAAAAAATCGATCTCTCCGCGCTGCCGCCGGAAACCTCGCCGGTTAAGCGCCGCCTTGCCGCGCAATATGTGCGCGACGCGCGCGACCGGCTGACCTCATCAAGCGGTACCCGCCCCGCCTTTGACTACGAGTTGCTTCGGCAATACGCGCAAAACCGCCTCTCCGCCTCGCTCGTGATCCTGCTCCTGGTCGCCACCATCGGTTTCCTGTCGAGCCTGTGGACCGGCGCGGTGGCGGCCGGCGCCTGGACCGCCTCGGTGCTGGTGATCCACGCCGTCATGATCACCAAATGCCGGCAATTCCTCGAATTGCCGGTCGACGAGTCCCAGACCCAGGCTTGGCGGATGCGCTTTATCATCCTCGACCTGTTTTACGGCCTGGCCTGGATGTTCATCCTGATCCACCCGATCGGTGTCGACGAGAGTTCGGGCACCTTCATGTTGTTCGTCATGCTGCTGGTGGTGGCGGTGTCGAGCATGCTGGCCTCGAGTCTGCCGATGGCGGTGTTTGCCGCCACCTTCCCGGTCACCGCCGCTATCGCGCTCGACTTTCTCCTGGAAGGCACGCTGCGCAGTTACATCCTTGCCATCATGGCGGTCACCGCGCAGGGCTATTTCGCCGTGCTCGCCTACCGGCTCTATTCAACTACGCTCCAGACATTGCAGGCGCGGGCCGAAAAAGACGCGCTGATCGGCGAGCTCGAACAGGCGAAATCGGTGTCCGACGAAGCGCGCGGACGCGCCGAAGCCGCCAACATTTCCAAGTCGCGCTTCCTGGCGCAGATGAGCCATGAGTTGCGCACCCCGCTCAACGCCATTCTCGGATTTTCCGAAGTCATGAAGAGCGAAGTCTTCGGCGAACACGCGGTGCCGGCCTACAAGGAATATTCCGGCGACATCCATAATTCCGGCGTGCATCTGCTCGGGTTGATCAATGAAATTCTCGATCTGTCGCGGATCGAGGCCGGCCGCTACGAACTCAATGAGGAATCTATTTCGCTGTCCGGCATCGTCGAGGATTGCCACCACCTGCTCAAGATCCGCGCCGCCAATCGCGGCATCACGATCCACGAAGTGTTCGAGACCGACTTGCCGCGGCTATGGGCCGATGAGCGCGCCGTGCGCCAAATCTGCCTCAACTTGTTATCGAACGCGATCAAGTTCACGCCGCAAGGCGGCGAAATCTGGCTCAAGGTTGGCTGGACTGCGTCGGGCGGCCAATACATGAACGTCATCGACACCGGCCCGGGCATTCCGGAAGAGGAAATCCCGATCGTGCTGGCTTCCTTCGGCCAAGGCTCCAATTCGATCAAATCCGCCGAACAGGGCGCCGGCCTTGGCCTGCCGATCGCCAAGAGCCTGGTCGATCTGCACGGCGGTTCGTTCGTGCTTAAATCCAAGCTGCGCATCGGCACCGAGGTGGTGGTTACTTTCCCGCCGGAGCGCGTGGTGGCCGCCATGGCGCCAATGGCGGCGGAACATGCGCCGTCAATCACCCCGCCGGCGCCGGGCGAGCCGATTCTCACGCCTGAGGAAAAGCGCCGTCTGACCCGGCGTCCGCTCTTCCGGGCCGGGACTTAATCTCCACGTTTGCGTTCCGGTTCACCGCGCCTATGGTGCCTGCCGATTCGGCCCTGAGACGGATGATGATCGAAAGCCCCT
>DASRLA010000039.1:0-47193 GCA_035648715.1 Pseudolabrys sp.
CATGGATGACGCGCTGGCGACGTCTCGTGCGCGACTACGAGCAACGCATCGACGTCTCAAAGGCCATGATCCATGTCGCCATGGGAAGCCTCCTGCTAAGACGAATTGCTCACTAAATGTATTCTCAAACAGACTCTAAGCCCTCTTCAAGATTAGGCTCATGGGCACCGACCCGAGTGAGGTCATTTTTCCACGCGCCATGAGCTTCGATGATACGGACACTAGAAGCCACTGGATGCAACCGGCAGCCTCGCAAGACCCCCACGGAAAAATCGCAATATTCCCGCACGAAGGTTTCGCAATCGAGGATTGCGTCCAAGTGCCCCTTTTTGATTTTCATAGGTCCCACGTCCCCGGGAAACGGTAGGTTTTCCGGGCACTCGTCTAACGTGAATCGAGGTAAAAAGCTATTTGCCGGCTAAAAAACCGGTGACAACTTCCATGCTTTCCAGAGTGGTTTCTGGAAGATGGTTTTTCGGATAGCCATAGTCCGGCCGCTTCCCGGCAGCGAACTGCTCCGAAAAATAACCTTCGACAAAACGGCAGGGCGCCGCGTCGTTGTTATGGGTCAGGCTCTCGGTATCAGCCATGACACGCTCCTGTGGGCCTTATATGTGCTCAATGTCGATCCCGTGGGGTTGCTACCACCTTAAGGAGAATCGACACAACGAGCTTGGTTTACTTACGGTTAATAGATAATGAATGTGGCCCAAATGCAACATTTTAGGGCCGTTCCGACTACCTATCTTCACAACCTACTTGCACGACGATGGTTCCGACTTATTTAGGTCTGCCTTCGTGCACTATCTAAATCTGGCATGGTGGCGCTCGGCACTGGCTGTATATCGCGGGTGAGTCGCGACACGAGACGTTCGAAGTGTCGAGCACGGGCTTGAGCGAGTTTCAGGACCGCCTTTTCCCAGCCCGCTGGCGGCGACCGACGGGCTTTGGCCTCATCGCCTAGCCGGGCTTGCCGGATGGTCGCCACCGACACCCCAGCCGCTTCGGCAAGGTCGTCGTGACTGATCGCGTCGAACAGATCGTCGGTAATTTTCTTGAAGTTCATGTATGCACTCCGCTTGACAGGTCTATGCCGTATGTATATCATACTGCATACAACGTCAAGAACGGATATAGGCTATGAACCGCACATCACTCGCCCGCCGGACTCAGATCATCAACTGCTTGGTCGAGGGCAATTCTATCCGCTCCACTGAGCGCATGACCGATACTCACCGCGACACCATCATGCGTTTAGCGGCGGAAGTCGGGAGCGGTTGTGCCGCGCTTGCCAACGAGCAAATGCAGAACCTGCCGTGCAAGCGGATTCAGGTCGATGAAATCTGGAATTTTGTGAAGATCAAGCAGCACAACGTCGCTAAGGGCGTCGATAAGACTAAGATTGGAGACCAATGGACCTTTGTGGCGATTGACCCCGACACAAAGCTTGTGCCGGTCTATCTGGTCGGCAAGCGCACCCGCGCCAATGCGATTGCGTTTATGACTGACCTTTCCGAACGGCTTGCTAACCGCGTACAGCTTTCATCGGATGCGATGCTTTCCTACGTTTCAGCGGTCGAAGCCGCGTTCGGTGCCGATGTTGATTACGGGCAAGTGGTTAAATTCTTCGACGCAGAACCAATTGGTGCCGGTCGTTACGCGCCGCCGCGCGTAGTGAGCCAACAAAAGACCGTGGTAGCCGGAAGCCCCGATCACAAGCATATTTCGACTAGCCTTGTAGAACGTCAAAATTTGACGATGCGTATGAGCATGCGCAGATTTACGAGGCTCACAAATGCTTTCAGCAAGAAGGTGGAGAACTTGCAGGCTGCGGTCGCCCTGCATTTCGCTCATTATAATCTGGTCAGGCTGCACAAGACGCTGCGGATCACCCCAGCTATGGCCGCTGGGCTGACTAATCGGGTATGGTCGCTAGAGGAATTGGTGGAGCAAACGTCAAAGTGAGAGGCCGCCAACTGAGGCGGTCTAGGAGGTTTGATATGCAGTTGGCTAGAATAGTTCTCGTCGCGGTTGCGATGGCCGCCCCCGTCCTAATTGTAGAAACACACACGGCGCGAGCCGCCGATAGTTGCAGTGGGCAGTACGGCACATGTTTTAGTTTGTGCGAAAAATACGGTTTCGGCAGAAATCGCGCAGACCACCCACATCCACAATCAGCGGAGACATGCCGCGCCCATTGCATAGGCTGGAAAACGGAATGCCTACAAACTGGTTGCTGGAAGGGTGATCTCGTTCAGGTTTGTGGTCTCAGCAAACGTTGAATTTTCAAATTAGGACACTACCGACGCGGGCCATGCGTTGTTATTGTAAGACCGATCGGGCAGGATTGGGTGATCGTCGGGAAAATCCGCGATTTGCCCGAACGCGTCGATCGCTTTGGGCGAAAAAGAAAGTCATCTGGGAGGTTTAAATGCGCAGGCTAAATACCATACTTGCCGTCGCCGCTGCCGTTCTGGCCATGCAAGGCACGGCGAGTGCACAGCAGAAAGTCGTCATCGGCATCCCGACGTCCCCGCCCAATATCGTCCATATGCCGGTGATCGTCGCCAAAGAGCTGGGCCTTTACAAGAAGGCCGGGCTCGACGTCGACATCGTATCGTTGGGCGATGGCGTGAAAGTCTACCGCGCACTGCTCGCCGGCAATATCGATTTTGGCCTGACCCCCGGCGCGCCGACCATTATCGGACGCTCGAACGGCGCCGCGGTGAAGGCGCTTTCCGCCAATCTGCCGAAGTTCGAGGCCTCGATGGTTGTGCGTGGCGACATCAAGACTATGGCCGATCTCAAGGGCAAGCGCATCGGCATCCAGGAGCCGGGCGGCTTCGCCGACATTCTCAGCCGCAGCGTGCTGCGCGCTGCCAAGATCGATCCGAAAGACGTGAATTTTGTCAGCATCGCGAGCGAAGACGTGCCGGCGCTGGTGGCGAACCAGGTCGACACCGCGATCCTGCACGTCGAACAGGAAATGCTGGCCAAGAGCAAGGTACCGGACTTGCATGCGATCGCGCGGATGTGGGAATTGCAGCCAAAGACGCTCTACACCTTCCTGTCGGCGACCGAAAAAACCATCAAAGACAAGGCCGCGATGGTGCAGGCCGTGGTGTCGGCAAACATTGAGGCGACCCGCATCATGTACACGGACAAGGCCAAGATCATGCCGATTCTGGTCAAGCAGACTGGGTATCCGGAGAAGATTTTGTCCGAAAGCTTCGACTTCATGGTGAAAAATTGCATCTGGGACGCCAATAGCGGTCTGGGCGCCGAGCGCGTAAATTTCACCGCCGCGTTGATGACCAAAGTCGGCAACATCAAGCCAGGCAAGACGCCGACCTATGACGATGTCGTCGACGCGACTTTTGCGAAAAAGGCGATCGAGAAGCTTGGCGAATGGAAAGGCCCGGTTTGCCCGACAGCGGCCTTCTAGGGTAATCGGCCTCATGGTGAAGACCCCGCGCAGCGGGCGTCGCAAACCATGAGGCCGCCACATCCTTCGAGGCGCGTTCTTTCGGAGCGCTCCTCGGGATGAGGTGAAATTTCGCTTCATTCTGCGCGAGGATTTTTGATGACCGCCGTCACCGATAGCAGCCCGCTTGCCGCCGCCCGGCCCGCCAGCACGCTCGTGGATAAGAATCCTTGGTGGGAGCAGCCGGCGCTCTATCGCTACGGCTTTCTCGCGCTCATCCTGATTGTCTGGCAAATCGTCGGGCCATTCATCAGCCCTATCTTCTTCACCTATCCGACGAAAATCGCCGTCGCGTTTTATGACGTCACCGTATCCGGCGAATTGCCGTATTTTCTCGGTCAGAGTCTGGAGGTCATGCTCTACGGGCTGAGCGTTGCCTTGCTGGTCGGCATCCCGCTCGGCATCGCGATGGCTCGTTTCCGCCGGCTCGATTGGGCGCTCGACCTTCCGATCAACGCGCTTTATGCGACGCCTCTGGTCGCGATCGTGCCACTGCTGGTGTTGTGGTTCGGTATTTATCTGAAGGCCAAGATCATCGTCGTGTTCCTGTTCGCCGTGTTCCCGGTGTTGATCAACACCTATCAGGGCGTACGTGAATGCGACAAGAACATGATCGAGGTCGCGCGTTCGTTCCGCTCGACCGAATGGCGCATGTGGCAGGACGTGCTGTTGCCCTTCGCCGTGCCCTACATCATCGCCGGCATCCGGCTCGCCATCGGCCGCGGCCTGATCGGCATGATCATCGCCGAATTCTACACCACCATTTCCGGCCTGGGCTTCATGATCACGCGCTACGCCAATGTATTCGAAATGGACAAAGTGTTCGTGCCGGTGATCGTACTGATGGTAATGGGCGTGACGCTCACGTCGATTTTGAAGTGGGTCGGGCGGCGCATGGCGCCCTGGAGCGCGGCCAACCGCTGACTGGAACTTTGTCGCGGCTTGCGCCTTACTTAGGCATGGCCGCCCCCGGCAAAGTCGCGCAAAGCGCGGAACATCTTAAAGACTCCGCGATCCGCATGAAAGACAGCGCCGAGCGCATGGAGCGCGATAGCGCGCGCATGGAATACAGCGCCGCCCGGCGCACCGAACTCGCCGCCAACCGCACCTTCTTCGCCGCCGAGCGGACCTATGCCGCTTGGGTGCGCACCGGGCTTGTCGCGCTGGCGAGCGGCATCGGCGCTAAGGCGCTCTTGGAAAGCACGCTGCCGCATTGGCTCATTGTCGTGACCGGCACGGTGCTGGTGCTGTTTTCCGCCTTCTGCTTTGCGGCCGCGGTTTGGCGCAATCTCGATCCCGGTCCGCCGCCGCCGATGCCTGACGCCAAGCGCATGCATCCTTGGCTACTGATCGTGGTCAACGGCTTTCTGGTGCTGGTCGCGCTGGCCGTGCTCCTGGGCATCTGGTTCGGCCGCGTCGTGGTCTGACCTTTCGCCGTATTGTCTTTGTCGCGATCCCGCGCGACAGTCGCTCCCGTCATTCAAGGGGTGACAGCCAAAGGCTGACAGCCATGAGCGAACCTCCCATCTCACGCGGTTTTCGCGGGCGCGGCAGCCGTAACGCGCGCGTGCCGCCCGGCCAGCATCTGGTCGAGGATTTTCCGGTGTTGTCGGCAGGACCAACGCCGCCAGTCGATCTCGCCAACTGGCGCCTCACGCTGGAAGACGGCAATTCGCCGCTCGCCGAATGGACTTGGGAGCAGTTCAAGGTGCTGCCGCAGACCAACCTCGTCATCGACATCCATTGCGTCACCACCTGGTCGAAGCTTGATACCAATTGGCGTGGCGTGCTCATCGACACCTTGCTGGAAGCTGCCGGTTTAAGCGAGCCGCCGCAACCTTACGTGCTCGCGCATTGCGACGGCGGCTACACGACCAATATCCCCGCCGAAGACCTGCTCGACGGCAAGGCGATGGTCGCCTGGGAATATGACCGCGAGCCGCTCGATCCCGAACATGGCGGACCGGCGCGGCTCCTGGTGCCGCATCTTTATTTCTGGAAGAGCGCCAAATGGCTTCAGCGCCTGCAATTCGTCGATCCGGAAGTGCCCGGCTTCTGGGAGGAGAACGGCTATCACATCTACGGCGATCCCTGGCGCGAGCAGCGTTACGATGGGGATTGATACTTCGCCGGCGGCGCCCAAATTAGAATGGATGACCGCCACGGTGCGCGACGTCATCGACGAGACGGCGCGCGTGCGCACGCTAACGCTCGACGTGCCGGACTGGCCGGGCCACAAGGCCGGTCAGCACGTCGATGTCCGCCTCACCGCCGAAGATGGCTATCAGGCCCAGCGCAGCTATTCGATCGCATCGGCGCCAGGCGCGCCGCTGATGCTCACGGTCGAGATGCTGCCCGACGGCGAAGTGTCGTCTTATCTTGCCGGGGAAGCGCGCGCGGGCGACACAATCGAACTGCGCGGGCCGATCGGTGGTTATTTCGTCTGGTCCGAAATGTTGGAAGGCCCGCTCTTTCTGGTCGGCGGCGGCTCCGGCATCGTGCCCTTGATGGCGATGCTGCGCCAGCGTGCGGCGGTCAAAGCCGCCCATCCGGCGCGGCTCCTATATTCCTCGCGCAACTTTTCCGACATCATCTACCGTGCCGAACTGGCGCAATTGGCCGGGCAAGATCTTGGCGACCAAGCCGTCGATGTAATTCACACCCTGACGCGGGAGAAGCCGCCCGGGTGGGGCGGCCAGACCCGCCGCATCGACCGCGCCATGCTGGAAGAATTCGGCTTCGCCCCCGCGCAAAGCCCGCGCATCTTCGTCTGCGGGCCGACGCCACTGGTGGAAGCCGCCGCCCGCGACCTGCGCGACCTCGGCCACGCCGCCAAACTCATCAAAACCGAGCGCTTTGGCCAGACCGGAAGATAGACTGCAACAAAGGTGTCATGGCCACGCCATAGCCAAGATGGAACCGCCATAATAGGATCGCACCGCTTTCACGGGGGGCATCCATGATCGTCGGCATTTCGGTTGCGACTTTCACGCTAATTCACGTCATCATCACGCTGATCGCCATTGCCAGCGGCTTCATCGTCATCTTCGGTATGATCGGCTCGCAGCGGCTCGGCAAGATGACCGCGCTGTTTTTATTGATGACGCTGCTGACCAGCGTCACCGGCTTTATGTTCTTTCTTTCGCCAACCCAGTCGAGGGAACTGACGCCGGCAGCCGCCACCGGCGTCGTCGCCACGATCGTGTTCGTGATCTGCTTCTACGCCCGCTATGCCAAGCACCTTTACGGCCACTGGCGCTGGATCTACGCCGTCACCGCGGTCATCTCGCTTTATCTCAACGTTTTCGTGCTGATCGTGCAGGCATTCGAGAAAATCAAACTCATCAACCCGGCCGCGCCCATGGTCGGCCCGCCATTCACCCCGCCGACCGATTTCCAGTTCGCGGTCATGCAAGGCGTCACGCTCATTATTTTCATCATGCTTGCGCTGATCTGCGCGATCAAATTCCGCCGTGGCCCCGGTCTGATGGAATAGCCGCGCCCGCGCCGCCAAACAGAAAGAAGCCGCCAGCGTCGGCGGCTTCCCTTCAGTGCGGCCGTCAGCTCGCGAAGTTTATTTGAGCTGGGTCGAGATGCTGGTGAACTTGGTGTTGAGCGTAGAACCGAGGCCGTTGACGACCGCGATAATCGCCACGGAAATGCCGGCGGCGATCAGGCCATATTCGATAGCGGTAGCGCCGGACTGGTCTTTCAAGAAAGCAACGAGCTTGGTCATGGGACGCTCCTCTGGTGAACTGTCAGCATCACATTAGCGCGCCCGCTTGAAGGAACCGTTCCGCGATCGACGCGGGAATGTTAACGGCCGGCAAGCTTAATGCTGCGTTGCCTCGTTCGATAAAATCGTCAACGCGTTGAAAAATCGCGCCTAATCAGCGCCGGCCCCACAGCCGCGCGCTGGCGAGCGTGGCTCCTTCGGCGAGGCTTTCGAGTTTCTCTGTCCTCATAATATTCCGGGAAAGGCGCGCGCTCGGCCGCGAAAGGCGATACATGACCTGAGACAAGACCTCCGAACGCCAGGGCGCAACAGGGCCCCGGCGGCCGTTCAAACATCCTCCGGATTGTCGACATAAATCAAGCCTGCTTTGGTCAGCGGCTCGCGCATGTTGTACATGTCGAGACCGAGCGTGCCGGCGGCGAGCTTCTTGCGCTTGGCGTCTTCGTCGTCGAAACGCTTTTGCGCTTTGGCTGCGGTCTCGACCGCGTATTTTTTCGGCACCACCACGACGCCGTCATCGTCGGCGACCACCGCGTCGCCCGGTTCGACGTTGACGCCCGCGCACACGACCGGAATGTTGACCGAACCGAGCGTGGCTTTCACCGTGCCCTTGGACGAAATCGCGCGCGACCAGACCGGAAAACCCATTTCCTTCAGCGTCGCCACGTCGCGGCAGCCGGCGTCGATGACGAGCCCTTTGACGCCGCGCGCCTTCAAGGAAGTCGCCAGCAGATCGCCGAACATGCCGTCGGTATTGTCGGCGGTGCAGCCGAGCACCACAATGTCGCCCGGCTGGCATTGCTCGACCGCGACATGGATCATCCAATTGTCGCCCGGCTGCGCCAGGATGGTGACGGCCGGGCCGGCGATCGAAGCGCCCGCCCAGATCGGCCGTATGTAAGGCTTCATCAGGCCGTAACGGCCGAGCGCCTCATGCACGGTCGACACACCGAGCGCCTGGAAAGTGCCGATGGCGTTGGCATCGGCGCGAGTGATGTTGCGGACGACGACGGGTTTCATTGCAAAATCTCCTAGCCGAGCGTTTCGGTGACGACGCGCGGGAACAAGGTCTGATAGGCTTCGCCATAGGTCATCGGCACGCCGCTGTTGCGCGAGCCCTGAATGCCGCGATTAAGCGCCACGCGTTCGTAATAGCCCCACAGATGTTTCTGCGCGGCCAGGATCTGGAACGCCTTGTATTTCTGCTCCCACACCTCGTCGATTTTCAGAATGAGATCGGGCTTGTAATTGCATTGCTCGGGCTGATGCGGCTCGAACAGATAAACCGGCGGCGCCGAATATTTATATTGCGCGCCCGGCTTATGCCCCATGGCCTGCGCCACCACGCGCGTCTCCTGCGCGAAATGGGCGGCGTTCGGATGATCGAAGTTATACGGATCTTCCAACGCATGCGTCAGCACGAAAGCCGGATTGGTCTCGCGATAGATATCGACCATGCGGTCGAAGTGCTCTTCGGTGAGTTTGAGCGGGTAGTCGCCGCAGTCGAAGAATTCGATCTCGGCCCCCAACAAGGCGGCGGCGCGCTGAGCCTCGTCCTTGCGCCCGGCTTTCACGCTTTCCATGGTCGCGCCTTTTTCCTTCCAGGCGAATTGGCTTTCGCCGCGCTCGCCGAAGGACATGCAGACGATCTTGACGCGATAGCCCTTCTTGGCATGCAGCGCGACCGCGCCGCCGGCGCGCCAGACGAAATCGCCCGGATGGGCGGTGATGACAAGACCCGTCTTCTGATCCGGCATGTGCGTCACAACTCCCTTTTTCGAGGCCGTTCTTTAGACTAAGTAGGGCAGCAAATGAAGGGCCGCCCATGACCGAAAAGACCACCCTGCGCATCGCCATCGGCGATTATCCGCACACGCTGCCGCTCAAGCGCGGCGACATTACCTCGTCGAGCCTCAAGCTCGATTTCGTCGAGGTGAAGCCGATGCACACGGCTTTCAAGCCGATGGTGCGCGAACACGCCTATGACGCCAGCGAAATGGCGCTGGTCACTTATTTGCAGGCGAAGGAACACAACAAGGGCCTACGGCTCTTGCCCGCCGCCATGCTGGCGCGCTTTCAGCACGGCACCGTTCTCTACAATAGCGCGCGCGGAACGCTCACACCGAAGGACCTCGCCGGCAAGCGCATCGGCGTACGTTCTTATAGCCAGACCACCGCCGGCTGGATTCGCGGCATTATCGCGAACGACTACGACGTCGACCTGTCGCGCGTGCAGTGGGTCACTTTCGAGGACGGCCATGTCGCCGAGGCGAAAGACCCGTCCGGCGTCATTCGCGCCGAGAAGGGCAAGGACATCACCAAGATGCTGCTCGACGGCGAACTCGATGCCGCGATCTACGGCGCCGCCATGCCGGAGGATGCACGCCTCAAGAGCGTCATCCCCAACCCGGATGCGGCGGCCAAGGCCTGGTATGCCAAGCATCACCTGGTACCGGTCAATCATATGGTGGTGGTCACCGACGAAATCGCCAAGGCGAAGCCGGACGCCGTCGCCGAGCTTTACCGGATGCTGGAAGCCGGCCGTGCCGCCGCCGGCAGCCAGAAAGGCGGCATTGACACCACCCCCTTCGGCAAAGAGGCCAACCGGCCTTGCCTCGAATTGCTGATTTCTTATTGCCTTCAACAAAGCCTGATCGGACGCCAGCTCAGTGTCGATGAGGTGTGGTAAGTCATGTTGCACTGCCAAATAAAAAGCCGGTATTGCCTACAAATTAATCATGCACCTATGACCGAAAACTAGGCACTCGTCTTAGCCGTCCTTATACCCATTACGAATCAAAGTCTTATGCCCTGTATGACAGCTTGGCACAGGGCTTGCGAACTCCTTGCAGCGCGGAAAAGTCGCGACGACCGCGCGCGTCAAACGCAAGGGGATCCCAACGTATGCTGAAAACCAATCAAACGGCCGCCACGCGGCCCAATGCCCGCCGGTGGCTCGCCGCCGCCGCGGGGTTCGCTTTGGCCGCCACCGGCGCGGTTAGCACCGCCAAGGCCGCGGACACCATCAAAATCGGCATCCTTCACTCGCTGTCCGGCACCATGGCCATCAGCGAAACCACGCTGAAGGATACGATGCTTTTCCTGATCGACGAGCAGAACAAGAAAGGCGGTCTGCTCGGCAAGAAACTCGAAGCCGTCGTCGTCGACCCGGCCTCGAACTGGCCGCTGTTCGCCGAAAAGGCGCGTGAGTTGATCGCCAAGGACAAGGTCGCCGCCGTGTTCGGCTGCTGGACCTCGGTCTCGCGCAAATCCGTGCTGCCGGTGTTCAAGGAATTGAACTCGATCCTGTTCTACCCGGTGCAGTACGAAGGTGAAGAATCCGAACGCAACGTGTTCTACACCGGCGCCGCGCCGAACCAGCAGGCCATTCCGGCCGTCGACTATCTGATGAGCAAGGATGGCGGCTCGGTGAAGCGCTGGGTGCTGGCGGGCACCGATTACGTTTATCCGCGCACCACCAATAAGATCCTTGAGGCCTATCTCAAGCTGAAGGGCGTCAAGCCAGAAGACATCATGATCAACTACACGCCGTTTGGTCATAGTGACTGGCAGACGATCGTGTCGGACATCAAGAAGTTCGGCTCGGCCGGCAAGAAGACCGCCGTGGTCTCCACCATCAACGGCGACGCCAACGTTCCGTTCTACAAGGAGCTCGGCAACCAGGGCGTCAAGGCGACCGACATTCCCGTTGTCGCGTTCTCGGTCGGCGAAGAAGAGCTCGCCGGTCTCGACACCAAGCCGCTGGTCGGCCATCTCGCCGCCTGGAACTACTTCGAGTCGATCAAGACGCCGGCCAACGCCAAGTTCATCAAGGACTGGCAGGCCTATACCAAGAACTCCAAGCGCACCACCAACGACCCGATGGAAGCCCACGTGATCGGCTTTGCCATGTGGGTGAAGGCGGTCGAGAAGGTGAACAGCACAGATCCGGACAAGGTGATCGACGCGCTTCCCGGCATCACCGCGCCGAACCTCACCGGCGGCACCTCCACCATGCTGCCGAACCATCACATCACCAAGCCGGTCTTCGTCGGCGAAATCCGCGGCGACGGTCAGCTCGATGTGGTGTGGAAGAGCAAGGGCCTGGTCCCCGGCGATGCCTGGTCGGATTATCTGCCGGGCTCCAAGGACCTCGAGGCCGACTGGGTGACGCTGAAGTGCGGCAACTACAACAAGGTCACCAAGAAGTGCGGCGGTCAGGCTTCCTGATCCAGTTCTCTTGACGACGTGAAATACGGGAGGCGGCACCGCTCCGCCGCCTCCCGAAACTTGAAGCCGAAATCTTCTGCCAGCCGCCGGGAATGAATGAGATGGATCGGTTCTTCACGCGCTTGACGGCGTTGCTCGTTATCGCTGGCGCGCTCGGCGTCGGCTTGGTGGCGGCCTCTGCCGGATCTTACGAGGACGCGCTCGCCGGCTTCACCGCGGATAGTTTCAGCGACACCGTCGAATCGGTCGATGCGGTTGCCTTGAGCGGCAATCCGCTCGCCGCGCCGCTGCTCGAAGCCCTGAAAGACGGGCGGCTCATGTTCAGCGCCACCGACAAGAAAGTCTTCATCAAGACCAAAGACGGTAAGACCCTCGATGCCGCCACCGGCCAGCCTTTCGCCGGTACGGTCCTCGACGACACCGACAAGGTCCGTCTCAACAATCGCTTGCGCAATGTATTGGACACCGCTCTCGGCACCCTGACATTGATGGCGCCCGAGCCGGCGCGCCGCATCGACGCTGCCCAAACCGTTTTCAAGTCGCGCGACGCCGCCACGCTGCCGGCGCTGGAAAAGGCGCTAGCGGCCGAGAAGGACACGCGCGTCAAGAAAGTCATGCAGGAGGCGAGGGCCTCCATCGTGCTCGCCAGCGACGACGCGACGCCGGCGGAAAAAGTCTCGGCCATCGACATCATTCGCAATCGTGGCGACCAGGACTCGCTGACAATGTTGCAGGCGCTGCCCGGCAATTCGCCGCCCGAGGTAGTTGCCGCCGCCAATGCCGCCAAAGCGTCGATCGAGCGCACGCTGGCGATCTGGAATCTGGTGCAGAACGCCTGGTACGGGCTTTCGCTCGGCTCGGTGCTGCTGCTCGCCGCCATTGGCCTGGCCATCACCTTCGGCGTCATGGGCGTGATCAACATGGCGCACGGCGAAATGGTGATGCTCGGCGCCTACGTCACCTACGTCGTGCAGGACCTGATCCGCGGCTCGCACCCCGCACTGTTTGATTACTCGCTCGCCATCGCGCTGCCGCTCGCGTTCCTCTTCACGGCCATCGTCGGCATGGCCATCGAGCGCAGCGTCATCCGCTTTCTCTACGGCCGGCCGCTCGAAACGCTGCTCGCCACCTGGGGTATTTCGCTGGTGCTGCAACAGGCGGTGCGCGTCGCCTTCGGCCCGACCAACAAGGAAGTCGGCAATCCGTCCTGGATGTCGGGCGCGTTCGATCTCGGCGGCATTCTCATCACCTATAACCGCATGTGGATCATCCTGTTTACCGGCATCGTCTTCGTTGCGTTGCTCGCGATGCTGCGCTTCACGCGGCTGGGCCTTGAAATGCGCGCGGTCACGCAAAACCGCGCCATGGCCGCCGCCGTCGGCATCCGCACCGCGCGCATCGACGCGCTCACCTTCGGTCTCGGTTCCGGTATCGCGGGTCTCGCCGGTGTGGCGCTGTCGCAGATCGACAACGTCTCGCCCAATCTGGGGCAGGGCTACATCATCGACAGCTTCATGGTCGTGGTGTTCGGCGGCGTCGGCAATCTGTGGGGCACGCTGGTTGGCGCACTCACGCTTGGCATCACCAACAAATTCCTCGAGCCTTTCGCCGGCGCGGTGCTGGCCAAGATCGCGATCCTGGTTTTCATCATCCTGTTCATTCAGAAGCGGCCGCGTGGCATGTTTGCGCTCAAGGGCAGGGCGATCGAAGCATGATGACCTCCCATCCGCTCATCCGTCTGCTCGACCGCGGCGCGACGCTGTTTCTCGCGTTGCTGGCGGCTTTCGCCATCGCCATTCCGGTGCTCAATCTGCTGGTACCGGCCGGTTCAAGCCTCCACGTCTCGACCTATCTGGTCGCGCTGTTCGGCAAATATGTCTGTTACGGCCTGTTGGCGCTCTCGATCGACCTGATCTGGGGTTATGTCGGCATTCTCTCGCTCGGTCACGGCGCTTTTTTCGCGCTCGGCGGCTATGCCATGGGCATGTACCTGATGCGCCAGATCGGCACGCGCGGCGTCTACGCCAATCCGATCCTGCCCGACTTCATGGTGTTCCTGAACTGGCCGGAACTGCCGGTCTACTGGTACGGCTTTAATTACTTCGCCTATGCCATGCTGATGGTGCTGCTGGCGCCGGGTCTGCTCGCCTTCGTGTTCGGCTGGTTCGCCTTCCGCTCGCGCGTCACCGGCGTTTATCTCTCGATCATCACCCAGGCGATGACCTATGCGCTGCTGCTCGGCTTCTTCCGCAACAATTTCGGCTTCGGCGGCAATAACGGCCTGACCGATTTCAAGGACATTCTCGGCTTCAACGTGCAGTCGGAAGCGACGCGCAATTCGCTGCTGGTGATCTCCTGTATCGCGCTCGCCATCTGCTTTCTCATTTGCCGAGCCATCGTTACCTCGAAATTCGGCAAGGTGCTGATCGGCATTCGCGACGCGGAATCGCGCACGCGCTTCCTTGGGTACCGGGTCGAGGGCTACAAGCTGTTCGTCTTCACGGTCTCGGCCTGCATGGCGGGCGTTGCCGGCGCGCTCTATGTGCCGCAGGTCGGCATCATCAATCCGGGCGAATTCGCGCCCGCCAACTCGATCGAAGCCGTCATCTGGGTGGCGGTCGGCGGTCGCGGCACGCTGACCGGCGCGGTACTAGGCGCCTTCGTGGTCAACTACGCCAAGACTTACTTCACTTCCGGTTTTCTTGCGCCCTACTGGCTGTTCATGCTCGGCGGCCTGTTCATCGGCACGACGCTGTTCATGCCGCGCGGCATCATCGGCACCTACAACAATTGGCGTGCGGGACACGCCGACAAAGCGGTGGCGAAATCGGCGGCGGCTGAAGACGATATCTTGACCAATCTCGGTTCGCAGCCGAGCGCGGCGGAGTAGGTCAAAGGCAAGAAACATGGCAACCATCCCCGAAAATCACAAGACCACTTCCGCGCTTCTCTATCTCGACGGCATCAGCGTGTCGTTCGACGGTTTCAAGGCGCTCAACGAATTGTCCTTCATCGTAGGGTCCGGCGAAATGCGCGCCATCATCGGGCCGAACGGCGCCGGCAAGACGACGATGATGGATGTCATCACCGGCAAGACGCGCCCCGACGCGGGCGATGTCTATTTCCAGGAAGGCAAGTTCGATCTTTCCAAGCTGGACGAGACCGAAATCGCCACCCTGGGCATCGGCCGCAAATTCCAGAAGCCGACCGTGTTCGAGATGCACACGGTCGAGGACAATCTCCAGCTCGCGCTGCGCAATGACCGCGGCGTGCGCGCGACACTTTGGTATCGCTCGTCGGAAGCGGACGAGAAGCGCATCGATGACGTGCTCGACATCGTGCGGCTCAAACACTTGCGCCATCGCATCGCCGGCAGCCTCTCGCATGGCCAGAAGCAATGGCTGGAGATTGCTATGCTGCTGGCGCAGGATCCGAAATTGCTGCTGGTCGATGAGCCGGTCGCTGGCATGACCGACGTCGAGACCATGCAGACCGCCGAACTGCTGCGCGAGATCAACAAGAGCAAGACCGTGGTCGTGGTCGAACACGACATGGCCTTCGTGCGCGAACTCGGCGTCAAGGTGACCTGCTTGCACGAAGGCTCGGTGCTGGCCGAAGGCACCATCGATCAGGTCTCGACCAATGACCGCGTGGTCGAAGTGTATCTCGGGAGATAGCGATGCTTGAGGCCACCAACATCGACCTCTATTACGGCGCTGCGCAGGCCTTGCGCGGTATTTCGCTTCATGCCGAGCCCGGCAAGGTCACCTGCGTGCTCGGCCGCAATGGCGTCGGCAAGTCGAGCCTTCTGCGCGCGCTCGTCGGCCAGCAGCCGGTAAAAAACGGCACCATCATGTTCGAGGGCAAGGACATTACCCGGCTGTCGACGGCCGAACGGGCACGCAGCGGTATTGCTTATGTGCCGCAGGGCCGCGAGATCTTCCCGCTGCTCACCGTGCAGGAAAACCTCGAGACCGGCTTTGCGCCGCTGCGGCGCGACCAGCGCGAAATTCCCGACGACGTGTTCTCGCTGTTTCCGGTGTTGCAAAGCATGTTAGGCCGGCGCGGCGGCGATCTGTCGGGCGGCCAGCAGCAGCAACTCGCCATCGGCCGCGCGCTCACCATGCGGCCGCGCCTGCTGCTGCTCGACGAGCCGACCGAAGGCATCCAGCCCTCGATCATCAAAGACGTCGGCCGAGCCATCGACTATCTGCGCTCGCTGAAGGAAATGGCGATCATTCTGGTCGAGCAATATCTCGACTTCGCGCAGGAGCTCGGGGATCATCTCGTTGTTATGGACCGCGGGCAGATCGTCTATTCCTGCGACAAGGCCAATCTGGACGAAGCCGCGCTCAAGCGGGCGATGGCGTTTTGATGTAGCTTCCGTCATGGCCCGGAAAAGCCCCGCCATGACGGAGTAGGAGGCGAAGGCGTGTCACTGGCTGCCATTCAAGACAATACAAACGCCACCTTCGCCGCCAACCGCGCCACCGGGCACATCGGCTTGAGCGTCAACGCGAGCAGCGGCATCACCCGCCGCGCGCGTGTCGATGAGCACGGCTCACTGCGGGTGCGCTTTCCCAATGCGATGCCAGACGCGCTCGAAGCCGTCATCGTCAATACCGGGGGCGGCATGACCGGTGGCGACCGTTTCACGCTTCGATTTGAAATGGGCGAGGGCGCGAGCCTGATCGCAGGCACGGCGGCAGCGGAAAAGATTTACCGCTCCACCGGCCCCGATACCGAGATGGATGTGCGGCTGACGCTTGGCGAGGGCGCGCGGCTTTGCTGGCTGCCGCAGGAGACCATCCTGTTCGACCGCGCCCGCCTTTCCCGCCGCATCGATATCGATCTCGCGCAAGATGCATCCCTCATCCTGGCCGAAGCCGTCGTGTTCGGCCGCGCTGCCATGGGGGAGGTTATGACCGAGGGTCATTTTACCGACCGCTGGCGCGTCCGCCGCGCCGGCAAGCTCGTTTACGCCGATACCGCGCGCCTCGACGGTGATATCGCCGCGCAAATGGCCGCGCGCGCCGTCGCCAATGGCGGCATCGCGATTGCCACCGTGCTGGTCGCGCCCGGCGGAGAAGCCGCGCTTGAACAAGTGCGCGCGCTCGGCGAGACTTTCAAAAGCGAGGTCGGCATTTCCGCGTGGAACGGTATCGCGATGGCAAGACTTTGCGCCAAAGACGGCGCGGCGCTGCGGCACGATCTGATCGCGATGCTGGCCGCGCTCGGCGCGCAGGTGCCGCGGTTATGGCTCCAATAATATCCGTTTGAGGAAGAAATGAATCTGACGCCCCGGGAAAAAGACAAGATGCTGATCGCGGTCGCCGCCATGGTGGCGCGCCGCCGGCTCGAGCGCGGCGTCAAGCTCAACCATCCGGAAGCGGTGGCGCTGATTTCCGATTTCATCCTGGAAGGCGCGCGCGACGGCCGTACCGTGGCCGAGCTGATGCGCGATGGCGCCCATGTCATCACGCGCGCGCAATGCATGGATGGCATCGCCGAGATGATCCACGACATCCAGGTGGAAGCGACCTTCCCCGACGGCACCAAGCTCGTCACCGTACACGACCCCATTCGATAGATCGCTGAAAGGACTAGTCATGAACCTCGTTTCGATTTTCGCGCTGCTCATTCTGGACGTCACCCCCGCGCTTGCCCATGTCGGCATTCACGCCGGTTTGGGCTCGACCGCCTCATTCGCGGCCGGGGTCGCCCATCCGCTCTCGGGGCTCGATCATGTCGCGGTGATGGTGGCGGTCGGCCTGTGGGCAGCGCTCAAAGGCGGCCGCGCGCTGTGGCTGTGGCCGGCGACCTTCGTCGGCGTGATGCTGATCGGCGGCGCGCTTGGTATGGCGCATGTCGCCTTGCCCTTGGTCGAGCCCGGCATCCTCGCGTCCGTCGTCGCGCTCGGCCTGTTGGTGGCGCTGGCGGTCGACCTGCCCCTTTGGATCGGCGCCGCGATCATCGGCCTCTTTGCCGTCTTTCACGGTCATGCGCATGGTTCGGAAGTCGCTGAGAATGTCGGCGGCTTTGAATATATGGCTGGCTTTGCCATTGCCACCGCGACACTGCACGCGACCGGCATTGCCTTCGCGCAACTAATGACGCGCGCGCAGTTGCGCCCGGCCATTCGCATCGCCGGCGGGCTGTGCGTGTTTGTGGGATTGGTCATGTTCGGAGGAGCGCTTTCATGATCCCCGGCGAGATGTTCACCCAGGACGGCGAGATCGAACTCAACGCCGGCCGCAAGACGGTCACCGTCACCGTGGCCAATTCCGGCGACCGGCCGATCCAGGTCGGCTCGCACTATCATTTCTTTGAAACCAATCCGGCGCTCACGTTCGAGCGCAAGAAAACGCGCGGCATGCGGCTCGACATCGCCGCCGGCACCGCGGTGCGCTTCGAGCCGGGACAAACCCGCGAGGTCACACTCGTCGCGCTCGCGGGAAAACGCACGATCTACGGTTTTCGCGGCGAGGTCATGAGGAAACTTAAATGAGAAAAACTTACACCGGTGGCTGCCAATGCGGCAAGGTTCGCTTCGAAGTGCAAGCCGAAATCGGCAAGGTGATCTCGTGCAATTGTTCGCGTTGCAGCAGGCTCGGCTCGCTATTGGCGGCGGCGCAGGCGTCGGATTTCAAATTGTTGTCGGGCGAGGGCGAAACGACCACGTTTCATTTCAATAAGCACGCCATCAACCATCCGTTCTGCGCCACTTGCGGCATCCAGTCTTACGCCAGCGGCAAGGGGCGCGACGGCTCGGACATGGTGATGATCAATGTGCGCTGTCTGGACGGTGTCGATCCCGCGCAGTTCGAGGTGATGACGTTCGACGGTCGCAGCCTGTGAGCGCACGCTAGCCTCCCAGCAACGGGAGAATGATGTATTCAGGAGTCCGACCATGTCCGTGAAAATGAAACGCGCCGCTTACGCCGACATGTTCGGTCCCACCACCGGCGACCGCGTGCGGCTGGCCGACACCGATCTCATTATCGAGGTCGAGAAGGACTTCACCGTCTACGGCGAAGAGGTGAAGTTCGGCGGCGGCAAGGTCATCCGCGACGGTATGGGACAGTCGCAGCTCACCAACAAGCAGGGCGCGGCCGACACCGTCATCACCAATGCGCTGATCCTCGACCACTGGGGCATCGTCAAGGCCGACGTGGCGATTAAGGACGGCCGCATCGCCGGCATCGGCAAGGCCGGCAATCCCGACATCCAGCCCGGCGTCACCATTATCATCGGCCCCGGCACCGAGATCATCGCGGGCGAGGGCAAGATCATCACCGCCGGCGGATTCGACTCGCACATTCATTTCATCTGCCCGCAGCAGATCGACGAGGCGCTCAACGCCGGCATCACCACCATGCTCGGCGGCGGCACCGGTCCGGCCGCCGGCACCAATGCGACGACTTGCACGCCCGGCCCGTGGCATCTCGCGCGCATGATCCAGGCCGCCGACGCCTTCCCGATGAATCTCGGTTTCGCCGGCAAGGGCAACGCCTCGCGCCCGGCCGCGCTAGCGGAAATGGTCAAGGCCGGCGCCTGTGCGCTCAAGCTGCACGAGGACTGGGGCACGACGCCGGCGGCGATCAACAATTGTCTTAACGTCGCGGAAAAATACGACGTGCAGGTGATGATCCACACCGACACGCTCAACGAAAGCGGTTTCGTCGAGGATACCATCAAGGCCTTCAAGGGTCGCACCATTCATGCCTTCCACACCGAAGGCGCCGGCGGCGGGCATGCTCCCGACATCATCAAGGTCGCGGGGCTCAAGAATGTGCTGCCATCCTCGACTAATCCGACGCGGCCCTTCACGCGCAACACCATCGACGAACATCTCGACATGCTGATGGTCTGCCACCATCTCGATCCATCGATCGCAGAGGACCTCGCCTTCGCCGAAAGCCGCATCCGCAAGGAGACCATCGCGGCGGAAGACATCCTGCACGACCTCGGCGCGCTTTCAATGATGTCGTCCGACTCGCAGGCCATGGGCCGCATTGGCGAAGTCATCATCCGCACCTGGCAGACCGCTGACAAAATGAAAAAGCAGCGCGGTTCATTGCCGGGCGAGAAGGGCAATAACGATAACCTGCGTGTCAGGCGCTACATCGCCAAATACACCATCAACCCGGCGATCGCGCACGGCGTCTCCAAGCACATCGGCTCGGTGGAGAAGGGCAAGCTGGCCGATCTGGTGCTGTGGTCGCCGGCCTTCTTCGGCGTCAAGCCGGAGATCGTGATCAAGGGCGGCTCGATCGCAGCGGCGCAAATGGGCGATCCCAATGCCTCGATCCCGACGCCGCAGCCGGTGCATTACCGGCCGATGTTCGGCGCCTTCGGCAAGTCGCTCACGGCTGGGTCGGTGGTGTTCGTCTCGAAAGCGGCGGCGAAAAGCGGTCTGCGCAAACAGCTCGGCGTCGAAAAGCAGTTCGTCGGCGTCGACAACACGCGCAAGATCAACAAGAAGAGCATGATCCTCAACGACGCCACGCCGAATATCGAGGTCGATTCGGAAACCTACGAGGTGCGCGCGGACGGCGAATTGCTCACTTGCGCGCCGGCGGAGACGCTACCGATGGCGCAACGGTATTTTTTGTTTTGAACTCTTATCCCTCCCCCGCTTGCGGGGGAGGGTGGCGAGCGAAGCGAGCCGGGTGGGGGCTAGCGCGATTTTACCCCACCTCCGGCGCTTCGCGCCGGACCCTCCCCTTCCAGGGGAGGGATAAGGAAAGACACATGCATCGCGTCACCGCCATAAAACCCGCCGCCGATTGGTCGGCATCCAAAGCCAAAGACCGCGTCACCCTCGACGCCGGCGACCGCAACCGCCGCCGCATCGTCCTGACCGGTGAGCAGGGCACCCAGTTCATGCTCGACTTTCCGGCGCCGGTGACCTTGCGCGATGGCGACGGGCTGGTGCTGGATGACGATTCTATTATTCTCGTGCAAGGCGCGCTCGAACAACTGATCGAAGTCTGCGCGCACAACGCGCTCGATATCGTGCGGCTGGCCTGGCATCTCGGCAACCGCCACACCGATGTTCAGATCGTCGGCGACCACATTCGCCTGCGCCGCGATCACGTGCTGGAAGATATGTTGCGCGGGCTCGGCGCGCATGTCTCCGAACTCGATGCGCCCTTCGATCCCGAACCGGCGGGCCCGCATGGGCAGCATGAGCACGAGCACGATCATGGATGATGTGCCGCGCAATAACCAACGCCGTCGTCCCCGCGAAAGCGGGAACCCAGCCCTTCGAACGAAAAATACGAATGGCGGAAAGGAATTGCTGGATGCCCCGCCTTCGCGGGGCATGACAGCGGAGGATAAAGCGGAGGTGTTGGCACCGTCCGCCCTCTACCGCCTGATGGCCTGGCTGTCGCCCGCATTTCCGGTCGGCGCGTTTTCATATTCCAGCGGCATCGAATGGGCGATCGAAGCCGGCGACATCACCGACGCCGAAACATTGAAGGACTGGCTGACGGTCACGCTGACGCAAGGCGGCGGCTATTGCGACGCCGTGCTGTTTGCCGCCGCGCATCGTGGCGTTACGCAAGATGACGACAAGGCGCTGTTCGAAGCCGCCGAACTCGCTGCCGCTTTCGCGCCATCAAAAGAGCGCCATCTCGAAACCACCGCGCAGGGCAACGCCTTCGTCGATGCCGCGCGCGCGGCCTGGGCCTGTCCGGCGCTGGATAAACTCAAAGACACATGGAGCGGACCCGTCGCTTATCCAGTCGCGGTCGCCGTCACCGCCGCCGGCCATGGCATCGCGCTCGAGCCCGCGCTCGCCGCCTACCTTCAGGCGCTCGCCGCCAATTGGGTTTCGGCCGGCGTGAGGCTTATTCCGCTCGGGCAGACGCAGGGCCTGCAAATCCTCGCCGCGCTTGAGCCCGCCGTCACCGCGACCGCGGCGCGCGCCTGTGCCTGCGCCCTCGACGACATCGGCTCTTCCGCCTTCCGCGCCGACCTCGCCTCGGCGCGGCACGAAACCCAATATACCCGATTATTCAGGAGCTAATGATGAAGAACCCCCACGGCCCGCTGCGCGTCGGCATCGGCGGCCCGGTCGGCTCCGGCAAGACCGCGCTGATGGACGCGCTCTGCAAGACCTTGCGCGATCGCTATGAGATCGCCGCCATCACCAACGACATCTACACCAAATGGGATGCCGATTATCTGGTGCGCTCGGGCGCGCTGTCGGCCGACCGCATCGCCGGCGTCGAGACCGGCGGCTGCCCGCACACCGCGATCCGCGAGGACGCCTCGATCAATCTTGCCGCCGTCGCCGACATGCGCGCGAAATTCCCCGACCTCGATCTGGTGTTGATCGAATCGGGCGGTGACAATCTGGCCGCGACTTTTTCGCCTGAACTTGCCGATCTCACCATCTATGTCATCGACGTCGCCGCCGGCGACAAGATTCCGTCCAAGGGCGGGCCCGGCATCACGCGCTCGGACCTGCTGGTCATCAACAAGATCGATCTCGCGCCTTATGTCGGCGCCTCGCTCGAAGTGATGGAGCGCGACGCCAAAAAAATGCGCGGCGCACGCCCCTTCGTCATGACGAACTTGCGCGAAGGAAAAGACGTCGGCGCGATTGTGAAATTTATCATGGAGAAGGGCGGGCTCTCAAATTGAGGAGGGCATGATCCCGAAAAATGGGTACCGGTTTTCGGATAAGATCATGCGCCAATAAAAATGAATCGTGGCACCCGCAATGGACGCCCCGATCACCTCAGCTCTGATCGCCGCGCGCTAAATAACGCCAGCGGCAGCGGCGATGGCCCCAGTCGTTGGTTCAGCATGCCCGGTGGTCAATCTCCACAGTCGATTAAAGTGTTGGCTTCAATTAGTGTCGTGACAACGTAAAAAAGAGGGTCTTGGTTCCATGACGAAACGTCCGGCGCTGGAACGTCTGAATGCAGCGCTTGCTCGCATCGACGATCCGAAAGGCGAAGGCGCGCGCACCTGCCTCACGGTTTATCGCGAGGCCGCGATGGCGGCGGCGGAAGCCTCCGACGCGCGCGCCAAGGCCGGCATCTCGCTCGGGCCGCTCGACGGCGCCGTCGTTACGCTCAAGGATCTGTTCGATGTCGCCGGTGAAGTGACACGCGCCGGCTCGAAAGTTTTGGCGGAGGAGGGCAAGCCCGCGGAGCGCGATGCCCCGGTGGTGCAGCGCCTGCGCGCGGCTGGTGCCGTCATCATCGCCAAGACCAATATGTCGGAATTCGCCTTCACCGGCATCGGCATCAATCCGCATTTCGGCACCCCCGCCAACCCCGCCGACCGTGCGCGGGTGCCGGGCGGTTCGTCCTCGGGCGCGGCCGTATCGGTGGCCGATGAGTTTTGCGACATCGCTATTGGCAGCGACACTGGCGGTTCGGTGCGCAACCCGGCGGCGCTCTGCGGCGTCGTGGGCTTCAAGCCGAGCCGCCAGCGCGTGCCGACCGATGGCGTGTTTCCTTTGTCCTATTCACTCGATTCCATCGGACCCCTGGCCAAGACCGTTGCGGAATGCGCGGCCGCCGACGCCATGATGGCGGGCGACGCGTCTTGGACATTGGAAGCTGCGCCGCTGGCCGGCTTGCGGCTCGGCGTCGCGCAAGGGCTGCCGCTGGAAAATCTCGATGACACCGTCGGCCGCCGTTTCCCTGAAGCGCTCGATAGATTGGAGCGCGCGGGCGCGCGCCTGAGTTATGAAAAGCTGCCGCAATTCGACGGCATGGTACAAACATTGGCGCGCGCCAGTATTTTGGTGGCGGAAGTCTATTCGGTTCACCGGGACCGGCTGGCGCGTCGCGGCGACGACATCGACCAGATCGTGCGCGCGCGTGTTTCCAAAGGCGCCGATATTTCCGCCGCCGATTATATCGAAAGCCTGCACTCGCGCGCGGCGTTGATCCACGACATGGATACGCGGCTCGGCGATCTCGATGCGCTGCTCATGCCGTCAACGCCTATTGTCGCGCCGCGTGTCGACGAATTGACCGATCCAAAAATCTTCATGGCGCGCAACGCCATGCTTTTGCGCAACACGACCATCGGCAATTTCTTCGATTTATGCGGCGTCTCGCTGCCGCTACCGCGCGAAGGCGGCCTGCCGGTCGGGCTGATGGTGCTGGCGCGCAACGGCCAGGATCGCAAATTATTGCGTATCGCGGAGGCGCTCGAACAGGCATTTTCGCGTTAAAGCCGGCTGCGTGAATTAGAAATCGCGCAGCGTCTCAAGCAGCAGCCGGTAGCGTTCGCCCCCGAGCCTGGGCTTGAGCGCTTCCTCGTGCTGGGCGGCCAATTCCTGCGCCTGCCGCAATTGCGTCTGCCCGGCGCGCGTCAGCCGCAGCGCGTGGCGGCGACCGTCGGCGGAAGAGGGCAGGCGTTGCGTCAGTCCGCGCTTTTCCAAAAGGTGCAGCAGCCGCACCAGCCGCGCCCGCTCGATACCGAGAGTGGTTGCGAGTTCGGATTGCGAAAGCCCTTCATTCGCGCCGATTACCACCAGCACCGAAAATTGCGCCGGGCTGATATCGATGGGCGACAGTGTGCGAATGAAGTCTTGGAAAATCCAGATCTGGAGGCGGCGCACGAAATAGCCGAGATGGCGATTGAGCACGCCGAGATCGATCACGGTTTCGCTCACCCGGCGCGGTTGCAGGGCCTTGCGCAAGGCGAGGCTCTTCGGTGCGGCGCGCTTTTTGGCCTTCTTGGCGGCGCGCTTGGCTGTCGGCATCGCTGGCATAATCCCCCAAAAGTCTGGCCACTTGGCTGGCCCCGGCGGCAACTATGCTGTTGACGGCAATTGTTGTCCAGGTCAACAATGTCCTAAGGACGCGCTCGCCCGCCCGCTATTGCGGTGCGGGGCGGCGCATTTTCGAGCTTGTGAGAACCGGAGCAAATCCGGCATCATCGGGCACAACGGCCATGTCAGGCCAGGGAGGGAAATCAGATGAATTCCAAATCTAAATCCGCGACCAAAATGGCGCGTCCGAGCCGCCGCGCTTTCAGCGCCGGCCTCGGCGCCGTCGGTTTTGCCGCCGGCATTGCGCCGTTCAACATCGTGCGCGCGCAAGGCGCGCCGCTCAAGGTCGGCGTCTTGCTCCCGCGCTCGGGTTACCAGGCCGGCATCGGCCAGGATTGCCAGCGCGGCGTCGATCTCGCGGCCGGCGTCCTCAAAGATCTCGGCATGCCCAGCTTGCAGATCATGAATGGCGATACCGAAACCAGCGTCGAGGTAGCCCGTTCTCGCGCCGAGAAACTGATCGGCGAAGGCGCACAGGTTCTGGTCGGCGCCTTCGACAGCGGTCAGAGCACCGCGATCGCCCAGGTCGCCGAGCAAAAGGGCATTCCCTACATCATCAACATCGCGGCCGCCCCGCCGATCACCGAGCAGGGCTACAAGTTCGTGTTCCGCAACTTCACAACCGCCGGCATGATTCTGGGCGGTGCCTTCGCCAACCAGAAAGAAGTGTTCGCGTTGACCGGCGCTGCGCCGAAGACCGTGGTGTTCATGCACGTCAATGACACGTTCGGCACGGCGATGCAAAAAGGCATCGGCGCGGTGATGCCGAAATTCGACCTGCCATATAAGATCGTCGAAACGATCGCCTACGATCCGGCCGCGCGCGACCTTTCGGTCGAAGTGGCGAAGGCCAAGGCCAGTGGCGCCGATGCCTTGATGATGGTCAGTCGCCTCAACGACGCCATCCTGATCACACGCGAACTGATCAAGCAGCGCTGGTCGCCGATGGCGATCATGAGCATGGGCCCCGGCTGGTATGAGGACCAGTATCTCAAGACCTTGGGAAAGATGTCCGACGACCCGATCAGCTTTGCGCCCTGGTACGATCCCAACAAGGCGCTCAGCAAGCAACTGGAGGCGGCGCTCGCGAAGTCGGCGCCTGGTGTCAATCTCAACACCAACCACGTCTATACGTTCGAGGCGCTGCTGATCGCGGCCGATGCCTACAAGCGCGCCGGGACCGCCGATCCCAAGACGCTCGCCGAAGCGATCCGCAAGACACATATCATCAACAACACCACGACCGGCCCCGGCATCATGTTCAATGAGAAGGGCCAGAATGACAAATTGCAGATTTCCGCCATTCAAAATCGTGGCGGCAAATTGACGGTGCTGGCGCCGAAGGCCGCCGCCAATGGCAAGCCGGTATGGCCGTTGACGCCATATAACAAGCGCGCTTGAGGCACGCTTTCGCTCGCTTTACTCCGGCCGCGCCGGTAGCAATACCAGCGCGGCCGGAGATTGCGCATTTAGGATCAGCCGGTGCCTTTCGATGTCTATCTCAATGTCGCCGTCGGCGGCGTATTGACCGGCCTTGTATACGGCCTGATGGCGCTCGGGCTGTCGGTGATCTTCGGCGTGGTCAGGATCGTCAATTTCGCGCATGGCGAGATGATGACCATCGCCATGTATATCGCCATCGTCTTGTTCTCCGCGCTGCATCTCGACCCGCTGATCATGATGATCCCGATCGCGGTGGTGATGTTCGCCTTCGGCTACGCCTTGCAGGCCGGGGTCATCAATCCCTTCATCACGCGGCCGGAGCATAGCCAATTTCTCCTGCTGGTCGCCATCGCCATCATCATCGTCAACGTGCTGCTGATTCTGTTCGGGCCCGACGCGCAGAGCGTACAGACGTCTTACGCCTATGACAGCTACCAGATCGGCAAGCTGATCGTCGACGCCAACAAGGCCTACGCGGCGCTGGCAGCCCTCGTGGTGACGGCCGCGCTCTATGTCTTCTTCCAGTATACCACGCTCGGCACCGCGATCCGCGCCTGCGCGGACAATTACACTGGCGCGCTGGTGGTGGGGCTCGATGTCAAACACCTCTACGCGCTGACCTTCGGGTTGGGCGCTGCCTGCGTCGGCGCCGCCGGCGTCATGCTGGTGCTGATCGTTGACGTGACGCCGTCGCTCGGGCCGACTTACACGTTGCTGGCTTTCATCATCGTCATCACCGGCGGTCTCGGTTCGATGCCGGGAGCGCTGATCGGCGGCGTTCTGATCGGGCTGACCGAAGCGATGGCCGGCCTCGTATTCACGCCGTCGGCCAAGAGCATGTTCTCCTTCGCCATTCTGGTGCTGGTGCTGCTGTTCCGCCCGCAGGGTATCATGGGCAAAAGAGCAACATGATTGGGTCGGCATGATCGCGCGTCTCATCGAAGGCGTTTCGCGCCGCGCCCTGGTCGTCATGGCGGCGCTGCTCGTGTTGCTGCTCGCCGCGCCGCTTTTTGCGAGCGACTATCTGCTCACCGTTCTCATTTTGATTTTGTACTTTGCCTATATTGGGCAGGCGTGGAATATCATGATGGGCTTTGCCGGACAGTTGTCCCTCGGTCATGCACTCTATGTCGGCCTCGGCGCCTATACCGCCGCGGCGCTTTACGTGCATTTCGGCATCGGGCCCTGGCTCGGGCTCTTGGTGGCGATCCCGGTCGCCGCGCTCGCCGGCGCCTTTATCGGCTTTCTGGCGTTTCGCTTCAAAGTCGGCGGCGTCTATTTCGCCATCCTGACCATCGCGGTCGCCGAGTTCGCCCGCGTCGGCTTCGACCACCTTGCCTGGACCAATGGCTCGTCCGGCCTGTTTCTGCCGGTCGCGCAATATGCCCATAACGACTTGTGGCTGCTGCGCGGGCATCCGGCCATGTTCTATTACATCCTGCTGGCGGCGACCGTGCTCGCCTTTATCTTTTGCCGCGCGCTGTTGCAAAGCCGTATCGGCTATTTCTGGCTGGCGATCCGCGAAGATGAAGAGGCCGCGCGCTCAGTCGGCATCGACGCCTTCCGCTACAAGATGATCGCGGTAGTCATCTCGGCCGGAATGACCTCCTTCGCCGGCGTGATCTACGCGTTTTATTACAACAACCTGTTTCCGGAACAGGTCTTCCACATTTCGCGCTCGATCGAAATCATTCTCGGTCCCATCGTCGGAGGCATCGGCACGCTGTTCGGGCCGATCCTCGGCGCTTTCGTACTGACGGGGCTCGCCGAAATATTGACCGGCGCGCTTAATACGCTCGGCGTCGATCTGCCCGGCGCCAAGCAGGTGTTCTACGGCATTTGCCTGTTGCTGGTGATCATGGCGCTGCCAGACGGCATCTGGCCCTGGCTCAAGCGGCGTCTCGGTTTGGCGGAGCGCGAGCCATGAGCACGCTTCTCAAAGTCGATGGCATCAGTAAGCGCTTCCGCGGTCTTCTCGCCGTGGACAAGCTGACGTTTGACGTGCCGAAAGGCGGCATCTTCGCGGTGATCGGACCGAATGGCGCCGGCAAGACCACGCTGTTCAACATGATCGCCGGCGTCTTTGCGCCCGACACCGGCAGCATCACCTTCGACGGCGAGCGCATCGAAAACCTGCCGCCCGACCAGATTTGCCGGCGCGGCATCGGCCGCACCTTTCAGATCGTACGGCCGTTTCCCGCGCTCAGCGTCGAAGACAATGTCATCGTCGGCGCGTTGATGCGACGCCATCATGTTAGTGGTGCGCGCGCGCATGCACACGAAGTGCTGCGGCGGCTCGATCTCTACGACAAGCGCGCGCAGCGCGCCTCCTCGCTGACGCTGCCAGACCGCAAGCGGCTGGAAGTGGCGCGCTCGCTCGCCACCGGTCCGAAATTGTTGCTGCTCGACGAGGTGATGGCGGGATTGCGGCCGACCGAAACCGACCGCATCGTCTCGATCCTGAAGGAGATCAACCGCGAAAGTGGGCTCACCATATTGCTGATCGAACACGTTATGCGCGCGGTCATGGCGCTGGCCGGCCGCATCCTGGTGCTGCACCACGGCGCGGCCATTGCGCAGGGCGCGCCGGAAGACGTCGTGCGTGATCCGGCGGTGATCCATTCGTACCTTGGTGCGGAGGATATTGGATGATCCCGAAAAGTGGACACCAGTTTTCGGACAAGATCATGCAAAAGGATAAAGCATGATAATGCTCCGCGTCGAAAATCTCGACGTATTCTACGGCGACGCGCAGGCGCTTGACGGCGTCTCGCTCGAGATCGCCGAAGGATCGATCGTCGCCATCGTCGGGGCCAACGGCGCCGGCAAGACCTCGCTCATCCGAACCATTGCCGGCATGTTGAAGCCTGCGCGCGGGCGCATCCTTTATCGTGGGCAGGACATTGCCGGCCGGCCTAGTCACAAAGTCTGTGATCTCGGCATCGGCCAGGTGGCGGAAGGCCGTCAGGTGTTTCCGTCGCTCTCGATTGCCGAGAATCTCGCCATGGGCGCGATCATTCCGCGCGCGCGGGACTTGCGCGAGCGCAATCTGGAAAAGGTCTATGCGATGTTTCCCGTGCTAAACGAGCGCCGCCATCAAGCCGCCGGCACGCTGTCGGGTGGCGAGCAGCAGATGCTGGCCATCAGCCGCTGCCTGATGGGCGCGCCCGATCTTGTGATGTTCGATGAGCCGTCACTGGGCCTCGCGCCGACCATCGTGCAGCAGGTTTTGAAAACAGTGCGCGAACTTAATCGCGAGGGGCTGACCTGCGTGCTGGTCGAACAAAACGTGGCGGTTTCGCTCAAGCTGGCGAGCCAGGCCTATGTTTTAGAAAACGGCCGCATCACACTATCGGGCACCGGCGAGGCGCTGCTTGGCGACGACCGCGTCCGCCAAGCTTATCTCGGCATGTAGGCTCAAGAGCGTTTTCGAGCGAAGTGGGTGCCGGTTCGCGTGAAGAAAACGCGATAAAATAAAAGCTAGAGCCGCGGCTTTGTTTCCATCAAAGCCGGAAAGGCTCTAGCAGGAGTAATAACCACGCGTAGCGCTACGCGTCTTGCGCCGCATCAACAGATCGAGCGCCGCCACCCGCATGCTCAAGGGGCAATGCGGAAAGCTAGCGCGCAATAATTTAAGCGCCTCGGCGTCGGTAGCGGGCGAAAATTGGAGAACGCGTTCGGCCATCTTGGCCGCATCGGTGATGGCAGGAAACGGGTACCAGTCCGAATGAAGAGCTTGACCCATCGGGATTAGTCCTGTGCGTGTGGCGCGCTGCCCATCGGGGCATTTCAATTCCCGGCAGCTCGAAGTGTGCGGCTTGCTCGTTAGTAAATGGTTAAACAACGCAAAACGGCCGGCGGTTCCATCCGCCGGCCGTCTTTTTCGGATCGGTATTAGGATAAGGCGCGGGTTACTTCAGTGCCGGCCCAATCGTCACCGTGCAGGTGCCGATGCCCTCGACCGCGCATTCGAGCTTGTCGCCCGCAACGGTCGCAGCGACGCCCGCGGGCGTCCCGGTCATGATGATGTCGCCGGCCACCAGTTCGACCATTTTCGACAGGTCGGCGATGATTTCGGGGACGTTCCAAATCAACTGGTTGAGATCGCCATCTTGGCGGATCTGGCCGTTGCACTTGAGCGTGATCTTGCCCTTGGTCGGGTGGCCGGTCTCGGAGGCCAGCTTGATCGCGCCACAGGGGGCGGAGTAATCGAAGGCCTTGCCGATTTCCCATGGCCGCTTGAGGTCGCGCGAGGCGATCTGCAAATCGCGGCGGGTCAGGTCGATGCCGACCGCGTAGCCGTAGATGCAGTCATTGGCCTTGGCGGCCGGGATGTTACGGCCGCCCGACTTGAGCGCCACCACCAGCTCGACCTCGTGGTGCATGTCCTTGGTCAGCGACGGATAGGGCACCGTGCCGCCGTCCGGCACGATCGCATCGGCGGGCTTGGCGAAATAAAACGGCGGCAGCCGCTCGTCCTGGCCCATCTCGCGAATGTGCTCGATGTAGTTGCGGCCGACGCACCAGATGCGCCGGACTGGGAAAGTTTTCGACGTGCCGGCAACCGCGATAACGGCCTGCGGTGGCGCAGGAATGACGTAGTCCGCGCTCATGGATTTTTGCCTTTAGGATTGTGAAAAGGGGATTTCGACGGGTTTTGAGTGGCCATCCGGTATCGCATTATCCCGGGCGGAACAAGACGAAATAGCACGCGGCCAGGACTTAAGCCGTGGCCGCCGCCGGCGCTGCTTTCGCCGCAGGGCCATCCGATTCTTGCTGCTTGAGCTGGAGCCGGTAGAACGAGGCATAGCGGCCATCCTGACGCAGCAGATCGTCGTGACGGCCGGATTCGACCGAGTGGCCGTTCTCAATCACATAAATACGGTCGGCATGCGAGACGGTGTGCAGCCGGTGCGCGATGGCGAGCGTGGTGCGGCCCTGGCAGAGATGCTCCATCGCCTCGCGCACCTGCAACTCGCTTTCCGAATCGAGCGCGGCGGTCGCCTCGTCGAGCAGGATGATCGGCGCGTCCTTGATCAGCGCGCGCGCAATGGCGATGCGCTGGCGCTGGCCGCCTGACAGCTGCAAGCCATGCTCGCCGACCGGGGTTTCGTAGCCGCGCGGGAACGTCACGATGAAATCGTGCGCGTAGGCGCCTTTCGCGGCGGCGATAATCTCGGCCTCGCTGGCGCCCGGTTTTCCGAAAGCGATGTTCTCGCGCACGGTACCGCGGAACAGAAAGACGTCCTGTCCGACATAGGCGATGTGTTGTCGCAACGACCGGCGCGACACCTGAGCGATGTTCTGCCCGTCGATTTCGATGCGGCCTTGATCGGCGTCATAAAAGCGCAGGATGAGATTGAACACGGTCGACTTTCCGCCGCCGGACGGACCGACCAGGGCGGTGAGCTTACCGGGCTCAGCGGTAAAGATCATGCCGCGCAACACCGATTCGTCGCCGCGATAGCCGAAATGGACATCGTCGAATTTCAGCTTGCGCGTAATGATTTGCAGATCGGGCATGCCGGTGTCGGCCGGCTCGCTCGGCGGCGAATCGATCACCTCGAACAGCACGCGTACGCCGACCAGTCCGCTGTTGAGTTCGATGTTCAGGCGCGCCAGCCGCTTTGCCGGCTCATAGGCGAGCAGGAAAGCGGTGATGAACGAAAAGAATTGCCCGGGCGTGGCGCCGGTTTCCAGCACGCGGTAGCCGCCATAGACCAAGGCGATAGCGATGGCGCACCCGCCGAGTGTTTCCATCAGCGGGCTGGCGCGGGCGGAGACGCGCGCCATTTTGTTGGCTTCATGTTCGACCGCGGCCACATTGGCGTCGAAGCGCGCACACATCGTGTCTTCGAGCGTGAAGGCTTTGACGATGCGGATGCCTTGCAGCGTTTCCTGCAAGGTTTCGATGATGCGGGTGCCGCCCTGGAATTGGCTGCGGCCGATTTTGTAGATGCGCCGGATCATCTTGCGCAGAACCACGAAGGCCGGCGGCGCCACCACGAAACTGAAAAACGACATCAGCGGGTCCTGCACGATCATCACGGTCAACAACCCGATGAGCGAGAGCAGGTCGCGGCCGAGCGATGTAATCAGCAAATTCATAACTTGCGTCGCGGCCGCAGCGCCCGTGGACAGCCGGGCGATGAATTCAGTCGAGTGCCGCTCGGAGAAAAAGCTCAGGCCCTCGTTGAGGAGCTTGGCAAAAACCGCGCGCTGATTGTTGGCGACGATGCGGTTGCCAATCTGTGACAGCAGCACGGTGTGGCCATAAGTGGCGGCGCCTTTGACCGTGAACAGCAGCGCGGTGACGATACCGAGCGTGACGATGCCGGCCAGATTGCGGTTGACGTAGGCTTCGTTGACGACGTCGCCGATCAGGTAGGCGCTCAACGCGGTGCAGCCGGCGGCCACCGTCATCAATACGAAGGCAAAGGCGTATCGGCGCCAATGCGCCACGCCTTGCTCGGTCAGCAGCCGCTTGACCAGGGCCCAGGCGCCATAGCGTTTGTCGTCCGCCATTACATGATGGAGTTCGCTCATCGCCCCTCTGTCGGGCATTGATTATGCCGCGTCAAGACAGCGCATGGCGGCGCAACAGTGATTGCCCGCGCTGGCCGCGATTTTCAAGCGAAAATCGGTAAATTGCGGGGTGCTCAAGCCGCGGCGGTTGAGCGCTTGGCCGCGAGCCGGCGTTCCCAGGAATAAGCATGCGCGACGATGGTGTCGAGGTCCTGGAACTGCGGTTGCCAGGACAGCGTCGAGCGGATGCGGCTGGCATCGGCGACCAGCGCGGGCGGATCGCCGGCACGGCGGGGTGCGATCTCGACCGGGAAGTCGCGTCCGCTCGCGCGCCGCACCGCGTCGATCACTTGCAGCACCGACGAGCCATGACCGTAGCCGCAATTGAAGGTCGTGTTGGCGCCGCCGCGGCGCAGATACCCGAGCGCCGCTGAATGCGCGCGCGCCAGGTCGCTGACGTGGATGTAGTCGCGCACGCAGGTGCCGTCCGGCGTCGCATAGTCGGTGCCATAGATCGCCATGCCGGGCCGTCTGCCGAGCGCGGCCTCGCAAGCGACTTTGATGAGGTGCGTCGCGCCCGGGCTAGACTGGCCGGTGCGGCCGCGCGGATCGGCGCCGGCGACGTTGAAATAACGCAAGATGACGAAGCGCAGCCCATACGCCTTGCCGGCGTCATGCAGCATGATCTCCGACATCAGCTTCGACGAACCGTAGGGCGAGATCGGCAGCGTTACCGTGTCTTCACGCACCGGCGTTTCCTCGGCATTGCCGTAGACGGCGGCGGTCGAGGAAAAGATTACCTGGCGCACGCCGGCTTCGATGGCCGTATCGAGCAGCGCGCAGGTGTTCATGGTGTTGTTGCGGTAGTAGCCGAGCGGGTTCCTTACCGAGTCAGGCACGACGATGGACGCGGCAAAATGGACGATGGCGGTGATGCCGTATTGGCGGATTGTCTTGGCCACCAGTTCGCGGTCGCCGGTCGAGCCGGCGACGAAAGGAACTGCGGCGGGAATCAAGAAACGGAAGCCGGTCGAGAGGTTGTCGAGCACAACCACAGGCTCACCGGCGTCAACCAGCTCATGCACCATGTGGCTGCCGATATAACCTGCGCCGCCGGTAACCAAAATCGTCATGAGTGCCCTCGAATGGCGTGTTAAGCCGTTCTAACCGGCGAGCCGCAAAAGATTTATTAGGCGGTCGCCGCGCACCAATGGTTATGGCGGTCATTGTTAATGACCGGTATATGATCGTCGTTAACCGGCAACGATTGGCATGACCGACATCCTTTTCATCAAGACTTCCTCTCTCGGCGACGTGATCCATCACATGCCGGCCTTGACCGAGGCGCGTGCCGCGCTTCCGGCTGCGCGTTTCGCCTGGCTGGTGGAGGAGGCATTCGCGCCGCTGGTGCGGTTGCATCCGGGCGTGGATGTGGTCATCACGGTTGGCTGGCGGCGCTGGCGCAAGTCGATGGCCGCGCCCGCGACATGGGGGGAGATCGCGCAAGCCTGGCGCGGCATCCGCGCCCGCCGATACGACACGGTAATCGATACGCAAGGATTGTTGCGCACCGGGCTGATGGCCCGGGCGGCGCGCGGCGTCCGCCACGGTTATGACGCGGCGAGCGTGCGCGAACGGCTGGCGCTGCCATTCTACGATGTCCGCCACAAAGTCGGCGCCGATCTGCACGCGGTCGAGCGCAATCGGATTTTGACTGGCATGGCGCTCGGCTACGCGCCGCGCGGTGCGCCGGATTTCGGGCTCGACCGCGCGCGGCTACAAAGCGCCGGAGCACCTTACGCCGTGTTGCTGCATGCAACCGCGCGCCCGGAGAAAGAGTGGCCGGTCGAGAACTGGATCGCGCTTGGCCGCTCGATTGCCACGCGCGGCTTGGGCGTCGTACTGCCCTGGGGCAATGAGCGCGAGCGTATGCGCGCCGAGACAATCGCGGCGGCGCTGCCGGGCGCGCGGGTGCCGGAGCACGCGCCGCTCGACCAAGTCGCGCGGCTGATTGCCGGCGCGCAATGCGTGGTCGGCGTCGATACCGGGCTGTTACATCTGGCCGCCGCGCTTGGAGTGCCGCTTGCCGCTATTTTTACCGGCAGCAAGCCGCATCTGACCGGACCGGTCGGCAGCGGGTCGATTGCCGTTTTGGGCGCGCAAGGCGCACCGCCAACGGTAGACGAGGTGGTAGACGCTGTCGAAAAGCTCAACGGCTGATCACGCCGCGCCGGCGCGCAATAAATCGTGCACGTGAATAATGCCGACCGGCTTGCCGGTCTCGACCGCGAACAACGCGGTCACCTTCATTGAATTGAGAATCTCAAGCGTCTCGCTGATCAATTGGTCGGGCCGCACCGTTTTCGGCGCCTTGGTCATGACATCTTCGACGCGGGCATCGAGCAGGTCGTTGCGCATATGGCGGCGCAAGTCGCCGTCGGTGATGATGCCGACGAGTTTGCCCTGCGCATCGGCAATGCCGACGCAACCGAGACCCTTGACTGACATTTCCAGGATGGCGTCCGACATTTTGGCGCCGAGCGGCGCCAAGGGCAGGCTATCGCCGCTATGCATGAAGTCGCTCACCGTCTTGAGCAGTGCGCCGAGTTTGCCGCCCGGATGCAGCATGCCGAAATCGACGGCGGTAAAGCCGCGGCTTTCCAGGAGGGCGATCGCCAGCGCGTCGCCGAGCGCCAACTGCATCAGCGACGAGGTGGTCGGCGCCAAGTTGTGCGGGCAGGCTTCGCGCGCCTGCGGCAGCGTCAGCACCACGTCGGCGGTCTTGCCGAGCGTGGAGTCGGCAGCCGCCGTCATTGCGATCAGGCCGATGCGGAAGCGCCGTGAATAGTCGGTGAGATTTTTCAGTTCGGCGGTTTCGCCCGACCAGGACAGCGCCAGGATCACGTCGCCTTTGGCGATCATGCCGAGGTCGCCGTGGCTGGCTTCCGCCGGATGCACGAACATGGCCGGCGTTCCGGTGGAGGCCAGCGTCGAAGCGATCTTGTTGCCTACATGGCCCGACTTGCCCATGCCGGTGACGATGACGCGGCCTTGCGCGGCGCGGATCAGGTCGATTGCCGCGGCGAAGGGTGCGCCCAGGCCATCGCGCAATGCGGCTGACAGGGCCTCGATGCCGGAGCCTTCGGCTTCGAGCGTGCGCAAGGCGGAGTCGATTGCCGCCTGCGCCTGTTCGCTTCGCATCCCGGCTGCCTGGGGTTTCGCCATCGCTGGTCGATATCCTTAAGTTGAGGTCCGTTTTGATAGCAGGAAAGCCGGGTTTCGTCAGGCTGGCCGCTTGCCGGAAGCTTAACGGGGCTTGTTGAGCACGTTTTGCACAGCCGCCAGCACCGTTTCGACCGCCACGTCGTCAGTGCGGCGATGGCGGACGGCGTCGTTGCCTTCAATCCTGGCCCGGAGGCGGGCCGGCTCGTCGCCGGGCGGTTCGAGGATGGCGGCGACCGGATTTAGCGGTTTCCAGTGCCACGGGCTGGTGGGGCCAAAAATAGCGACGGTCGGGGTGCCGATGGCGGCGGAGACATGCATCAGGCCGGAATCGTTGGTGACGGAGACGTCGGCGGCGGCCAGCGCGAGCACGGCGTTGCGGAGGTCGGTGCCGGTGAGATCGCGCACGGCGGGACCGACCGCATCGGCGATGTTGCGGGCCGTTTTGGTTTCGCCCGGTCCCCCCAGCACCCAGACCAAGGCACCGTCTTTAGCCAGCGCGCGCGCCAGCTCGGCATAATGGCTCGGGGGCCAGGCCTTGCCGGCCCCGACCGCGCCGGGGGAGAGCGTGACGATAGGGCGGGCGTGGCCAGCCAGCTTATGCTGCTCCAGCCAGCGGGAAAGCTCGTCGGTGGGCACTTTCAGCTCGGGCAGTGGCCAATCCGACGGCAGCGGGGAGCCTTTGGGGAGCGCGAGGGCACCCATCTGGTCGATCATGCGGGGAAGCGCCCGCTCGCCCCAGCGCATGTCGTTGATGAGGCCGAAACGGGCCTCGCCGGCAAAACCCGTCCGGATGGGGATGCCCGCCATCGCCGGCGCCAGCGCCGCCTTCCACTTGCGCGACATGACCAGCGCCTGGCCATAACCGCCCTGGCGCAGCCGGGCGGCCAGATACTGTTGGACCGCCCAGCCCAGCCGCTTGCGCGGCTGGTTGCTGACGATCACCCGCCGGACCCCCGGCATGTAGTCGGCTAAAGGGGCACACAGCGTCGAGGAGACCATATCGACCGGCCGCTCTGGATTTTGCGCGTGCAGCAAGCGCACCACCGAATGGCAGCGCACGAAATCCCCGATCCAGACATAGGGGACGATCAGGACCGGCTTTTCTCGATGGTTTGAACCGGAGTTCATTTTAAGTGGCCGCAGCCCCCATCAGGCCGGGTTTCCGGCGCTGTTTCGACCCTCGCGGAAGGCGTTAGCCCGCGGTCTATCGGCCTGTCCAGCCGCAATTTTTACCGTTTCCGGAAGCCCTTTTGCGAGATCGAGGGGTATGATTTGCGCGGTTGCCCGGACTGGGGCAAAGGAAGGCCCTTATTCGCCAAGGGGGTGGGATGTTTCTAGTCACCGGCGGGGCCGGCTTCATCGGGTCGAATATCGTCGCCAGCCTCAACGAAGCTGGCTCGACCGATGTCGTCGTCACCGACTTCCTCGGCTCCGAGGATGCCAAATGGCGGAACTTGGCCAAGCGGCAGATCGCCGATCTTATTCCGCCGCCGCAACTGGCATCCTGGCTGGACGGCCGTAAGCTCGACGCCGTCATCCACATGGGCGCGATTTCCGACACCACCGCTACCGACGCTGACCTGGTGATGGAGAACAATTTCCGCCTGTCGCTGCGCCTGCTCGACTGGTGCACGGCGACCAACACGCCGTTCATCTACGCTTCTTCGGCCGCGACCTATGGCGACGGCAACCAGGGCTTCACCGATGACTGGTCGCTTGCCGCGCTGCGCGCGCTCAAACCGATGAACTTGTATGGCTGGAGCAAGCATCTATTCGACATGGCACTGGTCGACCGCGCCGTGAAAAAGGAAAAGCTGCCGCCGCGCTGGGTGGGCCTCAAGTTTTTCAATGTCTACGGCCCGAACGAATATCACAAAGGCCACATGGCGAGCGTGCTGGCGAAGGTCTTTGCCGGCGCCAAGGCGGGCGAACCGGTCAAGCTGTTCAAGTCGCATCGCGACGGCATCGGCGACGGCGAGCAGCGGCGCGATTTCATCTATGTCGACGACGCCGTGGCGGTGTTGCGCTGGCTGCTCGACACATCGTCGGTCAACGGCATCTTCAATGTCGGTACCGGCAAGGCAGAAAGTTTTCGCGACATGATCGGCGCCATGTTCAAGGCGCTCGGGCGCGCGCCCAATATCGAATATATCGACATGCCGGACGCCATTCGCGGGCAATACCAGTATTTCACGCAAGCCAATGTCGATAATCTGCGCCGCGCCGGCTACAACGCCGGCTTCACGCCGCTCGAAAGCGCGGTCGGTCAATACGTGACCGGCTATCTCGATCAGGCTGACCGATACCGGTAACTCATGTTCGATTTCGACAAGCATCTCAGCGATCTCGCCGGACAGACGGTGCTCTGCATCGGCGATCTGATGCTCGATGAGTTTGTCTATGGCGACGTCACGCGCATTTCGCCCGAAGCGCCGACGCCGGTAATCGCAGTCAAGCGCACCGAGGCTATGATCGGCGGCGCCGGCAACGTGGCGCGCAATCTGGTGTCGCTCGGCGCGAAATGCATCTTCATAGGGGTCATCGGCAATGACGCTGCGGGCGCGGCGCTCGGGGAGGAACTCGCCGCTGGCAAGATCGATGCGCATCTGGTCATGGATGCCGGCCGTCAGACCACCCGCAAGGTGCGCTTCGTATCCGAGCATCATTCGTCGCATCTGTTGCGCGCCGATTGGGAGCCGGGTTCGTCGATCGATCCGAAAAATGAAGACGCGCTGATTGCGCAGGCTGTCAAGGCAATGGCACGCGCCGGCGCGGTCGTGTTGTCGGATTACGCCAAGGGCACGCTGACGCCGCGCGTCATCCGCGCCGTCATCGACGCCGCCAACAATCAGGGGAAGCCGGTCGTGGTCGATCCGAAAGGCCGCGACTATTCGATCTACAAAGGCGCGACCTTGATCACGCCGAACCGGCAGGAATTAGCCGACGCGACCCGCACAGCAGCGCGCAGTGACGACGAAGTCGCCAAAGCCGCCGCCGGCCTGTCGCGTGAGCTCGGCGTCAAGGCCGTCCTGGTGACGCGCAGCGAAGACGGCATGACCTTGGTGGCCGGCAAGGACGCGGCTGTTCATGTGCCGGCTTACCCGGTGCGTGTGCGCGACGTCTCTGGCGCGGGCGACACCGTGGTCGCGGTTTTGTCCGCGATGCTGGCGGTCGGCGCCGATTTCGAAAGTGCGATGCGCGCCGCCAATGCCGCCGCCGCCGTCGTGGTCGGCAAACGCGGCACCGCCACGCTGACGATCGCCGAATTGCGCTCGCGCATTCTTCCTGCCGCTTCGCTGGCGCCGGAAGAAAAGATCGTGTTCGACTGGGCACTGCTGGGTGAGCATCTCGATCCCTGGCGAAAACAGGGCCTGCGCATCGGTTTTACCAATGGCTGTTTCGATCTTCTGCATCCCGGCCACGTCAAACTGCTAGCCGGCGCGCGCGCCGCCTGCGACCGGCTGGTGGTGGGCTTGAACGGCGATGCCTCAGTGACGCGGCTGAAAGGCGAGGGCCGTCCGGTGCAAAACGTGCAGTCGCGTGCCGAATTGCTCGCAGCGCTTGAGGCGGTCGATCTGGTCGTGGTGTTCGACGAGGACACGCCGCGCAAGTTGATCGAAGCAGTCAAGCCGATGGTGCTGGTCAAGGGTGCCGACTACAAACGCGAAGACGTTGTCGGCCATGACATCGTCGAGGCGCTCGGCGGCAAGGTCGAATTGATCGATCTGGTGCCCGGTCAATCGACCACCGCGATGGTCGAACGTAGCCGCGCTCTCAAAAACAAGTGAAAGACGTTCCCGTGAACGGCGTTCCGCTCGATCCCGAGATGCAGATGGTCGCTGCGTTTTTCGGCGACACCAAGGGTTATTTCGTCGAAGTCGGCGCCAATGAGCCGCGCGCGCGCTCGCAGACCTGGCATCTCGAACAGGCAGGGTGGAACGGATTGCTGATCGAACCGCAGCCCGATCTGGCGCAGGAATTGCGGGCGCTGCGGATGGCTAAAGTTTTCGCGGTCGCTTGTTCGTCGCCGGAGAATGCCGGACGAACGCTACCGCTGCATGTCGCCGGGCCGTTGTCGTCGCTCGATCGCGCCGCCATGGCGCCGGGAACTGCCCCGGAAAAGACGATCGAAGTTCCCATCCGCACCCTCGACAGCATTCTGGAAGAAGCGCAGGCACCGGCAGGTTTCGATTTTCTGTCGATCGACGTCGAGGGCCATGAGATCGACGTGTTGCGCGGCTTCGATCTGGCGCGCTGGCAGCCGCGCCTCATTCTGCTGGAAGATCACGTCGCCGATCTGTCGAAACACCGCTATCTCACCGCGGGCGGCTATCGCATCGTGCGGCGCTATGAGAACAATGGCTGGTACGTCCCACATGGCTCGAATGCGCGCATAACTGGCGGCGACTGCTGGGAGATCGCGCGCAAATATTATCTGGCGCTGCCGTTCCGCTGGCTGCACAATTTTTCCAGGCGGCTGCGCGGAAAATAATTTTATTGGCTCGTTTCGCGCCGGATCGACTTGCCGGGCGGCGACTGCCAGCCTTGCATTTCTTCGTAGCGTTTGGCGTAACGATAGAATGTACCCTCGAAATTTCCGAAGGCGATGACGACGCCGGCCCAGCCGTCAAGAAATCCGCGTTTGAAAAAATAATGCTTGATGAACGACCATGTGGCGTGGCCGAGCGCGCTCGCCATCGACACTCGCTTTCCAGCGAGCTTGGGCGCGCCGAGCGAGGAATAGCGGTTCATCTTCTTGATGACTTCCTCGAGGTTGCGGAAAGGAAATTGCCAGACCGCGTTCCTGAGCCGGCCGAGCGGCTTGCCGCTCAGGTTCTCATATCCTTCGTGCACCGGCTCGAGCGTGTAACGCATCGCGCCATTGCGGAAGAGCTGCGGCTGGCGGAAATTCGGATACCAGCCGGAGCCCCTGATCCAGCGGCCCATCATGTAGCTGCGGCGCGGCACCAGATAGACCTCGTGCGGCGGTTCGCTTTCGATCAACGCGAGAACTTCGTCGCGCACTTCCGCTGTGCAGCGCTCGTCGGCGTCGAGGCTGAAGATCCATTCATGCTTGCAGGCGTCGAGCGCGCGGTTGCGCAGTTCGCCGAAGCCGTTGAACGGCACCTCGACGACGCGCGCGCCGAGCGAGGTGGCGATCTCGGCGGTGCGGTCGATGCTGAAGGAATCGACCACGACGACCTCGTCGGCCCACAACACGCTTTCGACCGCGGCCTCTATTTTTTCGGCCTCGTTATAGGTCAGGATATAGGCGGATATTTTTGCCATTCAGGTCACCCAGGCTGGATGGTTGCCAGTTGAAGCGGCGCGGGGCAATGGCAAAATTACGCCGCGCAGACGGGCGGTCGCATATAATTTGTCGCAAGCTGCGACTTCGGCTAAAGCCAGCATCCGGCAAGGATTTTAACGCGAAAGGGCTGTCGTGGCCGCGCTGATTTCCGTCATCGTTACCACCTATAACCGAGACGACGCGCTCGCCGCGGTGTTGGGCTCGCTCGCGCGTCAGAGCGATCCGGATTTCGAGGTGGTGGTGGCCGACGACGGCTCGGGACCGGCGACGGCGGCGCTGGTCGAGCGGCTCAATGCCTCTATCGGCCACCGCGTCGAACATGTCTGGCACGAGGACAAGGGCTTTCGCGCCGGCGAAATCCGCAACCGCGCGATATTGGCCGCGCGCGGCGACTACTGCATTTTCCTCGACGGCGACTGCATCGCGCGGCCGGATTTCGTCGCTGTGCATCGCCGGCTTGCGCGTCCCGGCGCTTTCGTCACCGGCAATCGAATCCTTCTCTCGCGCGAACTCGCCGCCAAGGTGTTGCGGGACGGCTTGACGCCCGAGGCCTGGGGCATCGGGGCATGGATCGGCGAGCGGACGAGGGGCGGGATCAACCGGCTGTCGGCGTTGTTGCGACTGCCGCTCGGGCCGTTGCGCTTCCTGCGCGCCAAGGCCTGGCGCGGCGCGCGCTCGTGCAATCTGGCGATCTGGCGGCGCGATCTCGACACGGTGGATGGCTTCGACGCCGACTATAGCGGCTGGGGCAAGGAAGATTCCGACATCATCGTGCGGCTGCTTCATGCCGGTGTGAAGCGCAAGGACGGCTCCTTCGCGACCGGCGTCATTCATCTGTGGCATGCCGAGGCGGATCGCTCGGCCTTGCTGGAGAACGAGCGCAAGCTGGCGCGGCTGCTGCTAGCCGGCGGCGCCGTGCGCGCCAAACGCGGGATGTCGGCCTTGCGAGGGGCGGAGACGTCGTCGTGATGGCCCCATTCGCGATGCCCGAACCGCACCGGACCAGACTCGTTTGCATTGCCGAATGGCTGGCGGTCGCGGTCGCCGTGTCATTGCCACTGTCGACGTCGGCGACCGGCATTCTGATCGCGCTATGGGTGGTCGCCGTGATTCCCGTACTGGACTGGCGCGAGGTGCGCAGCATTATTGCAAAGCCGGCCGGCGGCCTGCCGCTGCTGCTCGTTCTTCTCGGCGGCGCGGGCATGCTCTGGGCCGGCTTGTCATTGAGCGTGTCTTGGGCAGAACGCTGGGAAGGCCTCACTTCGTTTTTGAAGCTGCTCGCCATACCGCTGCTGTTCGTTCAGTTTTGTCGTTCGGAACGCGGGCTTTGCGTGTTCTTGGGATTCCTGGCGGCTTGCGTATTGCTGCTCGTCATCGGCACGCTGGCCGAATTCGTGCCGGGTTTTTCGTTCATCCCGATGCACCCGGATCATGTGCCGGTCAAAAACGCCGCCACGCAAAGCGGTGAATTCGTCGCCTGCATTGCTGTACTCTTATATCTGACGGTCGAATTTGCCGAGCGCCGCCGCTGGCTGTGGCTATTGGCATGCATCGTGGTGGGGCTCGGCATGTTGGCGAACATGCTGTTTGTTGCCACCGGCCGCACCGCGCTCGTTATGTTGCTGGTGCTAGTGGCGGTTTTCGCCCTCAGACGGTTTCGCGCGCGCGGCGTCATTGTTCTGACGGCTGCCGCTATTGCGATCGGCGCGGCTGGCTGGTTCGCCTCGCCCTATTTGCGCGATCGGGTTGAGGCGATTTGGACCGAATACAAAGTTTATGAGAATACAGATGCGCGAACTTCTTCCGGCGAGCGCATCGAATTCTGGAAGAAGTCGATTGAATTTGTGCGCAAAGCCCCCTTGTTCGGTCATGGCACGGGGTCGATCCATGCGCTGTTTATTGAATCGTCGGTGGGAAAAACGGGGGCAGCGGGAGTGGCCTCGACCAATCCGCATAACCAGACTTTCGCGGTCGCCATTCAGCTCGGCGTCATTGGCGTTTTCGTTTTGTGGGCAATGTGGATCGCACACGGTTTCATGTTTAGAGGCCTTGGTCTGGCTGAATGGATCGGGCTCGTTGCCGTCGTACAAAACATCATCGGCTCGCTGTTTAACTCACATCTGTTCGATTTCGGGCAAGGCTGGATTTACGTCTTCGGCGTGGGTGTTGCTGGCGGCATGGTGCTGAACAAGCGGGCGGGGAAGACGGGCGATGCCGAAGCTTGAGCGCAAGCGTCGTATCGCGCTTCCTGCCCGCCCGCGTATTCTGGTGATCGCATTGCGCCGGCTTGGCGACGTGCTGTTGACCACGCCATTGATTTCCAGCCTGCGCAGCGCCTGGCCGGACGCCGCGATCGACGCGCTGGTATTCGCCGACACCGCCGGTATTCTGCGCGGCCATCCGGATCTCAACGGCATCGTCGAGATGCCGCCCGATGGTACGGCCTTCCAGAGCTTCATGCTCGCGCGCAAGCTTTGGCGGCGTTATGACCTCGCCGTCTCGACGCAGTCAGGCGACCGGCCGACTTTCTTTGCACTGGTTGCGGGCAAGCGCAGTGTCGCGCCGGTGGAATCGCGCTTCTCCGGCTGCGTCAAACGCTGGTTACTGAGCCGCAGTGTCGAACAAGTGCCGGGCATTCATCGCGTCGAAGAGATGATGCGGCTCGCCGACGCGCTCGGTATCGCACGCGCGCCGCTTGTTATCGGACCAAAGCCACGGGATGCGTCGCTGGCGCCGCCGGGACGATATGCCGTCATTCATGCGGCGCCGCAGTTTCGCTACAAGCAATGGACGGTCGATGGCTGGCGCGCGCTTGCCTCGGCACTTGTCGAGCGAGGATTGACGGTGCTGGTTACCGGTGGTCCATCGGCGGCCGAGCGCGCCTATCTCGACGACATCTGGGCGGGCGCCGGTATGCCGGTAACGCGGATCGATGGAACGCTCGATTGGGCGCAATTGGCGGGTCTATTGGCCAAAGCGCGTGTCTATATCGGGCCCGATACGTCAGTGACGCATTTGGCCGCGGCCACAGGTTGTCCGACGGTCGCGCTTTATGGGCCGACTGATCCGCGGCTGTGGGGGCCTTGGCCGGTGGGAGAATTGGATGAGCCGTGGGCGGCGGCCGGCAGGGTGCAACAACGTGGCAATGTCTGGCTGGTGCAGAACCCGTTGCCGTGTATGCCTTGTCAATTGGAAGGCTGTGAGCGGCGGCTGGGAAGCTATAGCGCGTGCCTTAACGAGCTGTCGCCGGTGCGGGTCATCCAGGCCGTTGAGCAGGCGCTCGAGCTTTCTCCAACGCGCCGCGCCTAAGTTTACAACGAACAATTTTTTATCTGACTGGGGTCGCTAAAAATGAACGAGGCCATTTACCTTACAAAACCTTACATTATAGTTGGTTTTGAAGAGCCGGAATCTTTTAAAGTTATACGATATCAATAGGTTACAAAAAGGTGACCTCGGTGCTTACCGACAAACAAGCCAGATTTGTTGATGAGTACATGGTTGACCTAAACGGCACGCAGGCGGCGATCCGCGCGGGTTACAGTGAGAGGACAGCGCGGGCAATAGCGTGCGAAAATTTAAAAAAACCACTTATTTCTGAGGAAATTGGCCGTCGAAAAGAGTTGCTAAAGCAAGGGTCGAAAATTAAGGAGTTGGAAATCCTGGAAGCTCTTATGCGTATTGCCACATCAAATTTGGTCGCTGTGTATGGCAAAAATGGCCGGATGAAATACCCGCAAGAGTGGCCGCGTGAAGCCCAGGATGCGATTGCCTCATTCGAGTATCGCGAAAAACTCGGGGCGGTCGACGTTCGCACGGGAAAACGTATTGTCAAAAGCCGACACACTCGAGTTAAAGTGATCGACAAATTGAGAGCTCTGTCAGTTTTAGGAGAGCACCTCGGGATTTTTCCTCGTCGGATGGGTCGAAAGTCTACTGGAGTGCGTCGGAAATAGTATCGGTCGCTGTGACCCTTACGGCCTAGAAGCGACGAAGGAAAATTGGCTTCGTTTCGCCAAAAAAAGCGCCCCACGTCGTTGACTAACAGTCGTTCGGTCTTGGCTCATGCCAGCTTCGCGCCGTAGTTTGTGCAGCTCCCACAAAACAACCGCATCGATGAGCTGCATCAGAGTTTAACGTCACGCGGACGAGTTTGAAGCCGCGGGAATTCGCCACCGTCCTGCGGTATGGAAAGCAGTAATTCCGCGAACGACGGTGCCTGCGCCCGTTCGAGGTGTATCAGACGTTCGTAATCACCTGCTGCAACCATTACCACGGCCGGTTTTGCCGTGCTTGGTAATGGTCTGCGGCTTGCTCTGGGCCGCTTCTACGACCTCGCTAAAGCGGTTTTTTGCGTCCTGGACCGACCAACTGCGACGAGCCATTAAGGCACCATATACGGCGTTGCCGTGCACATATAGACAGCGATTGCTGGAGCGAGCCAAAGCTCGAATCCGCCGATAACATATTTTAATCCAGCCAAGGATTGACTACCGAAATCTTTAAATCGGAAAAATGCTTTATGTTTCGCGTGGCAATGCTTGCGCGCCGCGCGAGCGCGATGCCCGCGATTTGCGTGTCACGCATGTCCACTTGCCGTCCATTTTTCTGCCGTGCGGCCGCCAGCGATGCTGCTTCAGTTGCAGCGTCGCTGTCGAAATCCAATACACGATTTTCCAAGTCCTCTTGGAGTAAGCGGGCAAACGCCGTTTCCAGCGCATTTCGCCGACGGCCGGACGGCAGCAGCGCCATGCCGAGACGGGCCTCGAACAACGTGATGGTGGTTATCCAGACAGATTCGGCGGGCTGGCGGTCTAACCACGTCACCACAGGTGCCTCAGGAACCGAGCGCATAAGCGCGGAAAGCACATTGGTATCGAGGATAATCACTCGCTAAATTTTGCTGGTCGCGGAACCTGACCGCGCAATTCGGGCAGGTCCGACTTCAGCCCGGTTTTCGCAAAACGTCCTGCAATGCGTGACCCCAGTTTGGCTACACGTTGATTTTGTTCTTTCACCGCGTCGCGCAAAATATGTCGCACTTCCTCTTCCATGCTGCGCTTGTGATGCGCGGCACGGCGTTTGAGACGTGTTTTCACGTCATTTTCCAGATTGCGCACGGTGAACTGTGCCATAGGAAAAGCGACTCCCAATAAAACGATATCGTGATATCAGAAAGAATAAATAGCCGCAAGTTGGAATTGATGAAGAGGGCGGCGGTGGCAGGCAGTTGCACTTAGTAGCCGGCGGGGGCGCCGCTATTTGGCCTGTTTAGGTCGCTGGCGGGCGTGCAGCCGCACCCCCGGGCCGCCGCCGTTCTCGTCGATGAATTCGACCCCGGCGCTTTCTAAACCACGCCTGATGGCAAGATCATTGGCTTTGGTAAGCGATGTCTCGCGTTCGCTGAGTTCGGCGCGCCTGATCGTGGCCACCCCGACCGATGCCTCGCGCGCAAGGTCTTCGGCGCTCCATCGCAAAAGCGCGCGGGCCGCTCTGATTTGGGCACTGCTTAATGACTTAGTTGGCGTTGACATTATCGTTTCATATGATATAAAACAGATCATATGATCTGTTTATCCTAGGGGCTTCTTTGGGACTCAACGTTATCAGCCTCTGCAAACATTGGAGTGCGCCATGAGCCTAGAATTTGCTGCTATCCACTATCGTGCTATCCGCGATCGCATTCGCGCGACCGAACCAAATATCGACGAGCAGACGCTGGCCGATACCGTGGAAGGGCTGACCGACCTCCACGAGATCGTCCAGGCGATCATTCGCTCCGCTTTGGTGGATGAAGCCCTTGTGCGTGGGCTGAAGTGCCGTATCGCCGACATGCAAGGGCGCCTCGAGCGGTTCGAAGACCGGGCCTCTAAACGCCGGCAGATCGCCAAAGACGTCATGGTCCAGCTTGATCTGAAAAAGATTACCGCGCCGGACTTTACGGCCACGGTACGGGACGGCGCCCCGTCATTGGTTGTCATCGACGAGGACAAGGTGCCCAAGATTTACTGGCAGCCTTCGGAACCGAGGCTCAAGCGCCAGCAACTAACCGACGACCTCAAGCAAGGCGAGGACATTGCCGGCGCCGAGCTGGCTGACCCCCAACCTATTCTGACGGTGAGGACGCGGTAATGGGTTTCTCAGCAAAGCAGGTTCAGGCGCTTCGGCGCGACGTGGATCAACGCGCGGTGCGAACGCGCACCGCTAACGGACGCGAACTTTCATATATCGAGGGGTGGTACGTCATCTCCGAGGCTAACCGGATTTTCGGCTTCGACGGCTGGAGCCGGGAGACCGTCGAGACCAAATGCGTATTGGCCCGCGAAGTCCGGGGAACATTCCAGGCGGTCTATACCAACAGAGTGCGAATATCGGTTCGCGCGGGCGGGGCGGTCGTGGTTCGGGAGGGCCACGGCACGGGGCAGGGG
>DASRLA010000040.1:0-2780 GCA_035648715.1 Pseudolabrys sp.
GAACCACTTGATCAGCGTCGAGACCGGCGAGATGTAGCCGATGCCGAGCGCGCAGCCGCCGATCACGCCGTAGCCGAGATAGATGACCCAGAGGGTGTGGATATAAACGCCGAAAGCCGAGATCAGGAACGCGGCCGCCCAGCACAGCGCGGCGGTGAACATCGCCTTGCGCGGTCCGCCTTCCTCGACCCAGCGACCGAATACGGCCGACGAGACGCCGAGAAAGAAGATGGCGAGTGAAAAAATCCACCCGAGTTCGGTGAGCTTCCAATCGCTTGGCGCCGACTGCGTGATGCCGATCAATTTAGTCATCGGCAGATTGAACACGCTGTAGGCATAGGCTTGGCCGATGCACAAATGCACGCACAGCGCTGCGGGCGGCACCATCCACCGGCTGAAGCCGGGTTTTGCTATCGTGTTACTGCGGTCGAGAAAGCTCATCGCGTTGCCCTCCTTGGGTCCCCAGACGTTCTTTTTTTCTGACAGAGCGCGGCAAGCCTCATTGCCCCGAGTCTGCTGATTGCACAGTGCGGATGGGCATTTATTGAATCAATAAAAGAGTTCCTATCGTTCGATAGAAATTTCATATCTCGCAATAGCGAGCATCTATGCTGGTTGAGGACGGCAGTGCAGCAAATTTTCCCGAAATTTCAAAAACGTACGCCCAAAATTCGGGGCCACAGCTCTACGACTAATGGCTAAGACTTCGCGTGAGAAAACGATCAATCGTAGAGCGAAGACGCCACGCGGCGCGCTTCCGCGACCAGCGCCGCGGTTAAAGGCGTCATGGGTTCGCGCGCCGGCGCCACCAGACCGATGGTGTGCGCGGATTCCGGTCCGGTGATCGGGATCGAACGCAGCACGTCGGTGAGGCCAAGTGTTGCGGCTAGACGTGACGGCATCACGCTCGCCCAGCGGCCGGTACGCACATGCGAGTACAGCAGAATCATCGAATCGGATTCGAGCATGATCTGCGGCTCGACGCCGGTGTCGCGCAGCAGCTTTTCAATGATGCGCCGGTTCTGCATGTCCGGGGTGAGCAGGCACAGCGGCACCTTGGCGACCTCGGCCCAGGTAACGGTGTCTCGGTTGCCGAGTGGCGCGTCGGCGGCGACCAGCAGCCGGTAGCGTTCGCGGTAAAGGGGAACGGCGGTGACGCGGCCGAGCGGTTCGTTGTCGAGATAAGTCAGCCCGGCGTCGATCTCGAGATTTTCCAGATGCGCCAGGATCTCTATCGAGGTGCGCGACCACACGGTGAACTGAACGTCAGGGTGACGCGCGCGATAGGGCGTGGTCAGGGTTTCCACCATGGCCAACGCGGTCGGGATAGCGGCTAGCCGCAGCCGTCCGACCAAGCCGTGCTTCAACGCATGCACTTCCTCGCGCATGGCGCGGGCGTCGCCGACGATCCGGCGCGCCCAGTCGAGCACGCGTTCGCCTTCCGGCGTGAAGCCCTGGAAGCGTGAGCCGCGGTTGACCAGCAGCACGCCGAAGCTGTCTTCGATCTGCTTCACCCCAGCCGAAAGGGTTGGCTGGGTGACGCCGCAGGCCTCGGCGGCCCGCCCGAAATGTTTTTCGCGCGCCAAAGCGAGCAGAAATTCGAGCTTATCGATCACGATGTTCTCTTGCGAAGATGGGGCTGGAGGACATAACTTGATTTTACACTGATAGACGCCGTTTTGATAGATAAAATCTATCAACTCATTGGCGCATAGGCCTTGTTCTCGTTGATTCTAAAGAGCTTCTGAGGCCAAGAGGGCACTATGAGCATTACGGAACAAGACGTGAAGGCACCCCCGCGCACCGGCCGCCGCCGGCCGCCGCGCACGCCAAAGGGCCGCCAGGTCGATCCGCAGGCGCTTGCCGAGGTGCAGGCGTTGCTCATCGACAAGCCGCGCCGCCGCGATCTGCTGATCGAGCATCTGCATCTCATTCAGGATCATTACGGCCATCTCTCCGCCGCGCATCTCACCGCGCTCGCCAATGAGATGAAAATGGCGCTGACCGAAGTTTACGAGGTCGCGACCTTCTATTCGCATTTCGACGTGGTGAAGGACGGACCGCCGCCTCCCGCGGTCACCGTGCGCGTTTGTGATTCGCTTTCTTGCGCGATGGCTGGCGCTGAAAAACTGCTGGCGAAACTGCCGGGCAAATTGGGCAAAGACGTGCGCGTCGTGCGCGCGCCCTGCATGGGCGCCTGTGACCGCGCGCCGGTTTGCGCGGTCGGACATTTGCAAACCTTCAAGGCCACGGTCGAAACCGTCGCCGCCGATGTCAAAGCCAAGCCGCATCCGCATGCCTGGAAGCCCGGCGCCGATTTCGCCGCCTACCAGAAAGCCGGCGGCTATACGCTGCTGAAGGATTGTCTTTCCGGCAAGCGAAGTATCGACGAATTGATAAAGATCGTCAGCGATGCCGGCCTGCGCGGGCTGGGCGGCGCGGGTTTTCCCACCGGGCGCAAATGGTCGCTGGTGCGCGCTGAGCCGGGGCCGCGTTTATTCGCGGTCAACGCCGACGAAGGCGAACCCGGCACTTTCAAGGACCGCTATTACCTCGAGCGCGATCCGCATCGCTTCATCGAAGGCATGCTGATCGCAGCCTGGGTGGTCGAGGCGCCGGACACCTACATCTACATCCGCGACGAATATCCCGAGCTTCGGTTGATGCTGGCGGTTGAGATCGCCAAGGTCGAGGCTGCGGGTTTGAATGCCCACACCAAGCTGCATTTGCGCCGCGGCGCCGGCGCTTATATCTGCGGCGAAGAATCGGCAATGATCGAG
>DASRLA010000041.1:0-2707 GCA_035648715.1 Pseudolabrys sp.
CCGCACCGCGGCGTTCAGGCGCTGGATCCACAGCGCGCGGAAGGTGCGCTTGCGCCGCTTGCGGTCGCGGAAGGCGTATTGGCCGGCCTTCTCGACCGCCTGCTTGGCGATGCGGATCGTGTTCTTGCGGCGGCCGTAATAACCCTTGGCGGCCTTGTAAACTTTCTTGTGCTTGGCGTGTGAAGTGACGCCACGTTTGACGCGGGACATGGGATTTCTCCTGGCGGTTGGTGCGAATAATCGACGGGGACGGAAATACGATCAGCCGTTGGGCAGAAAGTATTTCTTGATGTTGTCGCCGTCGGTCTTGAACAGCACCTTGGTGCCGCGATGTTCGCGGATTTGCTTGGTGGTCCGCTTGATCATGCCGTGGCGTTTACCGGATTGCTGGAATTTTATCCTGCCGTTCGCGGTAATCTTGAAGCGCTTTTTAGCGCCCGATTTGGTCTTCATCTTGGGCATTTTGCTCTCCTCATCGGCGCAATAGGGGCGCAAGCCCCATTCTGCCGGGATGTGCTCGCGACGATTAAGTCTTTGAGCGGGTGCTCGGAATTGAGCTGGTATCGCCGCCACGGCAGCCCTTACTAGCCGGGCGGCGAGAGGGCGGCGTTATGGCAGAGGCGGGCTGCCCATGCAACCGCCTGAAAAACCGGCGTTAACGCCGCCGGTTTGGAGCTGCCCTGGAATCGGTACTATTTTTGCTAATTGGCCCGCGGGTCGTGGACCGGAGGTCCGGCGATAAGGGGTTTGGCGATGCGGTCTTTTGCAAAACTGCTGATCTTTGGCGCGCTGATGGCGGGCGCTGGCTATGGGGGTCAGCCGGCCGCAGCCGTGGCCGGCGGGTTGGACGGCACCTGGAGCGTGCTCATCATCACCGAAAAAGGCGACTGCGACCGCGGCTACCGCTATGAGGTGAAAGTCGCCAATGGCCACGTCAGCTATGCCGGCGATGCGTCGTTGGACATGAACGGCACAGTGACGCCGAGTGGCCTGGTCAAGGTCAGCATCCGGCTTGGCAGCAAGGGCGCCGAGGGCGTCGGCCATCTGTCGGGGCAGAGCGGGGTTGGCACCTGGCACGGCGCCGGTGGCAACTCGACCTGCGCCGGCCGCTGGGAAGCGGAACGAAGATAAATTTTCAAGACGTAGCGTTAAAACGCAAAACGCGCCGGTTTCCCGGCGCGCACGCGATAGTGCTGAAAAATTTTAACGCGGCGCCAGCAGCATCACCATCTGGCGGCCTTCGAAGCGCGGTTCGGATTCGATCTTCGCCATCGGCGCGGTGTCTTCCTTGACGCGGTTGAGCAGCTTGTAACCAAGCTCCTGATGCGCCATTTCGCGGCCGCGGAAGCGCAAGGTGATCTTGACCTTGTCGCCTTCTTCGAAGAAGCGCTTCATCGAACGCATCTTCACGTCGTAATCGTGATCGTCGATCATCGGCCGGAGCTTGATCTCCTTGATCTCGACGACTTTCTGTTTTTTGCGGGCTTCGGCGGCTTTTTTCTGCGCCTGGAATTTGTACTTTCCGAAATCCAGGATCTTGCAGACCGGCGGGGTCGTGTTGGGAGAAATCTCCACCAGATCGAGCCCGGCCGCTTCCGCCATTCCCATGGCGGTTTGAAAATCGACGACACCTTTGTTGTCGCCGGTACTGTCGATCAGCTGAACTTCTTTCGAGCGGATCTCCTCGTTGATGCGCGGGCCGTCCTTTTGGGCGGGCAGCGCGGACTTCATCGGACGACGAATGGCGTTTTTCTCCTCAAGCTGTTGCGACATGCCTGGGTGCCCTGAAGCACCTCGGCTGATGAAAGATTGTTAGAAACGGCGAATAAGTCAACGTAGTTCAGCGCATCGGACCTACCGAAAGGACCGGAATCGCGGTCAAATTGTTCAAATACCTCTAATTTTGCCGTAACCGCGCCAAAGCATTGGGCGCTTTGTCGCCGCCGGTGATCCCTTCATAAAGCCGCAGCGTCTGTTCGGCGACCGTTTCGGCATTAAAATGGCCAAGCACCCAATCGCGGCCGCGCGTGCCCATGGCGCGGCGGGTCGGTTCCGGCATGGAAAACAACCGCAGCAAGGACGCCGCCAGCGCGCCGTCGTCGCTTGCGGGAAAGCGCAAACCGGTAATGCGGTTCTCCGGCACCGCCGGCGGCGTGAGCACGACATCCGGTCCGGCTCCAAGATCGGACACCAAAACGGGCCGCGCCATCGCCTGCGCTTCCAGGATCGCGCGTTGCAGGCCCTCGGGCTGCACCGCCGCCGATACTACGACGGAGGCCGCGGCATAGGCGGCCGGCATGTCGGAAACCGGCGCCGCCATGCGGATGACATCCATGGTGCCGGTCGAAAGCACCAGGTCCCAGAGTTCGCCGGTGTAATGCGTGCGGCCGCGGTCCTCGCCGACGAAGACGCAGAGGAAATCCTTAAGGCCGCGTTCTTTCAGCCGTTGCGCCGCCTTCACCATCACATGATGACCCTTGCGGCGCACGATGCGGCCGACGATCAGGATCACCTTGGTGTCGCGCTTGATACCCCAGGCATCGCGCATCGCCTCAATGCGGCCACGCGCGACTTCGGCCGGATCGAAACGCTCAAGATCGATGCTGCACGGCACGACCGAAATCCGCTCCCAAGGCAGGCCGTAACGGTCGTTGATCAGCTGGGCGAGTTGTTCGCTGGTTGCCACGACGCGATCGCTGCGCGCCAT
>DASRLA010000042.1:0-48159 GCA_035648715.1 Pseudolabrys sp.
GGGTGAGGGGGGAGAAATCGAACGAGAGGGCCTTGCACCCTCACCCCAACCCTCTCCCCCCAGAGGAGAGGGAGTTCCACCGAATGTGCCGCTCGCAAGCGCGCAAATGGCGGCACCCAAAAACATCTGCTGCGTCGGCGACGACGACCAGTCGATCTATGGATGGAGAGGCGCAGAAGTCGACAACATCCTGCGCTTCGACCACGACTTCCCGGGCGCGAAGGTCGTCCGGCTCGAACGCAATTATCGCAGCACCGGACACATCCTCGCCGCCGCCTCGCACCTCATCGCCTTCAACGAAGGCAGGCTCGGCAAGACGCTGCGCACCGAGGACGTGCCCGGCGAAAAAGTGCAGGTCACCGGCGCCTGGGACTCGGAAGAGGAAGCGCGCGCGATCGGCGAAGAGATCGAAGAGATGCAGCAAGCGGCCCGCGACGAAGGGCAGGACCATCCGCTCGACGAGATCGCCATTTTGGTGCGCGCCTCGTTCCAGATGCGCGAATTCGAAGAACGCTTCATCCAGCTCGGCCTGTCCTATCGCGTCATCGGCGGGCCGCGTTTCTATGAGCGCGCCGAAATCCGCGACGCGCTCGCCTATCTGCGCGTGATCGCGCAGCCGGCCGACGACCTCGCCTTCGAGCGTATCGTCAATGTGCCCAAGCGCGGCCTCGGCGACGCCGCTGTGCAGATGCTGCACGACTATGCCCGCAAGCAGCGCATTCCGATGACGGAAGCGGCCACGCTGCTCTCTTCCACCGACGAGATGAAACCGAAACCGCGCACGGCGCTGCGCGACCTGATGGCGAATTTCGCGCGCTGGCGCAAACAGATGGACACCCTGCCGCACTTTGAACTCGCGGAAATCGTGCTCGATGAGAGCGGCTATACGGAGATGTGGCAGAAGGACCGTTCCGCCGACGCCGCCGGCCGGCTGGAGAACCTGAAAGAACTCGTGCGCTCGATGCAGCAGTTCGAAAACCTGCAAGGCTTCCTCGAGCACATCTCGCTAGTGATGGACACCGATCGCGGCGAAGCCGAGCAGGCGGTCAACATCATGACGCTGCATTCCGCCAAGGGGCTGGAATTCGACACCGTGTTCCTGCCCGGCTGGGAGGAAGGCCTGTTTCCGCATCAGCGCTCGCTTGACGAGAGCGGGCGCAACGGGCTGGAGGAGGAACGCCGCCTCGCCCATGTCGGACTGACTCGTGCGCGCAAGCGCGCCAAGATTTATTTCGCATCGAACCGGCGCATTCACGGCATGTGGTCGAGCAACATTCCGTCGCGCTTTCTCGACGAATTACCGGAGGCGGACGTCGAGGTGAAGGAGCCGCTCGGCGGCACCGGCGGCTTCGGCATGAGCGGCTATGGCGCGAGCCGCTTCGACGAAATGCAATCCTTCGGATCGAACTACACGACGCCCGGCTGGCAGCGCGCGCAAGGCCGCCGCGGCGCGGGCGGATTTTCGGAAAACGGCCAGCCGAGATACGTGCCCGACGGAGTTTTCAATCAGGACGAAGACCCGGCCTCCGCCGAAGACGGCTTCGGCGGGCAAGCGCAGCCGAAAAAATCAGGTAAAAGCGCGTTTACCCGCCAAAGCGCGAAGCGCGGCGGCGGGCCTCTGACCATCGAAGGCGAACTGATCGCCAAATCGACCGGCGCTTCCTCGAATTTCGCGGTCGGCGAACGCGTGTTTCACCTGAAATTCGGCAACGGCAACGTCACCGCCGTGGACGGCAACAAGCTGACCATCCATTTCGACAAGGCGGGCGAAAAGCGCGTGGTGGATAGTTTTGTGGAGAGGGTGTGAGGGGGAACGATGGCCTCAGAACTCGTTGAGATTTTTATCGATACGAATGCTTTTATACAGTTGCGCGATCTAAAGGATTTGCCTTGGCGCGACATATTTCCCGACGTCAAACAGGTTAATCTTATTGTTGCATCGCGCGTAATTGAGGAACTCGATAAATTTAAAAACTCGACCAACAATCGAAAGCGCGACCGTTCTAGGCTGGCATTAAAATTGATTGAGTCCGCATCTAAAGGTGACGGTTACTCCCTACTTGTCCGGAGCACACCTATCGAAATAAGAATTGTCATTTCAAACGCGCCTCCACCAGATTGGTCAAAAATGCTCCGGCTGGATAGATCTAAGCCCGATGACCAGCTTGTGGCTGAAGCTGTTACTTACGGAAACGAGGCAGTCCTATTTTCGTATGATACGGGCCCGCGAATACGGGCTCGGCTTGCTAATATCAAAGCATTCGAGCCAATGGAAGATTGGCATCTTCCTAAAGAGAAAACAGATGAGCAAAGGAAAATAACAGAGCTGGAAGAAAATCTAGAACGCGCGCTGGCTTCGTCGCCCAAAATAATTACCGGCTTCGATAGAACTGATGAATCCCGATCGAAAATCGAAATATCGGTTCCTATACTCGACGAACTCGACACCAATGCGGTTGCGCGCCTAACTGCGGCCTACCTCGCGCAGCACCCGCCAGAACGCATAACGGCGCGGCAAGACCACTTGCATTTGATCAGCAATAGATTTGGCGGATACACCGAAGGTGATGTTGAGCGGTATGAAAGAGATTATTCCGCATTTAGAAAGAACGTAGATCGTTATTTCCAAGAGCTCAATAATAGCTTGTATCGAATAGCTCATGCTAATTGCATAAGCTATTTCGTGGAAAACGACAGCGGAGTGTCAGCGATTGGACTGCGGGTAGAGGTGGGCCTAACAGGCGCGGCTATGTTGTTAGCGGACAAACATGCCGTAGATGGGCTGGCGGGATCGTTGTTGCCGCCTGCGCCACCTCAAAAGCCAAAATCGCGTACCGCCTGGGACGGTATCCCCCCGTTTATTTCACCGCATGTCCTGCGAAACGAACCACGTGATCCAACGCGCTTTGTTTGGTTCGATAGACCGGATTACGAATCGAAGAAAAGCGCACTGCAATGTGAAGATTTCAGAGCGACGCGGCTTTGGAGGGATGAAATAATTCTATTGGTAGTTTCCGACTTGCCATTTGAAGGCATCATTGAGTTGAATATTAGTGCAACAAATCTTTCAGCGCCCGTCGATGTCACCGCTGCGATTAGGTTCGCAGAACATAAAGCGGATTGGTCCGATGAATATGTTAGGCGCATGTTGCCATCGGGTATCCGAACGCTGTTAGAACAGCAAAATTGAATTAAGAAACGGCTTATTGGATGCGGCCCACGACGTTGGACGCATCTTGACGACCGCACCCCAATGGGGTACCCTCCCTTATGCCTCCTCGCCCTGTCGCTGTGATGGAACTGATCGGCTACCAGCGGCGCGCCGCCGAATTGCTCAGCGAAGCCGAGCAAAGCGCTGTTGTCGATCTGATCGCCTATGAACCGACATGCGGGGACTTGATCGTTGGCACCGGCGGCCTGCGCAAGGTGCGCGTTGGGCGCGGCGGCAGCGGCAAACGCGGCGGCGCGCGCGTGATCTACTATTTCTACAACGGCGACTTTCCGGCCGTGCTGATGGCGCTCTACGCCAAGAACGAGAAGGCGGATATTACCGCGCGCGACAGACGCGATCTGGCCGCAAGCTTGAAGGAGATCATGGCGTCATGGCTAAGAAAGCGATGAAGAAAAAGACCGTGAAAAGAAGCCGGCTGGCCGAAGATATCTTCGCCAGCCTGAACGAAATGCGCGATTATGTCGCCGGCAAGTCGACCAACGTCATCGTGCACACGGTCATTCCCAGCGACACCGACGCGCGCGAGGCGCGCCACAAGCTCGGCCTGTCGCAGCGCGAATTCGCCGCCGTCATCGGCACCGGTGTCGGCACCGTGCGCAAATGGGAGCTCGGCACGCGGCGGCCTTCCGGCGCGGCGCGCACGCTCATCGAGGTGATCAAGCGCGAGCCAAAGGCGGTGCGGCGCGCGCTCAAGGACCAGATGGCGTCGTGAGATGATGGCACGCATGCGTTACTGGACTTATGAAACGCTTGGCTACGCCTTGTGCGAATTAGCCTTCAAGACGGATTGCCGCGGGCCGTTCGCTTATTCGTACCGCGCGGGCTGTTGGTTTTATAGCAAGTCGACAGAAACACGCTAAGACGTGGATGGCCGGAACAAGTCCGGCCATGACGGAGAAGTTACCATGCTCTCACGCTACGCAGCGGCCCTTGTCGGATTTACATTTCTTTGTGGTCCCGCCCTCGCCCTCGACCTCAATTCCTTCCGTGCCCGGCACAAACTTCCACCGCTGTCCTATTCCGCCCTGCTCGCTGGTGCGGCCTACGAAAACGCGCATGATCTGGCGCGGCGAAAGTCGCTCGACCACAACGGCTTCAAGGAGCGCGTGATGAGCGTTGTGGCAGGCGCGGGGGCTGAAAACGTTTCCTACGGTTGTCCCGACGAGGACTGCGCCATCCGGCAATGGGCGCGCTCAGCCGGGCACCGGCGCAACATGCTAATGAAGGGGATTTCGTCGTACGGGATTGCGTCGGCGAAGGGCGATAATGGAAGGACGTATTGGGTGATGGAGCTGGGGAATTAGCTTTCGCCGCGAGCGCGGTCACCCCTCCCCTTGCGGGAGAGGGTGACGAACGAACGAAGTGAGTGAGCCGGGTGAGGGTCTGGATTTGCGTTTGGCACTGACCCCTCACCGCCTCCCGCAAGGGGAGAGGGAAAGAGAAGCCGCGCGAGATTCCGGATCATTTCTCATTGAAGAGGACTTCCGGGATGAGCGCCTGGCCGCCGCTCACTTCTTCTCCAGCATCAGCGTGCCCTTCTGGCCGATCACGCGCTGGGCGGCGGCGGCGAATTTGGCCAGCAGCCAGGGCAGCGTGACCTCCAGCCGCACGCCGGACTCATAGACGTCGATGGTGCCGGCGGCGCGCTGGCCCATCGCCTTGACGCCGAAGCTTAAGGTGTCGCCGCTCCATTCCTCGCGTTCGATCGTCAGGTAGCGGGCGAACTCGGTTTTTCCGCGCGCCAGCCCGCCCTTGATGCGGGCGAGCGCCTCGGCCTTGCCGAGGCGATGCGGAATGATGACGACCAGCGGTTCGGACATGCCGGTTTTCCTGCGCAGGTTGCTGCCCACCGCATGTAGGCACGCCGCGCCGTTGCGCCATGGCGGAACCGCGCGCCACGCGATATGAATCCGCGCACAGCTTTCCGCCCCCACAGGATTTTGCCCATGCCCCTCTCCGACCAGATCAAATCGCTCATCACGTCCGCCTGGGACGACGGCTACCCCTGCCTGCTCGGCACCTGCGGGCCGCTCGGTCCGAACATCGTGCCCAAGGGCAGCATGATCGTGTTCGACGACCTGCATCTGGCCTATTGGGAGCGCTCGAAGCGCGGCGTGCTGGAGAATTACGCCCACAGCAAAAAAGTCTGCGTCATGTACGCCAACATGAAGGCGCAGCGCGACAACGTGATCGATATGGGCTTCCTGCGCTTTTTCGGCACGGCCCAGCTTTATGAAAGCGGGCCCACGCGCGAGGCGATCTTCGCCAAGCTGCTGCCGCGCGAGCAGGCGCATGTCGGCGCCGAGGCCGGCATCGGCGTGCTGATCAGGCTCGAGCGGGCGACCGACATGCGCGGGAAGGAGCTTTTATAGCGGCCTGAACCTTTCGGCGGCCGGAGGGTTGAGGAAGGGAAATCCGTTCCCGCCCTCCGGCGTGCTAGATCGCGTCGAGGCCACAGCCACAAGAACTGGGCTCTCACATGGTTATGCGCCGCCGTCTGGCTACCCTGGCCGCCGTTTTGGCCGCCGGCCTCATCGCTTATGCCGCGCCCGCGCGCGCCGAAATCCTCATCCACGTCGACAAGTCGACCCAGCAGATGGATGTGTCGCTCAACGGCGCGCCGCTGTTTACGTGGCCGGTATCGACCGGGGCGCCCGGCTACGACACGCCGTCCGGCACCTTCAAGCCGTTCCGCATGGAGAAGAAGCATTTCTCCAAGGAGTGGGACAATGCGCCGATGCCGCATTCGATTTTCTTCACCATGAAGGGCCACGCCATTCACGGCAGCTACCACAAGACCATCGGCCAGCCCGTCTCGCATGGCTGCGTGCGGCTGGAGCCGAAGAATGCGCAGATACTGTTCGACCTGGTGAAGCAGGAAGGCATGGCCAGCACCTGCGTCGTGCTCGATGGCGTGACGCCCGGCGCACGCACTGCGCCGCTGGTGGCGCGGCAAGGCCGCGATTACGGGAGCGGCACCTATATCGAGAATGGCGCCGTCGTCGGCGCTATCCCGCAGCAGCCGCGCATCACGGGAGGCTCGCGCGAATACAGCGACGGGCCGCGTTATTATTACTATCGCGGGCAGCCGTATTATCTGCCGGTGCGCCGCTCCGGCTATGAAGTCGCGCCGGCACCGCCGCCGCCCCCGCCGGATTATTACTATTATGGACGTCAGCGGGAGAGCCCTCCGTGATCCGCAAACTGGCGGGCGACAAATACCGGCTCTATTCGCGCGAGAAGAACCCGCGCACCGGCAAGCGGCGCAACCTCGGCACCTTCGACACCAAGAAAGCGGCCGAGAAGCACGAGCGTGAGGTGCAATATTTCAAGCGGCATTAGGCGAGGTCGGCGGTAAGGCCATTGCGCGCGGCAGCGCGGAAGCCCATTGCGCGGCGGAGCGGGCCGGGCAAATCTCTCCGGCCATGTCCGAGTCGCCAGTCGACCTTGCCCCTACCATCGTCGCCCGGCTGGCCTGCGCCGATAAAGAGGCCGCCCGCCGGATCGCCGATTTTCTCGACGAAAGCCTGGACGCCGCCGACGCGGTCTGCGCCGCCTTCGAAGCCGACGACGGTAGCTGGCAGGTGGCGCTGCATTTCCGCCAAGCCCCCGACGAGCGGACAGTGCGTGCGCTTGTTGAGGACGCAGCCGGCGAGGCCGCGGCCAAGGCCGTCACCTTCGAGCAAGTCGACGCCAAAGACTGGGTGGCGGAAAGCCTGAGCGGCTTGACGCCTGTGCGGGCCGGCCGCGTCATCGTGCATGGCGCGCATGATCGCGCCCGCGTCAAACCGAACGACATTGCCATCGAGATCGAAGCCGCGCTCGCCTTCGGCACTGGCCATCACGGCACCACGCGCGGCTGTTTGCTGGCGCTCGGCGAACTGGCGAAGGCGCGGCGATTTGCGCGCGTGCTCGATCTCGGCACCGGCTCGGGCGTGCTGGCGATCGCGGCGGCGAAAATGTTTCGCACAAACATCCTTGCGACCGATATCGATCGCGTCGCGGTTAACGCGGCCAAAGGCAATGCGCGGCTCAACCGCGCCGACCCTTCTGTTACGCTTGTGCATGCCACCGGCACCAGGTCGCCGGCCATTACCGCGCGCGCTCCGTATGATCTGATCTTCGCTAATATTCTGTTGGGGCCGCTGTTGCGGCTGGCGGTGCCGCTCAGCCGTCTCGCCGCGCCGAATGCGCGCGTTGTTTTATCCGGGCTACTGCCGAGCCATGCCAACGCGGTGCTGGCGATTTATCGCGCACAGGGGCTGACGCTGGTGCGACACCGCGTGCTGGAAGGCTGGGCGACGCTGGTGTTGAAGCGGTGTTAATTTATTCGAGCAGTGAAAAAAGGGGCGCGATGCTTACCAGCCACCCAGAATCGATGTGCGCAATGTGGCGGCATTATTGCATTGCACACTCTGCCAGCGGCGCGCGAAACGCATGCCTGCGTTGCCACGGCCCGGAACGACGCTAGAGTGCCGGCCATGTTCGAAGCCCGCTTCCAGACATTCGAAGACGCAAGCGAGTGCGCGCAAAGCGCCGGACGCGTGGCCGCGCTGCGCGCCGACCTCAAACGGCGCAAGCTCGATGGTTTCGTGGTGCCGCGCGCCGACCGCCAGCAGAACGAATATCTCCCGGCCAGCGAAGAACGGCTCGCGTGGCTCACCGGTTTCACCGGCTCGGCCGGCGGCGCCATTGTTCTTATCGGACGTGCGGTGCTGTTCGTCGACGGGCGCTATACCGTGCAGGCGCAGGGACAGGCCGACAGCTCGATTTTTTCGATCGAGCATCTGGTCGAGAGCCCGCCCGACCAATGGCTGGAGAAGAACCTCAAGCGCGGCGACATCATCGGCTTCGATCCCTGGCTGCATACCAGCGAGAATGCCGAGAAGCTGCGCAAGGCTTGCGAGGCCGTCGGCGCGACGCTGGTCGCTGTCGATGACAACCCGATCGACACGCTGTGGAAAGATCGTCCGCCGCCGCCGCGAGGCCCGGTCATCTTGCGCGACATCAAGCTTGCCGGCGAGAGCGCCACGGAAAAGCTGCGGCGCGTGCGCGCCGAGATCGTCAAGTTGCGCGCCGACGCGTTGCTCGTTTCCGATCCGCAGAATATCGCCTGGGCTTTTAACATTCGCGGCAGCGACGTCGCGCACACGCCTTTGGCTCTGGCCTTTGCGATTATTCCGCGCGAGGGCAAGCCCGGGCTTTATGTCGAACCCGGCAAGCTGAGCAACGAGGTGCGCGCGACGCTTTCCGACCTCGCCGATATTCGCACGCCCGACGATCTCACAACGGACCTCGCACAGTTTAGAGACAAAACGGTCGCGCTCGATAGCGGCAGCGCGGTGGAAGCATTGACCCGTATCGTGCGCGAACACGGCGGCACGCCGCAGCGCGGCGCCGATCCCATTACGCTGATGAAAGCGGTGAAGAACAATACCGAGATCGCCGGCAGCCGCGCCGCGCATCTGCGCGACGGCGTGGCGCTGGCGCGTTTTCTGTGCTGGTTCGACCGTGAAGCGGCGGGCGGCAAGCTTACCGAGATCGGCGCGATCGAGGCGCTGGAAAGTTTTCGGCGCGACAGCGGGCTTTTGAAGGACGTCTCCTTCCCGACCATTTCCGGCTCCGGGCCGAACGGGGCCATCGTGCATTATCGCGTTACGCAAGCGAGCAACCGCACCATCGGCCAGGATGAATTGTTCCTGATCGATTCCGGCGCGCAATATGAAGACGGCACCACCGACGTCACCCGCACCGTCGTCGTCGGCACGTCGAGCGAGGAGATGCGCGACCGTTTCACGCGCGTGCTCAAGGGCCACATTGCGATCGCGCAGGCGGTGTTTCCGGAGGGCATCAACGGCGCGCAACTCGACCCGCTGGCGCGCGTCGCGCTCTGGCAGGCCGGGCTCGATTTCGATCACGGCACCGGCCACGGCGTCGGCAGCTATCTGTCGGTGCATGAGGGCCCGGCGCGCATTTCGAAGCTCGGCCATGTTCCACTCAAGCGCGGCATGATCCTGTCGAACGAGCCGGGCTATTACAAAACCGGCGCTTACGGCATTCGCATCGAGAACCTGGTGCTGACGATCGCCGCGGCTTCGCCCGACGGCGCCGAGAAGCCATTGAATGGGTTCGAGACGCTGACGTTGGCGCCAATCGACCGCCGGCTGATCGACGCCCGCATGCTCTCCGGCAAGGAGCGCCTGTGGATCGACCAATATCACGCACGCGTGCGCGACGCCTTGCATCAGCTTGTCGATGCGGAGACGCGAGCGTGGCTTGAAGCAGCGACCAGGCCGCTTTAAGTGCAAGGCAGGCAGGCCAATAAACCCGTTGCGGTGAATAAACCTTGGCGCCTGCTCGCGCTGTTGATGGCGATGACCGCCATCGGGCCGGCGACGCTCAACATCATGGTGCCGGCGCTGCCCGGCCTGATCGAGCGGCTCGGCACCGACGCCGCCACCGCCCAACTGACGCTGTCGCTTTATCTGCTCAGTCTCGCCAGCGCGCAGCTCGTACTCGGGCCTTTGTCCGACCGCTTCGGCCGCCGGCCGGTGGTACTGGCGGGGCTCGCGCTCTCGGTCACCGCCTCGTTCGCGGCGCTGTTTGCCGGCTCGACCGGCGCGCTGATCGGCGCGCGCATTTTGCAGGCGACCGGCGCCTCGACCGGCATTGTGATCGGGCGCGCCATCATCCGCGATCTTTACGATCGCGACCGCGCCGCCGGCATGATCGGGCTCGTGACCACCGCCATGGTGATCGCGCCGATGGTGGCGCCGATGATCGGCGGCCTGCTCGACACGGCGTTCGGCTGGGAGGCGATTTTCCTGTTTATCGCGCTGGCGAGCGGCGCGGTGCTGCTCTGGGCCGTTATGGCGTTGCCGGAAACGCGCGTGTCGCAAGTCGTGACGACACCGCGCGTGCTGGCCGGAGAATGGCGCGCGCTGTTGAGCACGTCGAAATTCTACGCCTATGTTTTCGCCGGCGCGCTCGGCTCGGCGCCCTATTTCACTTTTCTCGGCGGCGGCCCGCACGTCGTCATCACGCTGATGGGGCGCAGCTCGGCCGAATACGGCATGTGGTTTGCGCTGTCGTCGTTCGGTTATATGAGCGGCAATTTCACGGTGTCGCGGCTGGCGCACCGCTTTGGCCTCGACGCGTTGATCTTTGCCGGCATCGGCTGCGAATTCGTCGGCGCCTGCATTTCCGCGCTTTTGTTCATCACGCATCCGGCGGGTGGACCGGAAATCGTTTTCCTGCCGCAATTTCTGATTTCCTACGGCAACGGCCTGCTGCTGCCGAATTGCATCGCCGGCGCGGTCAGCGTTCGCCCGCAGGCCGCCGGCAGCGCCTCGGGGTTGACTGGCTTCACGCAAATGGCGACAGGGGCCGCCTGCACGCAGATCGTTTCGCTGCTGCTGGCGGCAAGCACCGACGCGTTGCCGATGGCCTGGATGATGCTGGTCGTGATCATGACGGCGGCGTTGGCGTTTGGGGTGCTGGTGCGGCGCTGACAGCTGCCTTGCCCGATTTAATTTTCAAAACAGCTTGCCTTCGCTTGCACGGGCGGCGGGCGGGCATTAGCCAACGCTCCGCACCCCTGTTCTTTGTCCGGCGCGGGGGCGCCGGTATTCCCTCTCGCCCCTCGCAATAAGCGAGGGAGTGGCGCGCCAAGCGGCGCGACCTTTCTCAAGTGCGTGCGTTCATTTGCGAACGCACGGCGCCTCCCGGCGCGCCACGGCGGCTCTCGCGGCCGGGCCGTAACCCCTTGCCGCTCAGCTCCAGGTCCGCGCTTCCTGGGACGTGGCCTCCTCGGCCGTTAGCCGCCTTCGGCCTGTCCCAGTCCAGCGAGCTCCTCGCAGAGGGGTCATAGTGCCCCCCGGTTGGTTCCCGGAGCCGCCCGGGGGCGGGGGGCGCGTTCGTCCCCCACCCGCAGGCGCCGCGTCCGATCCCATCTACATGACGCCTCATGAAAACGCCCTCGTGGTGGATCGGACTTGGCTATATAGTCCTATAATGGGTTATTAGTCAAGTAGGATTTTAAAGAAAATTGCGCGGCCCGTCATTTTCCCTCTCCCCGTTTACGGGGAGAGGGTGGCGAGCGAAAGCGAGCCGGGTGAGGGGCAAATTCGCGAGATGCCCCTCACCCGCCCTTACTCGCAAACGCTCGTTCGGGCACTCTCTCCCCGCTTCGCGGGGCGAGGGAAAGCGGCGGCGGATTACGCTTCGCTAATCCGTCCTACGCACTACTCAATGAGCTTCAGCCACTCGTCTTCGGTCAGCACGATGACGCCATGCTTCTTGGCTTCGGCGAGCTTCGAACCAGCGCCGGGGCCGGCAACCAAATAATCGGTTTTTTTGGACACCGAGCCCGCCGCCTTCGCCCCCAGGCGTTCGGCCTGCGCCTTGGCCTCGTCGCGCGTCATCTTTTCGAGCGAGCCGGTGAACACGACGGTCTTGCCGGCGATCTTTGAATCCGATTTCGGCTTTTCGGCATCGAGTATTTTCACTTCTCTCGTGAGCCGCTCGACAATACCGATGTTGTGCTTCTCGCTGAAATAGGCGGCGATAGCCTTGATCACGGTATCGCCGATTTGATCAAGCGCATCCATTTCGGCAATCGTCTCTTCGTCGCTTTTCGCAACCTTGAGCGCCGCATCGTGAAACGATTTCCACGAGCCGTAACCACGCGCCAGTGCGAGCGCGGTGGTCTCGCCGACTTGGCGGATGCCGAGCGCATAGATGAAGCGATCGAGCGAAATCATGCGCCGTCCGTCGATGGCCGTGAACAGATTGCGCACCGAGGTCTCGCCGTAGCCTTCGATGTCCTCCAGCTTAATTTTGCGGTTGCGCGCTTGCAGCGTGAAGATGTCGGCCGGCTCCCGCACCCATTCGTTTTCGTAGAACAGCTCGATCTGCTTGTCGCCCAAACCTTCGATGTCGAAGGCGCGGCGCGAGGCGAACTGGATCAAGTGTTGGATCTTCTGGAACGGACAGGCGAATTCGCCGGTGCAGCGGGCGCGCGCGCCCTCCTCGCCGGTGGCAGTTTCCTCGCGCACCACATCGGTGTGCAGATGGCACGGGCACTTCTTCGGAAACTTGTAGGGCTTGGCGTCCTTCGGCCGCTTGTCGAGAACGACGTCGACCACCTGCGGAATGACGTCGCCGGCGCGCTGGATGATGACGGTATCCCCAATCCGAATGTCGCGGCCCTCGCGCAGCGGCTCGCCATCGCCGCCGATCCCCTTGATGTAATCCTCATTGTGCAGCGTCGCGTTTTGCACAATGACGCCGCCGACGCCGATGGGCTCGAGCTTGGCGACCGGCGTGAGCGTGCCGGTGCGGCCGACCTGGATTTCGATATCGCGCAAAATGGTGGTGGCGCGCTCGGCCGGAAACTTGTGCGCGATCGCCCAGCGCGGCGTGCGCGAGACAAAGCCGAGCCGTTCCTGCCAATCGAGGCGGTCGATCTTGTAGACGACGCCGTCGATGTCGTAATCGAGTTTGGCGCGCTCCTCGCCGATCTTGCGGTGGAAGGCGATCAGTTCCTCGACCGAATGGCAGATTTTGGTGAGCGGGTTGGTGGTAAAGCCGCAATGCTCGAACCACTTGATCATGCCGCTTTGCGTCTCGGCCGGCATCTCGCTGATCTCGCCCCAGGCATAGGCGAAGAAGCCGAGCGGGCGCGAGGCGGTGATCTTCGGATCTTTCTGGCGCAGCGAGCCGGCGGCTGAATTGCGCGGATTGGCGAAGATCTGGCCGCCCGCTTCCTTCTGGCGCTCGTTCAATTTGAGGAAGTCGGCCTTGGTCATATAGACCTCGCCGCGCACTTCGGTGACGCGCGGAATTTTTTTGCCATTCAGCTTCTTCGGAACTTCATCGATGGTTCTGATATTGGCGGTGACGTCCTCACCTTCGGCGCCATCGCCGCGGGTGGCGGCGGTGACGAGTTCGCCATCCTCATAGCGCAGCGACATCGACAGGCCGTCGATCTTGGGCTCGGCTGAGAAGGCGATTTTCTCGTTTTCATCGAGTTTGAGAAAACGCCGGATGCGGGCGACGAAATCGACCACGTCCTCCTCGGCAAAGGCGTTATCGAGCGACAGCATCGGAATGGCGTGGCGGATTTTCGCAAAACCGCGCGCGGGTGCCGCGCCAACCTTGAGCGACAGCGACTCGAACGTGCGCAGGTCGGGAAAGCGCGCCTCGATGGCGTTATAGCGCTTGCGCAGTTCGTCATAGTCGACGTCCGAAATAACCGGCGCGTCCTGCTGGTAATAGCGTCTGTCGTGTTGCGCGATTTCGCTTTGCAGGCGCGCGTATTCCGCCTTCGCCTGCCTGGCGGTGAGGAGTTCGACAGGAGTTTTGTCGGTTTTGACCTTCGGCATATTAATCTTAATCGCTGTCGTTACAGTCGCGGCTTCCGCGAAAGGCGGCGAGATGTTAGCGTTCACACCACGCTTCGGCCACCTGGGGAAATGCCTTCAATAGGTTTATCGCTATGTCGGAACTATCCTTGTGTCCTTCAATGCTTTTGCGCGCAAGGCTTTGCCGCGTCAGGTTTTGGCGCGCCAGCTTTTGGCGCGGCCCAGTTGTTCTGACAGCCATCATCGCCGTTCTCGTAGCCGCTTTGCCCGTGCGGTCCAAAGCCGATCCACGGCTTGCGCCGACGGTCGAATACGTGGCCGATGTCGAAATCACGCGCGCTTCCGATTACTCCATCAACGTGCCGACGCGCTACGTTTACACCGATCGCCGCATCAGAATTGAGCGGGTCGGCATCGTCATCGTAATCGATCTCGACCGCAAGCGGACGACGACGATGATCCCGCGCGTGCGAACCTATTGGGCGCCGGAGCCCCTTGCGAATCCGCCCGCGGACGGACGACGCTGGGTGGGTGTCGAGGCGGAGACGGCGGAAGCGGTCGACAGCGAGATGTTGCTGGGGCAGCCGGTGACGAAATACCGGGTGCGCGGCACGATCTTCGAGGATCGAATTCCGTTCGAGGGCGACGTCTGGACGACCGCGGAAAACATCGTCTTGAAAGTGGATGGGACCGGCAAAGTCGATAAAGTCGATACTCCGATCAAGGTTAACCCGGTGCAGTTAACCATTGGTCCGGTGGATCAACGGCTGCTCGAAGTCCCCGAAAAATATGGAAAAGCGCACGGCCATTACCAGTCCGAAGAATAAGCTTCCCGGGGGCTAAACGCCACGGTCGCGTATTATATTTACTTGCTGTTTAGGAACTTAAAAGGTTAAAATGCCTTTACTATTTATAGGCATTGCTGAGCGGGGCTGAGACGTGTTGCGTTTGTCCAATAGCGTTCGCAAGCATGCGACCGGCGCCATCGCCGTTTTCAGCATCGCTGGCGCGTCCATCACCGCTGTCATTATCGCTGCTTCGACGGCCGCCGCGCTCGACGAGCAACCGGTCGCCACGATGTCCGCGCCGGTGATCGAACCGTCAATTGCGCCGCCGCAACCATCCGCCGCGCCGACCGTCTACGCACAACTCTTTTTCGAACGGCTATTTGGCGCGCCGCCACCGGCTCCGGACCAGCAAGCCAAGCCGCGGCGGTCAAACCGTAACCACGGTCGTGCCGAAAACGGTGAGACTCACATCCGCTCGCGCGACCAGTTCGGCAATCCGGGTCCGACCTATCGCGTTCTTTCGGCGGTGCCGAGCAAGCCGAAAGCCACCAAACACCGTCAAGGTGACAGCTTCAAACTGAGGATCGCCCAGGAATTGCGGCGGGCGCCGCCGCCGCCGCCGACCAAAGGACCGCTGCTGCTTGCTGTTTCAATCGCGAAACAGAATGTCACGTTGTTCGACGCCGGCGTCGCAGTCGCCAAAGCGCCGGTCTCGACCGGCATGAAGGGCCACCTGACGCCGACCGGCATTTTCAGCGTCATCGAAAAGCAATGGTGGCATCGATCCAATATTTATAGTTCGGCGCCGATGCCGTTCATGCAGCGGCTCACCTGGACCGGAATTGCGCTGCATGCCGGCGAACTTCCCGGCTATGCCGCCTCACACGGCTGCATCCGGATGCCCGAGAGTTTCGCGCTCCGGCTCTGGGGCACGACCAAGATCGGCGCGCGCGTCATCGTCACGCGTGACGAGGTCGCGCCGGTCGAAATCGCGCACGCACGGCTGTTCGTGCCGCAAGAAAAGGCCGCACCCGCGCCTCCGCCCGAAGAAAAGAACTCGCCCGACGAAATGATTTGGCCGGATGAAACCGCGCCACCCGCGAATAAGCCCAATCCGGGCGAAGCGGTGGTTTCCGAGAACATCCCCTCGCCGACGGTCGCGACGCAGAAAACTTATCCGGCGCCCGAGCGCGGCGTGATCCCCGACCTGGAAGCGCAAGTCCTGCTCGCTGGCCCGCAACCCGGAGGCGTCAGCGGCGACAAGCCTGAAGCGGACGACCGCATCGAAGGTCCGACAAGTTACTTACCGCCGCAAATCGAACGCGGCACGATGGCGGTAGCAGACGCGCAATCGCTGCTCGCATCCGCGCAAGAAGGCGCCGAAAGCATCGACGAAGCGAATGCCGACGACGACGACACCATCGACGACCAGACCAGAGCCGCGTTGCAGAACGCGGTGTTGATCGATCCGGAACGCAACGTCATTAACGGCACCGCCGAAATCGACATCGCGCCTCCCGGGCAGCCGCCGCAAATGATGCTGGTGTCGGTCGAAAAAATGCCGGACGAGGCCGGACAGCCGTCATTCAAGACTTCGCCGGGCGTGATGCTGGCCAACTTCATTGCGCGGAGTGGCAACGCCATAGGTTCGGCCCTGCCCTTCATCCGGGTAGCCGCTAAAGCAGCATCGACCGAGCCGGCGGCGAAGCAGCCGCGGGTGCTGCGGCCGGGACCGATCTCGGTGATGATCAGCCGCAGAGACAAGCGGATGTATGTCCGCAAGGGTTTCGAACCCCTGTTCGACGTGCCGGTTACCATCGCCAATCCGAGCGAGCCGATCGGCACCTTCATCTTTACCGCCGTCGCCCCGAGCGAGGACAAAGCCAAGCTGCGCTGGATGACGGTCGCGCTCGATACGCCGAGGGTTGCGCACGCCGAAAGCCGGAAATCCGACGAAAGGCGACCGCATGCGCCCGAGCGCATCGACCCGAAACTAAAAGCCGTGGCGGCCGCGCGCGCCGCGCTTGACCGGCTCGATATCTCGCCGGAGGCGGTGGAGCGGGTGTCCGAGCTCACGACGCTCGGCGCCACGGTCATCGTCAGCGATCGTGGCGTTCCGCGCCGCGAGGCCGGCGCACTCGATTCGGATTTCATGGTGGTGCTGACGGAGTAAAGCCGGCGCAGGCTGCGCGCAACGGCCCGCACCCGAACTCTCGGAAAAACTACGAAGCCGCCTTGATCAGCCGTTCCGCCGCGGCGCGCGCCTCGTTGGTGATCTCGGCTCCGGCCAGCATGCGGGCGATTTCCTCACGGCGGCGGTCTTCGGCCACTTCGATGACGCGGGTGGCGACGCGCTTGCCCTGCTCAAGCGCATCCTTTGAGATGACATAATGGCGGTCGGCGCGCGCCGCCACTTGCGGGGCATGCGTCACCGCCAGAACCTGGACGCCGCGCGCGAGGCGGGCGAGTCGCAGGCCGATAGCATCGGCGACCGCGCCGCCGACGCCAGTGTCGATTTCGTCGAACACCAAAGTCGGCGCGGAGCCGCGGTCGGCCAGCACGACTTTCAGCGCCAACAGAAAGCGTGCGAGCTCGCCACCGGAAGCGATCTTCATCAGCGGACCGGGCTTGGTGCCGGGATTGGTCTGCACCCAGAATTCGACGCGGTCGATGCCGTTCGGACCGGCCGCCGCCGCGTCGGTCTCGATCTGGGTCGAAAACTTCGCGCGCTCCAGTTTGAGCGGCGCCAGTTCGCCGTTGACGGCCTTGTCGAGCGCGCCTGCCGACTTGATGCGCGCCTGCGACAGCGCGGCCGCGGCGGCGCGGAAATCGGCGTCGGCCTTGGCGGCGGCCACTTCCAGGCCTTTGAGCTTTTCCTCGCCGGCATCGATCAATGCGATATCGTCATTATATTTGCGCGCCAGCGCGGCGAGATCGTCCACCGGCACATTGTATTTGCGCCCCGCCGCGCGCAACGCGAACAGACGCTCCTCGTTGCGCTCCAGCTCGGCCGGATCGAAATCGGCGGCGCGCAATGCCGCCTCCAGGTGGCCGCGCGTTTCTTCCAGCGCATTCAAGGCGGCATCGAGCGATTTGACCGACGGCTCGACCAGCGTCGGCGCCTGCGCGGTGCGCCGTTCCAGCCGGCGGATGACGCCCGCGAGCGCGGGCACCGAGGAATTGGCGCCGGCGAGCGTGTCATAAGCGTCGCGCAAATCCTCGGCGACTTTTTCCGACTGCATCATTATGGTGCGGCGGGTGGCGAGCGCGGTTTCCTCGCCGGCCTGCGGCGCCAATTTGTCGAGTTCATCGACGGCGTGGCGCAGCCAGTCGCTCTCGCGCTTGGCGCGGTCGACTTCGGCGCGGTGGCTGGCGGCGGCTTCCAATGCCGAGCGACGCGTCTCCCACAGGGCTTCGACATTGCCGGCGGCTTGCTCAAGCCCGCCGAAGGCGTCGAGCAGGCGGCGGTGCGTGGCGGCGTCGGTGAGCGCACGATCGTCGTGCTGACCGTGGATCTCGACCAGCGCCGAGCCGAGTTGGCGCATGACCTGCACGCTGACCGGCTGGTCGTTGACAAAGGCGCGGGTGCGGCCGTCGGCGAACTGCACGCGGCGCAGGATCAGGTCGTCGTCGGCGGCAATGTCATTGGCTTTAAGCAGCGCGCGCGCCGGATGGCGGGCGGCAATCTCGAACACAGCCGTGACCTGGCCCTGCTCCACGCCCTGGCGCACCAGCGTCTGGTCACCACGCGCGCCGAGCGCGAGCGCAAAGGCGTCCAGCAAAATAGATTTGCCGGCGCCGGTCTCGCCGGTCAGCACGGCGAGATGCCCGGCGAAATCGATGTCGAGCCGGTCGATCAGGACGATGTCGCGGATCGAAAGTCGGGAGAGCATGGCGTGGCGAATCCGGTGCGATGCGCCATCATTAAAGACGTGGATGGCCGGCACAAGGCCTGTGCAATTCCTAGCCCAGCCCGACCTTCTTGAAGGCCCGGCTGATCCAGGAACCCTTGTTCTCGGCCGGCTCCAAGCCGCCGTTTTTCACCAGCGAATAGGCGTGCTTGTACCATTCGCTGTCGGGGAAATTGTGCCCGAGCACGGCGGCCGCGGTCTGTGCCTCCTCGACGATGCCGAGCGACATATAGGCTTCGGTCAGGCGCTCGAGCGCCTCCTCGACATGGCGGGTGGTCTGATAGCGGGTCACCACGACTTTGAAACGATTGATGGCGCCGGTGTAGTCCTTCTTCGTCAGGTAATAGCGGCCGATCTGCATTTCCTTGCCGGCGAGCTGGTCGCGCGCGACTTCCAGCTTCTGCTTGGCGCTGATGGCGTATTCACTGGTCGGATATTTGCGCGAGACTTCCTCAAGCGCGGCGAGCGCCTTTTCGGTGCGGGCCTGGTCGCGGGTGATGTCGGGAATCTCGTCGAAATAAGACGCGCCGATCAGATATTGCGCATAGGCCGCGTCCGGGCTGCCGGGGTGGAGCGAGATATAGCGCTTAGCCGAGGTGACGCACTCCTCATAGGAACGCGACTGATAGTAGGAATAGGCCGACATGATGAGGGCTTTGCGGGCCCATTCGGAATAAGGATGCTGGCGGTCGACTTCCTCGAATTTCTTGACCGCCTTGGCGGGGTCTTTCTGCTGGTTGAGGAGGAAGAGGCCTTCATTGTAGAGCCGTTCGGGCGGCTCGTCCGGCGGTGTGTCGTCTTTGTGGAACCAACTCGAACAGGCGCCCAGGCTCGAGGCCAGCAAAAGGATCGCCAAGGCGCCCATCGCGCTGCGCATGATGCTGCGCACGCTCCAGACCGCCGCTAAATTGGTTTCAGACCCGACCAGCTTCTGCACGCTACCCCTCGGCACTTCGAAATCCGTGCGTTCCCAAGCCTTTGGTCCCCGACCGCGGGCCGCTTTCAAGCCGCTGATGTAAACGAAAAAACCCGCTTCCGCCAAACGATTAGCAAGCGATTAGTCCGACATTCGGCCCGGATTAAGGCGGATATCTAATGCTAATATTTGGCTGGACTGGCGTTTTTAACGAAGCCGGTGGCTTCAGGACACGTCCGGACCATAGGCCGGGACCACCAGACCGGGAATGTCGGCATGGCCGCGTTGGCGCCGGGCCGGCTCGGCCGGCGCCTCAACCACCCGCCAAGCGGAGGTATCGGCCATCAGCGCCGACAGTACCGCGTGGTTGAGCTTGTGGCCGCCACGCACGGTCTTGTAGGCCGCGATCAGCGGCAGACCGGCAAGCGCCAGATCGCCGATGGCGTCGAGGATTTTGTGGCGCACGAACTCATCGGCAAAGCGCAGGCCTTCCGGATTGAGCACGCGGTCTTCGCTGATCACCAGCGTATTTTCGAACGAAGCGCCGAGCGCGAAACCGGCGCCCCACAATTTGGCGACGTCCTTCATGAAGCCGAAGGTGCGAGCGCGGGCGATTTCGCGGCGGAAGCCTTTCGGTTCGATGTCGAGTGACATCGCCTGCTTGCCAATAAGCGGATGATCGAATTCGATTTCGGCTTCGACCCGGAAGCCGTGCGCGTAAGGACGCAATTCGCCGAGGGAGCGGTCCTTAATGACGCGGATCGGCTTGAGCACTTCGATATAGCGGCGCGGCAGAGCGCGCGTGGTGAGGCCGGCCTGGTCGAGCGCCTCGACGAAGGGCGCCGCGCTGCCATCCATGATAGGCACTTCCGGTCCGTCGATCTCGACGATGACGTTATCGACGTTGAGGCCGCGCAGCGCCGCCAGAATATGTTCGGCGGTCGAGCACAGGGGACCTGAGGCGTCGCCCAGAACCGTGGCAAATTCGGTAGCGGTAACGGCGCGCACGTCGGCGCGGATTTCGCGCTCCAGGCTGCCGTCGGCGCTGACGCGTTGAAAGACGATACCGGCGTCGTCGTCGGCCGGGATCAAGGTCAATGTGACAGGACGACCGGAATGGACGCCGACGCCGGAAACGGCGACTTCATCCCTCAGTGTCGTTTGCTGAACGCCTTTCATCGACCCCGTTTCCGGGACAAGACCGCAACAAGCCGCGTTCTTATCCCCGCCCCGCACTAGACATATTTGCGCCTTTAAGTCTTACCGGCCCCAGCCGGCCGACAAGGCGCTATTCGATCCGAAAAGTCCCTTGCGCTCCCAAAACTTAGGCCACCAGCCCGGCTTTCACCAAGACACGGATTCTTACCGACTGTTACTCTTTTCTGCCGCAATTTCGCGGTGGCTGTCACAGTCGGTAAAACATAAAATTTCCCGCCGAGCCAGCGGCAGATGGCGCGAGTTCCATGGTCAAACCGGCTTAGCAGGAAATTAATTTATACAATCAAAGGCTTAAGAAAATAACCAAAAATCCGAGTGTTTTAGCGGCCCCGCCTCTTATCGGAGGGGCGGGACTGCCAAATGCTTCAGGCGGCCGTTAATTCGCCTGACGGCGCAGGAAGGCCGGGATGTCGAGTTGATCTTCCTCGGTGGAATTATGCACAGGCGCGGTACGTCCATGGGGGTCAAGACCCTGCGGCGCTGGGCGGCGAGCGTATTCGGAGACCGGATCGGCCGGCCGTGATTCGGCTGGCCAGGGCTCCGGGTAGCGGCCTTCCGGGTTACGGGCGGTCGGCCGCTGCGCCGGCCGGTCGACCGGCGGCATCGGCCGGGCAGCGCGTGGCGGCGGCGGCGCTTCCGCCTCCTCCCGCCTGCCGAGACCGACGGAGGCCAGCCGCTGCATCAGCGACAGGCGCTGCTTTTCCGGATGGTTGTCGGCAACTTCGCCGCGCTGGGCGCGGATCTCGTTCTGCGCCGGCACCGGCAGTTCGTCGATTCGCGGCATGCGCTGCTGGCGGATCGCCGGTTCCGGCATCGGCGGAATGAAGGTGGCTGGCATCGGCGCTTCGAATTGCAGTGCTTCGGCCGGCATCGGGTCGAACAGCGATGGCTTGGCCGGCATCGGCCGCAATGAGACTTCCTCGATCGCGTGACCGGGAAGAATGGCGGCGGCGACCGCCGCATGCGCGGCATGCTGCATCGCCGCGCTGGCGACGGCCGGCGCTGCCAAGGGCTTCGCCGGGTTTGCGCGCTCGACCCGGTCGGCAATGCGGCGCGAGTCGTTGCGCATCTTGCTGGCGAGTTCCTTGAGTGCGTTTTCCGCAGGTGCCGCCGGTGTCTGCTGAATGACGCCAGTATGGTCGATGCCGGTCGCCACGACGGAGACGCGGATGATGCCTTCCAGCGATTCGTCGAAGGTGGCGCCGACGATGATGTTGGCGTCTTGATCGACTTCCTCGCGAATGCGGGTGGCGGCCTCGTCGACTTCATAGAGGGTGAGGTCCTTGCCGCCGGTGATCGAAATCAACAGACCGCGCGCGCCCTTCATCGAGGCGTCGTCGATCAACGGATTGGCGATCGCGGCTTCGGCGGCGGTCAAAGCGCGCTTTTCGCCGGAGGCTTCGCCGGTGCCCATCATCGCCTTGCCCATTTCGCGCATGACGGCGCGTACGTCGGCGAAGTCGAGGTTGATGAGGCCTTCCTTGACCATCAGGTCGGTGATGCAGGCGACGCCCGAGTAAAGCACCTGATCGGCCATCGCGAAGGCGTCGGCGAAGGTGGTCTTCTCGTTGGCGACCCGGAACAGATTCTGGTTCGGGATGATCAGCAGCGTGTCGACGACTTTCTGAAGCTCGGTGATGCCGGCTTCGGCAAAGCGCATGCGGCGCTGGCCTTCGAAGTGGAACGGCTTGGTGACGACGCCGACCGTGAGGATGCCGAGTTCGCGCGCCACCTTGGCGATGACAGGCGCGGCGCCGGTGCCGGTGCCGCCGCCCATGCCGGCGGTGACGAAGACCATATGCGCGCCAGTCAAGTGATCGCGCAATTCGTCGATCACTTCTTCGGCTGCGGCGCGACCGACTTCGGGCTGGGAGCCGGCGCCGAGACCCTCGGTCACCTGCGTACCCATCTGCACGATGCGTTCGGCCTTCGACAGCGTCAGCGCCTGCGCGTCGGTATTGGCGACGACGAAGTCGACGCCCTGGAGGCCGGCGGTGATCATGTTGTTGACCGCGTTGCCGCCGGCGCCGCCGACGCCGAACACGGTGATGCGCGGCTTCATCTCGCGAATGTCGGGAACCTTCAGATTGATCGTCATGTTTGCCTCTCGATTGCACCGGCGCGTTCGCCGCCAAATTTCAGAAACTCTCGCGTAGCCATCGTCCGACGCGTTGCATGTAACCGCCCGTTCCCGTCATCAATTGCCGCGTTCGTCGCGGTTCGAAGTGTTCCAAATGCGCCGCTTGCGGATAGACCAGGAGGCCCGCCGCCACCGCGAAAGCCGGCCCCTTGGCCGCTTCCGGTAAACCCGCCACGCCGAGCGGCCGTCCGATCCGCACCGGACGGCGCAGGATGCGCGCCGCCAGATCGGCCAGGCCCGGCAATTGGCTGCCGCCGCCGGTCAAAACCACCCGAGCGCGCGGCTCGGCCGCGAAGGGCGAAGCCGCCAGACAGTCGCGCACAAGTTCCAGAATTTCCTCGACGCGCGGCTTGATGATGCGCACCAGTTGCGCGCGTGAGATGAACTTCGGCGGCTCGCGCTCGTCGTCTCCCACCGATGCCACCGTGATCATGTCGCGTTCGTCCGAACCGCCAGTCAAAACACTGCCATAAATCGCCTTGATTCGCTCCGCGGCGGAGATTCGGGTGTTGAGGCCGCGCGCGATATCCATGGTGATGTGGTGGCCGCCGAGCGCGAAGCCGTCGGCATGCATGAAGCGACCGCCCGAGAACACGGCGAGCGAGGTGGTGCCGGAGCCGAGATCGATACAGGCCGAGCCGAGATCGGCCTCGTCGTCGGCGAGGCAGGCGAGCCCCGCCACGTAAGGCGACGCGACCATGGCCTCGACCTCAAGATGGCTGCGCTCGACCGTCAGCATCAGATTGCGCACCGTCGCCACTTCGGCGGTCACCATATGCATATCGACGCCGAACTTGTGTCCGAGCATGCCGCGCGGTTCGCGGATACCCTTGGCGGCGTCGAGCGCATAGCCGATCGGCAACGAATGAAGCACGGCGCGCCCATTGCGCACCGAATGGCGGCTGGCGGCGGCCAGCACGCGGGCGATGTCGCCGTCGCCGACGGTGCCGCCGTTCAATTCAATATCGGCGACGAAGCGCTCGCTGCCGAGGCGGCCGCCGGACAGCGACACCACCACCGATTCAAGCTGGACGCCGGCCATGCTTTCGGCGGTATCGATGGCCTGGCGCACGACTTCTTCCGCTTCCACCAGATCGACCACCGAGCCGGCTTTCATGCCGCTCGCCGCCGTATGGGCAAAGCCAAGTATGCGCACGCCGTGGCTGCGACGGCGCAGCACATCCTGCGGCGCCTGCGGTTCGAGTCGCGCGATCATGCAGACGATCTTGCTGGTGCCGACATCAAGCGCGGCGACGACGGCGGCGCGGCGCGGCGAGACCGGCTTCATCTTGGGCGTCAGGCCGAAGCGCAGCACGGTCATGCTTCGCCTCCTTTGCCTTTTTTCTTATTCTTGTCGGCGGCCTTGAGCGCCTCGGCGCGTGCCGCCGCGCTGACGTCCGACTGGCGCACGGTGACGCGGTCGGCCAGGCGCAGATCGACGGTGACGATGTCGCGCGTCAAAAGTTTCTTGTCGCGGTCGAGATCGGCGAGCGTGCGCAGCGCCTGTTCGGGTTCGCTTTCCGGCAACAGGACTTCGATGCCGTTGCGCAGATGCAGGTTCCAGCGTCGCTGCGCGACCAGTACGGAAGCTTCGACCTGCGACGCGACCGTCGGATAGCGCGCGAGCAACGCGAGAAGTCCGGGCGATTCCTGCGCAGCGCCCTCGCCGACCACCAGCGGTAGCATCGCGAAGGCGCCCGGCACGTTGGGTTCGAGCACGGTGCCATCATTGGCAATCAGCGAAACGCGCGCTTCCTTCTGCCAGAGCGCGAAGGCCTTGCGCTCCTTGATCTCGATGCGCAGACGGCCGGGATAAAGTTTAAGCACGGTCGCATCGGCAACCCAGGGATTGGTCAAGAGCCGCGCGCGCGCCTGTGCGGCATCGAGGAACAGAAGCGACGAGCGCTCCGTGATGCCGGCGGTTTTGAGGATTTCGTCGCGCGCGAGTTGATGCTCGCCCGAAAGCGCGACTTCGTTGATGCCAAAGCCGGCGGTATTGGCGGCGGCATCGCACAGGTCGCCGAAATTGGCGACGATGGCTGGGCCGTGGCCGCCTTTAACGACGCCGTAGCAAACGCTGGCGAGCAGCAGGAGCGCCGCCGCCGAGGAGCCGGCGCCGCGCGGAATTTCGTATTCGATCAGGGCGGAAAACCAGCGCCGCGCCTGGCGCTGCCAACGCGACGGCGTGCGGCCCCGCGGAAGCGCTTCGGCGGTGGCGGGCCGATCGTTGAGCGTTTGAGCGAGGCTGGCGCGGCGATCCATCGCAACCGTTTCTTCAAACGTTGGCCCTTAACGGGCGGCAAGCTTGGGCCGGCGCGGGTCGCGCAGCCCAGGTGTGATGTCACCTCCGGACGGAGCAAGGATCGTCCAAAGGCTTTCGACGAACGCCGCTGCGCACACGGCTTCTTATTGCGATGCGCGTAAAAACGCCGCCAAAGCCTAGTCTTCGGGCTATTTGGTAAACGAAGTGTAAAGTTTTAACGGCTGGGGGCAGACTTCGGTAACTTATGCCCGAAGTGGTGTTTGGGGCACGGCTCCGCGGCGGAACGGGGAAGCCAGACGTGCCCGCCCCTCCGCTCCTTCACATTGACATCCGAGCAATACCGACCTATGGTACATTTACCATAACGGATCATGCGCCGTGGTTGTCTTACCCGCGATGAAGCCCTGCGAATTTGTCGGCTCGTCGAAGGCCGATATTTCGTCGATGCCTCAGCCGGTCAAAATGTTTTTGGATTCGCAATCCGCGCCGCGCAACGCGGATCGAAACATCCCGACGCAAAACCATTGAAGGGCTTTGGCGGCGCGAGCGTTCTTGAAGTCGTCGAGGATTTCGATGGAGACACATACCGTGCCGTGTACACGGTGAAGTTCGCCGGAAGGATTTATGTGCTGCACGTCTTTCAAAAGAAATCGAAGCGAGGAGCCAAGACGCCCAAGTCGGACCTAGACCTGATCAAAAGCCGTCTCAAAGATGCAGAGAAGAAATACCAAGCGATAGCCGACGGCAAGAAGTCAGATTAGTACGCGCGCTCATAAGGACCACAATCATGCCCCGCAGCAAAACCAAGCTCACCCACGGAAATATCTTTGCCGACATCGGAACACCGAATGCCGAAGAGCATGCGCTGAAAGCCGACGTGGCGATCAAAATCGGCATGTTGATTGAAAGTAAAAAAATCTCCCAAACCCAGGCCGCGAAACTGACCGGAATTTCCCAGCCCGATCTGTCCCGCCTGCTGCGCGGTCATTTCGAAGGCTTCTCGATGGACCGTCTTTTTCAGGCAATTCTGCTTCTCGGCTCCGACGTCGAGATCACGCTCAAGCGCCCTGTCGGCAACCGGCAAGGCCGCGTCCGCGTGCTTTCGGAGTCATTCACGTAAGCAGACGACGGATGGCGGAAGGCATGCGGAGCATGACGAAAGATGGCGGATTACGCTGCGCTAATCCGCCCTACGGGCTGCATCCTCAACTCACGTCCAACGATTTTAGCCGCGCGCTGAAGGCTTTCGACGGTCGTGATTCCGTTGTCCGGATCAAGTTTCCCGGATTTCGCTGCGCTCCATCCGGGCTACGGGACTCATTCTTAATCACACGCGCGGCAGCGATGGTACGATCCTCACGCACATTGTACGGGACGGGGTTATCGCGCTGGAGCCGCCGGAGTTGGCGTTGAGTTTGGCGGATGTTTATAACGGGGTGTGACGGCATCAATCGCTGGTAGCCCGCATGAAGCGAAGCGCAATGCGGGGCAGCGATTGTCGTTTCCCGGATTTCGCGGAGCCTGTCATCGGGCGGCGCTTTGCGCCGACCCGTTGGCCCCATCCGGGCTACGCTTTGCTTCATCCATTTATGAGTTCAAAAGGCCTTCGGCAATCCGGCCTGACGGAGGATTGCATTGGCGGTGTGACGGCTAGGGATTCCGAACGGCACTGGAAAATTTCGTTGCGTTATAGGGCTGTGCCAGATTTCGTGACTGCCCTTCCCTTGACGCACCAGCGTGCAGCCGGCTGCACGCAGCAGGTCACGCAAGGCGCGGTCGAACTGGGGCGCCATTATGACAGGGCAGGTTCGGCTTCCCGCAGCGCCGTGATCTGCAAGTAAAGCGAAGCGGGATCGGCGTCAGGATGATTGTCCGGCAACACGTCGAGCGCCATAGCCGAGATCTTCGCGAGGAGTTCATCCAAAGTTGGCGCGTCGGCGGCGGCTGGAATGTCATCGCAATGCCCACTCCAAACCGAGGCGTCCTCGTCCCAAACGGCGGAAATCGTGAAAATCGTCGGTTTCGACATAACGCAGCCTTTCGTCGTCAAGTTGGCTACCTTAGCATATTTTCGAGTCTTGCCGTATGATTTTAATCCTTGACAGCGTGACGCTGCTTTCCTATGTTTCCGGCATGTCGCGCAATTGCGCCCGGCGTTGAGCCGGTGACGCCCGCCGCCATCCCACATCGCCAAAGACGACAATCAACGGAGCATTGCCATGGTGCGATACACCGAGGCCTTTATTGCGACCGCGCGGCACGGCTACGAGAACACCGACCAACCCATGCGCGAGCTCGCGCGCGAACTCGGCATCGGCATCACCACGTTAAGCACGCTCGCGGAGACACATGGCTGGGCCAAGCGCAGCCAGCGCCAGCGCGGCGTGCCGCCGGCGATGCAGTTGCTCGCGGAAGCACAGGCGCTGGCGACGCTCATCCAGGCGATACGCACGCTGAAGGGAATGCGCGGCTCTGGCCGAACCGACACAGGACCGATCGAAGATGACGACGATGACGATATGCCACGAGACATCGACGAATTCCGTCGCGATCTTGCGCGCCGCATTGACGCGTTCGTCGCGAGCCGGTCTGACGCTGCGGATGCTGACGGCGATTCCGGACCTGCGCCGGTGGATGCGGCTGGATAAGGACTTCGCCGTCCTCGCCCATTGCCACCAGGAAGCGCCGCTCGCAGCCAACAATGGCGGGCCGTGGACGACGTGGCTGGCGCTCGGCGGGCGCGGCGCCGGCAAGACAAGATTAGGGGCCGAATGGGTGCGCGCACTCGTCCATGGGCGCGCGCCTTATGCCGAGCGCCGCTTCGGCCATATCGCGCTTGTCGGCGAAAGCGAGCACGACGTGCGCGAAGTGATGATCGAGGGTCCGGCCGGGCTGCTGCGCACCTCGCCGCGCAGCGAACGGCCGCGGTGGACCTCGTCGCGCTTGCGGCTGGAATGGCGCAACGGCGCGGTAGCGCAGGCCTTCTCGGCCGACGATCCGGACAGCCTGCGCGGGCCGCAATTCGACGCCGCATGGTGTGACGAACTTGCCAAGTGGCGCTATGCCGATGCGGCCTTCGACATGCTGCAATTCGGCTTGCGGCTCGGCCAACGTCCGCGCCAACTCATCACCACGACGCCGCGTCCGCTTGCCTTGTTGAAGCGGCTGGTCACCGACCCGCGCAGCGCGGTGACGCGCGCCGGCACCATCGCCAATGCCGCGCATCTGTCGCCGGCATTTCTCGACGAAGTGCTGGCGCGCTACGCCGGCACGCGGCTCAGCCGCCAGGAAATCGACGGCGAAATCATCGAGGACCGGCCCGACGCCTTGTGGTCGCGCGCCACGATCGAGGCGGCGCGCGCCGATGTTGCGCCGCCGCTCGCGCGGATCGTTGTCGGCATCGATCCGCCGGCGTCGTCACGGCAAGGCGCGGATGCCTGCGGCATTGTCGCGGCGGGGCGCGCCGAAGATGGCTGCATCTATGTGCTGGAGGACGCCACCGCGTCCGGGCTGCAACCGGCCGGCTGGGCGACGCGCGCCATTGCGCTGTTCCGGCGGCTCAACGCCGACGCGCTGGTCGCCGAAGTGAACCAGGGCGGCGACATGGTGGGCGCGGTGTTGCGCAACGTCGATTCCACGGTGCCGTTGAAGACGGTGCACGCGACGCGCGGCAAATATCTGCGCGCCGAACCGGTGGCGGCGCTGTACGCGCAAGGCAAGGTCAAGCACGCGGGTGCGCCGATGCCGGAACTCGAAGACCAGATGTGCGATTTCGGGCTGAACGGATTATCGTCGGGCGGCTCGCCGGATCGCCTGGATGCGCTGGTCTGGGCGGTGACGGAATTGACCGGGCGAAGCTGGAACGGGCCGAGGATCAGAGCGCTGTGATTTTTTATCCCTCCCCGAAGCTCGTAGCCCGGATGGAGCGCAGCGCAATCCGGGGTCTTTTGCGCCGGTAAACCCGGATTTTGCTTCGCTCCATCCGGGCTACGCGTTTCCCTTCGGAACTACCGCCCCAAGGACGCGTCCTCGATCATCCAGCGCACCAGATCCTCGAAGCTCATGCCGGCGTGCGCGGCAAGTTCGGGCACCAGCGAGGTTTCGGTCATGCCGGGCTGGGTGTTGACCTCGAGACAGGCGAGCCCCGCCGTGCCTGCGAGACTGTCGTCGTAACGGAAGTCGGCGCGGGTGACGCCGCGGCAACCGAGCGCGCGATGCGCCAGCAGCGCGAGACGGCGGCATTCTTCGTAAATTTCCGGCGACACCGGCGCCGGCAGCAGATGCGTGGAGCCGCCGGGGGCGTACTTGGCTTCGTAGTCGTAGAACTTCGTGTTGGCGACGATCTCGATCACGCCGGTCGGCTTTTCGGCAACGACCGCGCAGGTCAATTCCTTGCCGGGAATGTAACGCTCGACCAGCACCACATCGCCGAAGCTCCAGTCGGCGCGGGTCAGTTCCTGCGGCGGGTGCGCATGATCCTCGCGCACGATGAAGACGCCGACGCTGGAGCCTTCCGCCACCGGCTTGATGACATAAGGCGGCGGCAGCAGATGTTTGCTGGCGGCCTCGGCGCGGTGAACGACCGTGCCGCCCGGCACCGGCACGCCAGCGGCCTTGAGCACAGTCTTGGCGATATCCTTCTGCATCGCTACCGACGACGCCATCACGCCGGAATGGCTGTAGGGAACGCCGATGATTTCAAGGAGGCCCTGCAAGGTGCCGTCCTCGCCCGGTCGGCCGTGCAGCACATTGAGCGCGGCGTCGGGCTTGAGCTTGGTGAGCACGGCGGCGATGTCGCGCGTGACATCGACGCGGGTGACGCGGAAGCCGGCGCGCTCGGCCGCATCGGCGCAGGCCTTGCCCGAACGCAAGGAGACCTCGCGTTCCGCCGACCAACCGCCCATCAGTACCGCGACGTGTTTCATGGCTATTTCTCTTTGCGCATGATCTTGTCCGAAAACCGGCGCCCACTTTTCGGAATCATGCGCTGCCTACACCAATTCTCTTAATTTCCCACTCCAGTTCGATACCGCAATGCGCTTTGACGCGCTCGCGTACGGTCTCGCCCAATGTTTCGATATCGGCGGCGGTCGCCTCGCCGAGATTGATGAGAAAATTGCAGTGCAGCTCTGAGACTTGCGCGCCGCCGATTTTGAGCCCACGGCAGCCGGCGTCGTCGATCAGCTTCCAGGCATTGTGGCCGGGCGGATTCTTGAAGGTCGAGCCGCTGGTGCGGTTGCGCGGCTGGCTCGCTTCGCGCTTGGCTTTGATGTCGGCCATCTCGGCGGCGATTTTTTCCGGATCATCGGCGCGGCCTTGCAATAGCGCGCTGGTGAATATGACGTCGTCGGGCACGCCGCAATGGCGGTAGGAAAAACCCATCTCCGCATTACTATATGTGCGCATGTTGCCGTGGCGATCGATGCCGGTGGCTTCGATCAGGACGTCCCTGGTCTCGCCGCCATAGGCGCCGCCATTCATGCGCAGCGCGCCGCCGATGGTGCCGGGAATGCCGGAGAGAAATGCAAGTCCACCGATGCCGGCCTTTTGCGCGGCGCGCGCCACCAGCACGTCGAGAATGGCAGAGCCGGCGAGCACACGATGATCGTCCTTGATCGCGACATCATTAAAGCCGCGCCCGAGCCGCACCACCGCGCCCCGCACGCCGCCATCGCGCACAATCATATTGGAGGCCGCGCCGATCACGGTGAGCGGAATATCGGCCGGCAGAAGTTTGAGAAAATACGCTAGGTCGCTTTCGTCCTCCGGCATGAATAGCGCCTGCGCCGGTCCGCCGACACGAAACCAGGTGAAGGGGTCGAGCGTCTGGTTCGCCAGCAAGCGCCCGCGCAAATCGGGCATGCGGGGCTTCAATTCGGGGACGATGTCGGAAAAGGTCATGCGAACTCCACGTCATGGCCGGGCTTGTCCCGGCCATCCACGGGGGCGATCATAGGTCTATGGGCGGGTACATCTACATTCTTACGAATAAGCCCAGCGGAATTTTGTACGTTGGCGTGACCAGCGATCTGGTTCGCCGCGTTGCTCAACATCGTGCGGGTACTATACAAGGATTCACCAAGCGTTACGGTTTAAAGCGGCTCGTTTATTTCGAAGTTTACGACGACATCCGAACCGCAATTCAACGTGAGCACAATATGAAACACTGGTCGCGCACCTGGAAGGTGCGGCTGATACTGGCTTCAAATTCAAAGTGGAACGACCTGTTTGAAACGCTCATTTAGGACGTGGATGGCCGGGACAAGCCCGGCCATGACGGTGGAGACGGTCCGACTAGTTACCGCCGTCGAGCGCCTTCAATTCGCCCGGCAGCGCATAAGCCCATTGCGTGATCGAGCCGGCCCCTAGGCAGACGACAAAATCGCCGGGCTTGGCGAGACCCTTGATGATGCCCGCCAGTTTTTCCGGCCCGTCGAGCGGCACGACCTGGCGATGGCCGCGCGCGCGCAGGGCCTGCACCAGATGATCGCGGTCAGCGCCTTCGATCGGCGCTTCGCCGGCGGCATAGACATTGGCCACGATCACCGCGTCGGCGTCGTTGAAGCAGGTGGAGAACGGCTCGAACAAAGTTTTCAGCCGCGTATAGCGATGTGGCTGCACCACCGCGATCACCTGATTTTTAGTCGATTCACGCGCGGCCTTGAGCACCGCCGCGATCTCGACCGGATGATGGCCGTAGTCGTCGATGATGGTGGCGCCGTTCCATTCCCCGACCTTGGTGAAGCGGCGCTTGACGCCGCCGAACTTGGCGAGCGCCGCCTTGATCTTGCCGTCGGCAATGCCGAGCGCATGCGCGACCGCCACCGCCGAGGTGGCATTGAGCGCGTTGTGGCGGCCCGGCATCGGCAATTCGAGATCGCGGATGGCATGAATTTCCTTGCCGTCGCGGTCGCGGAATAAAACGGTGAAGCGCTGCGTGCCGCCGGCGTTGGTGATCTCCGTCAGGCGCACGTCCGCCTGCGGATTTTCGCCGTAAGTGACGATGCGGCGGTCGGCGATGCGCCCGACCAGCCGCTGCACGATCGGATGATCGGTGCACATGACGGCGAAACCGTAGAACGGCACGTTCTCGACGAATTGAATGAAGGCTTCCTGCACGGCGGCGAAGGTCTTGAAATGATCGAGATGCTCGGCGTCGACATTGGTCACGATGGCGATGTCGGCCGGCAGCTTCAGAAACGTGCCGTCGGATTCATCGGCCTCCACCACCATCCAGTCGCCGGCTCCAAGCCGTGCATTGGTGCCATAGGCATTGATGATGCCGCCATTGATGACGGTCGGATCGAAACCGCCGGCGTCGAGCAGCGTCGCCACCATCGAAGTGGTAGTGGTCTTGCCATGGGTGCCGGCAATCGCCACGCAACTTTTCAGCCGCATCAGTTCTGCAAGCATTTCGGCGCGCCGCACCACCGGCAGGCGCTGCGCGCGCGCGGCGATCAACTCCGGATTATCCGGCTTGATGGCGGACGACACCACGACGACGTCGGCGCCATCGAGATTCTCGGCCTTGTGACCGATGGCGATCTTGATGCCAAGATCGCGCAGGCGCTTGACGTTGGCCGAGTCGGAAACATCGGAGCCAATGACGGTATAGCCGAGATTGACCAGCACCTCGGCGATGCCGCTCATGCCGATGCCGCCGATGCCGACGAAATGCACGGGGCCTATATCGCGCGGCAGTTTCATGGAGCTTTAGTCCTCGCTGATCATCCGCAAGTCCGCGCGTAGGCGGGAAACGGACAATCCAGAAATCACGGCGTTCCGTGTATGGCATGGCGGACAAAAATGGAAGATCGGCCGATGCAATATGCATAACGGCCGGCAATGCCGCGTCGATAGCGGCTTATTCCGAGGCTTTGCCGCGAAAGCGGATAATTTTCCCGCGATTGCGGGCGCCCACGGCCATGTTGGCGACCTGCGCCGCCAGTTCGGCCTGGATGAAGGGCTTCGACAGTTTCGGGATATCCGGCGTCGCGTCCGGTTCGATCTCGGCGTAGCCGGTGGTGAGCAACACCGGAAGCCCCTGCCAGCGCTCACGCAGGATCTCGGCCAGGCGCAACCCGGTCATCTGCGGCATGACTTGATCGGTAACCACCAGACTGACGGAATCGTCGTTCTCAAGGATTGCCAGCGCCTCGGCGCCCGAGGTTGCGGGGTAACAGGTATGGCCGAGATCCTCCAACATGGCGACGGTGTTTGTCAGCACGAGCGGGTCGTCATCGACCGCGAGAATGACAAGCGGCCAGAAGACCGGCGGCTCCGTCTCGACCAGGAGTTCGGCCTGCGCCTTGGGCTTCGCCCCGGCAACCGGCAACCAAAGCTCCGCCGTCGTACCGACACCGAGCTTGCTGCGCAGATTGAAGCGGCCCCGGAACTGCTCGGCGAGGCCATGCACCATCGACAGGCCGAGGCCGGTGCCTTTGCCTGGCGACTTCGTGGTGAAGAACGGTTCAGTGGCGCGGGCCAGCGTCGCGGCGTCCATGCCATTGCCGCTGTCGTCGACGGCAAGGCGGACATAGCGGCCGGGCGCCAGGCGGCCGTCGGCATTCACGATCTCATCGCGCGCGGAAATAACGATTTCACCGCCCTCCGTCATGGCGTCGCGCGCGTTGACCGCCAAATTCAGCAGTGCCATTTCGAGTTGGTTTGAATCAGCCAGCACGGTGCTGAGCGAAAGCGGAAAGCGCATCTCCAGGGTGACCGACGAACCGAGCGTGCGTTCCAGAAGCTCCGTCATGCCGCGCACGAGGTCGGGAATGTCGACGGCCTCCTGTTTCAACTCCTGCCGGCGCGCAAAGGCCAACATGCGTTTGGTCAGCGTCGCGCCGCGCTCCGCGCCTTTCACGGCATTTTCCAGAAGCGAATGCAATTTCGGATCGTCCGGCAGGCGCTTGCGCATCAATTCAAGGCTGCCGAGCACGGCCATCAGCAAATTGTTGAAGTCGTGGGCGACGCCGCCGGTGAGCTGGCCGATGGCCTCCATCTTTTGCGATTGCAGCAGCGCCTCGCGCGTGCGCTCGAGTTTTTGTTGCGTTTCGCGGTGCTCGGTGATGTCGCGGGTGATCTTGGCATAGCCGATCAAGTCGCCGGCGTCGTCGCGAATGGCATCGAGCACGACATGCGCCCAGAAGCGGCTGCCGTCCTTGCGGACGCGCCAACCTTCGTTTTCGAAACGCCCTTCGCGTTCGGCGGTTCCCAACGTATTGGCCGGCATGCCGGCGGCGCGGTCTTCCTCGGTATAAAAGCGGGAAAAATGCTGGCCGATAATTTCGTCCGGCATATAGCCCTTGATGCGCTGAGCGCCGAGATTCCAGTTGCTGACGTAGCCTTCCTTGTCGAGCAGATAGATGGCGTAGTCGGTGACGCCCTGCACCAGCAGCCGGAATTGCTCCTGGCTTTTCCGCAATGCTTCTTCGGCCGCCCTGCGTTCCGTCAGGTCGCGCGTGATCTTGGCGTAGCCGACAATATCGCCGTCCGGTGCACGGATCGGATCGATGATCACATAGGCCCAGAATTGCGTGCCGTCCTTGCGCACGCGCCAGCCCTCGGCCTCGAACTTTCCGGCATCGCGCGCCAGTTTCAGCGCGCGCGCGGGCAGATCGACGGCGCGATCGGCGTCGGTATAGAAGCGCGAAAGATGCTGGCCGATGATTTCGTCGGCGGTATAGCCCTTGAACCGCTGCGCGCCGGGATTCCAACTGGTGATGATCCCGGTGGGGTCGAGCATATAGATCGCGTAATCGGTGACCGCCTCGACGAGGAGGCGATAACGCCCGTCTTCGCTTTGGGAAGCCGTCAGACGGCTCGATGTCTCCATTACCCCGAAATCCATTCCCTTTGCGGGAGAAAGAGTTCAACGCCACAACCGCGGCAAAGTTCCGCATGTTGAGGTGTCTTGGTGACGTATCTTGGTGACGTATCTTATAGCATGTACGCGACGACGAGATTTGCCAGCTTTTCGGCCGCGTCGATACTGCCGGCGACTTTGGCCGACTGCGCCATGCCGGCGAGCCGATGCGGATCGGCGGCCAGCGCCGCGATTTCGCTGGCCAGCCGTTCCGGCATGAAATCGCGCTGCACGATGCGGATGGCGCCGCCGGCGTCTTGCAGGACGCCGGCATTGGCGAACTGGTCCTGATCCAGCGCATTCGGCAACGGCACCAGGATCGCCGGCCGGCCGATGGCGGAGACTTCGGCGACCGTCGAAGCGCCGGAGCGCGCGATGATGAGGTGCGCCGACGCCATGCGCACCGGCAGATCGGAAAAGAACGGCGCGCATTCGGCGGTGACGCCGAGCCGCGCGTAAGTTCCGCGCACCGTGTCGAGATCCTCGGCGCGCGCCTGCTGCACGATATGAAGCCGCGCGCGTGTCGCAACATCCATGCGCTCGACCGCTGCCGGCACGATGTCCGACATCACGCGCGCGCCCTGGCTGCCGCCGAAGACCAACAGGCGCAGCGAGCCGCCCGACTCCGGCGCCGCATAAGGAATGCGCGACGCTTCCACCACCAGCGGCCGCACCGGATTACCGGTGAATGTCATTTTCGATTGCATGCGGGCGTCGACTTTGGCGAGTGTGCGAAAGCCGGTGGCGATGGCCGTCACGCGCGACGCCAGAAATCGATTGGCGCGGCCCATGACGCCGTTCTGCTCATGCAACACGGTGGGAACGCCGCGCCAGCTCGCCGCCATCAGCGGCGGCACGGTCGGATAACCGCCGAAGCCGACCACGACGGCGGGGCGAATGCGGCCGATCAACGAAAATGCTTTGCCGGCGCCAAACGCCAGCATGACGGCGGTGCGCGCGAGCGCCGCCGGATTGCGCCCGCGCACGGTCGCGCTCGGAATAAGGTGGACGGCGCGGGCGGGAAATTCGAAATGCGCGGCGCGGGTATCGGTGGCGAGATCGACGACGAGCCCGCGCTTTTGCAGCACGACGGCAAGCGCCTCGGCCGGAAACAGATGGCCGCCGGTGCCGCCGGCGGCCAACAGCACGAGTTTATTGGTTTGGGGCATGGTCTATTTTCTGTCATGCTCGGCCTTGTGCCGGGCATCCACGCCTTTCTTCTCTTATTTAAGCAAGACGTGGATGGCCGGGACAAGCCCGGCCATGACGATAATTAATACCGTCGTCGTCATCAAACCCCGCTTCCGACCGGCAGCGCGACCGGCGCGGTCAGCACGGCGCCGCGCGGCTGCTCGCGAGTCAACGCCAATAACATGCCCATGGCGTAAGCGAGCGAGAGCATCGAGGAGCCGCCATATGAAATGAACGGCAACGTCATGCCCTTGGCCGGGATCAGATGCAGGTTGACCGCCATATTGATCGCCGACTGCGTCGCAAACAGCATGGTGAGCCCGGCGGCGGCAAAGCGCGTGAAAGGATCGCCATTGCGCATGGCGCGGATGAGCGCGCGAATGACAATAAAGGAAAATAGTGCGACCAGCGCCAGACACAGCGCGACGCCGAATTCCTCGGCCGCGACCGAGAAGACAAAGTCAGTATGACTCTCCGGCAGCATGCGCTTGACCGTGCCCTCGCCCGGCCCGCGCCCGAACCAGCCGCCGCGCATGAAACTTTCGGTGGCGACGTCGATATTGAAACTGTCGCCGGAAGCCGGATTCATAAAGCGCTGAATGCGGGTCGCGACATGCGGCACGGTGTAATAGGCGACCATGAGGCCGAAACCGGCGACGCCGGCGATGCCGAACATCCAGATGACGCGCATGCCGGCCATGAAGAACAGCGCGCTCCACACCAGCACGATCAGCATGGTCTGGCCGAAATCGGGCTGCACCACCAGCAGCGCGACCACGGTCAGCAACAGCACGAGCGACATGGCGTTCGCCGGCATTTCCGGGCGCTTGGCCGATTCACCGAACAGCCAGGCCACCAGAATGACGAAGGCCGGTTTGAGGAATTCCGACGGCTGGACATTGATGCCGAAGATTACCAGCCAGCGCTTGGCGCCCTTGATCTCCTGGCCGAACATCGGCGTCGCCGCCACCATGATGAGGCTGACGACGAACACGATCAGCGACAGGCGGCGGATCTGGCGCGGCGTCAGGAACGAGACGCCGAGCAGGATGGCGACGGTCGGAAACAGAAAGAAGATGTGGCGGTTGACGAAATAAAACGGCTCAAGCCCGAGCCGGCCGGCGACCGGCGGCGAGGCGGCGAGCGACAGCACCACGCCGGCGAGCATCAGCGCGCCGATGGCGGCCAGCGTCAGCCGGTCAATGGTCCACCACCATTCGCCGAGCGGCGTGCGTTTTGCGCGCGAAATCATGTCCCTGTCCCTTAAGGCCAAGCTGACGCGGCATGGTTTAGGAAGGATTAACGGCGCTCATTCCGGGCACGGCCAGCACCAGATCGGTGAAGGCTTTGCCGCGAATTTCGAAGTTCGGATACTGATCGAACGAGGCGCAGGCCGGCGACAGGAGAACCACCGGTTCCTTGAGTCCGGAGGCGTCGGCGTCGCGGGTGGCGGCATCGACCGCCGCCAACAGGACGCCGACGATCTCATAAGGCACCTTGCCTTTGAGCGTGGCGGCGAATTCCTTGGCCGCTTCGCCGATGAGATAGGCCTTGGAGATGCGCGGCCAATATTCGGCCAAGCTCTCAATACCGCCGGTCTTCGGCTTACCGCCGGCGATCCAGAAAATATCCCGATAGCTCGCCAGCGCTTTAGCCGCGCTGTCGGCATTGGTCGCTTTCGAATCGTTGACGTAAAGAATATTGCCGCTGGCGGTTTGCTTGCGTCCGATCGGCTGCATGCGATGCGCAAGGCCGGGGAAGCTCACCAGACCCTTCTGGATATCCGGCAGCTCCATGCCGAGTGCGACGCAAGCCGCTACCGCGCAGGCGGCGTTCTGCGCATTATGCGCGCCGCGCAAACTGCCGATGCCGGCGAGTTGCACGGCCGGATAGGCTTTGCCTTCTTTCGAACGCACGATGCGATTGCCTTCGGCGTAATAGCCTTCGCGCAATGGCGTGGTCACCGACACCCGCACAACGTTACGGCCGGCGCGTTCGAGACGGTCGGCAGCCGAGCGGGTGTATCGGTCGTCGACACCGATCACCGCGGTGCCGCCCTTTTCCACCTGCGCCACCAGCAAGGTCTTGAGCGCGGCGTAATTCTCCATGCTGCCGTGGCGGTCGAGATGATCCTCCGACACGTTAAGCAGAATGCCGACGGTAGCCCGCAGCGAGGGCGCCAGGTCGATCTGATAGGACGAGACTTCCAGCACATAAGAGCGGCCGGGCGCGAAAGGCTCGAGCGCCAGCACCGGCACGCCGATATTGCCGCCCATCTGCGCGTCGCCGCCGGCGGCATTGATGAGATGCGTGGTGAGCGCGGTGGTGGTCGATTTGCCGTTGGTGCCGGTGATGGCGACCAGCGGGCAGTTGAGGCCTTGGCTTTCGTGCATGGCCGCGCGCTCGCGGCAGAACAATTCGATATCGCCGATGATTTCGACATCGTGTTGGCGCGCCAGCCGCACCGTCCAATGCGGTTCCGGATGGGTGAGCGGAACGCCCGGCGCCAGCACCAATGCCGAAACATCGCGCCAGTCGATTTCATTCAGGTTGTGCGTCTTGATGCCGGCGGCATTGGCCTGCTCAAGTTTGGCGGTTGCATCGTCGAAAGCGATGACATCCGCGCCGCCGGCAACAAGCGCGTGCGCCGCCAGCAGGCCGGAGCCGCCGAGGCCGAAGACCGCGACCGTTTTGTCGGCGAAGGTGGTGATGGGAATCAAAAAGCTATCTCAACTTCAGCGAGGCCAGCCCCGCCAGCGCCAGCACCACCGCCACGATCCAGAAGCGGATGACGATCTGCGGTTCGGTCCAGCCCAATTGTTCGTAGTGATGATGGATCGGCGCCATCTTGAACACGCGCTTGCCGGTCAGCTTGAACGACACGACTTGCACGATTACCGACACGGCTTCCAAAACGAACAGGCCGCCGACGATCGCGAGCACGATCTCATGCTTGATGGCGACCGCGATGGCGCCGAGCATGCCGCCAAGCGCGAGCGAGCCGGTGTCGCCCATGAAGATCGAAGCGGGCGGTGCGTTGAACCATAAGAAACCGAGCGAGGCGCCGATCACGGCGCCGCACAGTACGGCGAGTTCGCCGGTGCCTGCGACGTAACGCAGTTGGAGATATTCGGAGAACAGCGCGTTGCCGACGATATAGGATATGAAGCCGAAGCTCGCCGCCGCGATCATTACCGGCACGATGGCGAGGCCATCGAGACCGTCGGTCAGGTTGACCGCGTTGCCTGCGCCGACGATGACGAAGGCACCGAAGATGGCAAAGGCCCAGCCGAGGTTGACCACCAGTTCCTTGACGAAAGGAAACACCAGCGAGGTCGCGATCGGCGGCTTGCCGAGATGCGCCAGCGCAAGACAAGCGATCACCGCCACGAAGGTTTCGGCGGCGAGCCGGGTGCGGCCGGCAAAGCCGGCATTGGTTTGCTTGGTCACCTTCAGATAATCGTCATAAAAGCCGATCAGCCCGAACGAAAGCGTCACCCCGAGCACGATCCAGACATAAGGATTGGCCGGATTTGCCCATAATAACGTCGACACCAAAAGACCGGATAGGATCATAAGGCCGCCCATGGTCGGCGTGCCTTTTTTGGTTACGAGATGCGACGCCGGGCCGTCGGCGCGGATCGGCTGGCCGCCGCCTTGCTTCAAGCGCAACAGGTCGATGATCGGGCTGCCGAACAGAAACACAAACACAAGGGCGGTGACGATCGCCCCGCCGGTGCGGAAGGTGATGTAACGGAACACGTTAAACAACGAGACTTTGTCGGAAAGCTCGGTCAGCCAATAGAGCATCGGTTCAAACCTTGCCGTCTATATATCAGCATATCTGCGCATGATCTTATCCGAAAACCGGTTCCCGCATTCGGGATCATGCGTTTTGCGCTTCGAGCGCCGGCCTGCCCGGAAACTGCCGTTCCAACGCCTTGACGATGGGGCCCATTTTCGAGCCCAGCGAGCCCTTCACCATCACCGCGTCGCCGGCGCGGATGGCGTCGAGCACGGCCGGCTCCAGCGCCGACGCCGTCTCGGCATAGCCGCCCCGGCGTCCGGAGGGAAGAGCCTGCCAGAGCGAATGCATCAGCGGTCCAGAGCAAAATACTAGATCGACCTTGGCCATTTCGAGGGATTGGGCGAGCGCACGGTGCAGCGGAACACCCTCGCTGCCCAGTTCCAGCATGTCGCCCAAAACGGCAATACGGCGGCCCTGCGGGCCGACCGCCGATTGGCCGAGCAGCGCGATCGCAGCCGCCATCGAGGCCGGGTTGGCGTTGTAGCTTTCGTCGATCAAAAGCGCGCTGCCGCCGGGAACGCGCAGCGTCATACGCGCACCGCGCCCGGTCGGCGCCTGCAACTGGTTGAGTGCAAGCGCGGCGAGCGCCAGATCGGCGCCAACGAGCGAAACGGCGGCGAGCACGGCGAGCGAATTGAGGATGATATGTTTGCCGGGCGCACCGAGTTTATAGGTTACCTCCTGGCCCAGGATCGAAGCCTGCACGCAGGACTGCTCGGCCTGTAGCGAATGGCGCATGAGACGGGCATCGGCGGCGGGATTTTCACCGAAGGTGACGATGCGCGAAACTTTCGCGGCCCTGGCGGCGCCAGCGAGGCGCTCATATTGATTGTTGTCACGGTTGAGAATGGCCACGCCGCCCGGTTCGATGCCGGAAAATATTTCGGCCTTGGCGTCGGCGATTTTTTCGATCGAACCGAAATATTCCAGATGCACCGGCTCGACCGTGGTGATGATGGCGAGGTGCGGACGCACCAGCTTTACCAGCGGCGTGATTTCGCCGGCGTGGTTCATTCCGATTTCGAACACGGCATAATGCGCGCTGGCCGGGCAGCGCGCGAGCGAGAGCGGCACGCCCCAGTGATTATTGTAGGAAGCGGCGGAAGCGAAGGTCTCGGCGTCGGCTGAGAGCGCAAGCCGCAGCGCTTCCTTACTGCCGGTCTTGCCGACCGAGCCGGTGACGGCGACGATTTTCGCGCGGCTGCGCGCGCGCGAGGCGCGCGCCAGATCGCGCAAGCCTTCCAGCACGTCATCGACGAGGAGCAGCGGCGCATCGGTGGCGAACATGGAGCGCTTGGCGCGCGCCACCACCGCGACACCGGCGCCGGCCTTGAGCGCGCCCTCGACGAATTCATGGCCATCGCGTTTGTCGCCCTGAATCGCGAAGAAGGCTTCGCCGCGTGCGAGCGTGCGCGTGTCGATGGAAATGCCGGCGATGTCGGCGGGCAACGCGCCCGATTTGTCGGCGCGCATGGCAGCGGCCATGTCCTCGATGGTCCAGAGCGCGCTCATGCGGCGATTTCCTTCAACGCCGCGGCGACCGCCTCGTGATCGGAAAACGGCAAGGTCTTGCCGGCGATCAACTGGCCGGTTTCGTGGCCTTTGCCAGCGATCAGCAGCACGTCGCCTTTTTTCAATTCGGCGATGCCGGCGCGGATGGCTTGGGCGCGGTCGCCGATTTCGGTCGCGCCGGGAGCGGCGGCAAGAATGGCGGCGCGGATGGCGGCCGGATTTTCGCTGCGCGGATTGTCGTCGGTGACGATGACGTGGTCGGCATTCTCGTGCGCGATGCGGCCCATGATCGGCCGCTTGCCGGTGTCGCGGTCGCCGCCGGCGCCGAATACGACAATCAGTTTACCGCTGGCATAAGGCCGCAGCGCAGCCAAAGCTTTCGCCAGCGCGTCCGGCTTGTGCGCGTAATCGATGAATATCGGCGCACCGTCGCGGGCGCCGGCAAGCTCAAGCCGGCCTTTGGCGCCGGTCAAGTTTTCCAGCGCGTTGAAAACGCGCGCCGGCTCCGCGCCGGTGGCAATCGCCAGTCCGGCCGCCACTGCCGCATTCTGCACCTGAAAGCCGCCGACCAGCGGCAGCTTCACTTTATATGTATGCCCCGCGTGCGCGAGCTCGACAACTTGCGCGAAGCCGTCAATGGCGCCGCCGACCAGAGCAATGTCCTCGCCGCCCTCGCCGACCGTCATGATCTTGAGGCCGCTTTTTTTGGCGGCGTCCACCACCTGCCCGGAATAACAATCATCGACGTTGATGACCGCCGTGCCGCCCGGCGCAATGAGATCGCGAAACAGCCGCAGCTTGGCTTCGAGATAAGCCTCGATGCTCGGATGATAATCGAGATGATCGCGCGACAGGTTAGTGAAAGCGCCGGCGGCAATGCGCACCCCGTCGAGGCGATGCTGATCGAGCCCGTGCGAGGAAGCTTCCAGCGCGAGATGCGTGACGCCCTCGCCCGCCAAGGTATCGAGCGTGCGATGCAACTCGACCGGATCGGGCGTGGTAAGCGAGCCATAGACTTCACCCTTCGGCGACACCACGCCGACAGTGCCGACACTGGCGGCTTGCAGGCCAAGCATGATCCAGATTTCGCGCGTGAAAGCCGCCACGGAAGTTTTGCCGCTGGTGCCGGTGACCGCCACAATGGTCGCCGGTTGATGCGGATAAAACTTCGCCGCCGCGAGCGCCAGTGCGCGCCGCGCGTTGCTCACCCGAATAAACGGCACATTGTTCGGCAAACCGTCCGGGCGATTTTCGCCGGCAATCGCCACAGCACCGGCTTGCGCCGCCTTGACGGCGAATTGCGCGCCGTCGGCTTTGACGCCGGCAATGGCAACGAACAGAAATCCGCGCTCGACCTTGCGGCTATCGGCAGCAACGCCGGTAACTTCGATGGCGGCAAAGCGCGCATCGATGTCGGTTTCCGGCAGGAGTTCGCACAATTTCACCGCGTCACCTTATTGGCCACTAGCAGCATCTGGTCGGCCTTGGGCAGATCGAAACGCGGTGGAATGTCGAGCAAAGGTGCGATCCGCTCGATCACTTTGGCGGCGACCGGACCGACATTCCAGCCGGCGGTGGCATAGCCATGCGTTTCCTTGGTCGCCTGCGGCTCGTCGAGCATCAGCAGCAACAGATAACGCGGCTTGTCGGCCGGCAGGATCGCCATGAAATCGGTCAATAGTTTGGTCTTGGAGTAATGACCGTTGATCACCTTTTCGGCCGTGCCGGTTTTGCCGCCGACATAATACCCCTTCACATTGGCCGACGTGCCGGTGCCGATCTCGGCGTTGAGCCGCATCAGATAACGCATCTTGACGCTAGTCTCGGGCTTAAGCACTTGCTTGGCAAGTTTGCGCGCCTCTTCCGGCGTGCGCTTGAGGAAGGTCGGCGGAATGAGCAGGCCACCATTGACAGTCGCCGCCACTCCCATCACCGCCTGCAATGGCGCGACCGACAGGCCGTGGCCGAAAGCGATGGTCGCGGTGCTGATCTCGCTCCAGTTTTTCGGCACGATCGGCTCGGCGCTTTCCGGCAATTCGGTGCGCAGGCGATCGAGCTGGCCCATCTTTTTAAGATAGGCTTTGTGATAATCGACGCCGAGCGAAAGCGCGAGCTTGGCGGTACCGATGTTGGACGAGTAGGTGAAGATTTCCGGAATCGACAGCATGCGCTTCTGCGCGTGATAGTCGTGGATGGTAAATTTACCGAAATGCAGCGGCTCGCGCGCGTCGAACTTGGTGTCGAGCGACATGCGCCCGGAATCGAGGCCCATCGCCAGCGTCAACGCCTTGAAGGTCGAGCCCATTTCATAGACGCCGGTGGTGAGTTGATTAAGCCTCGTCGGATCCTTTGGATTGCCTGAAACGTTCGGATCGAAATCCGGCTCCGACGCCATGGCGACGATCTCGCCGCTGTTAACGTCGAGCAGGAGGCCGGACGCGGCCTTGGCGCTGAATTTTTCGCGCGCTTTGGCCAGTTCGTCGCGCAAGGCGAATTGCGCGCGCAAATCGAGCGCGAGATCGACCGGCCGCTGCAAGCGGTCGGTCGCCAGCCCCGCCATATGGAGCGCGGCGAGCCCCTGCCCGTCCAGCCATTTCTCGATGCCGGCGATGCCCTGGTTGTCGACATTGACCTGGCCGATTTCGTGGCTGACCACCGGCCCGTTCGGATAGACCCGCTTGTTTTCGTTCAAAAAGCCGACGCCGGGAATACCGAGGCGGTGAATCTCCTGCTGCTGTTGCGGCGTGATTTCGCGCTTGAGCCAGACGAAGCCGCGCTTGGACGACAGACGCTCGCGCACTTCGGTGGCGTCGAGATCCGGCATCACCGCTGTCAAAAGCTCGACCGCCTCGTCAACGTCTATGAGCTTGCGCGGCTCGGCAAAGAGCGACGGCGTCTTCACGTCGGTGGCGACGATCATGCCGTTGCGGTCGAGAATATCGGGACGCGAAGTGGCGACGGCGTCCTGCGTGACCGTGTGGCGTTCGCCATGACTGTCGCTCACCACCGCGAACATCACCAGCCGCAACGCTATCACGCCATAAATGCCGGCGAATGCGACGATGGCTAAGCCCAGCCGCGCCCTGGCCTTGACGTTGCGGTCGACATCCTTGCCGTAAAGCAACGAGCGCAGCGCGCGCTGCCAGCGGGTTTCGCGCGCCTTGCCGTCGGGCAAAGGCGTGGATAGCAGCGCGTCGGGTCTGGACATGACGTTCATCGCGCAACCTTCGGCGTTTGAATGCTGCCGGTCGTATCGGGCGAGGATGGGTTGATCATTTCGGCGATCGGATCGGGCGGCAGCGGCCGCGCCACCTGCGGCAGGCGCTCCGGCAGATTGTCGAGGCTGTCGAACTGGGTGGATTGGATCGGCGTCAGTTTCAAATGGCGTTCGGCCAGGCCCTGAATGCGGCCGGGCGTATCGAGCCGCGCCCATTCGGCGCGCAAGCGCGCGGTGGTGTCGCGCTCGCGGCGCAGTTCATTGCGCAGCTTGGCGACGCGCTCGGCCTGCAAGGTCGAATCGAATTTGATCTTGTAGACAAAAGACGCCGCCAGGATCAGCGCCGCGATGACGAAGATGTTGAGGAGGCGCATGGGCTAACGCCTCTTCAGTATGTCGGCAAGCGACGGCAGACGCGGCAGCAGGTCGGTGAGGTCGGTGTCCTGTGCCGCGGCGTCGGTGCGTTGGGCGACGCGCAGCTTGGCCGAGCGGGCGCGCGGGTTGCGCGCAATCTCGTCATCGTCTGCGACGACCGGGCGCTTGGTGAGCGCTGCGAAGCTAGCGGCCGCCTGTTCGACCTGCGGCCGGTGGCGCGAACCGGCGCGCGCCTCGCCGCGCGCAAGCAGGAACGATTTGACGATGCGGTCTTCCAGCGAGTGAAACGACACCGCCACCAGCCGGCCGCCGGGCTTGAGCATACGCTCGCTGGCGGCAAGGGCTGCCACCAATTCACCGAGTTCGTCGTTGACGAAAATACGCAAGCCCTGAAACGTGCGCGTCGCCGGGTGGATTTCATGCGGCTTGGCGCGCACCACCGAACCGACGATGCGCGCGAGCGCTTCGGTGGTCACGATCGGCGCCTCGGCGCGCGCCTTGACGATGGCGCGGGCGACGGCGCGCGAATGGCGCTCCTCGCCAAGCTGGAAAATAATATTGGCGAGATCGCGTTCGTCGGCCTGCGCCACCACGTCGGCGGCGCTTGGCCCTTCGCCGCCCATGCGCATGTCGAGCGGACCGTCGTGCCGGAACGAAAAGCCACGCTCGGCGCGATCGAGTTGCATCGACGAGACGCCGAGGTCGAGCACCACGCCATCGAGGCGGTCGACCCCGCAATTGCGCGCGACCTCATCGAGATTGGAGAATTGATCTTCGACCAGCGTCAGGCGGCCTTTTGCGGCCTCGACCAGATCGGCGCCGCCGGCAATCGCGGATTGGTCGCGGTCGATGCCGATGACGCGGCAATCGGCGGCGGCAAGCATCGCGCGGCTATAACCGCCGGCGCCGAAGGTGGCATCCAGGTAAACGCCGCCATCGCGCACGGCGAGGTATTCCAGTGCCTTGGCGCCGAGGACGGGTATGTGGGGGCTGTCGTTCATGCTCATCCCGCCTGCGGGCCAGCTCGCAATCCTGAGTGGGACATCGTGGGTCAGCATGAATACGGATCAACATGAAACCATTGCGTCCGCCGCCAGGCCCGGCAGCGACGCGCGGCGGAAGCCATTAAGCCACTCTTAAACTTAAGGAATTGTTTCAGAACGGGGGTCCAGGTCCGCCCGTTAACGACTATGTCCCGGCGGCCGGGTTGATTTTGGGCGCGGCAAAGCCGAATGATGCGTGTTCATCCCAATTGGGCCTCGTTTATCGGTCTCAGTCCCGGCCATGGCGGTTTTTCAGCCGGATTCCTTCATCGTTTCTGACGTTTCGCCCTCGCCCAATCGGGACGAGCGTAAGGACGGCCGCCCACCCGATATGATCCTGCTGCATTACACCGGCATGGTCTCGGGCGAGGCCGCGCTGCAACGGCTGACCACCGGCGAAAGCAAGGTTTCCGCGCATTACGTCGTGTTCGAGGACGGCCGCATCGTGCAGTGCGTGCCGGAGGCGATGCGCGCCTGGCACGCCGGCGTATCGTCCTGGGCGGGGGAGACCGATATCAACTCCCGCTCGATCGGCATCGAGATCGTCAATCCCGGTCATGAATTCGGCTATCGCGATTTTCCGCTGCGCCAGACCGCGGCGGTGATTTCGCTATGCAAATCGATCGTGACGCGGCGCGGACCGATCAGCGCCGACCGCGTCCTCGGCCATTCCGACGTGGCGCCGGCGCGCAAGCAGGATCCGGGCGAGAAATTTCCCTGGGAGTTGCTGAGTGAATCCGGCATCGGCCATTGGGTGCGCCCCGCTCAGCTCGATCTGGAAGGCCTCTCGCTCAACGCGGGCGACAGCGGCGAGGCGGTGACGCGCATGCAGCGCCACTTGCGCGACTACGGCTATGGCATTGCCGACAGCGGAGTTTACGACAAGGCCACCATCGAAGTCGTCACCGCGTTTCAGCGCCATTTCCGCCCGGCGCGCGTCGATGGCATCGCCGATGCCTCGACGCTGTTGACGTTGCGGGCCCTGATCGAAACGCGGCCGTCGCCACTGGTGTAGTTCATCTCCCGGCGCGGGAGTTTCCGGCAACCGCGCGGCAACCGATTGCGGACGCAATGTGGTGAAAGCCTAATTTATGTCCGCAGCGAGCCTAATTCGGGCCGCATTTCAGGTTCCATTTGAGCCGGGTTCCATTTTACCCGGCGCGTCCACTTCCTCCCGGACGCGCCCCACTTGCCTCCAAGGCATGCCCGGACTGGTCCCCCCCGATCGGTCCGGGCTTTTTTTAAAAACCGTATTTCGACAGCCGCTTGACCTGCCGTTCCGCTGCCCCCACACCTATCCCGTCAGTCGGCCGGACGGCCGTCCCGGCTATGCTCGAAAGGGTGCCGGGGAGGAAAGTCCGGGCTCCATGGACGAACGGTGCCGGATAACGTCCGGCGGGGCGGCCCTTCGCGGGGAGGCCTCAGGGACAGTGCCACAGAAATGAGACCGCCTCGGCCGCGTTGCGTATTAGCCAAGAGGTAAGGGTGAAACGGTGGGGTAAGAGCCCACCGCGCTGCCGGCAACGGCAGCGGCACGGCAAACCCCACCGGGAGCAAAACCGAATAGGAATGACGTTAGCGGCGCAAATGCCCTAGGTCCGTCCGGGCCAGTCGTTCGGGTAGGTTGCTTGATGCGCCGGGCAACCGGCGTACCAGAGGAATGGCCGTCGCGTCTGCCTACGGAGGCAGGCCGTACAAAACCCGGCTTATAGGCCGGCTGATACATTGTAAGGGGGCTCGGCGGGAAATCGTCGGGCCCCCGCCAATTTGGGGGCGCTGCTTCAACCGGACGCGCGCTCATTCCTGTGTTTAAGGCCGATAACCGGGGCGTTCAGCCGCGGTTCAGCGGCGGAACCGCAAACGAGATGCTACGTTGTCGGCTGCGTTCGGTCAGAGCCCGGCGCGACACGTGCCTATCGCAATCGATGTGTGGCGATGGCGTCTGGATTTCGTTCGCTTTCCTGGAGATATTGACCGATGGTTACCCTCAAAACGATATTGCTTGCCTGTAGCGCGCTCACCGCCGCCGCGATCGTTCAAAGCGAAACCGCGAACGCGCAAAACACCCTTCTCCATCGCGATTCAGCAGGCGCGATCATCCTGGCGCAAGCGCCGCCGCCTGCTGCACCGGACGCCAAGAAGACCGAAGAAGAAAAGAAAAAGGCGCCGCCACCGGCCGCCAAACCGGTTGCGCCTCCTCCGCCGCCGCATCCGCCGGTCGCACAACCGCATCCGCCGGCCGCGCCACCGCACCCGCCGGCGGCGCCGCCACCTCCGCCGGTCGCACAGCCGCACCCGCCTGCCGCGCCACCG
>DASRLA010000043.1:0-2582 GCA_035648715.1 Pseudolabrys sp.
GCTCAATTACATCCAGGAGGGCCATCTGATGCTGCTGGAAGGCATTCCGCCGGCGATGGTCGAGAATACCGCGCGCATGGCCGGCATGCCGGTCGGGCCGCTTTCGCTTAACGACGAGACAGCGCTCGACCTCGGCCTCAAGATTGTGCGCGCCGCCGAGGCCGATCTCGGCAAGGGTGCGGTCAACCTGGCGCAGAAGAAGCTGATGGAGGACCTAGTCGAAAAGAACGGCCGCTTGGGGCGCAAGAACGGCAAGGGCTTCTACGATTATGCGCCCGGCAAGCCGAAGCGGCTGTGGCCGGGCCTTGCTGATTTGCTGCCGAAGAAGCTCACCAATAATGAGATCGACGCGCTCGACGTTGGTGAACTCAAGCAGCGCTTCCTGGTAACGCAAGCGGTCGAGGCCGCGCGCACCTTCGAGGAGCATGTGGTTACCGACGTGCGCGAAGCCGATGTCGGCTCAATCCTCGGCTGGGGCTTTGCGCCTTATTCCGGCGGCGTGTTGTCCTATATCGACATGATGGGCACCAAGAAATTCGTCGAGCTCTGCCGCGCTCTGGAAAAGAAACACGGCCCGCGCTTCGCGCCACCCCAACTGCTTGTCGACATGGCCGGCAAAAACGAAACCTTCTACGGTCGCTTCGCCCCCGACAAAAAGAAAGCGGCGGCTTAGGTTAGGTCTTGACGTCATCGTCCGCGAAGGCGGACGATCCAGCACTATATGGCCGCTGAATCGCATTTCTGGGTCTATATTCTTGCCAGCCGACTTAGCGGTACGTTGTATATCGGCGTAACGAATGATCTGCTGCGTCGTGTCTAGCAACACCGAGAAGGACTAGCCGAAGGCTTCACAAAGAAGCACGGAGTTAATCGGCTTGTTCATTTTGAGCAATTCGACGATGTAGAAAATGCCATCCGCCGCGAAAAAAGACTGAAAAGTTGGAATCGAGCGTGGAAGATTCGTTTGATCGAAGAAAAGAATCCGAACTGGATCGATCTCTATTACCAAGTCGCGTAGCCACCTAAGTGCTGGATCACCCGCTTTCGCGGGTGATGACAAATTCCCCTACATCACCACTGTCAGCTTTTTCGCCGCTCGCGTGACGCCGGTATAAAGCCAGCGCTCGCGGCTTTCGGGAAACGCGAAGCTTTCATCGAACAGCACCACGTCGTCCCACTGCGAGCCCTGCGCCTTGTGCACGGTAAGCACATAGCCGTAGTCGAACTCGTCGTAGGGTTTGCGCCGCGCCCAATCGAGCTTATCGATGCCGCCGGAAAAACATTCCGGCCGTACCGACACTTTTACCCCGCGCATGCCGGTGTCGTCGTCGGGCAAGAGTCGCATCGTCATGATACCGGTGCGCCGCGCGCCGCGTTCCTTCACGGTCCACAGACCGCCGTTGAACAGGCCCTTCTTGCGGTTGTTGCGCAGGCACACCAGCTTGTCGCCGGCCGAGGGCATGGTGTCCTCGAAGCCGCGGCGTTCTCTCATTCTGATGTTGTAGGCGCGCCGCGTCGCGTTGCGCCCGACCAGCACCTGGTCGGCCTCCAGCACGCGCTGCGGATCGAGATCGTCCTTGCGCACCACTTCGCTTTCGCCATAGCGGCCGGGCTCAAGATAGTCGCCGGCGCGGATATCCATCGACAGCCGGATGATCGGATTGCCCTGCGCCTGGCGGTGCACTTCAGTGAGCATCACGTCCGGCTCGGCCTCGGTGAAAAAACCGCCGCCCTGGATCGGCGGCAATTGCGCCGGATCGCCCAGCACCAGCACGGGCACGCCGAACGACAAAAGGTCGCGGCCAAGTTCGGCATCCACCATCGAGCATTCATCGATGATGATGAGCTCGGCCTTGGAGGCGGGCGCGTCGTCCCACAGATCGAAGCTCGGGATTTCCTCACCGCTCTCGCGCGCCCGGTAGATCATGCTGTGAATCGTCGAGGCGCCGTCGCAGCCCTTGCCGCGCATCACCGAGGCCGCCTTGCCGGTAAAGGCGGCGAACTTCACCTCGCCGTCGGCCTGCTCGGCGAGATGGACGGCGAGCGTGGTCTTGCCGGTGCCGGCATAGCCGAACAGGCGGAACACCTGCGGCGTGCCGTTGCTGCCGGGCTTGGCTTTGAGCCATTGGGCGACGGCATTGAGAGCGTCATCCTGAATGGGGGAGAACTGCGGCATAGCGAAACCAATAGAGCATGTGGGCTAAACGCAAAAGAACAAACAGCGTCCCATCTCGTGCGCGGCCCTTTTGCTAAAACCACAACCCTCCCCACATTGCCCTTTCACGCGTCCCATGTTTAAGGTCGCGGCCTTTTTTCGCGCATGACCCCGAAAAGTGGGCACGGTTTTCGGGCAAGATCATGCGCAAACAAAAAGTACAACTGCATGGCTCGTGATCAGATCGACATGACCCCGATCGAGACACGCGACGAACTCGTCGCCTGGCTCGCTGCGGGCTGCAAGCCGAAGGCGCAGTTCCGCGCCGGCACCGAGCATGAAAAATTTGCCTTCACCATCGACGGTCACCGGCCGGTGCCCTATGCGGGCACGCGCAGCATCCGCGCGCTGCTCGAAGGCATGCATG
>DASRLA010000044.1:0-3351 GCA_035648715.1 Pseudolabrys sp.
GCGCGTTCGTCGGCGCGCGGCACGGCGTCGCCCTGACGGCGGACGACATCGTCTCGGTGCGGGCGGAAGTCGAGCCCTGGCACAAAGGCATCGTCAGCACGCTGCGCGATGCGCGCCGCGCGCTGAAACCTGTTGGATCGCGCGATACAGATGCCGGCAAAGCGGCGGCGGAATTGCGCACGCGCGTCAAAGCCGCCGAACTTGAATCAGAGCGCATCGAACAAGCCATGCTCGAGCAATGGGCCGGTTCGCGGCTGGCGTCGCGCCAGCGCGGCGAGCCTGCCACGGCAGTGCCGGCGAACCTTCAGGCGCTGCTGGCCGCTTACGGCATCGCGCCCGAACGGGTTACCGCTGTCTATGCACTGCGACATCTGATCGCGGCTGCGCTCGCCCGCGCGAATTGAACCGCGAAATGCTCACTTAAATGTACATGTGAACCACACGCATAACGTGTGAATCATTCGTTAACTCCTCATAAACGGCAATGGTCGAAGGTGAGCCCGCGAGGGCTCAAGGCCATGATGCATTGGAAGGCCAGCTGCGCCATCGGCGCCACGATTTTATTGCTGGGAGCGGGCGCGTCCATTTCCGACAACGCCGCCAACGGCCGCGCGGCCTTGCGCGACTCTTACTTGCGTCCGGCGGAAATTCCCTTCCCGCACAGCAATCCTTACACCGAGGACAAATCCCGGCTCGGCCGTATGTTGTTCTTCGATCCCATTCTGTCGGGATCGCAGGTGCGCTCCTGCGCCAGCTGCCATAACCCCGCGCTCTCCTGGGGCGACGGCCACACGCGCGGGATCGGCGAGCGGCAAATTCCGCTGCCGCTGCGCTCGCCGACTTTGCTCAACGTGGCCTGGGTGCCCAAGCTCGGCTGGGACGGGCACTTCCGCGATCTCGAGGCGGTCGCCTTCGGCCCGATCACCGCCGCTAATAATATGAACCTGCCGGAAAAAGTTCTGATCGAGCGGCTGTCGGCAATCTCCGGTTACCGCGACGCTTTCGACAAAACTTTCGGCCCCGGCCCCATCAGCAAACGCCATGTCGAACTGGCGCTGGCGACCTATGAGCGCACGATCGTTTCGGGCGATGCGCCATTCGACCGCTGGATCAAAGGCGACGAAACCGCGATTGATAGTGCTGCCAAGCGTGGATTCGACCTCTTCAACGGCAAGGCGAATTGCGCGTCCTGCCACAGCGGCTGGGCCTTCACCGACTCATCGTTTCACGACATCGGCACTGCCAAGAACGACGATCTCGGCCGCGGCTTGCTGTTTCCAACTTCCAAAAAACTACGCCACGCATTCAAGACACCGACGCTACGCGACGTCGCGCGCCGCGCGCCCTATATGCATGACGGCTCGATCCCGACGCTCGAAGCGGTGATCGATCTCTACAATCGCGGCGGCATCACGCGTCCAAGCCGGGCCGAAGAGATTCATCCGCTCGATCTGAGCAAGCAGGAGAAAGATGATTTGATCGCCTTCCTGCATACGCTCAACGGCACGCAACAAGCCGTCTCCGTCTCGGCGCTGCCGCGCTAGACGCGCAATAGAGCGCGCGAAAAACGCGCCCGCATCCAAATTTCCCGTTTTGTAGCTAGAGGATCGTCGGCAGCCCAGAGCCGAGCAGCGCCAGCCCGCCAATCAGCAGCGCACCGGCACTCGTTTCGAGCGCCTCGACATGCACGGGAAAGCGGTCGGCGTAATACGCGACCGCGGCGCCGGCGATAACACTCAACAAACTCAAAGCGCCGATCATGAAAGTCTCCGAGAGATTTTCTGCGTCGTACCGAGCCTCTGGATAGACGGAAAAGCTTACCGGCACGCTGCTTTGTGCTGCTTGCGCGGGCACTTCAATTTCAAGGGTTAACCAAAACTTAATTTAACCCAAACACGGTCACCTAAACCCTAAAAATTGTGGTAAAACACTAAGGATACCAGGGAGCTGCGTGGAGCGGCGGAACTGGTGCCTTAATAGGTTTTTTGGAGGGTTTTACATGACCCGGCTGCCCAGTTGGCTGCCTCGCGCGGGCTCTATTCCGCTCGCGCTCATAGTTAACGTCGCTTTCGCCAGTGCGGCGAGCGCGCACGTGAAGTGGTTCTGCGCCTACAACGTCGCCGGCCAGCCGCGCGGCCTGGAAAACGTGCTCTGTCCCGACTTCGAGTTCCTGGTCGGGCTTTCGGTGCTGGCGCTGATGGCCGGCTGCCTAGTCGAAGGCACCAATGTCGGCCTTGCCATGATTCGCGCCATCGACCGCGTGACCGCCTATATGCGCGACAACATGGAGACGATGTACCGCGCCGGCACAGCGTTCTTCTTTATCGCCATCTGGGGCGTCGGCGGCATTCTGCTGACGCCGGAATTGAAAACCAGTTCAAATTGGGTCGCTGCTATCCAACTCGGCATCGCCGCCGGTATGCTGTCGCGCCGGACCATGCCGCTGTCGGCGCTCGGCATCGTGTCGCTGTTTGCCATTGCTGATTGGGAGTACGGCAGCTTCCATCTCGCCGACTATCCGATTTTCCTCGGCGTCGCGGTCTTTCTGGCGCTCACCGGATTGCAGCGCGACTTCTTCGGGATACGCGCGCTCGATTTGGTGCGCTGGGCCGCCGGCGTCACCTTGATGTGGGCTTCGATCGAGAAATGGGCCTATCCGGAATGGTCGTTCCCCCTGTTCTCGAGCCATCCCACCATGTCGATGGGCTTCGACCCGGAATTCTTCATGCGCGCCGCCGGCGCCATCGAATTCGCCTTGGCTTTCGCGCTGATGTGGACGCCGCTAGTGCGCCGTATCGCCGCCGTCATCTTGACGTCGATGTTCGTGAGCGCCGTGCTCGAGTTCGGCAAAGTGGACCTGATCGGGCACTCGCTGATCATCGTGGTGTTGCTGTCGATCTTGGCCGACAATGGAGGCAAGAAGTACCTGGTTCGCTACCCCTATCTCAACCCGGTCGTCTACGCGTCCGCGCTCACGGCCTTCTTGGCGCTTTATTACGTGTCGCACTCGCTGATTTACGGCACGTCGCTGACTTGAGGTGGAAGCTAAAGGACTGCCGCGCTATTTGACGTGAACGATCAGTTCCATCTTGGGATGGATAGCGCAAAGCACATCGAATGTGCCGGCGACCGTAAAATTGATGGGGGTTTTGCTGCCCGGCTCCTGGTCGCCGGAATCGAATTTGAAGTTGTCGGCATCGATGTAGGCGTGATGGCGCAGATCGGCGTCATCGTTAACAATCGTTATGGTTTCGCCTCGGTTTAACGTGATCTCGTGCGGCCTGAATTCGCGCCCTTTTTGCGAAACGATGTATTGCGTGGCGGCGACGCCCGCCAAGGTCCAGAATCCGA
>DASRLA010000045.1:0-2898 GCA_035648715.1 Pseudolabrys sp.
CTCGAAGTAATCATGTGCACGCTGCACGCCGGCGGCAAATTCGATTCAAAAGTCTACGAGACCAGTGGCGGCCTGCACGGCGTCGGCGTCTCGGTCGCCAATGCGCTGTCGGAGCGCATGGAAGTCGAGGTCGCGCGCGAGCAGCAACTCTACAAAATGGCGTTTGAGCGCGGCAAACCGAAGGGCAAGCTGGAAAAAGCCGGCCGCGTGCCCAACCGGCGCGGCACTAAAATCCGTTTCAAGCCCGACCCGGACATTTTCGGACCGAAAGCCGCTTTTGAAGCTGAGCGCGTGTTCAAGATGACGCGTTCGAAAGCCTATCTCTATGGCGGCGTCGAAATCCGCTGGCATTGCGACAAGGCACTCCTCAAAGGCACCACCGATGTGCCCGAGAAAGCGACCTTTCATTTCGCCAATGGTCTGAAGGATTATCTGTCGGAGACGCTCACCGAGGCGACGCTGGTGCATCCGGATATTTTCACCGGTACGGTTGGCAAAGTCGGCGCGCATGGCGCGGTGCAATGGGCCACGGCCTGGACCGCCGATGCCGACGGCTTCCTCAACTCCTACTGTAACACCATCCCGACGCCCGACGGCGGCACGCACGAGTCAGGGCTTCGCACCGCTTTGCTGCGCGGCCTGAAAGATCACGCCGCCCGCGCCGGCCAGGAAAAGCGCGCCAAGGACGTCACCAGCGACGACGTCATGACCGGCGCCGGCTGCATGCTTTCGGTGTTCATCCGCGAACCGGAATTTCAGGGCCAGACCAAAGATCGCCTCGCCACCGCCGGCGCGCAAAAGATAGTCGAACAGGCGATCAAAGACCCGTTCGACCATTGGCTGTCGGGCAATCCGCTGCAGGCCACCAAGCTTCTGGATTTCGTCATCGAGCGCGCCGAGGAACGGCTGCGCCGCCGCCAGGAAAAAGACATCGCGCGCAAGTCCGCGGTGCGTAAATTGCGCCTGCCCGGCAAGCTCGCCGACTGCTCGTCGTCGGCCTCGGAAGGTTCGGAAATTTTCATCGTCGAGGGTGACAGCGCCGGCGGATCGGCCAAGCAGGCGCGCGACCGCCGCACGCAAGCCGTGTTGCCGCTGCGCGGCAAAATCTTGAACGTCGCTTCCGCCGGCAAGGACAAGCTGGCGCAGAACGCGCAGCTTGCCGATCTGATCCAGGCGCTCGGCTGCGGCACCGGCGCGCATTTCCACGAAAAGGACTTGCGTTACGAGAAGGTCATCATCATGACGGACGCCGATGTCGACGGCGCGCATATAGCTTCGCTGCTGATCACGTTTTTCTATCGCCAGATGCTGAAGCTGATCGAAGCCGGCCGGCTTTATCTGGCGGTGCCGCAGCTGTACCGCTTGCAGCACGGCGGCAAGATCGTTTACGCGCGCGACGACAAGCACAAAGAGCAGTTGATGAAGAAGGAATTCAACGCCAATGCCCACGTCGAAGTGTCACGCTTCAAGGGTCTGGGCGAAATGATGGCGGCGCAGTTGAAGGAAACCACCATGGATCCTTCCAAGCGCACGCTGTTGCGGGTGGTGCTGGCCGACAAGGAACTCAAGCCGACCGCCAAATCGGTCGAGCGGCTGATGGGCAACAAGGCCGAAGCGCGCTTCGACTTCATCCAGGAAAACGCGCAATTCGCCAGCGAAGATTTGCTCGACGTCTGACGTCAGTCGCACTTATGCAGCAACGGCGTTTTGCTTTGGTTGGAAAGCACGACGCCGTCTTTGACGCGCACTTCACCGCCTTCCGGCTGGTTGAACATCGTGCGCCGCGTGCCGCCGCGCAGGCGGAAAATCAGCCGCTCGCGTTTCTCTTGCGACGTGCCGGGCTGATAGATCGTGCTCACCGACAACAAATCATCCGAAAGCAATTCTGCCGTCAGCATGCTGTAGCGATTGACCGCAAAACCGGAGCCGAAATCGTGCTCCTCCAGGACCTGCCCCGCGCGCGGTGCCGTGATGCTGACATGCGGATTTTCCGGCGAGGCCGCCAGCTTGCAATCGGGCGCCCATGTTCCGAACAGCCAGAACGCATGAAACAGCTCGTCGGCCGATCCGGCCTTGGATACCGTCTCGCCGCCGGCTGGCATGATGATCGCGGCCATCAATGCCAAAACCGCCGCGAGCCGCATGGTGGCTCCAAAATTACTGCGGGAATGTCAGCTTGGCGGCCGTCACGACCTCGCCGAAAGACTTGATGTCGTCGTCGATGCGTTTCTTGAAGGCCTCGCCGGTCGGCCCGCCCGGGGTCACCGCCATCTTCTTCAAGCTGGCCTGCACGCCCGGATCGGCAATCGCCTTGCCAAGTTCCTTGGTGAGTTGATCGACGATCGGCTTGGGCGTTCCGGCCGGCGCGAAAAAGCCGCTCCAAAGATGAGTGTCGACCTCCGGATAACCTGCTTCGGCCATGCTCGGAACATCGGGCAACTCCGGTGAGCGCTCAGACCCGGTAACCGCCAGCGCGCGCAACTTGCCGCCCTTGACCAGCGGAATCGTCGGCGGCCCGTCGGCAATGGTGAACAGGCACTGTTCACTCACCACGCACAGCGTCGATTCATTGGTGCCCTTGAACGGGATCGCCACGCCCGGCATGCCGGTCTTGAGCTTCAGAGTTTCGCTGGCGATGGTGAAGGCCGGCGAGGACGTGCCGTAATTCGATTTGTCCGGATGCGCCTTGGCCCAAGCCACCAGTTCCTTGACGTTCCTGGCCGGATGATTGGCGGGCACCACCAGCACCAGCGGAAACGAAGCGATCATGTTGAGCGCGATGAAACTCTTGGTCGGCTGATAGGTGAGTTTTGGATAAATCGCCGCCGCAATCGACATCTGCCCGGTAGCGCCGACCAGAACCGTGTAGCCGTCGGGCGGCTGGTGCGCGGCGTATTC
>DASRLA010000046.1:0-163462 GCA_035648715.1 Pseudolabrys sp.
GTCCACGCCGTTCAATATCATCTTGACCGTTCTGATCGCGCTGTTGCTGGCCTGGGTCATCCCGGAACTGGTCAAATTCCTGTTCATCGACGCGGTCTGGACCGGCAGCGACCGCGACGCCTGCCGCGAGGTCGTGCAACATCGCGAGATCGGCGCTTGCTGGCCGTTCGTCTGGGAGCGCTGGTCCTATTTCGTTTACGGCTCGTATCCGATCCCGCAGCGTTGGCGGGTCGACGTGTTCTTCACGATGCTGGCGATCGGCGTGGTCTGGATGCTCTGGCTTGAATCGCCGCGGCGCGACCTCGGCTCGGTTTACTTCTTTGTCGTGCTGCCGATTTCCTCGTTCATTCTGCTGACCGGCTGGAGCGCGGCCGGCCTGCCGCCGGTCGATACCTCGCTATGGGGCGGCATCCTGGTCACCATCGTCGTCGCCTCGGTCGGCATCGTTTGTTCGCTGCCGATCGGCATCCTGCTGGCGCTCGGCCGGCGCTCGCGCATGCCGGCGGTGCGGCTGTTTTCGGTGATCTTCATCGAATTCGTTCGCGGCGTGCCGCTGGTGACGGTTCTGTTCATGGCGAGCGTGATGCTGCCGCTGTTCGTGCCCGAGCAATACTCGCCCGATAAGCTGGTTCGCGCGCTGGTCGGCATCGCTTTGTTCGCCTCGGCCTACATGGCGGAGGTGGTGCGCGCGGGATTGCAGGCGATCCCGAAGGGGCAATTCGAGGGCGCCATGGCGGTCGGCCTCGGCTATTGGCAGATGATGCGGCTCATCATTTTGCCGCAGGCGCTCAAGATCACCATCCCGAACATCGTCAATACCTATATCGGCCTGTTCAAGGACACCACGCTGGTGTTTATCGTCGGCATTTTCGATCTGCTCAAGACGATTGAAGTCGCGCGTATCGATCCGAAATGGGCAACGCCGGTGACCTCGACCACGGGCTACGCGGTCGCCGCCATTTTCTATCTTGTCTTCTGCTACGCCATGTCGCGCTACGCGCGCGCGACCGAAGCCCGTCTTGCCAAGGCGGAAAAGCGGTGATGCGAAAGCTCATGCGCAAACAAAAGGTGCCGCGATGACCGAAGCCGCGCTTAACATCAAGCCGATCCCGCTCACCAACGAGGTGGCGGTGGAAATCATCGGCATGAACAAATGGTACGGCGAATTCCACGTTCTGCGCGATATCAATATCAAGGTGATGGGCGGCGAGCGCATCGTCATCTGCGGGCCGTCCGGCTCCGGCAAATCGACCATGATCCGCTGTATCAATCGCCTCGAAGCGCACCAGAAGGGCCGCATCGTCGTGGACGGTATCGAACTGACCGAGGACCTCAAAAAGGTCGATGAAATCCGCCGCGAAGTCGGCATGGTGTTCCAGCATTTCAACTTGTTTCCGCATTTGACGATTCTGGAAAATTGCTCCTTGGCGCCGATCTGGGTGCGCAAGATGCCCAAGCGCCAGGCGGAAGAGGTCGCCATGCATTATTTGAAACGCGTGAAAATTCCCGAGCAGGCCCATAAATATCCCGGCCAGCTATCGGGCGGCCAGCAGCAGCGCGTGGCGATTGCGCGCGCGCTTTGCATGAATCCGAAAATCATGTTGTTCGACGAGCCGACCTCGGCGCTCGATCCCGAAATGGTCAAGGAAGTGCTCGACACCATGGTCAGTCTGGCGGAAGACGGCATGACCATGCTGTGCGTGACACACGAAATGGGCTTCGCCCGCCAGGTCGCCGACCGCGTGATCTTTATGGACGCGGGGCAGATTATCGAGGCCAACAAGCCGGAAGAATTCTTCGCGCATCCGCGGCACGAACGCACGAAGCTGTTCCTCAGCCAGATTTTGCATTAGCGATCGAGCGCGCCGCCCGCTTTCTTCCACGCGTCGATGCCGCCTTCGATATGCACGGCCGACAACAGGCCGGCGTCCTGCGCCGCCTGCACCGCCATCGCTGAGCGCTCGCCGAAGGCGCAGTAGAACACGAGGCGCTTGTCGGACACGCGGGCGAGTTCGCGCAACATGCCGCCGGCCGCGATATTCGCTTGCAAGTCGCCATAGGGGGCATGCAATGCGCCGGGAATGGAGCCGTGCTTTAGGCGCTCGCCCGCTTCGCGCAAATCGACAAACGCAATATCGGGCCGCCCGGTCAGCGCCATGGCCTGCGCCGCTTCGAGCGCCCAGCCGCGCCGTGCGATTTCCTTCTGCGCCAAACCGACCTTCATGTTGGACGGCACCGCCACGTCCATCATTTTCGGATTGGGCAGATTGAGGCTCGCCATCAGCTTGACGTAATCGTCGGCGGATTTGACCTGAAGACGCGGGTTGTAACGCTTCTCCTCGCCGATGGTGGAAACGGTGTCGCCTTTGTAGTCGTGCGCCGGAAATACCATGGTCTCGTCCGGCAGCCGCAACAGTTTTCCGAATAGCGAGTCATATTGCATGCGCGCGTCGCCGTTCTGGAAATCGGTTCGACCGGTGCCGCGGATCAGCAGCGTGTCGCCGGTGAAGACGCGGTCGTTCATCAGAAACGAATACGAATCGTCGGTGTGGCCGGGCGTATAGAGCACATCCATGCTCACGCCCTCGATGGTGAGCCTATCGCCTTCGGCCAGACGCATCGAGACGACGTCGGTCTTGGTGTTCTCGCCCATGACGGTGATGCAATGGGTGCGGTCGCGCAACGCGCCGAGGCCGGTGATGTGGTCGGCATGCAGATGCGTGTCGACCGCCTTGACCAGCTTGAGATCGAGCTCGTGGATCAATTGCAGGTAGCGCTCGACCTTTTCTAGCACCGGATCGATGATCAGCGCCTCACCGCCGGCACGGCTCGCCAGCAAATAGGAGTAGGTGCCGGAGACGCTGTCAAAGAGTTGGCGGAAGATCATATGCGGCACGCTATATGCGACCGGCCGCCGCCCGCAAGGTGACGGCTAGTCCTTCTCCACCGGCAGATCGGGCCGCGCGCCCCATTCCGACCAGGAGCCGTCATAGACCGGTGCCAGTTTCTTGCCGATGGCGTCGAGGCCGAGCGACAGGATCACGGCGGAAACGCCGGAGCCGCAACTGGTAATGATCGTCTTGTCGGTATCGACGCCGGCTTTCTTGAACGCGGCCGCGATGCGTTCGGGCGAAACAAGTTTGCCGTTTTCGATGAGTTCGCTCGACGGCACGTTGAATGCACCGGGCATATGGCCGCCGCGCAAACCGGGCCGCGGTTCGGGATCGCGGCCGGCGAAGCGACCGGCAGGGCGGGCATCGACCACCTGCACGCGTCGGTCGTTGAGCGCCATCTGTACATCGTCGGCCATCGCCACCGCGTAGGTATCCATCTCGGCGTTGAAGGTGCGCGGCTTGGCCTTGACCTCGCCGGCTTCGGTCTTGTGGCCGGCGGCTTTCCAGGCCGGTAGGCCGCCGTCGAGGATGTAAACGTTCTTTACGCCGAAGATGCGGAAGCTCCACCACACGCGCGGCGCGGAGAAGAGACCCAGTCCGTCATAGACCACGATAGTGTCGGTATCGGAAATGCCGAGCGCGCCCACTGCTTGCCCGAAGTCTTTCGGCCCGGGCAGCATGTGAGGCAGGTCGGAGGAATGATCGGCGACCTTGTCGATGTCGAAGAACACCGCGCCGGGAATATGACCGGCGAGATATTCCGCCTTGGCGTCGCGTTTTTGCGCCGGCAAGTAGAATGAGCCGTCGACGATGGCGACGTTCGATGTGCCAAGCTCACCGGCAAGCCAATCGACGGATTTAAGCCATTTGCTGGAAGAATTGTTGTCGGTCATTGGATCCATTCGGGTTTAATGCTCACCGTCACGTAATCGTTCCGGGATGAGTTTGCTAGCGCATGATTTGGAAAAAATGGACAACGGTTTTTCGGATCAGATCATGCGCAAAATCATGCAAAGGCGATGCGCACGCGGCGATTTAACTTGCCCTTCTTCTCGACCTGCGTGACGCGCACCGCGCCGATTTCCGACGTGTTGCGCACATGGGTGCCGCCGCAAGGTTGCAAGTCGATGCCGGCGATTTCGATGAGCCGCACGCGGCCGGTGCCCATTGGAGGTTTCACCGACATCGTCTTGACCAGACCGGCATTGGCCTCGAGTTCGGCATCGCTGATCCAGCGGTTGCTGACGGCGGCGTTGGCCGCAATCATCTCGGCAAGCTTGGCGCTGGTCGCGTCCTTGTCGAGCCCGGCATCGGGAATGTCGAAATCGAGACGACCTTCCTGCTCGCCGACCGAACCGCCGGTCACCGCATAGGGCAGGGCGGCGGTCAAAAGATGTAGCGCGGTGTGCATGCGCATGCGAGCGTAGCGTTTGTCCCAATCGATTTCCGCGCGCACGGCGTCGCCGATGTTCAGCGCGGGCGATCCGGGCGTGGGGATATGCGCGATCTCGCTCTTGGCAGCATCGGTAAACACCGCATTGGCAATCGGAATGCGCGTGCCGTTGCTTGTCACCAGCGTGCCGGTGTCGCCCGGCTGCCCGCCCGAATTGGCGTAGAACACCGTGCGGTCGAGCACAATGCCGCCTTGCTCCGTAACGCCGACGACGCGAGCCTCACAATCTGTCAGATAGGAGTCTTCGCGAAACAGGCAGTCGGTCGGCATAACGACTCCGCTATTTGACAAACGGCGGTTTGATGTCGCTCTGGCGCGTCAGCCATTCCGGCACGGGCAAATTCTTGGAACGGAGGAAGTCGGGATTGAACAGCTTCGATTGATAGCGTGAGCCGTTGTCGGCCAGGATCGTCACGATGGTGTGGCCGGGGCCGAGGTCCTTGGCGAGCCTTATCGCACCCGCGACATTAATTCCGGATGAGCCGCCGAGACACAGGCCCTCGTGTTCGAGCAAGTCAAATACGATCGGCACCGCTTCCTCGTCTGGAATGAGATAGGCCTTGTCGACGATCATCTGCTCGACGATCTCCGTGACGCGGCCGAGCCCGATACCTTCGGTGATCGATCCGCCATCGGTCGATTTTGCCTCGCCGTGTGCGAACAGATTGTACATCGCCGCGCCGCGCGGATCGGCAACCCCGATCGTGACGTTCTTCTTCTTTTCCTTCAGGAAGCGCGAAACACCGGCAAGCGTGCCGCCGCTGCCGACCGAACAAATGAAGCCATCCACTTTGCCGTCGGTCTGCTCCCAGATTTCCGGGCCGGTCGAGACGTAATGCGCCTTGCTGTTGTCGAGGTTATTCCACTGATCGGCGAAGATGACGCCGTTCTTTTCCGTCTTCTTCAATTCCTCCGCCAGGCGGCGGCCGACATGCTGGTAATTATTCGGATTTGAATAGGCGATCGCCGGCACTTCCACGAGTTCGGCGCCGGCGAGCCGCAGCATGTCTTTCTTCTCTTGGCTCTGCGTATTCGGAATGACAATTAGCGTGCGGTAGCCGCGCGCATTGGCGACCACAGCGAGCCCGATGCCGGTATTGCCGGCGGTCGATTCCACCACCAGGCCACCGGGGCGCAATTCGCCGCGGATTTCCGCTTCCAGGATCATCTGGCGGCCGGCGCGGTCCTTGACCGAGCCGCCCGGATTCATGAATTCGGCCTTGCCGAGGATGGTGCAGGAGGTCAGTTCCGAGGCGCGCCTGAGCTTGATCAGGGGGGTGTGGCCGATTGCTTCAATAATGCCGTCGCGAATTTGCATGCCAGTTCCGGAAGCTTCTCTATGAGGGCATTTCAGGTCGTTTTGAGCCTAGTGGAGGCCCCCCCAGGCCACAAGACCGTGGGGCCGGCCGTGCCGGCGGCCTAAAATGGGACAAGGTAGCGGCTTTCGTCGATCGCTGCCGGATTTGGAAACCACCTTGAAACCATATTCGCGCAATGGGCGCCGGTATCAGGGGGCATTCACACCTTCTTTCCTGCGGAACGCTATTTCTGATGCCGGGCCGCATAGCATTCATGGCGGCGCACGGCCAAGGCGCGCGAAACGATGAAGCTCGACGTCAATACACTCTTTATGGTGACGATCTATGTGGAAGCAATCCTCGGATTGCTGCTGCTGTTTGCCTGGGCGCAGAACATGGCGATCCGGGCGGTCGCCTGGTGGGGCTTCGCACATCTGATCCGCGCCACTTCCGTCGTGCTGTTCGGCATGTACGGCACGGCGCCAGACCTCGTCACCATCGATCTTGCCAACGCGCTGCTGTTTACCGCCTTCGCGGTCACCTGGACCGGCGCGCGCGTATTCGACGGACGCCCGGTCGAGCCGGTCTATCTGGTGACCGGCGCGGTTCTCTGGCTTCTGGTCTGCCGGCTTCCCGTATTGTCCGACGCGATCGACGTCCGCGCCATGATCGCCTCCGGCATCATCACCGCCTACACTTGGCTTACGGCTTATGAATTCTGGCGTGGACGTGGCGAACAACTGGTGTCGCGCTGGCCCGCGATCTTCATGCTGTTCGCGCACGGCTCGCTGTACCTGCTGCGCACGCCGCTGGTCGCCATGCTGCCCTGGACTCCCACCAACAGCGATATGTTCGGCAGCGTCTGGCTGACGGTTCTGAGTTTCGAGGCGTTGCTGTTCACGATCTCCATCGCTTTCATCCTGCTGGCGATGGCCAAAGAACGCACCGAACTGCGGCACCGCACCGCCGCGATGGTCGATCCGCTCACCGGCATCGCCAACCGCCGTGCCTTCCTGCACGACGCCGGTCAACTGGCCTTGCGTCACCGCAACAAACCGCGTCCGACCGCGGTGCTGCTGGTCGATCTCGACCATTTCAAATCGATCAATGACCGCTTCGGCCATGCGCTCGGCGACCGCGTGCTGGAAATTTTCACCGCCGCCGCGCGTGAATCGATCCGTGCCTCCGATTTGATCGGCCGCATTGGCGGTGAGGAATTCGCATCGGTCTTGTACGACACCAGCCAGGAAAAGGCGGTCGCGGTGGCCGAGCGCATTCGCGAAGCTTTCGCGCAGGCCGCGCAGGAAGTCGATGGCCGTCCGGTTTGCGCCACCGTCAGCATTGGGTTGGTGCATAGCGAAGCGGCCGCGATCGACGTGTCGGAGCTGTTGGCGCAGGCCGACCAGGCGCTTTATTTCGCCAAGGAGAACGGGCGCAACCGGGTTGAGGTCGCGTCGCTCGATATGCTGCTCAAGCGCAAGGAAGAGACTGATAACCCCTCCGCCAGTTCGCTGGGCGCCATCACGGCAAAAAGCGCCGCTTAATCAAGCTAAAATTTCGCGTTTTGCCGTAGACGCCCGCCTTGGGCGCTGGCGCTGTGTCTTTCCGCATTTAATTCACGCCTTGTCGCGGCCCGCCACGCCTATTCGCCAATAGGCGCGGGATAAGCTATTTATGAATTTCATACATCTAGGCCGCAGGGGCGGCTTCACGGAGTGAGGCGTGCGCATCGATTTTCTCGGGCTGGAAGCATTCGTCAGCATCGCCGAGCGCGGCAGTTTTCAGCGCGCGGTGGCGCACCTCAATCTGTCGCAGACCGCCATCAGCCACCGCATGCGCAAATTGGAAGACGAGCTTGGCGTCAAGCTCTTCGCCCGCACCACGCGCGAGGTGACGCTCACGCGCGCCGGCATCGATTTCCTGCCCAAGGCGCAAAAGGCTGTCGCCGAACTTGAACAATCCTTCGACGATCTCGAGCAGCAGGGCGCCAAGCGGCGCGAGCGGCTCGACATCGCCTGTCTGCCGATCTTCGCCGTGAATTACCTGCCGCCCATTCTGCGCCGGTTTGATAAATTACAGCCGGGCGTGCAGGTGCGCGTCTTCGAGACGCCGTCCGCCGCCGTCGCCGAGCTTGTGCAATCGGGCGACGTTGAATTCGGTTTAAGTGTCGTACAGACCAATCGCTGGGATCTGGAAGTCGAAGCGATTTCCTCATCGGCTTTCGTGCTGACTTGTCCCTCGCGCCATGCGCTGGCGAAAAAGCGCGTCGTCGGCTGGGGTGAGCTGCGCAATCTGCCGATGATTCGGGTCGGGCCGAAGACGGCGATCAGGCCGATGATCGACGACGCGCTTGCCGCCGCCCGTCTGAGTTTCAACTGGCGCTATGAAGTCGAGCACGTCGAAACCGCCGTCAACCTCGTCGATGCCGGGCTTGGCTGCGCCATTGTGCCGGGCATAGACGTTGCACTGCATCGCGGGCGCAGCCTGGCCGCCATTCCGCTTCGGTCGCCCAAATTGTCCTGCGTTTACGGGCTGGTGACCCGGCGCGGCATGCCGCTATCGCCGCCGGCGTCGAGCTTGCGCAGCCTGCTGGTCGAGGACATGAAGGCGAAAGCGGCGCAGCATGCATAGGATGCATGAATAGCCATATTCTATTCATTTGATCGGAGGTCGCGCCCGCGTCATCGTGCCGGCCAGTGGGCAGCGCTTGGCCGTTGAATGTTGGGAGCGATTAGGGCACAAGTGCCAGTATCCCCGAACGGACACCGGCCCGAGTAACGTCGTTTGCCCGTCGGGAAAGTAGGATTCCCAACTAATTAAAATCGTAAGGGAGGAAGATATGAGGATGCTACGTTGGGCCGGGCTCGCAGCCCTAGCCCTGACGGTGGGCGCAACCGCCGCCCAGGCTGAAACCGTGAAGATCGGCGTCGTGCTTCCCTTCAGCGGAGCCAATGCCGACCTTGGACACCAGATCGACAAGGCCTTCGATCTCTATATCAAGTTGCACGCCAAGGATATTGCGCCGCATAAGGTCGAGATCATCAAGCGCGATGAAGGTCCGCCGACCGGCGCGGTGGCCAAGACAGTGACCACCGAGCTGATCACCAACGACAAGGTGCAGATCCTTGCCGGCTTCGTGTTCTCGCCGTCGGCAATTGCGCTGGCGCCGGTGGTCACGCAGGCCAAGGTGCCGATGGTTATCGCCAATGCCGGCACCGCCTGGATCACCAACCTATCGCCTTATTATGTGCGGCTGTCGTTCAGCATGTGGCACCCGGCCTATCCGATGGGCGCCTATGCGTATGACAAGATCGGCTGCAAGACCGCGGCGGTTGCCTATACCGACTTCCCGCCGGGCAAGGATTCGGTGCTGGCCTTCACGACCGGCTTCGAGAAGGCGGGCGGCAAGATCACGCTGTCGATCCCGATGGGCAGCCCGGTGCAGGTTCCGGACTTCACGCCCTTCCTGCAGCGCGTCAAGGATGCCCATCCGGACTGCCTCTATGCCTTCATTCCCTCCGGCGCGCATGCGACCGGCATCATGAAGGCCTATGGCGAACTCGGCCTGCGTAAAGCCGGCGTCAAGCTGATTGGCCCGATGGACCTCATCCCCGACAACAAGCTTCAGGATATGGGCGATGCCGCCATCGGCACTATCGTGATGGGCCACTACGCGGTCGATCTCGACAACGCCGCCAACAAGGCGTTCCAGAAGGAATGGCACCAAGCCTACGGCAAGGACTCCTATCCGGACTTCATGTCGGCTGCGGGCTGGGACACCATGCATGCGATCTTCGACACCATCAAGAAGCTCAACGGCAAGGTGGACGATGGCGCCAAGTTCGTCGATGCGATGAAGGGTTGGTCGGCCGACGGTCCGCGCGGCCACGTCATGATCGATCCGGCCACCCGCGACATCGTCCAGGACGAGCACGCGATGGAAGTCATCCGCAAGCCCGACGGCAAGCTCGGCGAGAAAATCGTCGGCACCACCAAGGCTGTGAAAGACGAATGCAAGGTGCTCAAGCTCGGCCGTTGCGGCTCGTAATGGTCTAACCATTATTTGACACGAAACAGCGCCGCCGCGCATGATTGGCGCGGCGGCGTTTTCTTTAACCGGGGTCGAGGCTCGTGCCGCATTTTGCCATCATCGCCGTCAGCATTCTGTTCGATGGGCTGGCCTATGCCATGTTCCTGTTCATCACGGCGGTCGGGCTGTCGGTGACCATGGGGCTGATGGGCTTCGTCAATCTGGCGCACGGCGCTTTCGCCATGGCCGGCGGCTTCATCGTTGTTTCGCTGACGCGCTCTTATGGCGTCGGCTTCATTCCCTCGCTGATCATTGCCTCAGTGCTGATCGGACTGATCAGCGCGCGCTTCGAGCGCAGGCTGTACCGGCGGCTTTATAAAGCGACCGATCTCGAGCAGGTCTTGCTCACCATCGGTCTCGCCTTCATGGCGATCGCTATCTTCACCTATTTCTACGGCCCGATCCCCAAATCGGTGCCGCTGCCGGATTGGCTGGAGGGCTCTGTCAATCTCGGCTTCCGCGCGTTCCCGACCTACCGCGCATTCCTGATTGCGCTCGGTGCCGTGCTGATCGCGGTGCTGTGGTACGGCTTCGAGATGACCAATATCGGCGCCAAAATCCGCGCCGCCGTCGACAACCGCAGCATGGCGGAATCGGTTGGCATCAATGTGGACCGGCTGTTCACGCTCACCTTCGCGGTCGGCTCGGGGCTCGCTGCGCTCGGCGGCGGGCTCGCTATTCAACTGTTCGGGCTGACCCCGTCTTTCGCCGTTTTATATCTCGTGCTGTTTTTGATCGTCGTCGCCGTCGGCGGCCTCGGCAGCCTCAAGGGCACGCTGCTGGCGGCGCTGGTGATCGGCATCATCGATACCGGCGGCAAATACGCCTTCCCGGTGGCGGGCAATCTGTTCATCTATGCCATCACCGCGATCGTGCTGCTGTACAAGCCGACGGGGTTCTTCGGCCGTGAGTGATATAAAACCCCGCGATCCGGCCATCCTCGACGCGCGCGAGCGCGGCGCCGATTATCTGGTGCGCCGCCACTATTTCCGGTGGACCGAGGCGCTGCCCTGGCTGATCGCCATTGCCTGCTTCTTCCTGTTTCCGAACCGCATGACTTTCGGCAATCAAGTGCTCATCATGGTCATGTTCGCGCTCTCGCTCGACTTGATCCTTGGCTATGCGGGCGTTGTGACGCTTGGTCATGCCGCCTTCTTCGGCGTCGGCGCCTATACCGTCGCGCTGGCGTCATTGCGGCTGGGCTGGAGCGAACCGATCAGCGGCCTCATCGCCGGCGGCCTGCTGGCGGGCATCGTTGGGGCGGCTGTCGGCTGGTTCATTGTGCGCTATCGCGGGCTGACGCTGCTGATGTTGACGATTGCGTTTGCCGCCATGTTGCAGGAATCCGGCAACCTGCGCTCCGACCTCACCGGCGGATATGACGGCCTGCCGGGCCTGATGTTCGATCCACTGCTCGGGTATTTCCAATACGACCTCTACGGTCATACCAATTACTGGTACGTCCTCGTCGTCCTAGCGGTGGTGTTCTATTTCGTGCGCCGCATTGTCTACTCGCCGTTCGGGCAGGTGCTCACCGGCATCCGTGAAAATGTGCGCCGCATGCACGCCATCGGCTCGCCGGTGCACCGCCGGCTAGTCACGGTCTATGCGATTTCTGCGGCGATTGCAGGCGTTGCCGGCGCGCTGTTCACGCAGACCAACGCTTATGTGACGCTGACCGTGTTCGACTTCGATAATTCCGCCAAGGTGATGGTGATGCTGATCCTCGGCGGCACTGGCCGCCTCTATGGACCGTTCCTGGGCGCCGCCGTCTACATGATCCTGGAAGACTATTTTTCCAAGCTCTCGCCCACCTTCTGGCAGCTTGGCATCGGTTTGCTGCTGGTGCTGGCGGTGTTGTTCGCGCGCCGCGGTCTTCTGGGCTTGGCCGAAGACGCGCGCGGCTGGTTTGCCGCCAAAGAGCGAGACAAGGAACGCCGATCGTCCGCGCCGCGTCGGCTGGTATGGAAGCGCGAACATTGGACCGCGCTCGGCTCCTCGGCGCTTGACGGCGCCATTATCGGTTTCATTGCCGGCTTTGCGATTAATATGAAGCAGATCGAGTTGATGACGGCCTTCGTCACCGGCATGCCGGCGCGTGCGCTGACGTTTACGCTGATCGGCGCCGGCATCGGGGCGGGGATCAATGCGATCTATCTCCTGATCACCAGCCGCACCTCGGTCGAGGAGCAGGCATCGTGACTGTGCCCGCGCTTCAGGTCGAAGGCCTCAACCGCAGTTTCGGCGCGTTGCACGTCACGCGCGATGTGAACCTCTCGCTCGAGCGTGGCGCCCGCCGCGCCCTGATCGGGCCGAACGGCGCCGGCAAAACGACGCTGATCAACCTCATCACCGGCGTCTTGAAGCCGTCGTCCGGCAGCGTGCGCCTCAACGGTGAAGACATCACCGCCACCTCGCAGGCCGAGCGCGCGCGGCGAGGGCTGGCGCGCACCTTTCAGATCAATCAATTGTTTCGCGGCCTCACCGTGCTGGAAAACATCTGCATGGCGATCGGCGAGCGCGACGGCCACAACAATAATCTGTGGCGTTCGGCCGGCGCCAAGCGCGAGGTGATCGACGAGGCGCTCGACCATCTCGAATCGCTGCGCCTGGTCGACGACTCCCTCAAGCTCATTCGCAATCTGCCTTACGGCCGCCAGCGTCTGGTCGAGATCGCCATCGCGCTGGCGCAGCGCCCGCGCGTTTTGCTGCTCGACGAGCCGGCGGCCGGGGTGCCGTCCTCGGAAAGCCATCTCATTCTCGACGTGGTGGCGGGGCTCGATCCCGACATCGCCGTGCTCATCATTGAGCATGACATGGACGTGGTGTTCCGTTTCGCCAAGGAAATCACCGTCCTGGTGCAAGGCGCCGTGTTCACGCAAGGCACGCCCGAGGAAATCATGAAGAACGAGGACGTGCGCGCGGTCTATCTCGGCCAGGAAGGCCATGCGGCTGGCGGACGGGGAGGCGGGCATGATTAGCCAAGATTTGGCTAAGCCGGCCCTCAGCCTGAGCAACGTGCATGCCGGCTACGGTGAAACGGTGGTGCTGGAAAACCTGCAATTTGCGCTGGCGCCGGGCGAAACCGTGTCGGTGATCGGGCGCAATGGCGTCGGCAAGTCGACTTTGCTATCGACCATCATGGGCCACACCACGCTGCATGGCGGCCGCATCGCGCTTCATGGCAAAGACATATCGGCGGACGCGACCTATTTGCGCGTGGCCGCTGGCCTCGGCCTGGTGCCGCAGGAGCGCGAGATATTTCCCTCGCTGTCGCTGAAAGAAAATCTCGAAGTGGCGGCGCGGCCCGGCCCCTGGACCATGCAGACGGTGTTCGAATTGTTTCCGCGCCTGGCCGAGCGCGTCTCCAACCGCGGCAATCAATTGTCGGGCGGCGAGCAGCAGATGCTAGCGATCGGCCGCGCGCTCATCGGCAATCCGAGTGTGTTGCTGATGGACGAGCCTTCGGAGGGTCTTGCGCCGGTGATCGTCGAGGAACTGGAGCGTGCGGTGAAGAAGCTGACCGCTGCCGGCGAAATGGCGCTCATTCTGGTCGAGCAGAATTCGCGGCTCGCGCTCGACATCGCGGCGCGCGCGGTGGTCATGGACCGTGGCCAGATCGTGTTCGACGGGCCGAGCGCGGCTTTGCGCGACGACCCGGAAAAGCTCGAACAATTGATCGGCGTGCAGAAAGCCTGACACGGCCCGACGTTTCGGGGCGGACGCCCACCATTTGCAAATTCGGTCTCATCGCTGCATAGGCTATCCTCCAATCGATTAGAGGATAGCCCTTCGCGATGAAGCATAGCACCAGCCGCATTCTCACCACCCATGTCGGCAGCCTGATCCGTCCGGCCGAATTGCAGGAATTCCTGCGCGCGGTACAGGGCGGCAAGCCTTATGACGAGAAGACGTATCAGAAATGCCTGACCGACTCGGTGGCGGCTGTGGTGCGCCATCAGGCGGAAGTTGGCATCGACGTGCCGAGCGACGGTGAGTTCGGCAAGTCGATTTCCTGGGCGCAATATGCTCTGACGCGGCTGTCCGGCTTCGAGCGCCGTCCAATCAAGGAAGACAAAGCCAATCCGTTCAAGCGGGGCGCCGACCGCACCCGCTTTGCCGAGTTCTACGCCGAGCTCGACGCCAAGGAAGCGGTGGCGACCGTCACCGAAGCGATCTGCACCGGACCGATCGCTTATACAGGCCACGCCGAGCTCAAACGCGACATCGACAATTTCAAGGCCGCGCTCGGCAAGGTGAAAACCGAAGAGGCGTTCCTGCCGGTGGCCGCGCCGGCTAGCGTCATCCCCGACCGTAAGAATGAATACTACAAGAACGACGAAGAGTTGCAGGTGGCGATCGGCAACGCCATGCACACCGAGTACAAGATGATCGCCGATGCGGGGCTGCTGGTGCAGCTCGACGATGCGCGCTCGGCTGTCACCTATGACCGCATGGTGCCGCCGGCAAGCTTTGCCGATTACAAGTGCTGGCTCGAGACACAGATCGAGATCATGAACCACGCCATCGGCGATATCCCGGCCGAACGCGTGCGCTATCACATCTGTTGGGGCTCGTGGCCGGGACCGCATGTCACCGACGTGCCGCTGAAAGATATCGTCGATATAGTGTTGAAGGCGAAAGTGGGGGCGTTCGTAATTGAAGGCGCCAATCCGCGCCACGAGCACGAATGGAAAGTCTGGCATGACGCCAAGCTGAAAGACGGGCAGGTGCTCATTCCCGGCGTCATCAGTCACGCCACCAATGTGGTCGAGCATCCCGAATTGGTGGCCGAGCGCATCGTGCGGCTCGCCAAGATTGTAGGCCGCGAAAATATCATCGCCGGAACCGATTGCGGCTTTGCGCAGGGACCGTTCTATCGCCGCGTCCACCCGTCGATCCTGTGGGCGAAACTGGAAGCCCTGGTCGAAGGCGCGAAGCTGGCCAGCAAGGAACTGTGGTAGCCGGGACTGGCAATTTCGCGCTCATAGGCTACGTTAGTCGTGACCGGCGCGGTGACAAGCCGGCATCTGGGAGCGTCCCATGAACGTCAACGCGCAATCTAGTCAAGGAATTGCGGCAAAAGGCCTCGCCATTCCCTTTGACCACGCCCGTCTCGACCGGCTGATGAACGAAGCCGGCATCGACGTCATTGTCGCGACTTCAAAACACAACGCGCAATATCTCACCGGCGGCCACCGCGCCAATTTCTTCGACTACATGGATGCGACCGGCGTCACGCGTTATTTGCCGGTTTTTATTTATCAGAAAGACGCGCCGGAAAAGTCCGCGTACATCGGCCACCGGCTGGAAAAATTCCAGACCGAGAATAATCCGCTGTGGACGCCGGAGTCGCATACTTCGACGGCCGGCGCGGTTGACGCCATGCAGAAGGCGGTTGCCTATATGCAAAAGGCCGGCATGAAGCCGAAGAAGATCGCGGCTGAGTTCGGCTTTTTGCCCTATAACGCCGCCAATATTTTGCGCGATGCATTCCCGGATGCCGAATGGATCGACGCGTTGTTCGTGCTGGAGCGCCAGCGCGTGAAAAAGTCGTCGGCCGAACTGTCGCTGTTGAAACAGGCTTCCGAAAAAGTGCTCGATTCCATGAAGGCCGTGATCGATATGCACAAGCCGGGTGCGACCAAGGCCGAGGTGACGGAGGCGCTGCGACGCGAGGAAACCAATCGCGGTCTGACGTTCGAATATTGTCTGATCACCGCCGGCACGTCGCTCAACCGCGCGCCCTCCGAGCAGCGCTGGGAGAAGGGCGACATCATGTCGATCGACAGTGGTGGCAATTATCACGGCTATATCGGCGACATCTGCCGCATGGCGATCCAGGGCGAACCGGATGCCGAACTGGAAGATCTGCTCGGCGAGATCGAAAGCATCCAGCGCGCCGCGATGAAGCCGATGAAGGCCGGTGCCATGGGCCGAGAAATCTACGCCGCCGGCGAGCCGCTGAAGATGAGATCAAAGCATCACAACCATATGGAATTCCTCGCGCACGGCATGGGTATGGTCAGCCACGAAGGCCCGCGCCTCACCGATCACGGCCCGGTGCCGTACCCCAACGAATATGCCGACATGCCGTTGGAAGCCGGTATGGTGGTGTCGGTCGAGACCACGCTGCTGCATCCTTCGCGCGGCTTCATTAAGCTGGAGGACACAGTGGTCGTGACGGACGCGGGCCATGAGGTCTATGGCGAAGGCCTTCGCGGCTGGAACCGGGCAGGGAGCGCGGCGTAGTTAGCGGACGGTTTTCGCGTCCGCTTCCTTGACCAGCGCCTTCAACGCATCTGCCACCTCAACCGCATACCCCGCGCCCGGCTGCAATTGCGCCAGCGCCTCGGGCAACCGCGCAAGTTCGGCTTTGGCGCGCGCACGGATATCCGCCAAAGTGGGCGAGCGCCCTACACGCTTGCCGCCGCGCATGGCGGGAACGATCAACTTCTCGCCTTGCTGGGTATCGCTTTCAACAGAAAGAATGTCGCCGCGCATGCGGCCATCGGCATCGTAAGCGCGCCAGACCTGCTTGCGTCCCGGCCAGGTCGCTTTGCCCTCCGATAATTTACGTTTGGGAACGCCGCGATATTCTTGCAGCTTGTACGCGCAGTCGAGCGCCGGTACGTCGGTCGATGCCGCAAGATTAACGCCGATGCCGAAGCCGTCAATGGGTGCATGATCTTTCATCATGCCTTGCAGCACGTCTTCGTTGATGCCACCGCTCACCAGAATGACAACGTCCTTCAATCCGCCGGCGTCGAGAATGCCGCGCACCTTCTTCGCCATCGCGGTGAGGTCACCGCTGTCGATGCGTACGCCGCGAATGGCGATGCCGTCCTTTTTCAAGCGCGGCGCCAGCTCGACCACTTTGCGCGCGCCGGCTTCGGTGTCGTAGGTGTCGATCAGCAGGATCACGCCTTCCGGACGCGCGCGCGCGAAATTTTCAAACGCGGTCATTTCGTCGCCGTGCACCTGCACGAAGGAATGCGCCATGGTGCCGACGATCGGAATGCCATAGCGCTCGCCGGCCAGTACATTGGCGGCGCCGGCAAAGCCCGCGATGTAGCTCGCGCGCGCCGAATAGTTGCCGGCTTCCGCGCCATGCGCGGTGCGCAGGCCGAAGTCGGAGAGGATTTTTCCCGGCGCGGCCAGCACCATGCGCGCCGCCTTCGACGCGATCAGCGTCTGATAATGCAGAATGTTGATCAGCCGCGATTCAACCAACTGAGCCTGCGGTAAGGGCGCGACGATGCGCAATAGCGGTTCGTTTGGAAAGCAGACGATGCCCTCGGGGATCGCGTATACGTCGCCGGTGAATCGGAAGCCGCGCAGATAATCGAGCAGATTGTCGCGAAAGCGCCCGGTGCTTTTGAGCCAGGCGATCTCGCTATCCGAATAGCGCATGGTCTCAAGATACTGGAGCGCGCCTTCCAGGCCTGCCGCCAGCAGAAAGCCGCGCCGCTCCGGCAGCCGCCGCACGAAAAATTCAAACGCCGCCTCGCCGTCCTCAGTCTTGTCCAGATAGGCCTGGACCATGTTGAGTTCGTATAAGTCGGTGAGCAGAGGGCTGGTCTCAGGTGTCATCGGACCGGCCGTCGGGTAATGGGAGGCGGCAAAAAAGCCAACATGGTGGAAGTGGCTCCCTGGGCAGGGATCGAACCTGCGACCATTCGATTAACAGTCGAATGCTCTACCGCTGAGCTACCAGGGAACAAAGCTGAGCCGTTAAGCTCAGGGGGCCTATAACAAAGCCGACCCGCTTTGCAAAGCATGTAAGGCCGAGCCCCCAACAAAGGGGTTAAGGGGTGAGTACCGGCGTGATCGAAGATCGCCTGCCGTCGCCTGACGGCTATGGCGGGCAACCTTCGCGTTTTTCGACCGGCTTGCCAACCGAAGCCCGCGGGTCGAAGAAGGCCTTGCTCGCCGAAGCCCGCCGCTTCGGCGGGCGAAGGCTGAGTGGAGGCCACGCCCGGAATCGAACCGGGGTGCAAGGATTTGCAGTCCTCTGCGTAACCACTCCGCCACGTGGCCGTATGAAAAAGCGCCGGATTTGACTCGGGCGCTTGCTCAAGCGCCAAGGCTATATAGGAGCAGGGCGCGCTCGACAACGCCGCCGGCCGCATTCATTTTGCACCGCAAAGCTTGCCTTTTGGCGGCGCTTGCCGCAGATAAAAACCGCCTGTTCCCTCCATTTCGTCGAGGAATGCGATGACCGATTTCGCCGCCGCGCGCCGCCATATGGTGGACGGCCAGGTCCGCACCGCCGATGTCACCGACCTGCGAATAATTTCCGCCATGCTCGAAGTTCCGCGCGAGCGTTTCGTGCCGCCGCAGGCCGCCGGGCTTGCCTATCTCGATCTGGGGTTGCCACTGAAGGACATGGGCGCTGCCGCGCGCAGTCTGCTCAAACCGATGGTGCTGGCCAAGTTGATCCAGGCCGCCGATCTGGCGCCGGACGCCAAGGTTCTGGTGGTCGGCTGTGCCACCGGCTATTCGGCCGCCGTGCTCGCGCGCATCGCCGGACAGGTGGTCGCACTCGAGCAGGACGAGAAGCTTGCGCCGATCGCACAGGCGGCGCTGGCCGGGATTCCCAACGTCAGCGCGGTAAAGGGCCCCCTGGCCGGCGGCTGGGCTAAGGCCGCGCCCTATGACGCTATTCTGATCGATGGCGCGGTTGAAGAGGTGCCGGAGGTGTTGTCAACCCAACTCAAGGACGGCGGCCGGCTGGTCTGCGTCCTGGGCGCGTCGCCCGGCGCTTCGGCCATGCTTTACCGCAAAAGCGGCTTGGGCCTGAGTGGGCGGGCGATCTTTGACGCAGCAGCCACTGTCTTGCCGGGATTCGCCAAAGCGCAGGTTTTCGCCTTTTAATTCGTTGACGGCTCAAATCGTTGCGGAAAGGTCTCAGGCAGCGGCGTTTCTGTGTGTGGCGGGTGGATTAGGGGTTTTAACCCGGTTCCGCCCCGCCTATGGTTCGAGGCCGCCGGTACGGGACTACGATTCCCGTGCCGTCGGGCATTGTTTGGTGCTTTAGAGCTAGGTCGATTTATGGGGTCGCGGTTTAGGGGCGGATGGACGTGCGGTTTCGCGGCCGCCGCGCTGTGCGTTCTGGCATTCCCGATGTCGTTGCAGGCGCGTGCCGAAACGCTGGAAGCGGTGTTGGTCGAAGCTTATCGCAGCAACCCAACGCTTAATGCGCAGCGCGCCGGGGTGCGCGCCATCGACGAAGGCGTCCCGCAGGCGCTCTCCGGCTATCGTCCGAAGATATCGATCAACGCTACCGGCGGCGAGCAATCGCTGTCCTCTATCACGAAGGTCACCAGCACCACTCCGTCGACTTATTCGACCATCAGCGGTTACAACTCGCCGGCCGGCGCCGGGATCACTGCGACGCAGACTTTGTTCAACGGTTTCCAAACCGCCAACCGCACGCGGCAGGCGGAATCCCAGGTGCTGGCCGCACGTGAAACGCTGCGCCAGACCGAGCAAAACGTGCTGCTCAACGCCGCCACCGCTTACATGAATTTGCTGCGCGACACCGCGATCCTCAGCTTGCAGGAAAGCAACGTTAAGGTGTTGCAGGAGCAATTGCGCCAGGTGCGCGACCGCTTCAATGTCGGCGAAGTCACCCGCACCGACGTGGCGCAATCGGAATCGCGCGTCGCGGCCGGCCGCTCGCAAGTGCTGACCGCGGAATCCAATTACAAAACTTCGGCGGCGGTCTACCGTCAGGTGATCGGCAGCGATCCGGGCAAACTGGTGCCGGCAACGCCGGTCGACCGCTTTTCGCCGCATAGCCTGTCGGGCGCGGTGGCGACCGGTAGCGCCGGCCATCCGCTCGTCGCCAGCGCGGAATACAATATCGACGTCGCCCAGTCGCAGGTGAAAGTGGCCGAAGGCGCGCTTTTGCCGACGCTGTCGCTGCAGGGCAATGCGACGCAAAACTTTTTGGTGCCGGGCAGCCTGGTCACCGAAAAAAGTTATTCGGCCTCGGTGCTCGGCACCTTGAGCGTGCCGATCTATCAGGGCGGCGCGGAATATTCGCTGATCCGTCAAGCCAAGGAAACGCTCGGCCAGCGCCGCATCGATTTCGACACCGCGCGCGAGCAGGTGCGCCAGACGGTGGTGCAGTCCTGGGGCCAGCTTGAGGCAGCCAAGGCCAATATCGAAGCGACGCAGGCGCAGGTGACGGCGGCCGAGATCGCGCTCAATGGCGTGCGCGAGGAAGCCCGCGTCGGTCAGCGCACCACGCTCGACGTTTTGAACGCGCAGCAGGAACTGGTGAATGCGCGCGTGGCGCTGGTCGGCGCCCAGCGCGACCGGGTGGTGGCATCCTACACGCTGCTCGCCGGCGTCGGCCGTCTCAGCCCGCAGGTGCTCGGCCTGCATGTCCCGGTCTATAACGCCGAAGTGCATTACCAGCAGGTGCGCGATAGCTGGGCCGGCGTGCGCACCCCGGACGGCCGCTAAGCGCGGCCGTTGGGCGGGCGGAATTGGCCGCAAAGCCTTGGCTTGCATAGGGCCTTAGTGTCCACAGGTCATTGCCTAATCTCCGCTTTCGACTGCCACAGCCCCGTCTCTCTGGCGTATAAAAGATACTCGATGACGATTCGCTTGGCCGCGCGCGGGGCCAAGGGACGGTTAAGCGTGGGCTGTCATGCTGGGACGTGCGCCGTCAGCGCGAACCGCAAATGCACTATCGGGCGTGGAAAATGTCGCCCGGCGTGACAGGTGCCAAGACGTGTTCGGGAACGTGAGGCAATGAACCAGCCGGCAAAAGCCCAAGAGCCGTCGATGGAGGAAATTCTAGCCTCTATCCGGCGCATCATTGCCGATGAGGATACCGGTAAGGTGACGGCTGCGCCGAAACCTGCGCCAGCCGCGGCCGCGCCGCAGCCGGTTCCGCCGCCGCCGGCACCGCCCAAACCGGCCGCGCCCCCACCGGCCGCCAATAATCAAAGCGACATCGACGCCATGTTGGCCGACCTCGATGCCGCGCCGAAAGCCGCACCGGTGCCGCCGCCGAAGATCGAGTTGCCGGCGGCCGATATCCTCGATCTCACCGAGGCGATGGCCGCGCCGGCACCAAGCCCAGCCGCGATCTTCCGTACCATCGACGCCGCCTCCGACGTGATTTTTGCCGACCGGCCATCCGATCCGCCGGTCGAGCCGGCCATGCGCATGCCGGAAGAGCCGCGTCGGGCACCCGCGCCCAGTTCCGATCTCGAGCGCGGCCTCATTTCGAGCGCGACCGTCTCGGCGGTCGACAGCGCGTTTAATTCGCTGGCGCATACCGTGCTCGGCAACAACGCGCGCACGCTGGAAGACCTGGTGAAGGAAATGCTGCGGCCGATGCTCAAGGGCTGGCTCGACGACAATTTGCCCAACATGGTCGAGCGCATCGTGCGCGCCGAGATCGAGCGCGTCTCGCGCGGGCGGAGCTGATTTATTCCGTAGCCCGCATGAGCGGAACGAAATGCGGGGTCGTCGCCCAGTTACATAAATCCGCCGATTTTGTTCCCCGGATTTCGCTGCGCTCCATCCGGGCTACATTCCCTGCGCCGCGCGCAGTTTGAGCCTGCGCGACAGCCACCAGCCGAGCGCCAACAACACCAAAGCCGAAATCAGGAACACCGGCACCGCCGTGAAGCGGTCGAAGGCGACGCCGGACGCTGCGACGCCGGCGGTCTGCCCGAGATAAAGCGCCGACGAGAAAATTGCGACCGCGGTGCCGCGCGCTTCCGGGGTCATCTGCGTCGCGTTGGTCTGCAACGTATTATGCAGCATGTAGAAGCCGAGCCCGGTCGCGGCAATCGCCAGCGGCGCGATCCAGTAATGCGGCTCGAAAGCGAGCGTGACGTAAGCCACGGCTAGCATGGCGCCGCCGGCGAAGCTCAAGCCCGATTGCCCGAGCCAGGCGACCAGCCCGCGCACCGACAGACTGTAGATCAATCCACCGACCGCGAAGAAGCCGACGAACAGGCCGACCAGCCAAAATTCGACGCCGAACCGCAAATGCAGATCGGCTCCGACATAGGTGAAAGCGCCGTACATGGCGCCGCTCTCGATGAAAGCCATCAGGATGACGGTGCGCGCCCACGGGTTACGCAGCACGGTGGTGTAGTCCGAGACGAAGCCGTGGCCCTTCTGCACGGGCGCGTTGCGCGCATGCGTCACCGGGTTGCGCCATAACTCGTAGAACAGCCCGATGGTCGCGATGGCGAGCAGCGCCGCCAAAATGAAGAATACATTGCGCCAACCGAAAAAATCGCCGAGCACGCCGCCGGCGGCCTGGCCGAACATCTGTCCCAGAATTTGCCCGGACAAGAACGTGCCGATCACCTGCTGGCGGCGCTCGTAAGGAATGACATCGCCGACGAAGGCTAGCGCGAAGGGAATGATCCAGCCGGTGGCAAGGCCGCAGCCAAGCCGGGCTGCCACCAGCACCGGCAAATTCGGTGCCAGTCCGCAGGCGATCACCATCAGCGTAGAGACCGCGGCGGCAATGGACACGCAAAGATATTTGCCGAAGTGGTCGCCGATCGGCCCGATGATGAGTTGCACCGAGCCGTGCGCCAGAAGATAAAAGGTGACGATCACCGACGTCGCGCCGACGGTGACATGCAGGTCGCTGGCGATCTGCGGTAGCAGCGAATCGGTCGAGCGCACCATCGCCTGGGCGGCGAAAGCGGCGATGGCCAGAAGCGTGATGGCGCTGGTGGCGTTCCGGGGCGCAGGGCTCGGCTTAAGGCTTGGATTTAGGCTTGGATTTTCCGGCAAAAGTTGACACCTGGTGGGGCGGCGGGCTTTCTAACGCATGATCCCGAAAAAGCCTGTCCCCGACTTGATCGGGGATGGGAACCGGTTTTCGGACAAGATCATGCGTAATTAAAAACCAAACCAGTCAGAACAAAGCAACGATGATCGACAAGACCTACCAGCCCTCCGAAGTCGAGGGCCGCATTTACAAGGCATGGGAGGAGGCGGGCGCCTTCAAGGCGGGCCGGCCCGAGCGCGCCAGGGCAGACGCTTACTCTATCGTGATCCCGCCGCCCAACGTTACCGGCTCGCTGCATATGGGCCATGCGTTGAACAACACGTTGCAGGATGTACTGGCGCGCTTCGAGCGCATGCGCGGCAAGGACGTGCTGTGGCAGCCGGGCACCGACCATGCCGGTATCGCGACGCAGATGGTGGTAGAGCGGCGGATGATGGAGCGGCAGGAGCCGGGCCGCCGCGACATCGGGCGCGAGAAGTTTCTGAAAAAGGTCTGGGCCTGGAAGGCGGAGTCGGGCGGCACCATCGTCAATCAGCTGAAACGCCTCGGCGCGTCCTGCGATTGGTCGCGCGAGCGCTTCACCATGGACGAGGGCCTGTCCAAGGCTGTCGTTAAAGTTTTTGTGGAGCTTTATCGCGAAGGTCTCATTTATAAAGATAAGCGGCTAGTCAACTGGGATCCCAAGCTTTTGACGGCGATCTCGGATCTCGAGGTCGTGCCGGTGGAGACCAAGGGCTCGCTCTGGCATCTGCGCTATCCGCTCGAGGGCAAGACCTTCAACCCGGAAGACAAGTCCACTTATATCGTCGTCGCCACCACGCGGCCGGAGACCATGCTGGGCGATAGCGCCGTGGCCGTGCATCCGGACGATGAGCGCTACAAGACGCTGGTTGGCAAGAACGTCATTCTTCCCTTGGTCGGCCGCAGGATTCCGATCATCGCCGATGAGTATTCCGATCCGGAAAAAGGCTCGGGCGCGGTGAAGATCACACCGGCGCACGACTTCAATGATTTCGAGGTTGGCAAACGGCACAATCTCGCGCAGATCAATATCTTCAGCGTCGAAGCCAAACTGGCGTTGAAGGACAACGAAAACTTCAGCGCGGGCGCTGCGCCATCACCCGATCTCGACACCACGCTCGCCATGCACGGCATGGACCGTTTCGCGGCGCGTAAACAGATTGTTGCGCGGCTGGAAGAGATGGGCCTCGTCGACAAGATCGAGCCGCATGCTCTGAGCGTTCCGCATGGCGACCGCTCCAATGTCGTCATCGAACCGTTCCTGACCGACCAGTGGTACGTCAACGCCGCCGAACTGGCGAAGCCCGCCATTGCGGCGGTGCGTGACGGAAAAACCAAATTCGTGCCGTCGAACTGGCAAAACACCTATTTCAATTGGATGGAAAACATCCAGCCCTGGTGTATCTCGCGCCAACTCTGGTGGGGGCATCAGATTCCGGCGTGGTACGGGCCGGATGGCAAAGCTTTTGTTGCGGCTGAAGAAACGGAAGCACAGGCCGAAGCCGACAAGCATTACGGCAAGAAGACCGCGCTCAAGCGCGACCCCGACGTGCTCGACACCTGGTTCTCCTCGGCGCTGTGGCCGTTCTCGACGCTCGGCTGGCCGGACAAGACCAAAGAGCTTGATCGCTTTTATCCGACCTCGGTGCTGGTCACCGGTTTCGACATCATCTTCTTCTGGGTCGCGCGCATGATGATGATGGGCCTTCATTTCATGAAGGACGAGAAGGGCGCGCCGGAAATTCCGTTCCACGACATCTACATCCACCGCCTCGTGCGCGATGCCTCCGGCGCCAAGATGTCGAAGTCGAAAGGCAACGTGGTCGATCCGCTCGGCGTCATCGATGAATTCGGCGCGGACGCGCTACGCTTTACCCTCATGAGAAATGTCGCGCCGGGCCACGACATCCGCCTCGGTCCGCAGGATGTCGAGAACAACCGCAATTTCGCGACCAAGCTGTGGAACGCCGCGCGTTTTGTCGAGTTCAACGGCGCGGCGCGCGTTGCAGGCTTCGATCCGAAGCAGGCCAAGGAAGCGCTCAACCGCTGGATCGCGCACGAGACGCAAAAGGCCGGCCTCGAAATCACGCAGGCGATCGAAGCTTACGACTTCGCCGGCGCGGCGGGCGCGGCCTATCGCTTCGTCTGGAACGTCTATTGCGACTGGTATGTCGAACTGTCGAAGCCTCTGCTCACCGGTCCCGACGGGGCAGCCAAGGACGAGACGCGCGCCATGGCCGCCTGGGCGCTCGATGAAATCCTCAAGCTGCTGCACCCGTTTATGCCGTTCATCACCGAGGAATTGTGGGCGGTGACGGCGGAGCAGGGACCGAAGCGCGACGCCATGCTGGCGCTTTCGCAATGGCCGAAGCTTGAAGGGCTCACCGACGACAAGGCCGAAGCTGAAATCGGCTGGGTGATCGATCTCATCTCAGCCATCCGCTCGATCCGCGCCGAGATGAACATCAACGTCAATATTCCCGTCGTTCTCGCGGGTGCCTCGGCGGAAACACAGAAGCGCGCCGAGCGTTGGGCCGATTTCATCAAGCGCCTCGCACGTGTGTCGGATATTTCATCGGCCGATTCCGTCCCACAGGGCTCGGTGCAACTGGTCGTGCGCGGGGAGGTGGCGGCGCTGCCGTTGATCGGCGTCATCGACATTGCCGCCGAGCGCGCGCGCCTCGCCAAGGAAATGAAAAAGGCCGAGGACGACATCGACCGCGTCGACAAGAAGCTGAGCAACGAGAAATTCGTCGCTAACGCGCCGGAAGAAATCATCGAAGGCGAAAAGGAAAAACGCGCGGAAGCGGCGGATCGCAAAGCCAAGATCGCCGAGGCGCTGGAGCGGCTCAAGGGCGCGGCATGAACCGGGATTGCGCGGCCGTTTCCGCTGATTAAATAGGATTCGATGAAAATATTTCTGGCAGGCGCGGGTGGGGCGATTGGAAAACGGCTGACGCCGCTGCTCTGCGCCATTGGGCATTCGGTCGTTGGAACCACGCGCTCGGCTGATAAGGCCAACGCGATCGCAAAGCTCGGCGCGCAACCCGTTGTCGTCGATGTGTTTGATGCCGCGGCCCTGAAAGCTGCCGTCGTCATGGCCGCGCCGGATGTCGTTATTCACCAGCTCACCGATCTGGCGTTTGCGCCCGGCACGCCGCAATACGAAGAGGGCCTTGCACGCAATGCCCGCATTCGGATCGAAGGCACAGCCAATTTGGTGGCGGCCGCCAAGGCTGCCGGCGTTAATCGCCTAATCGCGCAGAGCGTTGCCTGGCTTTACAAGCCCGGCCCGCGTCCGCGCGTGGAGACCGATCCGCTTTTGCCGGCGGAAGGCGCCGGCGCGAAAACCATCGAAGCGGTCGTTTCGCTTGAGCAGGCGGTGCTGGCGCTGCCCGAGGGGATCGTTCTGCGTTTCGGCTTTTTTTATGGTTCCGGCACCTGGTCGCCGGATAAGCCTTCGCGTCTGCCGTCGATCCACATCGATGCGGCGGCGCAGGCGACCGCGCTTGCCATCGCGAAGGGAAAGCTCGGCCTCTACAATGTCGCCGAAGACGATCCTTCGGTATCGAGCGAAAAGGCCCGGCGCGAACTCGGTTTCAACGTGGACTTCCGCATTAAGCCTTGAACGCTTTGCTCAAAAACCGCGACCCCTTGAGCCCATAGCGCCACGGATGGTCGACCGCCTTCGTAATCCCGATCCGCGGCCCCACCACGATCTCCGGTTTTTCCACTCGCGCCCTTAACTCAAATGGCGCGCGGTCGAGCGCCAATCCGTTGTGCTTGATGGATACGCCAAAGGCCTCGGCCAGCTTCCCAGGCCCCGAGCACAGGGCGCGCTCATCCTCGACGCCGCGCCGCCGCCGCATCCGGGCCAGGCCCACCGTCGGCTCGATCGCCCGGATCAACACGGCGCTTGCTGAACCCTCGCGCTCGCAAACGAAGTTCAGACACCAGTGAATGCCGTAGGAACGGTAGACATAGGCGAACCCGGCCGGCCCGAACATGACCATGTTGCGCGGGGTTGGGCCGGCAAAGCTGTGCGCGGCCGGGTCGGTGTGGTGATAGGCCTCGACCTCCACGATCACCCCGCCGACGCCGTCCGCCAGAAGCGTCGCCCCGATCAGTTCGGGCGCCACTCTGTGCACCGAGCGGTCAAAGAATGACCGGCGGATTTTCGCGCCCGTTTTTGCACTTGAGTTCATTCCGGCACCGCACCCTGTGGCTTGCCCGCCACACCTAAGGAACAATTAAGTCCTGGCAAGGCATCTTCGGTCGCAACGCCGCGATTTGGCCATACCCTAAGCTTTCATCGAGGGTCTGCACCCAATCCGGCCGAAGAGCTAAGCCGTTGCGGGACTTTAAGGTTTTAACGCCGGGGCGCGCCCTGGCCGGAAGCTGAGGCGGCCTCCGCGATATTGAAACAAAGCCTGCCGATTCTAACCCGGCGGCGCTGCAAATAAAGGGGCGGGGGCCCGAAGGTAAAATGGACGCAAAGAACAGTCTGAAGTCGAGATTGCCCAGCCGGCACACCACCGAAGGGCCGGAGCGCGCGCCCGCCCGTTCGTTCTATTACGCGATGGGCCTGACCGAAGAGCAAATCCACCAGCCCTTCGTCGGCGTCGCCTCCTGCTGGAACGAAGCCGCCCCCTGCAACATCGCACTCATGCGCCAGGCCCAGGCCGCCAAAAAAGGCGTCGCCTCGGTCGGCTGCACGCCGCGTGAATTCTGCACCATCACCGTCACTGACGGTATCGCGATGGGCCACGCCGGCATGAGGGCATCCTTGCCGTCGCGCGAAGTCATCGCCGACTCCGTCGAACTCACCATGCGCGGCCACGCCTATGACGCGCTCATCGGCATCGCCGGCTGCGACAAGTCGCAACCCGGAATGATGATGGCGATGTGCCGCCTCAACGTGCCGTCGATCTATATCTACGGCGGCTCGATCATGCCCGGCATTTTCAAGGGCAAGCAGGTCACCGTGCAGGATGTCTACGAAGCGGTCGGCCGCCATTCGGTCGGCGAGATGTCGGACGAAGACCTCTTGGAGCTCGAGCAGAACGCTTGCCCCTCGGCCGGCGCCTGCGGCGCGCAATTCACCGCCAACACCATGGCGACCGTGTCGGAAGCGATCGGTCTCGCGCTGCCGTACTCGGCCGGCGCACCGGCGCCCTACGACATGCGCGACAAGTTCTGCACGCTTGCCGGCGAGATGATCCGCGACCTGATCGTCAAGAACATTCGCCCGCGCGACATCGTGACGCGCAAGGCGCTGGAAAATGCCGCGGCGGTTGTTTCCGCCACCGGCGGTTCCACCAATGCCGCGCTGCATCTGCCGGCGATCGCGCACGAGTGCGGCATCGAGTTCACGCTGTTCGACGTCGCCGAAATCTTTAAAAAGACACCTTACATCGCGGATTTGAAACCGGGCGGCCGTTATGTCGCCAAAGATATGTTCGAAGCAGGCGGCGTGCCCAATCTCATGCGTACTATGCTCGACCACGGCTACCTGCATGGCGATTGTCTGACCGTGACCGGCCGCACGATCGCGGAAAATCTCGCCAACGTAAAATGGAACGCAGACCAGGACGTTGTGCGTCCGGCCGACAAGCCGTTGCTGGCGACTGGCGGCGTCGTTGGTCTCAAAGGAAATCTCGCGCCCGAAGGCGCCATCGTGAAGGTGGCGGGCATGAAGACACAGAAGTTCTCCGGTCCGGCGCGCTGCTTCGACGGCGAGGAAGCCTGCTTCGAGGCGGTCAAAAATCGTACCTACAAAGCCGGCGACGTGCTGGTCATCCGTTACGAAGGGCCGAAGGGCGGCCCCGGCATGCGCGAAATGCTCGCGACCACGGCCGCGCTTTACGGCCAGGGCCAGGGCGAAAAAGTCGCGCTCATCACCGACGGACGTTTCTCCGGCGCGACGCGCGGTTTCTGCGTCGGCCATGTCGGCCCGGAAGCGGCGATCGGCGGACCGATCGGTCTCATCGAGGACGGCGACATCATCGAGATCGACGCCGTCGCCGGCACGCTCGACGTCAAGCTCTCCGACGCCCAATTGGCCGAGCGCAAGAAAAACTGGAAGGCGCGCGAGAACGACGCCACTTCCGGTTACCTGTGGAAATACGCGCAGCAGGTGGGACCGGCCGTCGATGGCGCGGTCACCCATCCGGGCGGCGCGGCCGAGAAAGAGTGCTATGCCGATATCTGACGCGTTGCCGCGGGCTGCGATGATCGGCGCCGGCCTTGCCTTCGGGCTGCTGGCTGCGCCGGCTTTCGCGTTCGACGGCACCAAATCGGAGGACGCGATGGCGTCGGTTCCGGTGGTGACGCCGATGCAGGCGTTCCGCACGGGCGCGCATTGGCTCAAGGCCGGCGAAAAAGAAAAGGCGCTGCACTCGCTCGAATACGCAGCCGACAAAGGCCACGCGCTGGCGCAGTGGAAGCTCGGGCGCATGTATGCGTCCGGCGATGGCGTCACGCAGGACGATCTAAAGGCCTTCAACTATTTCCGCCGCATCGCCGACAGCCATGCCGACGACAATCCGGATACGCCGCAGGCGCGTTTCGTCGCCAACGCCTTTGTGGCGCTCGGCCACTATTATCTCGAAGGCATCCCGAACACGCCGATCAAGGCCGATGCGGATCGCGCGCGCGAAATGTTCAATTACGCCGCGTCCTATTTCCGCGACCCGGACGCGCAATATTATCTGGCGCGGCTCTATCTCAACGGCAACGGCGCGCCGCACGATCCGCGCACGGCCGCGCGCTGGTTCGGACTGTCGGCGCAAAAGGGCCAATGCCAGGCGCAAGCCATGTTGGGCGCCATGCTGTTTGCCGGCGATCACGTCCCGCGCCAGGCCGCGCGCGGGCTGATGTGGCTGACGCTGGCCAAGGATTCCGCGCGCATCTCGGATCAGACCTGGGTGGCGCAGCTTTATAACAGCGCCTACCAGCAATCGACCGAGGACGAGCGCGCGCTCGCGCTGGTGTACCTCAAGCACTGGATGGAAACCCGGCGGGAATGATCGCCGCGCTTTTCGCGTGCGATAACTTACCGACCCTCGATATCCAGGTCGACATAGACCGGAACATGATCGGAGGGCTTGTCCCAGGCGCGCACATGCTTGTCTATGCCGGCGCCGGTCAACCGGTCGGCCGCCTGCGGCGACAGCAATAAATGGTCGATGCGGATGCCGTTGTTCTTCTGCCAGGAGCCCGCCTGGTAATCCCAAAAACTATACAGCCCGGGATCGTCGCTGGCCGCGCGGATGCCGTCGGTCAGTCCGAGATTGATGAGGGAGCGGAACTTCTCGCGCGTTGCCGGCAAGAACAAGGCGTCATTGACCCAGGCTTGCGGATTGCGGGCGTCGGCGGCGGCCGGGATGACGTTATAGTCGCCAGCCAGCACTAAAGGTTCCTCAAGCTTGAGCCGCTCGCGTGCAAAGGCGGTCAGCCGCTCCATCCATTTCAGCTTGTAGTCATATTTCTCGCCCGGCACCGGGTTCCCGTTCGGCAGATAGAGACTGACCACGCGCACCACCCCAACCTTGGTCGAGACCAGCGCTTCCAGGAACCTGGCCTGCACGTCGCTCTCGTCGCCGATCAGGCCAGGGGCGACCTCGTCGAACGGCAGCTTTGATAATAGTGCCACCCCGTTGAAGGTCTTCTGCCCGTGCACGGCCACGTTGTAGCCGAGCGCTTCCAGCGGCTCGCGCGGGAAGGCGTCGTCCTGACATTTGATTTCCTGGAGGCACACGATGTCGGGCGAACGTTCCTTCAACCAGGCGGTCAGGCTGTCCAATCGCTGGCGGATCGAATTGACGTTCCAGGTGGCGATACGCATGGCGGGAGGGGTCCGGCGGCAAAGGTTAAACGGCAAGGCGGTGCGCGGCAGGCTGGATATAAACGTCGCGAAAACGGCCCGATCAAGAAAAACGCCCGCCGTCTTTACCAGACTGCCGCAGGGAAATGCACTTATGCCCGTTTATATGATAGGTAAGCCGCCGGCGCGGCCCTTGCTGCTATGGATATATCGGGATTCCGTGAAAAGGGGAGCGTCCGGGGAGTGGGCCTAGTGAACCCGGACCTAAAAGTGACGATGACGAAACGAAAGTGGTTAGTAGGGGCGGCAGTGATCGCCCTGATCGGTGTTGTCTTGATCGTTCGTGGCTTCTCGACCACCGACAGGGCGGCGGCGCGCGCGCCCGGACCGGGTGGCCGCGTGGTGCCGGTCGAAGTCGCCAAAGCTGAGCGCAAACAAGTGCCGGTCCGGATCGACGCACTTGGCACCGTGACCCCGATCGCCAGCGTCGCCCTCAAGGCCCGCGTCGACACCACCATCACCGGCGTCCATTTCGCCGACGGCGGCCATGTCAACAAAGGCGACAAATTGTTTACGCTCGATTGTCGCGCCATGGACGCCCAGATCGCCACGACCGAGGGCGTCATCGCGCGCGACAAGGCGCAACTCACCGGCGCCGAGCGTGACGTCACGCGCTACACCGACCTGGTCGCCAAGAGCGCCACGCCGGTCGTCAATCTCGACAACGCCAAGACCCAATCCGAAGTCTATAGCGCCGCCATCAAGGCGGATCAGGGCACGCTCGATAACCTGAAAGTGCAGCGCTCGTTCTGCGACGTGACCGCGCCGATCTCCGGCCGTATCAGCGCCGCCGCCGTCAAGGTCGGCAACTTCGTGCGCCAGGCCGACTTAACGCCAATGGCTATCATCAATCAGATGGCGCCGGTTTATGTCAGCTTCGCGGTGCCGCAAAAGATTCTGCCCGATATTCGCCAGGCCATTGTCGCCAATACGGCCACAATTCAGGCCAGCGTTCCCGGCGACGCCAAACGCGCCACCGGACAGGTAACGATGATCGAGAATTCCGTCGATAGCGCCACCGGCATGGCGACCATCCGCGCCACCATGCCGAATGCCGACGAATTGCTGTGGCCAGGCACGCTGGTGAGCGCCCGGATGACCTTACGCGATGAAATGGCCGTGGTGGTTCCGACCAGCGCGGTTCAGGTCAGCCAGACCGGAAGTTTCGTCTTTGTCGTTGAGAACAACGCCGCCAAAATCCAGCATATCAATGTCGAGCGGCTGATCGACGACACCACCGTGCTTTCGTCCGGACTTAACGGCGGCGAAACGGTGGTGACCGACGGGCAACTGCAATTATCGCAAGGTACGCGCGTCAACGTTCGCGCCACCCCGGCGGCCGGTAGCTGATCATGAATCTCTCCGAGCTTTGTATCCGCCGCCCGGTGTTGACGACGCTGATGACGGCGTCGATCATCGTGTTCGGAGTTTTCGCCTATCGGCTGTTGCCGGTCGCGGCGTTGCCCGCGGTCGATTTCCCGACCATTCAAATCACCGCGACATTTCCGGGCGCCAGCCCCGAGACTATGGCGGCCTCGGTCGCATCGCCGATCGAACGGCAGCTTTCGACCATCGCCGGCATTTCCTCGATGACCTCGTCGTCGTCGCTGGGCTCTTCGCAGATCACGATCCAGTTCGATCTCGGCCGCAACATCGATGGCGCCGCGCTCGACGTGCAGACCGCGCTTGCCGTCGCGCAGCGCCGTCTGCCGATCGAAATGACCACGCCGCCGTACTTTCGTAAGGTCAATCCGGGCGACTTCCCGGTGCTTTATGTCAGCATGCGCTCCGACACGCTGCCGCTGTCGGCGATCGACGACTACGCCGAAACCGTCATGGCGCCGACATTGTCGCAACTGCCGGGTGTCGCGCAGGTGTTGGTCTATGGCGCGCAGAAATTCGCCGTGCGCGTCCAAGTCGATCCGGCGGCCGCCGCCGCGCGCAACATATCGCTTGACGACATCCGCACCGTCGTCGCCAAGGCCAATTCCTCGACGCCGGTCGGCGTCTTGCAGGGAAAAAAGGAGACGGTGACGCTGCTCGCGACCGGCGCCATCACCAAGGCCGCCGATTATCGTGACGTGATCGTCACCTACCGCAACGGCGCGCCGGTCAAGCTTGACGCAGTCGCACGCGTCATCGACAGCGTCGAGAACGACAAGGTCGCGAGTTGGTTCAACGATTCTCGCGCCATCGTGCTAGCAATCCAGCGCCAGCCCGGCGCCAATACAGTCGAAGTCGTCGACATGGTGCGCGCCAAATTGCCGGCGATGCGGGCGCAAATCCCGCCTTCGATCGAGATGGCGCCGTTGTTCGATCGGTCGACCTCGATCCGCGATGCCGTCTCCGACGTGCAGGAAACGCTGGCGATCGCAATCTGTCTGGTCATCCTGGTGATTTTCCTGTTCCTGCGCAAAGTCTCGGCCACCATTATTCCGGCGCTGGCGGTGCCGGTGTCGCTGGTCGGCACCTGCGCGGCGATGTATCTGTTCGGTTTCTCGATCAACAACATGACGCTGCTGGCGTTGACCTTATCGGTCGGCTTCGTCGTCGACGACGCCATCGTGATGCTCGAAAACATCGTGCGCCATATCGAGGGCGGCATGCGCCCGTTCGAAGCGGCGCTGAAAGGTTCTCGCGAAATCGGCTTCACCATCGTGTCGATCACCTTCTCGCTGATTGCGGTGTTCATTCCGGTGCTGTTGATGGGCGGCATGGTGGGGCGCGTGTTCCGCGAGTTCGCGGTGTCGGTTTCAGTGGCTATCGTGGTGTCGGGTTTCGTCTCGCTGACGCTGACGCCGATGCTGTGCGCGCGCGTGCTCAAGGGCCATCACGCTGGTGAGGAAGACAAACAGAATTTCCTGCTCGCCGGCTTTGAGCGGATGTTCGAGAGGGTGTTGAGTGCCTATACATGGTCGCTCGATCGCGTGCTCGCCTATAAGGCGGTCATGCTGGCCGTCACGATCGCCACCATCGCCGGAACGATGTGGCTTTATGTCATCGTGCCGAAGGGCTTCTTTCCGGTCGAAGACACCGGCTATGTCCTCGGCATTACCGAGGCCAAAACCGACATCGGCTTTGATTCGATGACCGAGCACCAGCGCAAGGTGGCTGACATCTTGCGCAAAGACCCGGCCGTCGAATACGTGAACTCCACAGTGGGCGGAGGCGGACCCAACTCGGTCGGCAACACCGGACGTATTCTGGTGGCGCTCAAGCCGCGCGAGAACCGCGACAATCTGGCGACTATTCTGGCGCGCTTGCGGCGGACCGCGAATGTCATCGTCGGTATACAGATATTCTTTCAGCCGATTCAGAACATCAATCTCGGCGGCCGACTTGCCAAGAGCCAGTATCAGTACACCTTGCAGTCCAACGATACCGATGCGCTCTATCGCTTGGCGCCCGAGATGCGCGACAAGATCGCGAAGATTCCCGGCCTGCTGGACGTTACCACCGACCTATACATCAAGAATCCGCAAATCACGGTCGACGTCGACCGCGAAAAGGCGGCGGTCTACGGAGTTACCGTCGATCAGGTACGCCAGGAACTCTACAACGCATTCGGCACGCGTCAGGTAGCCACAATCTATACGCCGGCAAACGACTATCAGGTGATCCTGGAGAGCATGCCGGAATATCGTGCCGGTCCGAACGATCTCGACCGGCTTTATCTTAAGACGACGAATGGAACGACGGTGCCGCTGTCGGCGGTCACGCATCTCAACCGCACCGTCGGCCCGCTTCAGATCAACCACCAGGGCCAGCAGCCGGCGGTGACGATATCATTTAATCTGACGCCGGATTTCTCCATCGGTCAGGCGGTCGACGCGGTTCAGAAGATCGAGCTTGAAGAAGGACTCCCGGCCACGATCAATACCGGCTTCCAGGGCACCGCGCAGGTGTTCCAGGATTCATTGCGCGGGCAGGGTGTGCTGATCCTGGCGGCGATCTTTGCCGCCTATATCGTGCTCGGCATTTTGTACGAAAGCTTCATCCATCCGATCACCATCATCTCCGGCCTGCCGTCGGCCGGCATCGGCGCCATCCTGACGCTGATGCTGTTCGGCATGAACCTGTCGGTGATCGCGATGATCGGCATCGTCATGCTGGTCGGCATCGTGAAAAAGAACGCCATCATGATGATCGACTTCGCCATCGAGCGCCGCCGCGTCGGCCTGTCGGCGGAAGCCGCTATTCGCGAAGCGGCAGAGTTGCGGTTCCGCCCGATCATGATGACGACCTTCGCAGCCATCTTCGGCACGCTGCCGATCGCGCTCGGTACCGGCGCCGGCGCGGAGTTGCGCCAGCCGCTCGGCGTCGCGGTGGTCGGCGGGCTCTGCGTGTCGCAGTTGCTCACCCTCTACATCACGCCGGTGATTTATCTCTACCTCGACGGCCTCGACCGCCGCATCAAGCGCCGACTCGAGCCGCAGGTGGAAGAAGTGGAAGACGCGCCGCCCGCGGTCGCGGCGGAATAAATGCTGTCATCCCCACGCAGCACTTCCTGAAAAGTCTTTTGTTGAAAATCGTTGGTCGCCCGCTTGCGCGGGCGATGACGCTTAAAGCGAAAAACTGGTCCCGCAGCCGCAGGCCGCGACCGCTTTCGGGTTCTTGATCTTGAACGAAGCGCCGATCAGGTCGTCGACGAAATCAATCTCCGAGCCAGCCATGTAATCGACCGACACGCTGTCGATCAGCACCACCGCGCCATCGCGCGCGATCACGAAGTCGTCGTCGCCCTTGGCGCGCTCGATGTCGAATTTGTACTGAAAGCCGGAGCAGCCGCCGCCTTCGACCGACACGCGCAGCATGGCGCCTTCCGGCTCTTTCTTGAGGATTTCGCCGATCCGTCGGGCCGCCCGTTCGCTGACCGTGACGCTTCCTGTGACTTCCGCAGTCATCACTTGTCCTTTGTGCTCTTGGATAGTTAAGTGCGCCGGCCGGCAACGTCAATCCGCCGCGAGTTTCGGGGTAAGGCCTCCATGGCGGTCGATACAGTCAAACAACGCGCCATTTATGCCGCCGATCCGGCCCAAAGCTGGGGGCGGCTGGTCGCGGAGCCGGTAAGCGCCACCCGCAACGATTTCCGCCGGGACTGCGACAGGATCATTCATTCAACCGCGTTCCGGCGGCTGGCGCACAAGACGCAGGTATTTGTCTACCACGAGGGCGATCACTACCGCACGCGGCTCACCCATACGCTCGAAGTAGCGCAGATCGCGAGGTCGCTCGCGCGTGCGCTCGGGCTCGATGAGGATCTGGCAGAAGCTTTGGCGCTGGCGCACGACCTCGGCCATTCGCCCTTCGGGCACGCCGGCGAGCGTGCGCTCGACGCGGCGCTTTCAGGATTCGGTGGCTTCGATCACAACGCGCAGAGCCTGCGCATCGTCACCGATTTGGAGCGCCGCTACGCCGAATTCGACGGGCTCAATCTCACCTGGGAAACGCTCGAAGGTCTGGTCAAGCATAACGGCCCGCTCACCGCGCGCGATGGCAGCGCGGTCGGCCGCTACGCCGAACACGGCGTGCCGGAGGCGATCCTCGCCTTCAACCGTGCATTCGATCTTGAACTGTGGTCGCACGCCAGCGCCGAGGCGCAATGTGCCGCGCTCGCCGACGACATTGCCTATGACGCGCACGATATCGACGACGGGCTGCGCGCCGATCTGTTCACGCTCGGCGATATCACGAACGTGCCGTTGGTCGGCGGCATCGTGCGCGAAATCCAGCAGCGCTATCCGAGCCTCGATCCGGCGCGCCGCGTGCACGAATTAAGCCGCCGTCTGATCACGCAGATGATCGAGGACGTGATCGCCGAAAGCGGCAGGCGGCTCGCAGCTTTGTCGCCGCCGGACGCCGCTGCTATCCGCGCCGCCAGCGAGGCGGTCATCGCTTTCTCGCCGTCCATGACGCAAGCTGATCAGGGCATCAAGGGCTTCCTCTATCCGCGCATGTACCGACATGCCCGCGTCATGCGCGTGATGGGCGACGCCGAGGGCGTCATCGCCGACCTCGTCGCCCACTTTACCGCCGCGCCGACGGATTTGCCGGCGGAATGGAGCGACGGTTTCGACGCGCTCAATCCCGCTGCGCGCGCGCGCCGCATTGCCGACTATATCGCCGGCATGACCGATCGCTACGCGCTGGTCGAGCACGCGCGCTATTTTGCGCAAACGCCGGAGCTGCGCTAAGGCGGTATTGCCGCCGCGATCTACCCTGCAAGGAAATATCCATGAGCCGGTCGAAGCCGCCCTTCAACGCCGACGTGGTCGGCAGTCTGCTGCGTCCGCCCGGCGTTATCGAGGCGCGCGCGCGGCGCGGTCGCGACGAAATTTCGCCGGAGATTTTGTGGGCGATCGAGCAGGGCGCGGTCGAAGGCGCCGTCATGCTCCAGAAGGAATCCGGGCTGAAAGTCTGCACCGACGGCGAATTCCATCGCCGCCACTGGTTTCTCGATTTTCTCGAAAAGATCGATGGCGTCAAAACTTCGGGCGGGCTGCCGACCAAATTTCGCAACGAAAGCGGCGAGATCGAATTCTCGCCGCCACGCTTCGAGGTGCATTCTCCGCTAAAGCGCAGTCGCGCGCTATCGGTCGACGATTTCAAGGCGCTCAAGCCGATTGCCGACAAACATGGACTCACGCCCAAGCAGGCGATTCCGTCGCCGACGCTGGTGCATTTTCGCGGCGGCCGCGCGGCAATCGACTCAAAGGTTTACAGCCATATCGACGCCTTCTTCTCCGATCTGACCGCGGTCTATCGCGAAGAGATCGCCGCGCTTTACGCAGCCGGCTGCCGCTATATCCAGATCGACGAAACCAATCTGCCGTTTCTGTGCGATCCCAAGCAGCGCGACAGCGCGCGTGCACGCGGCGAGGACCCGGACAAATTGCCGGCGCTTTACGTCGCCCTGATCAACGACGTGGTGCGCGGCCGTCCGGCCGACCTGACCGTCTGCATGCATATGTGCCGGGGCAATCACGAAAGCTCCTGGGTGGCCGAGGGCGGCTACGAACCGGTCGCCGAGGCGGTATTCGGCGGCACCGACATCGACGGGTTTTTTCTGGAATATGACTCGCCGCGTGCCGGCAGCTTCGCGCCGCTCAAATACCTCAGCGGGAACAAGGTCGCCGTTTTGGGCCTGGTGACCACCAAGAGGGGCGCCCTGGAAAGCAAAGACGACCTCAAGCGCCGCATCGATGAAGCCGCCAAAATAGTGCCCCTGGAGCGGCTGGCGCTCAGCCCGCAATGCGGCTTTGCCAGCACCATCGCCGGTAACGCGCTTTCGACAAACGACGAGAAGCGTAAATTGGAACTCGTGGTCGAGGTTGCGCGCGAGGTCTGGGGCTCGGCCTGAACGGCGGCCTATGTTCGCTAGCGGACTTTTCAGGCGGCCGTCCATCGGATAGATTTGCCTGGATAGGCGCTGGAAGGGCGAATTCACAGAATGCCGGTGCGGCAGACGGAGATGCTGGACGCGGGACGTAACGGTTCGCGACTCGATCCGGTCGATGAACTGTCCGCGCTTTACCGGCTGACCGACCGGCTTTATCGCGCGCGCGAGCAGCGCGAGGTCTATGACGCCGCCCTCGATGCCATCCTGGACACCCTCGATTGCGATCGCGCCTCGGTGCTGCTGTTCAACGACGAAGGCGTGATGGAGTTCGTGCGCTGGCGCGGTCTGTCGGACGACTATCGAACCAAATTGCGCGGCCACTCGCCCTGGATCCCCGGTGGACGCGACCCGCAACCCATTTTCGTTTCGGACATTGACGACACGCCCGAGCCGGAATGGATCAAGGCCACCATCCGCAAGGAAAATATCCGCGCGCTCGCCTTCATCCCGCTGGTCGCCGACGGCGAGGTGGTCGGCAAGTTCATGACCTATTACGCCGAGCCGCGCATATTTGCCGAGCACGAAATCGAACTGGCCGTCACCATCGCGCGCCAGGTAGGTTTCAGCCTGGAACGTGCACGCGCCGAGGCGCGCCGCCGCGCCGCCGAAAACGAATTGCGTGAATCGGAGGAGCGCTTCCGCCTGATGTCGGAAAACGCGCCCGTCATGATCTGGATGAGCGACGCGCAAGGCGGCTGCCTGCATCTCAATCGGATGCTGCGCGAATTCTGGGGTACTGGCGATAATCTTGCCGACTTCAATTGGCAGACCACCATGCATCCGGACGACGCCGATGACATCGGCCGCCAGATTTACGAAGCGCTGATAAAGCGCAAGACTTGTACCATCACCGGCCGGTACAAAAGTGCGAACGGCGACTATCACGTCTTGCAGACAGACGCGCGGCCACGCCATTCATCGACCGGTGAATTCCTCGGCATGATCGGCGTCAATATCGACATCAGCGAACGCAAACGCGCCGACGCGCAGCGCGAATTGTTGCTGGCTGAGTTGAATCATCGCGTGAAAAACACGCTCGCGGTGGTGCAAGCGATGGCTTATCAGACGTTCCGCTCAAGCGACGTCGGCCTGGAGGCGCGCCAGGCTTTCGAGAATCGACTGGTGGCGCTTGCCTCGGCGCATAACCTGCTCACCGAATCGAGTTGGGAAAGCGCCTCGGTCGAAGACATCGCCACCGAGACCTTGTACGCCAAGGGGCCCTACAAAGACCGCGTCGATCTGTCCGGGCCGCGCGTGTTGCTGCCGCCGCGCGAAGCGCTCGCCATCGCTATGGCACTGCATGAGCTTTTCACCAACGCGGTCAAATACGGCGCGCTGGCTAACGATACCGGCCGCCTGCGCCTCGACTGGCACCGCACTGAGAGCCGGCCGCCGCGCCTCACGCTCAACTGGCGCGAAAGCGGCGGGCCGACGGTGGCAAAGCCTGAGCGGCGAGGTTTCGGTTCGGTGCTGCTGGAGCGCAGCCTGCAACAGGACCTCGGCGGCACGGTGACGCTCGACTTCCGCCCGGACGGCCTCATCTGCGCCATTGAGACGCCGTTTCCGGAATTGGGCTAATTCAGAACGCCTGCGCGATCATGCGCCCGATCTCGGCGTGCACGGAATCGAGTCCGTCCGGCGGTGCTGTCGAGCCGGTGTAATAAACCGCAGCCAGGATCGGCGCGCGCTGTGGCGGCCGAATGATGGCGATCGTGTTTGCCGTGTTGTTGTCTCCGGTGCCGGTCTTGTCACCGACGATCCATGATGGCGGCAGCCCGGCGCGCAGGCGCTTCAAGCCGGTCCTGCACTGACGCATCCAGGTATCGAGTTGATCGCGGGAGCTTGCCGACAGCGCCGTGCCGAGCAGTAGCTTGTTCATATCGCTCAGCATCGTCTCCGGCGTGGTGGTGTCGCGCGGATCGCCCGGAATGGCGCTGTTGAGGGTCGGCTCGGTACGGTCGAGCCGCGTCGTTTGATCCCCCAATGTGCGCGCATATTGCGTCAGACCCTGCGGTCCGCCGAGCTGGCGCAACATCAGATTGGCAGCGGTGTTATCGCTGAGTTTGACGGCGGCCGCGCACAGCGCGCCCAACATCATGTTGCCTTCCGCAATGTGCTTTCTGGTTTCCGGCGCATAGCTCAAGAGGTCGCTTTCGCCATAAGGCACCTTGTGCGACAGCGAAACGATGCCGTCGTCGGCCTGCCTGAGGATGGCGGCAGCGGCAAGAAATTTGAAGGTGCTGCACATCGCGAAGCGCTCGCCGGCGCGATGCGAAAGACGTGCGCCGCTACCCGTATCCAACACCGCGACCCCAAGCCGGCCATCGTTCTTCTGTTCGAGCGCGGCCAGCCGCTTTTGTCCACCCGCGATCTTGTCGGGATCGGCTTGCGCCAACGCGCGGCTGACCGGGAACAGGGCGGCGCCCAAGAGCAAAGAGCGGCGGTTAAACAGGGCGGGCATCGGCAACCTCGAATCCGGTGATGATGCCGCACTAACACATAATAACGTGGCCAACTGACGGCAGCCCTGAGGCGTAGTCTTTGACTCTCTTGCCAAAATCCCTTACCCGCAGCCTGCTATGATCGCCGCGCCGTCTCATCTTTTCGCCGATATGTTGGCCCGCGTCCGCGCAGTTGCGTCCGCTGTGCTGGGTCCGTCCGTGGACGTCTCGCGCATTGTGGTCGAGCCGCCGCGCGATCCGAGCCACGGCGACATGGCGACCAATGCCGCCATGGTGCTGGCGAAAGACGCCGGCAAAAAGCCGCGCGAACTGGCCGAGGCGATTGCCGAAAAACTGCGCGCCGATAGCAAGATAGAAAAAGTCGATGTCGCCGGGCCGGGCTTCATCAATCTCACGCTCAAGGCCGAGGTCTGGCCGGAGGCGCTGCGCGCCGTGCTGGAGCAGGGCTTAGCTTACGGCCGCTCGACCATGGGCGCGCGCCAGAAGGTCAATGTTGAATATGTTTCGGCTAATCCGACCGGGCCGATGCATATCGGCCATTGCCGCGGCGCGGTGTTCGGCGATGCACTGGCGAGCCTTCTCGATTTCGCCGGCTATGAGGTCACGCGCGAATATTACATCAACGATGCCGGTGCCCAGGTCGATGTGCTCGCGCGCTCGGCTTACTTGCGCTACCGCGAAGCGCTCGGCGAAAAAATTGGCGACATCCCGGAAGGACTTTACCCTGGCGATTATCTTAAACCCGTTGGCGCGGCGCTCGCCGCCGAGCACGACAAGAAACTAACCAGTCTGAGCGAAGCCGAATGGCTTCCCATCGTGCGCGCCAAAGCCATCGCCATGATGATGGATATGATTCGCGACGATCTCGCCGCGCTCGGCGTGACCTTCGACGTGTTCTATTCCGAGCGCTCGCTGATTGATGGCAATACCGATCAGGTGCGCGCCACAATAGAAAGCCTGCGCGAGAGCGGCGAGGTCTATGAAGGCCGGCTGCCGCCGCCGAAGGGCGGCAATCTGGAAGACTGGGAAGACCGCGAGCAGACGCTGTTCCGCTCGACCGCCTTTGGCGACGATGTCGACCGCCCGCTGCTCAAGTCGGACGGCAGCTACACCTACTTCGCTTCCGACATCGCCTATCACAAATCGAAATTCGTCCGCGGCTTTGCCGACATGATCGACGTCTGGGGCGCCGATCACGGCGGCTACATCAAGCGCATGCAGGCGGCGGTCAAAGCCGTCAGCACCGGCAAGGCCGCGCTCGACGTGAAGCTCGTGCAGTTGGTGCGCCTTCTGCGTGCGGGCGAGCCGGTGAAGATGTCGAAACGCTCGGGCGATTTCGTCACCTTGCGTGAAGTGGTTGACGAAGTCGGCCGCAGCGCCGTGCGCTTCGACATGCTCTATCGCAAGAACGACGCCGCGCTCGATTTCGACCTTGCCAAGGTCATCGAGCAGAGCCGCGACAATCCGGTCTTCTATGTCCAGTATGCGCACGCCCGCGGCGCCTCGATCTTCCGCACCGCCAAGGCCGAAATGCCCGGGCTTGCCGCCGACCTGGCTGCGCTGAAACATGCCGATCTCGCCCGGTTGTCCGATGCCGGTGAACTTTCCATCCTGCGCAAGCTGGCGCTATATCCGCGCCTCATCGAGGCCGCCGCGGTCGCGCACGAGCCGCACCGGGTGGCATTCTATCTCTATGAATTAGCAAGCGAATTTCACGGCCAATGGAGCCGGGGCAAGGATGCGCCTCATTTACGCTTCATTATGCAAGATGATCCACTAATAACGGGTGCGCGGCTCGCCTTGGTGCAGGGTGTCGTTACCGTTCTGGCGTCCGGACTTGCCCTGCTGGGGGTCGAAGCACCGGGTGAAATGCGGTAGATTAACCGATCACCGCGGCGCTTAAGGTTGAACCGGACCGGTTTTAAACCGGAGCGCGAATTCCGCCTGGCCGAAGGCGCAGGCGTATTAGTAAATCGGGGACGGAATGGCGGACGACCACACTCAACGGCCCTATCGCTCGAATGGACCGGCCGGCGCGCCGGGCGGCGGGCAAGGCGGTAATGACCCGCTGGCCGAACTCGCCCGTTTGATCGGGCAAAACGATCCGTTTTCCGAATTCGGCCGCGATGGCGGCCGCCGCGCCAATCCGCCTGCCGCCAATCCGCCACCGGCGCCGAATTGGCCGCCGCAGTCGCGTTCAGCCGCGCCGCCGCAAACCGTCGCACCGCCCCTTGCCGGCCTGCCGCTGGGCGCTACGCCGGCGTCGCAGCCGCCGCTCTTCGGCTCGCCGGCCTTCGGCCGCCAGCCTTTCGGCGGTGAACTCTATCAAGTGGAAAGCGAAGCGCCCGCTTATGGCGCGCCGGCCAACGGCGTGCCCGGCAACAGCATGCACGGCTATGCGCAAGAGCCCGGCCATGCCGAGTTCGAACACGATGCCTATCAGGCCGCGCCGGGCGAATATCCAGCGCATGACGAATTCTACGACGACGAGCCGCCAAGCCGCCGCCGCATCGGCATCCTGGCGATTGCCGGCATTTTCGCGCTGGCTGTCATCGGCACCGCCGGCGCATTCGGCTATCGCGCGATTTTCGGCTCGACCTCGGTGAGCGGTCCGCCACCGGTGATCAAGGCTGATACCGCGAAGAGCAAGATCGTGCCGGCTTCTGCCAGCAAGGACGCGCAGGCCAACAAGATGATTACCGAACGCGTCAATGAGCGCGGGCAGGGCGAAAAACTCGTATCGCGCGAGGAACAGCCGGTCTCGGTTGCTTCCACCATTCCCGGCAGCAACCCCTTCCCGCCCGACCAGAATGGCGCGGCCCTGCCGCAACTCGGCAGCGGCATCGTCGGTGCCGAGCCCAAGCGCATCCGCACCATCGCTATCCATCCCGACCAACCCAACGGCGGCGCTTCGGCGCCCGAACCGGCGGTGCAACCGCCGCCGGCGCAGCAACCGCGCGTCGTCAACGCACCGGTTCGTCAGGCAAACCCGCCGCCGCCCGCGCCGCGCGCCGCCGTGACGGCGCCGCCGGTCCAGCACACAGCCGTCGCCCGCGCCGCGCCCGCTCCGGCGAATGCTCCGCTTTCGCTCAGCCCGAACGATGCAAGCCCGCAGCCAGCACAGCAGCCGGCGCGCGCCGCGGCGCCACAGCGCACCGCCGCGCCGCCGACCCGGGTGGCGACGGCGCCTGCCGCCAATGCCTCGTCCGGTGGCGGTGGTTATGCTGTGCAGGTTTCCTCGCAGCGCAGTGAGGCCGACGCGCAGGCCGCCTTCCGCAGTCTGCAGGGCAAGTTCCCCGACCAACTCGGCAGCCGCCAGGCACTGATCAAGCGCGTCGATCTTGGCGACAAGGGCATCTATTTCCGCGCCATGGTCGGTCCCTTCGGCAGTTCCGGCGAGGCTGGCGATCTCTGCTCGAAACTGAAATCGGCCGGCGGAAGCTGCCTGGTCCAGCGCAATTAACAGCCGAACTTGCCCTGACGGCAGGCGCGGGCTAATCCGCGCCGATGTCCTCAAGCGCATCGGCGTCACGTGCATTCATCACCGGATTGGCGGCAACGACGATTTCCGCCGCTGAACGCGCGTTTCTGCGTGAGGCAGCCCCCTGGGGCCTCATTCTATTCAAGCGAAATATCAGCAGCCAGCAACAGGTGACTGAACTTACACGTTATTTTCGCGATGTCGTGGGCTGGGAAGCGCCCGTTCTGGTCGATCAGGAAGGCGGCCGCGTGCAGCGTCTCGGACCGCCTCATTGGCCCGCCTATCCGCCAGGGGTCCGCTACGGCGAGATTTACGACCGCGACCCGACCTCGGGCCTTGCTGCCGCCCGCCTGGCCGGCCATCTGATCGCCGCCGATCTTGCGGCGGTCGGTATCGACACCGACTGCCTGCCCATTGCCGACGTGCCGGTTGCCGGCAGCGATGCGGTCATCGGCGACCGCGCCTATGGCACCGAGCCCGGTAAGGTCGCGGCAATCGCCGGTGCTGTGGCGCAAGGCCTGCTCGCAGGCGGCGTATTGCCGGTACTAAAACACCTGCCGGGCCACGGTCGCGCTACCGCCGACAGTCATCACCGGCTGCCGCACGTCGACACGCCACGCGCGACCTTGGAAGCGACCGATTTCGCCGCCTTCCGGCCGCTCGCCGGGCTGCCGCTTGGGATGACGGCGCATGTTGTGTTTAGCGCGATTGATCCACATGCACCCGCCACTACATCGGTCACAATGGTGCGCGAAGTGATTCGCCATGCGATTGGATTCCAGGGTCTGTTGATGAGCGATGACGTTTCGATGGGCGCTTTGTCGGGGACAATTGCCGAGCGCAGTAAAGCTGCGCTCGCCGCCGGATGCGATGTCGTGCTTCATTGCAACGGCGACCTCAACGAGATGCGCGAGGTCGCTAACGCGGCGGGCGAACTCACGGGCGCAGCCAAAGCCCGCGCCGAGGCAGCGCTTGCCTTGCGCGGCGCGCGTGAAGAGTTCGATGTCGCCGCCGCGCGAGCGATTTTCAATGACATGGTCGCCTTGCGGGATGATCCCGGGCCGCCGAAAGGGATGACGGGCTCATGACGCCTGAAGGATTTGACACCGCCGTGGCGCTCGACGCCGACCGCGCTTCCAGCGAGCCGGAGATGATCGTCGACGTCGAAGGCTTCGAAGGTCCGCTCGACTTGTTGCTGACGCTCGCCCGCCAGCAGAAGGTCGATCTCGCCAAGATTTCCATTCTGGCGCTCGCCGACCAGTATCTCATTTTCATCGAAGCGGCACGCAAGGTGCGGCTCGAACTCGCCGCCGATTATCTGGTGATGGCGGCCTGGCTCGCTTATCTCAAATCGCGACTGCTGCTGCCGGAAGCCGCGCCAGGCGAGGGGCCTTCCGCCGAGGACATGGCGCTCGCGCTCGCCAATCGCCTGCGCCGCCTCGAAGCGATCCGCGAATTCGCCGGCAAGATGATGGACCGCCCGCAGCTTGGCCGCGACGTTTTCGCGCGTGGCCTGCCGGAGCCGATCGCCGAAGTCAAAACGCCGGAATGGTCGGCGACGCTGTACGACCTGCTCACCGCTTACGCATCGCAGCGCCAGCGCAGTGTGCTGTCGCGTGTGCGCTTCAAGCAGCGCACGGTGTGGTCGCTGGCGGAAGCGCGCGCCACGCTTGAGCGGCTGATCGGACAATCGGACGACTGGTCGCGCATCGATAGTTTCCTCATTCAATACGTGGTCGAGCCCGCGCTCGCCGCCACCGTATTCGCCTCGTCTTTTGCTTCCGCGCTCGAACTGGTGCGCGAGGGCGTGGCCGAGATTCACCAGAAAGAGTCGTTCTCGCCGATCTACATGCGCAAGCGTGTCGGCGGGCCCGGCGCGATATCGTCGCATGACGCACAAGAAAACGCATAAGGAGAAGCAGTCCATGCCCAGCGCGGCCAAGAAGCTCGTGATTGTTCACAGTGACGAGCCGGCTCCCGAAACGAGTAGCGAGACGGTGGAGCAGGCCACGCGGCCGGAAGCCTTGCGTTTGCTCGAAGCGCTTTTGTTCGCCGCCAGCGAGCCGCTCGACGAGGCGACCATGCTGCGCGCGTTGCCGGACGGCGTCGATCTGAAAGCCTCGCTCGCAGCGCTCAAAGCGGAATACGCAACGCGCGGCGTCAACCTGACGAAGATCGGCCGCAAGTGGACCTTCCGCACCGCCGATGATCTGTCCTGGCTGCTCACCAAGCAGGTGACCGAGACGCGCAAACTGTCGCGCGCGGCGATCGAAACGCTTGCCATCGTCGCTTATCATCAACCGGTGACGCGCGCAGAGATCGAAGAAATCCGCGGCGTCGCCACCGCCGCCGGCACGCTCGACGTGCTCTTGAAGACCGGCTGGATTCGTCCGCGCGGCCGCCGCAAGTCGCCCGGCCGTCCGATCACTTACGGCACGACCGAAGCTTTCCTGTCGCAATTCGGACTGGAGGAGGTGGCCGATCTGCCCGGCCTCGACGAACTGAAAGGCGCTGGCCTGCTGGAAGGGAACATGCCGACCGGTTTCGCGGTGCCGATGCCGTCGGATGACTCGGCCCTGCGCGATGACGAGGACCCGCTGGAACCCGGCGATCTCGATTTCGGCCTCGCCCCGCCGCCGGAGCGCGGGGATAAGTAGTTTTCCGACCCAGCCGGCAATGCCGGTGCGCTCCCTCTCCCCTTGGGGGAGAGGGTTGGGGTGAGGGGGTCTAAAACTATCGATGGACCTTCCCCTCACCCGGCGCACTGCGTGCGCCGACCTCTCTCCATGGGAGAGGTGAAGAAAAGACGCGGCAAAGCACGAAACAAGCCGCCCTTTCCGCGGCATCTCGCCCCTTAACCATGAGGGGTTAAGTTCTTGTTTTTGCCGCTTCCCGGGCCTACTTTCCGGGTCAAACCATGGGCGGGACGGAAACGGGGCTTTCCCGTCGCCGCGGAGGATAAGGTTATGGGTTCCTTTAGTATCTGGCACTGGCTGATCGTCATCGTCGTGGTGATGTTGATGTTCGGCGGCCGCGGCAAGATTTCCGGCCTGATGGGCGACTTCGCCCAGGGCATCAAGGCCTTCAAGAAGGGCATGGCGGAAGACACCGCCGACGCCAGCAAGGACGAGCCGGTCAAGGCGATCGACCAGAGCGCGACCAAAAAAGCGGAAACCGAGCGGCGCGCCGAAAGCGCGCACTCCTAAACGGCGCGGGCGCCGAAGGCCGCGCGCCTCGACGCCGGCCGGCGCGGAATTTTTGGCTTGCGCACGATCTTGCCCGAATGCGCTTTCCGCGATCCGGGAACGTGCGCTGGAGTTGAGTGATCCATGTTCAATTTTGGTTGGGGCGAGCTTGTCCTCATCAGCATCGTCGCGCTCATTGCGATCGGTCCGAAGGAGCTGCCAACCGTTCTGCGCACCATCGGCCAGGCGCTCGGCAAGGTGCGCCGCATGGCCAATGAATTCCAGGGCCAGTTCCAGGAAGCACTGCGCGAAGCCGACATCGCCGACCTGAAAAAACACGCCGACGACATCAAGACCTCGTTCGATTCCAGCGTCGGCGACATGACGAATTTCGATCCGCTCGCCGACACGCAAAAGGAAATCGAAAAGGGCTTCGATCTCGCGACGCCCGCGGGCGATACACCAGCCGAATTGCCCGCGCCGGAGGCGAAAACCGAAAAAGCGCCCGATGTGCAAGGCGCAACCGCGCAAGCCGCCGCCACCCCGCTGCCGGAAATCGATGTACCGCTGCCTGATGCGCCCGCCGCCGTTACCGAAAAAGATTTCGCCGCTGTCGAGCCGGCGCCCGCCGAGAAGCCCAAAAGCCCCGACGAGAGCGCGGGCAAGAGCGTGCCCAAGAGCGCGCCCAAGAAGGGCTTGAAGAAAAGTACCGAGACGAGCGCCAAGGAAAGCTCAAAGCAGTCCGAGGACAGCGCGTGAGCCACGAAGATATCGAATCCACCAAGGCGCCCTTGATGGAGCATCTGATCGAGCTGCGTTCGCGGCTGATCAAGGCGCTGATCGCTTTCGCCGTCATGTTCGCGGTCTGCTTCGTCTTTGCCAAAGACATCTACAACGTGCTGGTCTGGCCCTTCGTCTGGGTGGCGGGCGCGGAAAATTCGAAATTCATCTACACGGCGCTTCTGGAATATTTCATCACGCAGTTGAAGCTCGCCATGTTCGGCGCCGCCTTCCTGTCGTTCCCGATCGTCGCCTCGCAAATCTACATGTTCGTCGCGCCCGGGCTTTACCGGCACGAGCGCAAGGCCTTCCTGCCGTATCTGATCGCAACGCCGTTCTTCTTCGCGCTCGGCGCCACCGTCGTTTATTTCCTCGTGCTGCCGATGCTGATCCGCTTCTCGTTGCATATGCAACAGCCCGGCACCGAGAATGAAGCGTCCATCGCGCTGTTGCCGAAGGTCGGCGAATATCTCTCGCTGATGATGACGCTGGTGCTGGCCTTCGGCGTTGCGTTCCAGTTGCCGGTGATCCTGACGCTGCTTGGCCGCATCGGGCTCATCACCTCCGACCAGCTCAAGGCCAAGCGCCGCTATTTCGTGGTCGGCGCTTTCATTCTCGCCGCCGTGCTGACGCCGCCCGACGTCATCAGCCAACTGTCGCTCGCGGTGCCGCTGCTCATTCTCTACGAGGGCTCGATCATTTCGGTGCGCGTCGTCGAGAAAAAGGCGAAGGCCGAGCAGGCCGCCAAGGACGAGGCCGACGCCAAGGCGGCCGGCGATCCGCCGCCCGAGCCGGATGGCTCGGCGTAGTCTCTTCTTATTACCTCTCCCCGCATTGCGGGGAATTATCCCTCCCCTGAAAGGGGAGGGTCCGGCGTCTTAAGCGCGTTTACGCGCGTCTTCGACGCGCTATGGCGCCGGGGGTGGGGGCTACGGGCGATACGAATTACAAACCTCACCCGGCTCGCTTACGCTCGCCACCCTCCCCGAAGACGGGGAGGGATAAGAGCCCTCACTTTCCCCACCGCCAAAATCCGACTAGAAACCCCGCCATGTACGACATCAAATGGATTCGCGAAAACGCCGATGCTTTCGATCGCGGGCTGGAGCGCCGCAATCTCAAGCCACTGTCGGCCAAGCTCGTTGAGCTCGACGAGCGCCGCCGCGCGGCGATCACCAAGAGCGAGCAGGCGCAGGCGCGCCGCAACACCGCCTCGAAGGAAATCGGCCAGGCCAAGGCGAAGAAGGACGAAGCCACCGCGCAAGCGTTGATGGCCGAAGTCGCGACGCTGAAGGAGACCATGCCGGCGCTGGAAGCCGAGCAGAAAAAACTTGGCGACGAACTCGACAGGGAACTGGCGCAGATTCCGAATCTGCCGAATGCCGACGTGCCGGACGGCAAGGACGAACACGACAATGTCGAGAAGAGCGTGTTCGGCAAGAAACGCGACTACTCATTCAAGCCGAAGGAGCATTTCGATCTCGGCGCCGAACTCGGCATGATGAATTTCGAACTCGCCGCCAAACTCTCCGGCGCGCGCTTCGTGGTGTTGCAGAAGGGGCTGGCGCGGCTCGAACGCGCGCTCGGGCAGTTCTTCCTCGATGTGCATACCAGCGACGAGCATGGCTATACCGAAGTTAATCCGCCGCTGATGGTATTAGATGATGTGATGTTTGGAACCGCGCAGTTGCCGAAGTTCGAGGAAGATCAGTTTTTGGCGAGCACGACCTGGGCCAATAGCGAGTTTCGTGATCGCGCAATCGTTGGGACGCTTAACGCAATCAGTGATTTGAGAGACGAGGGAACGCTAAACGAAGAGATGGTTCCAAAGATAATTGCAAACGCGATCCGGTCTGCTGAATCTGATCCTCAAAAAATTCGACGCTGGCTCATCCCCACCGCCGAAGTCCCGCTCACCAATCTGGTCCGCGAATCTATTGTCGATGAAAACTCGCTGCCGCGCCGCTACACCGCCTGCACGCCGTGCTTTCGCGCCGAAGCGGGCGCGGCGGGACGCGACACCCGCGGCATGATCCGCCAGCACCAGTTCACCAAGGTCGAGCTGGTCTCGATCACCACGCCGGAAGAGTCCAAGGCCGAGCACGAGCGCATGCTCGCCTGCGCCGAGCAAGTACTAAAAAAGCTTGATCTACATTACCGCGTCATCACACTTTGCACCGGCGACATGGGCTTTGCCTCGCAGAAGACCTACGACATCGAAGTCTGGCTGCCGGGCCAGAACATGTATCGCGAAATCTCAAGCTGCTCGGTCTGCGGCGATTTTCAGGCGCGGCGCATGAACGCGCGCTATCGCGGCAAGGACGGCAAGCCGCAATTCGTCCACACCCTCAACGGCTCCGGCGTCGCCGTCGGCCGCGCACTCATTGCGGTGATGGAAACCTACCAGCAGGAAGATGGCTCGATCGCCGTGCCGGAAGCGCTTCTGCCCTATATGGGCGGCATGACAAAGATTGAGAAAGCGAAGTGATGAAAGTGTGTGCGTGGCATTCTCCTCCTTATCCCTCCCCTGAAAGGGGAGGGTGGTTCGCGAAGCGAACCGGGTGGGGTCATGCCTGCCGCGTCGAACAAACCCCACCCGGCTCGCTTTCGCTCGCCACCCTCCCCGAAGACGGGGAGGGATAAGAAAGCCATGCGTATCCTCATCACTAATGACGACGGCATTCATGCGCCGGGTTTGGAAGCCTGCGAGAAAATCGCGCGCGTTCTGTCCGACGATGTCTGGATCGTCGCGCCCGAGACCGACCAGTCGGGCGTGTCGCATTCGCTCTCGCTCAACGATCCCTTACGCCTGCGCGAAATCAGCGAGCGCCATTACGCGGTGAAAGGCACGCCGACCGATTGCGTCATCATGGGCGTGCGCCACATCATGAAGGAGCTGCCCGACCTGATTTTGTCCGGCGTCAATCGCGGCCGCAACGCGGCGGAAGACGTCATCTATTCCGGCACCGTCGCCGCCGCCATGGAAGGCACCGTGCTCGGCGTGCCGTCTTTCGCGCTGTCGCAGGCTTATGCCTTCACCACCAAGCACGCGCCGCGCTGGCAGACAGCGATAAATCACGCGCCCGATCTCATTCGCAAAGTATTGAGCGAGGGCATGCCGAAAGACGTGCTGGTCAATATCAATTTCCCCGATTGCGAACCGGACGACGTGTTGGGCATAGCGGTGGCGGTGCAGGGCAAGCGCGATCAGGAATTGCTGCGCATCGATCCGCGCCATGACGGCCGCGGCAATCCTTATTACTGGATCGCTTTCGAGCGCGGCGGGCATACCGGCGCACAGGCGGGCAGCGATCTCGCCGCGCTCAATGACAGGAAAATTTCGGTGACGCCGCTGCGGCTCGATCTTACCGACGAGCCCTTCATGACGCGGCTGGCGGAGATATTGGGTTGAGGCCCGTGTCCCGGACAAATCAATCCGTCATGCCGTCGTCAGCAATCCGCTCAGCGTCGTTTGCAATTGCTTGGCCTGGAACGGCTTCTGCAACGCGGGCCGTCCGCGATAGGCGTCGGGCAGGCTCGACTCGCCATAGCCGGTGACAAAGACAAAAGGTTTTCCGCGCTTGGCCAGAATGTCGGCAACCGGGAAAATCTCCTGCCCGTCCAGGTTCACGTCGAGGATGGCGGCGTTGAATTCCCCGTTGGCCGCGAATTCGCTCGCTTCCTTGATGGTGCCGACGGCAGCTGCGACCTCGAGGCCGATATCCGACAGCATGTCCTCCAGCAGCATACGAATAAGGTATTCGTCCTCAACCACGAGAATTCGGGCGGGAAGCGACGTGCTGTTGGTCATGAATGTTCTTTCCCCTGTGGCCTAATGCGCAAACCAGCGCAAAGTTCCATCGAAATGCACTTTCCCAATCTTACCTGAATTGCCGCCAAACGTGCTAAAAATAGGGGGAACGAGGGCCGTATCGTGAATAATGGCGCGGTTAGGGGACAGGATGCCAGCCGGATGGAATTCCTGCTGACCCTGAAGCGGCGCGGGATCGGCGACCAGGCAGTGCTGCGGGCGATGGACGAGGTGCCGCGCGCCCATTTCGTTGGCCCGGCCTTTACCGACACTGCCTATGCCGACCAGGCGTTGCCGATCGATTGCGGGCAGACCATCAGCCAGCCTTACGTCGTCGCTTACATGACCGAGCAACTGGCGCTGCGGCCGCACCACCGCGTGCTCGAGGTCGGCGCCGGTTCGGGCTATCAGGCGGCGGTGCTGTCGCGGCTGGCGCGCGAGGTGGTTTCGGTTGAGCGCTATCGCACGCTCGCCGACCAGGCGCGCACCAGACTGCGCGAACTCGGCTACGATAATGTCGAAGTGATTGCCGGCGATGGGTTTGCCGGTTGCCCGAGCCGCGCGCCCTTCGACCGCATCATTGTCACCGCGGCGGCCGAAGAGGTACCGCAAGTATTGATCGATCAATTGGCGGTCGACGGCATATTATTAATTCCGCTCGGCCCACATGGCGGACCGCAACACATTATCAAGCTTACCAAATCGCAAACAGGCGCGCTCGCGCGCGAACGATTGATCGCGGTGCGTTTCGTGCCGTTATTGCCGGGGCAGGCGAAAGAACTATAGCTGATTGCCGGTGATCTCATGGCGTGTGAGCCGGACGTGCGCACCATCTGTGACATTTTTGCCGGACTCAGCGGTCGTGCGCGACGAACTGGTAATTCTTAAAACCTTATTTACTCGTGAATGCTTAATTTCACGTTCTGGATATGTGTGTGTTTTGAGTGAGTAACCTTATGTCCCGCCCCCGTCGGTCGTCACCTTCGCTTGCCTGGCCGCGCTTTGCCGCCCTTGCGCTGATCGGGGTTGCGGCTGCCGGTTGCTCCAACTCCGCACGCTTCGATACGCCTTACCCCACCGCGCAGGTGCAGCAGCAGCGCCAGTTCGAGTCGACCGGTTCTATTTCGCGGACGCCTCCGCGCAGCCGCGTTTACTCGCAGCCGCTGCCGAGCCCGGCGCGGCCGGCGACGGTGTCCACTTACGGCGGTTATTCCAACGGCGCGTCCGGTCTCGGCGCTTATCGTCCCAACGGCGAAGTAACGGGTTCGATCGTGCCGCCCGCGCCGGCGCCGAACGGCTACTGGACCTGGGACGGCGGCCAGCCGGTCACTGTCGGCTACGGCGAAAGCGCCGAAATGATCGCGCGCAAATACGGCGTGCCGGAATCCGCGCTGTTGCAAACCAACGGCATTACCAATCCGTCGCAGATTCAAGCCGGCCAGCGTCTCGTGATCCCGCGTTACGTCGCGGCATCGGCGCAGCCTGTGCCGGCGCCTGTACAGCCTGCGCCCGTCTATGGCGGCAATGTGCATGTCGCCGCGCCCGGCGAAAGCCTGATCGGCATTGCGCGCCGCTACCACTTGTCGCTCACCGGGCTGGCGCGCTTCAACAACATCGATCCTTACACCAAGCTCAATGTTGGCGACCGCATCAACATCCCGCCCGGCCGTCAGGCCGCCGCGCAGTCGGCACAGGCGACAACTCCCGCGCAGCGGCCATCGGTCTCGCCTCCGCGCATCGCGCAGGCGCATTCGACGCCGGTTGAAAAAGTAGCCTCGGTGCCGCCGCAGACCGCGCGCATGGCGACACCCGAACCGTCCTCGACCGCTGCCGCCTCGCATGCCGAAGCGCAGCCGGAAGCGAACGCTGGCGTCCCGTCATTCCGCTGGCCGGTGCATGGCCGCGTCATCACCGCCTTCGGCGCGCGTCCGAACGGCGTGCAGAATGACGGCATTAATCTGGCGGTGCCGGAAGGCACGCCGGTTAAGGCCGCCGATGACGGCGTCGTCGCCTATGCCGGCAATGAACTCAAAGGCTATGGCAATCTGGTGCTGATCCGCCACGCCAATGGCTACGTTTCGGCCTATGCCAATGCCAGCGATCTCACGGTCAAGCGCGGCGATACCATCAAGCGTGGGCAGGTGATCGCCCATGCCGGGCAGACCGGCAACGTGACCTCGCCGCAACTGCATTTCGAAATTCGCAAAGGCTCGACGCCAGTCGACCCGACCAAGTACCTCAGTGGGGCGTGATCAGTCCCTCAGCGCGACGCCCAAGCGACCGGCCAATTCCTGAATGAACTGCCAGGCCACGCGGCCCGAGCGCGAACCGCGCGTGGTCGCCCATTCCAGCGCCTCGCGCCGCAATTCTTCCGGTCCAACTTTAATCTTGTAGTGCGCGACGTAGCTGTCGACCATCGCCAGATATTCATCCTGGCTGCAGCGGTGAAAGCCGAGCCAGAGGCCGAAGCGGTCGGATAGCGACACTTTCTCCTCGACCGTCTCGCCCGGATTGATCGCGGTCGAGCGCTCGTTCTCCATCATGTCGCGCGACATTAGGTGGCGGCGGTTGGAAGTGGCGTAGAAAATCACGTTGTCCGGCCGGCCCTCGATGCCGCCTTCCAGCACAGCCTTGAGCGATTTGTAGCTGGTGTCGTCATTGTCGAAAGACAGATCGTCGCAGAACAAGATGAAGCGGTAGCGCGAGGCGCGCGTGATCGCCATCAGCTCCGGCAGGCTCTCGATATCCTCGCGGTGAATTTCGATAAGCTTGAGCGGTCCGTCTTTGCTGTTCTTGGCGTGAGCGGCGTTAACGGCGGCGTGCGAGGCTTTCACCAGCGACGATTTGCCCATGCCGCGCGCACCCCAGAGCAATGCATTATTAGCCGGCAGGCCCTTGGCGAAGCGTTCGGTATTTTCCACCAGCGTGTCGCGCACGCGATCGATGCCCTTGAGCAGCGACATGCCGACGCGGTTGACGTGCGGCACGGCAATGAGGCGCCCATCCGGCTGCCAGACAAAGGCATCGGCGCCGCTCAAATCGGGCGCGGCGACGCGCTCGGGCGCCAGCCGTTCCAACGCGTCGGCAATGCGCGCCAGCACAGCGGCGTCGCCGCTCGAACGCGCCGCTGCTTTCAGCTTGGTGGGAGATTTGGGCGCCGATTTGGATCGGGATTTCGATGTCGGACGAGCCATGGGTGGTGCCTTCGGGATTCGTGCTGCTCTTAGCGGGCAGGCCTTTAAGCCGCAAGCGGACTTGCGGCAAATGGCCTAAACGGTGCAAAAGGGCCATGTTTGAGCACCCGGGCGGCGTTGCAATTAGGCGGGCGGCCGCTATAGTCCGCGCGAAATTACAGGCCCATAGCCGGGCTCCGGCTGGCCCCGAGCGAGGCCGGGCCGGGATGGCGCCCGGGCTCCTTCAAAACCGCTAAGGGAAGCTTCAATGTTTATTACGTCCGCCTTTGCACAAGGATCACTTACCAGTTTATTTGGTGGCGGAGCAGGCGGCGAGGGCGGCATGCTGATGTCGCTTTTGCCCTTCGTCCTGATCTTCGTCATCATGTATTTCCTGATCTTGCGTCCGCAGCAGAAGCGGGTGAAGACGCATCAGGAAATGGTCAAGAACGTGCGGCGCGGCGACACTGTGGTCACCAATGGCGGGTTGGTCGGCAAGGTCACCAAGGTGGTCGATGACGACCAGATCGAAATCGAGATCGCCGACGACGTGCGCATTCGCCAGATGCGGCAGATGATCAGCGACGTGCGCGCCAAAGGCGAGCCGGTCAAGGACGACGCAGCATCGTAAGCGCGGCTTTCCGGTCCGCGCGCGGGGCGCTCTTAAACTTATTCAAGTCGGGATCTCATGCTTTATTTCACGCGGTGGAAGACGGCGGCGATTATCCTCACGGCATTGATCGTCTGCCTGTTCGCCGTTCCTAACTTCCTGCCTGAATCGATGGTAGCGAGCTGGCCGAAATGGGCGCAGCGCCACGTCGTGCTTGGCCTCGACTTGCAGGGTGGCTCGCACATTCTGCTTGAGGTCGACACCAACGCGGTGCGCAAGGAACAGCTCGAGGGGACGCGCGACGACGTCCGCCGCGTGCTGCGCGACGCCCGCATCGGCTATACTGGCCTGACCGTGCGCGGCAACAGCGTCGAAGTGCGCATCCGCGAAAACGCCAATCCGCAGCAGGCGCTCACCAAACTGCAAGAACTGTCGGTGCCTCTCGGCGGCATTCTTGGCGGCAATGGCGGCCGCAGCCTCAATATTTCGCAGGAAGCCGGCAATCTGATCCGCCTGACGGTGACCGACGCCGCGCTGCTCGACCGTGTGCGCCATTCGGTCGAGCAATCGATCCAGATCATCGAGCGGCGCGTCAACGAACTCGGCACCGTCGAGCCGCTGATTCAGCGCCAAGGCACCGACCGTATTCTGGTGCAGGTGCCGGGTTTGCAGGATCCGACCCGCTTGAAGGAATTGCTCGGCAAGACCGCCAAGCTCGACTTCCGCATGGTCGATACCAACAATTCGGTCGAGCAGGCGGCGCAGGGCAGGGTGCCGCCGGAAGACGATCTGCTGTACGGCACCACGGCGCCGAAGCAGCCTTATCTGATCGAAAAGCGGGTGCTGGTGTCGGGCGGTGAACTGACCGACGCGCAACCGGGCTTCGATCAGCGCACCAGCGAGCCGATCGTTTCATTCCGCTTCAACACCGCGGGCGCGCGCAAATTCGCGCAGGCGACGCAAGAGAACGTCGGCAAGCCTTTCGCCATCGTGCTCGACAATGAAGTGATCTCGGCCCCGGTGATCCGCGAGCCGATCCTCGGCGGTTCAGGCCAGATTTCCGGCAGCTTCACCGTGCAAAGCGCCAACGACCTCTCCATTCTGCTGCGCGCCGGCGCGCTGCCCGCGCCGCTCACCATCATCGAAGAGCGCACGGTCGGCCCCGGTCTCGGCGCCGACTCGATCGCCAAAGGCAAAATCTCGTCTTACGTCGGCGCGGCGATGGTCATTCTGTTCATGCTGGTGACTTACGGGTTGTTCGGGCTGTTCGCCAATATCGCGGTGACCATCAACGTCGCCATGATCTTCGGCGTGCTGTCAATGCTGGGGGCGACGCTGACGCTGCCCGGCATTGCCGGCATCGTGCTCACCGTCGGCATCGCGGTCGATAGTAACGTGCTGATCTATGAGCGCATCCGCGAGGAAGTGCGCGGCGGCCGCTCGCCGATCAACGCCATCGACGCAGGCTTTAGCCGCGCGCTCGCCACCATTCTCGATTCCAACATCACCACCTTCATCGCCGCCGCGGTACTGTTTTATATCGGCACCGGTCCGGTGCGCGGCTTTGCCGTGACGCTCGGCATCGGCATCATCACCACCGTGTTCACCGCCTTCACCGTGACGCGCCTGATCGTCGCCTCCTGGGTGCGCTGGCGGCGGCCGCAGCACGTGCCGATTTAGGGGGGCGCATGATCCCGAAAAGTGGGAACCGGTTTTCGGACACGATCATGCGCAAGAAAGAATAAGTCATGCGCCTTCTCCGCATCGTCCCCGACGATACCAAATTCGACTTCATGCGCTTCCGGCGCATCAGCTTTCCGTTGTCGGCTTTGTTCTCGATCCTGGCGATCTCGCTTTATTTTTTCCACGGCCTGAATTTCGGCATCGACTTCAAGGGCGGCACCTTGATGGAGGTGCGTGAAATCACGGGGCCGGCCGATCTCGCGAAAATGCGCGCGACCATTGCCGGGCTGGGCCTCGGCGAAGCGCAATTGCAGCAATTCGGCGGTCCGAGCGAAGTGCTCATCCGCATCGCCGAGCAGCCGGGCGGCGACGCCGCGCAGCAGACCGCGGTGACCAAGGTGAAAGCCGCGCTTGGCGATAAAATCCAGTACCGCCGTGTCGAGGTGGTGGGTCCGCGCGTGTCGGGGGAATTGCTGTCTTACGGCGTGATCGGGCTCGGCCTCGCGATCCTCTGTATTCTTGTCTACCTCTGGTTCCGGTTCGAGTGGCAATTCGCGCTCGGCGCCATGATCGCCAACGTGCACGATCTGGTGCTGACGATAGGCTTCATGTCGGTAACGCAAATCGACTTCGACCTCACCAGCATCGCGGCGTTGCTCACCATTCTCGGCTATTCGCTCAACGATACCGTCGTCATCTACGACCGTATCCGCGAAATGCTGCGGCGTTATAAGAAGATGCCGATGCCTGATTTGTTGAACGCATCGGTCAACCAGACCTTGTCGCGCTCGGTCATCACGCACGTCACCGTTTCGCTCGCTTTGCTGGCGCTGCTGCTGTTCGGCGGCCAGGCGATCCACTCCTTCACAGCGACGATGATGTTCGGGGTGGTGCTGGTCGGTACTTATACGTCGGTGTTCATCGCCGCGCCGATCCTGATCTATCTCGGCGTCGGCACCGGGCGCGACGCGCTCACCAGCCCAGACCGGAATTAGGACGCGCATGCCGGCCGGCGGCCTCGACGCGCCGCATCTGCCGCAGCCGGCGCCGATCGAGGCCTACGGCAATGGCGGTTTCCGCTTTGGCGGCATGTCGCATCGCGGTTCACTTTTGTGTTTTCCCGATGGCATCTGGGCCTGGCCGGTGAGATCGGTCACCGACCTGAATGAAACGGCTTTGGCGGCGGTATTCGCGCATTCCGAATTGCTCGATGTCTTTCTGATCGGCGCGGGCCGCGACCCTTGGGCTTTGCCGGCGTCATTGCGCGAGATGTTTCACACGCGCTCGATTTCGGTCGATGTGATGACTACCGGGGCGGCGGTCCGCACGTATAATATTTTGCTTGCAGAAAATCGCCGCGCGGGCGCAGGGCTGATCGCGGTCGATTGAGCTAGTGGTCCGATTCTAACATTCGCACCCCGTTTGCAAAGACACTTTTGCGAATGTTAGAATCAAAGGACCACTAGCAAGTTATTGTTGCTAGTGGAGCTTTGGATTTGACGTTCGCTTACGATATTCGCGGCAAGCGGGTAGCGAACGTCAAATCCGCTCCACTAGGTAAAAGGCTGGTTCTATGCATAGCCATTTCGAACATTGCGCCGCGCTGGTGCGCGAGGCTGACCGGGACCGTTATCTCGCGACGCTGTTCGCGCCGGCCGACAAGCGCAACGCGCTGTTTGCGCTTTATGCCTTTAACGTCGAGATAGCGCGCGTGCGCGACGTGGCGCGGGAGTCGATGCCGGGCGAGATTCGTCTGCAATGGTGGCGTGAAGTATTGTCAGGCGAGCGCGATGGCGAGGCGGCCGCGCATCCGGTGGCGGCGGCGCTGATGGCGACGCTCAGGCAATATGGCATCGAGCCGGAACGGCTGAGCGGGATTGTCGACGCGCGCATCTTTGATCTCTACGACGAGCCGATGCCGACATTGGACGATCTCGATAATTACGCCGTGATGACGCAGTCGGCGCTCATCGGCATCGCCGCCGATATGCTTGACGGCGGAGCAGGCTGCATGATGCTGATGCGGCACGCGGGGATTGCCGCGACCGTCACGGCCGTTCTGACGAATCTGGCGCGCCATGCAGCGCGGCGTCAGCTTTATGTACCGCTCGAAGTGCTGGAGCGACACAAGGTCAATCGCGAGGGTATTTTTGCCGCGCAAGTGAGTGAGCCCCTCAAGGCCGCTCTGGCGGAGCTGAAGCGCCACGCCCGCCGTCAGCTCGCCGCCGCGCAGGCGGAATTCCAATACGCGCCGAAAGCCATTCTACCGGCGTTGTTGCCTTTGGCCTTGACCGGGGCGGCCCTGCGGCCGATGGAGCGGCGCGGCTACGAGCCGTTTGTCGTGACCCCGCTATCGCCCCTGCGCCGGCAATGGTTGCTGTGGCGCGCCGCGCGCAATCCGCGACGGATATTCGCCTGATCTATTCGGCCGCGTCGGCGCGTGCGCCGTTCGTCCAGGTGGCCAGATCGGCGAGCGCGCGCTGGCTCAGGCCGGTTTTGCGCGCCAGGTTCTTGGCCGAGCCGCGGCCATATCTGCGGCCGTCTTTGTCGTAAGAGACAGGTTCGGCAAGCGGCGGGAATAGGCCGAAGTTGATATTCATCGGCTGGAACGACGATGGTCCGGCATCGATGCTTTCGATGTGGCCGCCGGTGATGTGGCTCAGCAGCGCGCCATGCGCGGTCGTCGGCGGCGGCGGGCTTAGAACTTCGCCGCGCTTCTCGGCGGCAGCGAAGCGCGCCGCCAGCAAGCCTATCGCGGCGGATTCCACATAACCTTCGCAACCGGTGATCTGGCCGGCGAAGCGCCATTTCGGGTTTGCCTTCAGCCGCAGCGTTTCGTCGAGCAGCTTCGGCGAATTGAGGAATGTGTTGCGGTGCAGTCCGCCGAGGCGCGCGAACTCCGCATTCTGCAAACCAGGTATGGTGCGGAAAATGCGGACTTGCTCGCCATGCTTCAACTTGGTCTGGAAACCTACCATGTTGTAGAGCGTGCCGAGCTTGTTGTCCTGCCGTAGCTGGACGACCGCGTAGGCCTTCACGTCGGGCGCGCGCGGATTAGTCAGGCCGAACGGTTTCATCGGCCCGTGCCGCGGGGTCTCGCGCCCGCGCTCGGCCATGATTTCAATTGGCAGGCAGCCATCGAAATAAGGCGTCGAGGCTTCCCCTTCATGGAAGGTGGTCTTGTCACCGGCGATCAGCGCGTCAACGAAGGCATCATATTGCTCGCGCGACATCGGGCAATTGATGTAATCGGCGCCGCTGCCGCCGGGACCGACTTTGTCGTAGCGCGATTGAAACCAGGCCTGTTCGAGATCGATCGAATCTTTGTGCACGATCGGCGCGATGGCGTCGAAGAATGCGAGCGCCGTCTCGCCGGTGCGCTGCGCGATAGCCGCCGCGAGATCGGGCGAGGTGAGCGGGCCGGTCGCGATGATGACGCTGTCCCATTCGTCCGGTGGAACGGAGACTTCGCCGCGAGCAAGCGTGATCAGCGGCTCGGCGGCGAGCGCCTTGCTGACCGCGGCCGAAAATCCGTCCCGGTCGACCGCGAGCGCGCCGCCGGCCGGCACCTGGTTGCTATCCGCCGAGCGCATGATGAGCGAACCGAGCCGCCGCATTTCCTCGTGCAGCAGGCCGACCGCGTTATGGTCTTTGTCGTCGGAGCGGAACGAGTTCGAGCAGACCAGTTCGGCATAGCCGTCGGTCTTGTGCGCGGCGTTCATGACCGAAGGGCGCATTTCGTGCAGCGTCACCGCAACGCCCGCGCGCGCCAACTGCCACGCCGCTTCCGAGCCGGCGAGGCCGCCGCCGATGATGTGAACAACATGCCCTTCGGTCATGTGCAGGAGCCCTTCGGTCATGTCCGGGAACCTAGGCGCAGCGACCGCACCCCGCAAATGAAAACGCCCGCGTGTAGGCGGGCGTTTCAAAGCGGCCGGAGGTTCAAGCCGTCGCTTAGCCGAGCTGCGCGGAATTCCAGGCGACGCGATAGATGTCGGAGCGGCTGATACCGATGTCGGCAAGTTCGCGGTCGCCGAGGCGATTGAGCTCGCTCAGGCTGCGGCTGTAGCGCTTCCATTCCTGGATGAAGCGGACGAGGTTGGCAAACATTGGAGTTCTCTTTCTCTGTAATCGCCGGCGCGAAGCGCTCGGTTTGAATCGATATGCGGTGAAAATAGCGATCTCTGGCCGCTTGAAAAGGAACTATGTTGCGTTGCAGCTAATCATAAAATGCATAGCTTAGGAAGCGGTGCTTTTGCTCCGCTCCCGCAGCACTTCGGTGATTGCGTGCCTTTCAGTCGATTCTTCAACGATTTTGATGTTAAATTCGCACAATTCTCCAGAATTCGTGACCTTGTGATGCCTCCGTCCATAACCGAGGGTGCATCCTCCCATGCATCTTGTGCATTGATCAGCTCCGGCTTGATCGATCTAGAGTTATCGTTGGCGCCGTGTAGATTGCGCTTCCCTGGGGAGGGCCCAACATGTCGATCACGTTGAAACTTGCGGCACTGGCCGGGCTTAGCCTCACCGTTGCCGTCGCGCCCGCTGCAAGCGCTGCCGAGATCAAGGTGCTGACCGCAGGCGCCTTCAAGCAGGTGGTGCTGGCGCTGGTGCCGAACTTCGAGCGCGAGACCGGGTACAAAGTCACCGTCGCCAACGACACCGCCGGCGGTCTCAAGAAACGCATTGAAGGCGGCGAAGCCTTCGACGTCGCCGTTATTACTCCTGTGGTTATCGATGCCCTTATGGCGCAAAAGCTGTTGGCGCCCGGTAGCCGCGTCGATCTCGCCAGTGTCGGCGTCGGCGTGGTGGTGAAAGAGGGTGCGCCGAAACCGGACATCACGACAGTCGACGCCTTCAAGCGCGCGTTGCTGGCGGCGAAATCGGTCGCCTATATCGATCCAAAAAGCGGTGGCTCGAGCGGCATCTATATCGACAAGCTGCTCGAACGGCTCGGCATTGCCGCCGAGGTGCGGCCGAAGGCCAAGCTCAAGATGGGTGGCTATGTCGCCGAGCTGATCGTCAGCGGCGAGGCCGAACTCGGCATTCACCAGATCAGCGAGATCGTTCCGGTCAAGGGCGCGACGCTGGTTGGCCCCTTGCCGAAGGAAATTCAGCTCACGACCACCTATGCCGCCGGCTTGAGTGCATCGACCAAGGACAAAGAGGCGGCGCAATCGCTCATCAAGGCGTTCCATGGCGCCGCCGCGGCGAAGCTGCTCAAATCGAAGGGCATGGATCCGGCGGCGTAAGGACTTTCAGTATTTTGCAATCGCATTGCGCGCCTGGCTTAATCGACCGCCGTATCGTCATTACCGCTCTCGGCATCGCGCAGATCCTGGCGTGGGGAACGTCGTTTTATTTTCCTGCCGTGTTCGCCGCTGCGATTGTCGGCGACACCGGCTGGCCGCTCGGCCTGGTGGTCAGCGGCACATCAATAGGACTTCTGGTCGCCGGTTTGATTTCACCGCAAGTCGGCCGGTTGATCGATCGGCATGGTGGACGGCCGATCCTGCTGGCAAGCTCATTATTCTATGCCGCCGGTCTTACCGGCGCCGGCCTAGCGCCCAATCTGCCGGCTTATCTTTTCTCCTGGGTGGTGATCGGCATCGGCATGGGCACCGGACTTTACGACGCCGTGTTTGCCGCGCTTGGCCGCATCTATGGCAAAGATGCGCGCGAGCCGATTACAAATCTCACACTATTCGGCGGGTTTGCCAGCACGATATGCTGGCCGCTCAGCGCCTTCATGATTGAGCATGTGGGCTGGCGTACTGCCTGCCTGATTTATGCAGGACTGCATCTTCTGGTCTCCCTACCGCTGCAAATGGCAGTGGTACCGCGTGCCCAGGCGCGCGTGAGCGATGGCAATTCGCATGCGGAGAAAGGCTGTGCGGCGATGGAAGTTCGCATCGAAAATGAAGGCCTGATCTTTGCGCTCGTTGCACTGGTGTTGTCGTTCACCGCAGGCATCGGCTCGATTGTGATCGTGAATTTTATGATCTTCCTGCAAGCGAGAGGCGTCGACTACGCTGTGGCCGTCAGCCTCGGTACGCTGTTCGGTCCGGCGCAAGTCGGCGCGCGCGTGGTCGAGCGATTATTTGGCACGCGCTATCATCCGATCTGGACCATGATCGCCTCGTGCTCGCTAATGGCGGCCGGACTGCTGCTATTGTTCGGAAATTTTCCGGTGCTGATCGTCTTTATTCTGGTCTACGCGGCCGGCTACGGAATCTCCTGGATCGGACGCGGCACCTTGCCGCTGGCCTTGTTCGGGCCGATCCGCTTTCCGCGATTGATGGGAAAAATCGCGTTTCCGAGCCTGATCGTACAGGCACTGGCGCCATCGGCCGGCGCCTGGCTGATCGAGACCAGTGGTCCGGATACTACCATCGGCGTATTGACCGTGCTCGCGCTGATCAATGTGCTATTGATCGGCTGGCTCTGGCTGTTGTGCCGGAGCGTGGTGGTGCCGGACGCCTGATCATGTTGATTCTGCAAACGCTCTACTTCGAGGACCTCTCGCTCGGGCAGACCGAACGCCTGGCAAAGACGGTTGCCTCATCCGACGTGGTCGGCTTTGCCGAAGTGACCGGCGACCGCAATCCGATTCATTTGTCCGAGCATTTCGCCGCGAAGACGCCGTTCGGCACCCGCATCGCACATGGCCTTTACACCGCGAGCCTGATCTCGGCCGTGCTCGGCACGCGTCTGCCGGGACCGGGCGCGATCTATATATCGCAAACCTTGAATTTCCGCGCGCCGGTCAAGATCGGCGATACCGTCGATGTCAGCGTTTCGGTCGCGGAATTGACGCCGGAGAAATTCCGCGCGCGGCTCGCCTGCCTGTGTGCCGTCGGCGACGATGTCGTGCTCGACGGCGAAGCCTGGGTGAAAGTCCCGTCACGCGAAAAAGGCGGGCGGCCGTTACCGCGGGTTTGATGTTTCGTCGCGGAACCAGACGTCGCTCGGCGACTTAATCAATTGGACTGGTATTTTTGATTGACCGAGTAATTTGGCGCCATTGGCTCCAGATTAGGAAGGGTATGAGAAGCCCATTCGTAATCTCTACGAGAAGCAATTGATCCATGGAGTCCTGCCGTGCCTGCTCACTTGCCGAACCGATCTCGCGCCGACGTTATACGCGACAAGCGTGAGATCGCCGCGAACGCAAAGTTGCGCGTCGCCAGTCAGCGCAAACCCGACGCCATCGAAACCATCGATTGGTTGGCAATTTGGGCGCTGTCACTCGGGTTCAGCGCGATCTTTATGACCAGTTTTGTCTATTTTAACGACCATGATGCGCGCGGTGCGACGGCTATCTTGGTCGGCACGGCAATCATTATTGCCTTCGCGCTCTTCGCCAGCAAAGCGCCGGCCAGGCGCGATTGATATTGTGGACGTTGTCAGCCGCGCGGTCGTGGCAGCGATTCGCGTTGGTAAGGAAATGCTATCAGCTCGATTTTGCACGCCAGTAAATTGTGCACTGCGGTATCATCCTGTTGGTTTTCGGGATAGAAAAAAGTCAAGATTTCCAGACAGTTTGGCGTTCTTCAGCGGCGCCTTTGAATGTCTGGCGTGCCGGCCGTTCAGCCATTTATGGGCTCGGCCCGCGCTGTGCTAGTCGCAACGGACAAAGCGAGAGGCGGTAACGACGGCGGCTAGTAATGCGGGTTTCCTGATGGCTTCCTGGCAAATTTGGTGCGATCGGCGCGGGCGGCTGTCGCCCTTGCGCATCGCTGCGCTGGCGCTGCTGTTGTTTCCGCTCGCGAAGGCCTTGTTCGACGCCGATGCCATTCTGCACGGCGCGCGGCCGCTCAACGACATGATCCACCGCGCCGGTTTCTGGGCGCTGGTGCTGCTCGGCGTGACGCTGGCGGTGACGCCGTTTCGCCGCATCGCGCGCTATGGCAATCTGATCGAGGTGCGGCGCATGCTTGGCGTCGGCACGTTCTGCTATATCGCCGCGCATCTAAGTTTGTATATCGCCGACCAAGGCTACGACCTCGGCAAGGTTGTACATGAGATCACGCATCGCGTTTATCTGATCATCGGTGGCATCGCCTGGCTCGGACTGGCGGCACTGGCGATTACCTCGATCGATGGCATGGTCCGCCGGCTCGGCGGCAAAAACTGGCGGCGGCTGCATCAGGCGATCTACGCGATCACACTGCTCGCGCTCATCCATTATTTCCAGCAGACCAAGGCCGATGTGACGGTGCCTACTTTCGCCGCCGGTCTGTTTTTGTGGCTGATCGCTTACCGCGTGCTCGCTTGGTGGCAGGACAAGAATGAGTTGTCGAGTTTTAGCCTGTTCGGACTTGCCGTCGCAGTTTCGGCGCTGGTGTTCATCGGCGAGGCGATCGGGATAGGCATTGCCTTTCATGTGTCGCCATTGCGCGTGTTGAGTGTCGCTTTCGATTTCAATGCGGGAGTTCGGCCCGGCTGGCAGGTGCTGGCGGCGGGATTGGCGGTCGTGGTACTCGATGTCGTGCGTGCGCGCTGGAATAGCCGAAGCGCACGGACGCGCACGGTCGCGGCCGAATAGGGGAACCGGATGGCATTGTTCGTCGTGTCGCATGGCGCCTGGAGCGCCGGTTGGGCCTGGAAGAAGATGCGGCCTTTGATGGCCGCGCGCGGGCATACGTTGATCACGCCGACGCTGACCGGCATTGGCGAACGCAGCCATCTGGCACATCCGGACATCGATCTCGATACGCATATCGCTGACATCCTTGGCGTGCTGAAATACGAAGACATGCATGGCGTCAATCTGATCGGCCATTCCTACAGCGGCATGGTGGCGACCGGCGCCGCCGACCGCGCGCGCGAGCGCATCGCGCAACTGATCTATCTCGACGCCTTTGTGCCGCGCGATGGCGAGAGCGCTTTCGATGTCTTGCCGGAGGCAACGCGCGCGCAACGGCGGCGGGCGCCAGCAACAGCACCGATAGTTGGCGCATCCCGCCCGGACCGATGCCGCCCGACACCTCGCCGGAAGATCTGGCGTGGTGCACGGCGCTGCGCGTGCCGCAGCCGGTCAAGACTTTCGAGCAGAAATTGAAATTCCAGAATGGCCCGCTGACCCTGCCGCGCCATTACATCTACTGCGCGCGCCGGCCGCCCGACGATCGCTTCCGCGTTTTCTACGAGCGCGCAAAGGTGGAAAACTGGGCCGGCGCACATGAAATCGACTCCAGCCATAATCCGCACATCACGTGTCCGGAGGTGCTGGCGGATTTGCTGAGCAGGATCGCAATCTGACCCGCGTAATCTAGGCGCGCTTGCGTTCGGCGACCGGAATGTTGGCCTCGCGTTTCGGAAAAATATGCGCGGCGGCGTCGGCGAAGGGATCGAGCAACTCGCCCTTGACGGTATGCGCGTCGGCGCGGTCGGCAAAACCGAAGGTCAGCGGCTCGCGCTCCTTCCGCGGCACGTAGAGCGTTCCGAACATCCAGTCCCACAGCGCCAGGCAACTGCCGAAATTCTTGTCGAAATGTTTCGGGTTGTTCGAGTGGTGCACCTGGTGATGCGCCGGCGACACGAACACGCGGCCGGCGAGGCCGCGGAACGAAATCCACATGTGCGAATGCTGGAGATGCACGTAAGTGTGAATGAACAGCACCAGAATGATGTTGGTGTCCGAGAACGCATATTGATAGGCCGTCTCGCCGAACATGTAATTGCCGAGCCCGTTGGCGATCGCGGCCGAGAGCGCGAGAATGTTGGCGAATATCCAGGTATAGACCGGGTGCACGCGAAAATTCGTCAGCGGCGTAAGCACCTGCGCCGAGTGGTGCACTTTGTGGAATTCCCACAGCAGCGGCACCTTGTGGCTGAGCCAATGGTTGAACCAGTAGCCGAGCTCGTAACTGAGAAACAGCATCACGGTAATCACGATGCGCGGCACGTAAACCGGCAAAGCCGTCGGCGCGACCGGGCCGATGAGCGTAACGAGGCCGGCGATGATGCCGTTCGAGACGGTCTGATAGGACAGCACCGCCCAGCCAAACACCACACCGAACACGAAGACGTTGAAGAACAGATAGCCGATATCGGCCTGGTTCGATTTCGACGTCACGATGCGCTTGGGGAAGAGGGCGCGCCAAAGAACGCGCGCGCGCAATCTGCGGCCGCGCCGCACGCGCCGCCAGGCGAAGAACGCCGTGGCAAATAACAGCGCGGCGGCGAGCGAGGTCAGCGAGAAATGCGAGCCGAGTGAGAATAGCAATTTGCCGATCTGGCCGAGAAAGAACGAAATGCCGGCGGTGAAATCCAAGGCGGGCTCCGGGGTGGGGGGCGCGGCTTGAATGTCTTACCGATGGGTAAAGATTGCGTTGCAGACAGCCGTCATTCCGGGGCCGGCCAAAGGCCGGAGCCCGGAATCCAGGGGCACGGAAGTGTATCTCTGGATTCCGGGTTCGCTCGCTGCGCTCGCGCCCCGGAATGACAGCTAGGGCGCCAGCAAATCCTGATATTCCGCATGCTTCTCGATATAGCCGCGCACGAAGGGGCAGAGCGGCTTGACCTTGAGGCCCTCGGCCCGGGCGATGTCCAAAAGGCCGCGCACCAGCGCCGAACCGATGCCCTTGCCGTTCAATTCCTTCGGCACTTCGGTGTGCATCACATAAAGAATGCCGTCCGAGCGCCGGTACTCGGAAAAGGCGGTGTGACCCTCGAGCGGCAGTTCGAAGCGGTGTTGTTCGGTGTTGTCGCGAACGGCGTTTGGCGTTGGCGTGTTCATGCGCGCGACTTAAGCCGACGTTTGGCGGCGCTGCAAGCGCGGCTAATAGCGGGGCAGGGCTGCGTCGTTTCGCTGCCGCCAATAACGCGCGCGCAAGCGCGGCGCGATTTCCCAGGCGATCGGCGCGGCCAGAACGAGGCTCAGGACGACAACCGCCGGGATGGCGATGCCGGCATGGGCGTTCAACTGCGGCACGGCCAGCACCGTTACCAGCCCGGCGCCGAACAGCACGGCATTGACCATCAGATAAACCAGGGCGGCGATTTCCAGGCGCGTCTCGGTGTCGCGGGGCATGAAGGAACCTCCTGTGTTGCCGGGGGTAACCCGCGAGCGGCCCGGTCTGTTCCGGCCTCGGGTTCATGGGGACAGGCTCCCTCGTTCTCGCGGGCCGCGCGGCCCCGAGCTTTGCGCCCCGTTTACCCGCGGGGCGCGGGCGCCTCGCCAAAAAGGCGAGGGGGACGGCGCGCCGGGAGGGCGCGTAACTGGTATTTCACGCGGCCCTTTCGGACACACGTGGCGCCTTTCGGCGCGCCGTCGCGGCTCTCGCGGCGGGGACGAACCCCTTTCCGCTCAGCTCCAGGCCGCGCTTCCTGGGACGTGGCCTCAAGCGGCCGTTAGCCGCCTTCGGCCTGTCCCAGTCCAGCGAGCTCCTCGCAGACCGGTCGTAATGCCGGCCGGGCGGAGCCCCGGAGCCGCCCGAGTGTGTGCTTTGCGAGAGCACACCGCAGGCGCCGCGCCCGTCCCCCATAAGCCGGCGCAACCGGTTCATGGCCCCTCACGAGGGGCGGGCAGGAACGTAGGTATTAGATCATAGGATAAATGTCAAGGGGCGGAAGGAATTATTTCAGCAACGCGTCATAGTCCGAATGCGAGCCGATCCAGAACCACACCAGATTGCCGTCGCGTTCCACGGCGAGCGCGCGGTAGCGCAGACCGACCCGGACAGACCAATAGCGCCCGGTCTTCTTGAGACGCAACGAAGGATGCTGCGGGTTTTCCTTGAGCAGGGCGTAGTTCTTGTCGGCCAACGCCCGAACGTTTTCGGGAAGCCTGGCATAGGCCGCCCAGAACGCCGGACTGGCGAAATGCCTCATAACTCGCGGGTGCGGCCTTGGGCGTAATCGGCGAGCGCCTGTTCGGCGAGGCGATCGAGCTTGCCGGAGCTTGCGTCGCGCTTGATCCTGGCATCGAAACGCGCGCCATCGAACGCATCGAACCAGTCGCGGAATTTCGCGAACTGGTCGGGCGGGAGATTGGACACGGCCTTTTCGAGGTCTTCGATGGTCATGGGATATTTATATCACGGCGGGGCGTGTGTCGGAAGGCCGAGGTCGTAGCTTTGTAGGGTGGGTTAGGCGCGAAGCGCCGTAACCCACCATTCGAATTCGCGGTTATTTCTCGGTGGGTTACGCGCCTTCGGCGCTAACCCACCTTACGGGCTACGAGGTAAGGGGTTTTCCCAAAATGACTTAGCCACCTGCTTTAGGTGATGAGCGTATCGATTCTCGTCGGGGTCCCAATCAAAGTAGAGGCCAGAATTTTGTTCGCCAATCAACAATGCCTCTTCGTCTGTCACATTTAGAAGGTGCGAAAACAAAAGTTTTGAATTTTTCTGTCCCAAGATATGGGCGTGAACATCTAACCGGTACGTGCCTTGAATAAAATGAAATGGACTATCGCTCCTTGAAGTCAGAAAGTGATGATAGGCTTCAACTCCGGTCTCGCCGACGAAGAGGCCGCTGCCTCTTACAAGTTCGTCGCGCTCGCCGTACACCCAAACATTGAAGCTCTGAACGATGTCTTCGCATGTGAGTTTTACATAGATATTTTCGACTACTCGTCCACGTTTGGACGTTGCGAATAACAAGGTGCGCAGAAAAACCTTTGGCCATGCACTCTTATCGCCATCGCGAGGCTTGTCATAGCCGAAGAATATCTGTGTCGGCTGGGTCATTTTGATAGTTCCGCGCCGAAAAAGTGTCAGCCATGCAGTAATAATTGAGAGCGCGAGTGCGAATGTCGAAATCAGCAAGGCCGAGATTGGCAATACATTTGTTAAAATGGTGTTCATTTGAATTTTGTCCGATCACATGCGTAGAATGCCTAGCGGCTCAATGATCTACGGTTCTTTCGTGCCAAGATTTGCTTCGCAGTTGGCCCGAAAAGGCCTTCAATCTTTGTCATCAGCGCGTTGCCGTCGGTCAGGTCTTCACCTAATTCTTCTTTGGCCGAAATTGTGAAAACGGACATAAAGACGCCAGTTGTTGCAATTGCTAGAGCAAGCAGTTCAATCAGAAATTCATCTGCAACGGTCCGGCCTTCTTCTGTGTGAAAATCTAGTCCAGGCACGCTATTAAAATTATGAATAAATACATTTCTTAATTTGAGAAAGCGTCTTAATTTCTGATCAAAACTTGAATCGAGCCAAGTGTGTTTTCTGAGGTCTTTAAGAAATTCACCTAGCGACCTAGGTTCATTGAGAGCATCGGTCGTAAGTGTGCGATCTCGAAGGACTGTTTTTATCGCGCCCGAAAGCACTCGTTCTGCTAGCTGAATATGCAAGAGACATACACCCATGAGCGCGTATACCTGCAGCTCAGGACTCTGTTTCGCTGCCATGGCTCGCTCCCGGCAAGGCCAAAATTGATCACGCCAGTGTTAGCGCCTTACTCCGCCGCCTTCTGGCCCTTCTTCTCCCGCCTACGCGCTATCGCGCTTCGGCGGGCAGGTCGGCTCGACAAGCCCGCTTATTCAGCGGCCTGCTGACCCTTTTTCCGTTTGGCTTCTTTCCTCGCCAACACCGGTTTCAAAAACTGCCCGGTATAACTGCGCTTCTCGCGCACAATATCCTCCGGCGTTCCCTGCGCCACGATCTCGCCGCCGCCGTCGCCGCCTTCCGGCCCCAGGTCGATCACCCAGTCGGCCGTCTTGATGACTTCGAGATTGTGCTCGATCACCACCACGGTGTTGCCGGTCTCGACCAACTCGTGCAGCACTTCGAGCAGCTTGGCGACGTCGTGGAAGTGCAAGCCCGTCGTCGGCTCGTCGAGAATATAGAGCGTGCGGCCGGTGGCGCGTTTCGACAGCTCCTTGGCGAGCTTGACGCGTTGCGCCTCGCCGCCCGACAGCGTGGTCGCCTGCTGGCCGACATGGATGTAGTCGAGGCCGACGCGGTGCAGCAGCGCCAGCACGTCGCGCACGCGCGGCACCGCCTTGAAGAATTCGAGCGCTTCCTCCACCGTCATGTCGAGCACGTCGGCGATCGACTTGCCCTTGAACAGCACCTCGAGAGTCTCTCTGTTATATCTCTTCCCTTTGCAGACATCGCAGGTGACGTAGACGTCAGGCAGGAAGTGCATTTCGATCTTGATGACGCCGTCGCCCTGGCAGGCCTCGCAGCGGCCGCCCTTGACGTTGAAGGAGAAACGGCCGGGCTCGTAGCCGCGCGCCTTGCTCTCGGGCAAAGCGGCGAACCATTCGCGGATCGGCGTGAAGGCGCCGGTATAGGTCGCGGGGTTGGAGCGCGGCGTGCGGCCGATCGGCGACTGGTCGATGTCGATGATCTTGTCGATGTGCTCGAGACCCTCGATGCGGTCGTGCGGGGCGGGGGCGAGCGAGGCGTTGTTCAGTTTGCGCGCGACAGCGTTGTAGAGCGTGTCGATCAGCAGCGTCGACTTGCCGCCGCCGGACACGCCAGTGACGCAGGTGAACAGGCCGAGCGGGATTTCGGCGGTGACGTTTTTCAGGTTGTTGCCGCGTGCGTTGACGACCTTCAACTGACGGCGCTTGTTGGGCGCGCGCCGCTCCGGCACCGGCACGTTCAATTCGCCGGAGAGATATTTGCCGGTCCATGACGCGGGCGCGGCGATGATGTCGTCGACCGAGCCTTCGGCGATGATGTGGCCGCCGTGAATGCCGGCGCCGGGGCCGATGTCGAGCACGTAATCGGCGGCGCGGATGGCGTCCTCGTCATGCTCGACCACGATCACGGTGTTGCCGAGGTCGCGCAGCCGTTTCAGCGTCTCGATCAGCCGCGCGTTGTCGCGCTGGTGCAGGCCGATCGAGGGTTCGTCGAGCACGTAGAGCACGCCGGTGAGGCCGGAGCCGATCTGCGAGGCAAGCCGTATGCGCTGGCTCTCGCCGCCGGACAATGTGCCGGAGGCGCGCGCGAGCGTTAGATAGTCCAAGCCGACATCGACTAGGAAGCGCAGGCGGTCGCGGATTTCCTTTAAGATGCGCGGCGCGATTTCGTTCTGCTTCTTGTTGAGATGTTTCGGAAGCTCGGTGACCCAATCGCCGGCGGCGCGGATCGACAGTTCGGACACCTCGCTGATGGTCTTGCCGGCGATCTTGACGCAGAGCGCTTCGGGCTTGAGGCGCGCGCCATGACATTCAGCGCAGGGCACGTCGGTGAAATATTTTTGCAGGTCCTCGCGCGCCCATTCGGATTCGGTTTCCTTGAAGCGGCGCTCCAAGTTGGTGATGACGCCCTCGAACGGTTTTTTCGTCGTGTAACCGCGCAGGCCGTCGTCATAGACAAATTTGATGTCTTCCTCGCCGGAGCCGTAGAGGATGGCGTCCTGCGTCTTCTTCGGCAGGTCCTTCCATTTGGTTTCGAGCGCGAACTTGTAGTACTTGCCGAGCGCCTGCAAAGTCTGGATGTAATAGGGCGAGCTAGATTTCGCCCAGGGTGCGATGGCGCCTCTCTTGAGCGTGGCGTCGCGGTCCGGGATGACGAGTTCGGCGTCGATATGCTGCTCGACGCCGAGGCCGCCGCAGGCAGGACAAGCGCCGAACGGATTGTTGAATGAAAAAAGTCGCGGCTCGATTTCCGGAATAGTGAAGCCGGAAACCGGGCAGGCGAATTTCTCCGAGAAGATCAGCCGCTCGTGCGTGGCGTTGCGGCCGCGATTGGCGACGGCGCTTGTCGCCTTCTGGTCGGCCAGTTCGACAATGGCAAGACCATCGGCAAGCTTGAGGCATTGCTCCAGCGAATCCGCCAGCCGCGTGCCGATGTCGGATTTCACCACCAGGCGGTCGACCACCACGTCGATGTCGTGGGTGAATTTCTTGTCCAACGGCTTGACGTCGGCGATCTCGTAGAACTCGCCGTCGATTTTCACGCGCTGGTAGCCCTTGCGCATGAAGTCGGCCAATTCTTTCTTGTATTCGCCCTTGCGGCCGCGCACCACCGGCGCCAGCACATAGATGCGGGTGCTGTCCGGCAACGCCAGTACGCGGTCGACCATCTGCGACACGGTCTGCGATTCAATGGGTAATCCAGTGGCGGGCGAATAGGGAATGCCGACGCGCGCCCACAAAAGACGCATGTAGTCGTAGATCTCGGTGACGGTGCCGACGGTCGAGCGCGGGTTCTTCGACGTGGTCTTCTGCTCGATGGAAATGGCAGGCGACAGACCGTCGATCTGGTCGACGTCCGGCTTCTGCATCATCTCGAGGAACTGGCGCGCGTAAGCCGACAGCGACTCGACGTAGCGGCGCTGGCCTTCGGCGTAGATGGTGTCGAAGGCGAGCGAGGATTTGCCCGAGCCGGACAGGCCGGTGAACACCACCAGCTCGTCGCGCGGGATGGTGACGTCGACATTCTTGAGATTGTGCTCGCGCGCGCCGCGGATGGTGATGGAGCGGTTGTCGGCGCCTTTGCGCTTAGGGGAGTCGGTCATTACGAGCTTTCACAACTTGGCTTTAGGAACTTCGGGCACGAAAAAACGCCCGGCCAAGCCGCCGGGGAAAGGGTCTTGCAGAACGTAGGTAGAACGGCGCCTGTTTGCCAGTCCCCGCATGCCGCTCGGTGCAGAGATGAGTGGGGATAACGGAGAAGGCGGCCTGAAGCTGCCTTGCGCGCCAAAAAGAAAGGGCCGGCGCTAAGGCCGGCCCTTCGGTTTCGATATCGGTGCGGCCGCTTAGAAACGGTAATTGATGCCCGCGCGCACGATGTCGGCCCTGAAGTTGACGTCGGTCGCAACACCGCAGGTCGCGGCCGAGCAGGTCGCCCTGCCGAGATCGGCGTGGAGATATTCGACCTTGGCCGACCACGGACCAGAGAAGGCATATTCGAAGCCGCCGCCGAGCGCCCAGCCGGTCTTGGTTGTGCGTTCGGATGTGCCGCCGGCCGGTGTCATCTTGATGTCGCCAAAGGCCGCGCCGCCGGTGAAGTAAGGCATTGCGCTTCCCATGGCGTAACCAAGGCGGCCGCGCGCCGTGGCGAGCCAGCTGTTCCTGGTTTCGCAGCCGACGCCGGCACAGACGCCGGTGCCTGTCGTGTCGGTACCCTTCAACCAGGACGCATCGAAGTCGCCTTCGATGCCCCAGACCAAGGCGCCGGCTTGCAGATTGTAGCCGAGCGTACCGCCGACCAAGCCACCTCGCGGACTGGTGCTGCCGGTGCTGACGACGCTCGACCAGTCCGATCTGGCCCAGCCATAGCCGCCATTGATACCGACATAGCCGCCGGTCCAGTTGAACATGACAGGGCCCATCGCCGGGGCTTTGTAGATCGGCCGCGACATATCCGCGGCGAGCAATGGCTGCGCCATTGCAAACACAACGGCACAGATAGCAAGCAATATACGCGTCATTGAGCCCTCCTGGTGGTTTGCCAAACACAGGACAAGTCGAAAACGCAAAAATACTGGATGAGAGGGCCCGTATATCTCGTGTGAATGATTCGAGCAGTGGGGTTGTCTTAATAAAAATGCCATGTAGCGGCGGAATCGGTTGCAATGTGTCCAAAAAGCCACCAGAACATAACACGAACGACGGGCGCGAGCGACCGGTCAGAGGCTTGTGGATGAAAGCGAAACGGGCCGGCCGTGCACTATATCGCCCCGGGTGCGCGGACTAGGGTGATCGGTCATTTCAGGCGGCGGAAGGCGGCGACCACGGGCAGCGCGCGGCCGCTGCCGACGGTAACAGATGGAGAGCATCATGGCGGGTAGCGTCAACAAAGTGATTTTGATCGGCAATCTTGGCAAGGATCCGGAGATCCGCCGCACGCAAGACGGCCGTCCGATCGCCAATCTCAGCGTCGCCACTTCCGAAAGCTGGCGCGACAAGAATACCGGCGAGCGCAAGGAAAAAACCGAGTGGCACCGCGTCGTCATATTCAACGAAGGCCTGTGCAAGATCGTCGAGCAGTTTCTGAAGAAGGGCTCGAAAGTTTATCTGGAAGGCGCGTTGCAGACGCGCAAATGGACCGACAAAGATGGCAACGAAAAGTATTCGACCGAGGTGGTGCTGCAAGGCTTCAACTCGTCGCTCACCATGCTGGACGGACGCGGCGGCGGCGGCGGCGCGAGCTCAGGCGGCAGCGACGATGACTTCGGCTCAAGCGGGCCGTCCGGCGCGCCGCGGCGTCAACCGGCGATGGCCGGCGCCGGCGGCAAGCGCGACGACATGGATGATGAGATTCCGTTCTGAGCGGCGCTGAGTTGATAGCAGCAGGCGCTGGTGGAATTTGACAATCCGGCGGAAGGCACCTGATCATATCGGGCATGACCGCTGATTCCGCCCCGCAGCACACTCTGGCCGAGGACGCGCTTGCGATATTCATCGCCACCTTACTGATCTCGTTCGGGCTGGCGATGTTTAAGCAGGCCGGCCTTTTGACCGGCAGCACTGCTGGACTGGCTTTCCTAATCTACTATGAGACCGGACTGCCGTTCGGCGTTGTCTTCTTCAGCATCAATCTTCCATTCTATTATCTCGCGTTCCGCCGCATGGGATGGCGGTTCACGCTGAAAACCTTCTGCGCCGTGGCAATGGTGTCGGCGATGGCCGAAGTACACGTCCGCTTTATCCATTTCGCACTCGCCGATCCGTTCTACACGGCCATATTGGGCGGCTTCCTGCTGGGCGTCGCCTTCATCGTCTTGTTCCGGCACGGCGCCAGCCTCGGTGGCGTCAACATCCTCGCGCTTTATCTCCAGGATCGCACCGGCCTGCGCGCTGGCAAGCTGCAGATGGCGGTCGATGTGGCGATTTTGATGGCATCGTTCTTCGTGGTCACGCTGAAGGCACTGCTGGCGTCGATCATCGGTGCGGTGGCGCTCAACCTTGTCATCTGGATGAACCACCGCCGCGACCGCTATGTCGCCTGGTCCACGCCGTGAACCTGGCGGCGCGTTTTGCCGCCATCGGTTCCCGCGTCGTGCCGATCACCCCGCCAACGCGACGCGCACGCCGTCGATGACGAATTGCACGGCGAGCGCCGCCAGCACGACGCCGAGAATGCGCGAGAGCACCGTGTTCGCCGTGGTGCCGAGCAGCTTGGCAATACGGGACGCCAATTCAAAAACGATGAAGCACAACAGCATGACGGCTGCGATGACCGCGAGCAATTCGCCAAGCCGCACAGGATCGCCGCCGCCGCGGCCCGATAACAGCACGGAGGCCGTAATGGCGCCGGGTCCGGCCATCAGTGGAATGGCGAGCGGAAAGGCGGCGATATTGCGCACCCGTTCTTCAATGGCCTGTTCGGCCTGTTGCGATTGACGCGTGACGCGCACGCCGAACACCATTTCCGATGCGATCGAAAACAACAGCAGCCCGCCGGCGATGCGGAAGGCCGGCAGCGTGATCGAGAGCGTGCGCAACAGCCAGTCGCCGACAAGCGCCGAACCGGCGAGGATCGCGGCCGCGATCAGGCAGGCGCGCAGCGCGACATGACGGCGCGACTTCGGCGGCAGGCCATGCGTGATCGCGATGTATGACGGCACCAGGCCGATTGGATCGACGACGACCAGAATGGTGACGAAAGCGGAGACCAGGAAGTCCATGCCCGATGCGTAACGGCGCGAGCGGGCAGGGTCAAATCGCGTCTACCATTGGTAGCGGATGGTGGCCATAGCGAGGTAATTTTGCGTACCGCGGGCAAATTCGCCGTCGAACTTGGTGCTGACGGACCAGCCCGAGACGAAGCGCAATTCGGAGCCGGCGGAAAGCAGCAGGCGATTGGGCGCTGGCGTCGCGCCGATGACGGTGAAGTTGGAGCCGGGCAGGGTCTGAAAGCTGGCCTCGACCGAAGGCGCATCGGCGCGCTCGTTCACCCAGGCGACGCGGCCGCGCATTGACAGCAACGCATCGTCGAGCGGCACGGCGCGGTCGAGCCAGAGACCGGCTTCCGTGCGGGTCTGCGTCGTTCTGCGCTTGGCGATATCGAGCGCGTAATCATTGGCGCCGGCGCCGACCGTCTCGCCATACGCCGGCGAGTCGAACGTCATCATCTGTCCGGCGATATGCGGGGTAAGGCCGATGTCGGCAAGCGCGATGCGGTAGCCAAGTTCGGCGCGGCCGCCGAAGGTGTGCGCCGTGAAGCTGCCGCGCAAGGTGTCGTTGCCGCCAACGCTTACGTCTCTCTCCGTCTTCATCTGCTGCCAGCCAGCGGAAAGCGCGCCGGAGATGTAGGCCTGGCCGAAGCGTTGCGAGCCGTAAAGCCCGGCCTGCGTGATGTCGCCTTTGCCCTTGCCGAGATTCTCCGACAGCGACCAGGAAGTGACTCCGCCGGAGATGGCGGCGCCGATGACGCCGCCCGGCGCATATCGGAAATCGAGACCGGCAATGACGCCGCCATTGGTGATGGTTGTGTCGTGACTGCCTATCACCGCGTCGCCTTGGGCGGTGTTGTAGCTGCCATAGGTGGTCTGCCAGACGCCCCAATGATTTTCGAATTCGCGCCGCTGGAATAATCCGCCGCCGCCATCGCGGCCATTGCCGTCGTTTCCGGAGCGGCCGTCGGTGGAATTTCCGTAGCCCGCGCTTCCGCCCGAGGGCTGATTGCCATAGCCACCGTTGCCGGTGTTTTGTCCATTCGGGTCGTACGGAATTCCAGTGGCCGGATCATATTGCTGACCGCCATTGCCGTTTGCGCCGCCATAACCGCCGGGCGCCTGCGGATCGTAATAGCCGCCGCCGGAGGGTGGTGCGCCATAAGGCGATCCGCCGCCCCCCGATCCGCTGTAATAACCACCGCCGAAAGGCGCAGCGCCGAAATCGCCGCCGCCGGAGAACGGATCCATCATCGCCGACAAAAATGTGCCGCCGGATTGGAAGGCTGCGCGCGAGGACTGCGTGTGCACCTCACCGGAAAGCTGGGTGAGCGCATTGGCCATCTGCGCCGGCGGCAGGGCAGCGATATTATAGATGCGCTGGTTGTAGCCGCCGGCGTTGATCGCGGTGTCGAGGCCGCGGCCGACAGCGCGTTGATTCACATTGGTGCCGTAAAAACGGTAACCGGGAATGCCGAGAATATCCTGCGCGGTCAGCGTGAAAGTGTTGGTCTCGACGATGCTGTTGATCGGATGCCATTCGACGGTGGGCAGGGCGAGCGGGTTATAGGTGAAGGTGTAAGTGCCGGGGCGCAGGCCGGAGAAGATAACTCCCTGCCAATGCTGAATGCTTTGCGTCGCCGGATCGAAGGCGCCGCCGGAGCCGTCGGTCGAGACCACGGCTTCCGGAACACCGACCAGCGCGGTGCCGGCGGTGTTGGAATAGAAGTTGTTGGTGCCGTCGATCAGGCCCATCGGCTTGATCGCGGTGATCAGGTTGAAGTTTTGGGTTTGATTATAAGCCGGGCCGACGAGCTGAAGATCGGCTTCATTGAAGGTAGCGGTCGGATGATACGAGCCATACCAGAAGGTGACCGCGCCCGGCCCGGAGAAGGCATAGCCGATTGAAACGGTATGGGCGTAGGCGGCTTGCGTCTGCGCGGCAATGAGCGCCACGGCCGAGACGGAAGCCAGCAAATTCCGGACAAGCAAAAGGGTGGCGCCAGATGGACGCATGCATTACTTGCTAAAGCGAACGATGAAGTATCGGGCCACGCCGGTCGCGCGGCGGGGTCGATGCGAGTCGCCCCGCGCCAAAATAGGTATTCTGTTAAGCTTAATACCCGGTGAATCCGGCCGGACTTGCGTCGGCTCGGCGGCCCGCGCGCAGGCCTATTCGCGGCCGTCTCGGGCACTTGGTCACTGTCTCTATCCTATTGATATTTAACGTAAAAATAGCATGTTTTGAGCGCGATTAGGGTTGGCATCGCGGCGCTGAATCGGGTAGAAAAAACCAGATTCGCAAAGCCGTTAGGAACCTTCTTTGGCCGACGCCGAACATCCCAAATCGGGGGACCCCGGTCCCACCGACGTGCGCCCCGTCTCGATCACCGAGGAAATGAAGCGCAGCTATCTCGATTACGCCATGAGCGTGATCGTGTCGCGCGCGCTGCCCGACGTGCGCGACGGCCTCAAGCCCGTGCACCGGCGCATTCTCTATTCGATGCACGAGCAGGGCCATACGCCCGACAAGAAATACGTGAAATCGGCGCGCGTGGTTGGCGACGTGATGGGTAAGTATCACCCGCACGGCGATAGCGCGATCTACGACGCGCTGGTGCGCATGGCGCAGGATTTCTCCATGCGCCTGCAACTGATCGACGGACAGGGCAATTTCGGTTCGGTCGACGGCGATCCGGCCGCCGCCATGCGGTATACCGAATGCCGGCTGGCAAAGCCCGCGATGGCGCTGCTCGACGACATCGACAAGAACACCGTCGATTTTCAGGCCAACTATGACGGCAACGAACACGAGCCGGTGGTGCTGCCGGCGCGCTATCCGAATTTGCTGGTCAACGGCGCCGGCGGCATCGCCGTCGGCATGGCGACCAATATTCCGCCGCACAATCTCGGCGAGGTCATCGACGCCTGCATCGCGGTGATCGACGATCCGGCGATATCGACCGACGACCTGATCGCGATCGTGCCGGGGCCGGACTTCCCGACCGGCGGTATTATTCTCGGGCGCTCCGGCATTCACTCGGCCTATCACACCGGTCGCGGCTCGGTGGTGATGCGCGGCAAAGTCGCCTTCGAGACCTTCGGCAAGGAACGCGAAGCGATCATCATTTCGGAAATTCCCTATCAGGTGAACAAGGCCACCATGGTCGAGCGCATCGCCGAACTGGTGCGCGACAAGAAGATCGACGGCATTTCCGATCTGCGCGACGAGAGCGACCGCGACGGCTATCGCGTCGTGATCGAGTTGAAGCGCGACGCCGAACGCGACGTGGTGATGAACCAGCTTTATCGCTTTACGCCGTTGCAGACGAGCTTCGGCGTCAACACGGTGGCGCTCGACGGCGGCCGCCCGTTGGTGATGACGCTGAAGGATATGCTCGTCGCCTTCGTCAATTTTCGCGAAGAGGTGGTGTCGCGGCGCACCAAGTTCCTGCTCAACAAGGCGCGCGACCGCGCCCATGTGTTGGTGGGCTTGGCCATCGCGGTCGCCAATATCGACGAGGTGATCAAGCTGATCCGCGGCTCGCGTGACGCCAAGGAAGCGCGCGAAGGCTTGATGGCGCGCGACTGGCCGGCCAAGGACATGGCTGCGATGGTGACGCTGATCGACGACCCGCGCCACAAGCTGTCGCCGACGGGCACGACCAGGCTGTCGGCCGAACAGGCGCAGGCCATTCTCGATCTGCGTTTGCAGCGCCTGACCGCGCTCGGGCGCGAGGAAATCAGCGAGGAGTTGGACAAGCTTGCCGGCGAAATCGCCGACTATCTCGATATCCTGCGCTCGCGCGTGCGCATCCAGACCATCATCAAGGAAGACCTGAACTCGATCAAAGCGCAGTTCGCCACGCCGCGCCGCACCGAAATCGCCGAATCGATCGGCGACATGGACGACGAGGACCTGATCCAGCGCGAGGACATGGTCGTCACTGTGTCGCATCTCGGTTACGTCAAGCGCGTGCCGCTCTCGACCTATCGCGCGCAGAAGCGCGGCGGCAAGGGTCGCGGCGGCATGCAGGTGCGCGACGAGGATTTCGTGTCGCGGCTGTTCGTCGCTTCGACGCATACGCCGGTGCTGTTCTTCTCGTCGGCCGGCAAGGTTTACAAGGAAAAGGTCTGGAGGCTGCCGCTAGCAGCGCCGCAAGCGCGCGGCAAGGCGATGATCAACATTTTGCCGCTCGATGCCGGCGAGACCATCACCTCGATCATGCCGTTGCCGGAGGACGAGACGTCGTGGGCCAATCTCGACGTCATGTTTGCCTCGACCAAGGGCACCGTTCGCCGCAACAAGCTTTCCGATTTCGTCGAAGTTCGCCGTTCCGGCATTATCGCCATGAAGCTGACGGACGGCGAGGGCATTGTCGGCGTGCAGATTTGCACTGAGAAGGACGACGTGCTGCTCACCTCATCGGGTGGGCAATGCATCCGTTTCCCGGTGCCGGAAGTGCGCGTGTTCACCGGCCGCACCTCGATGGGTGTGCGCGGCATTGCGCTCGAGAGCGACGACCGGCTGATTTCGATGTCGATCCTGCGCCATATCGACGTGACCTCGGACGAGCGCGCGGCCTATCTCAAGCGCGCGAGCGCCATCCGGCGCGGCACCGGCGCTGAAGTCGAAGTCGCGGGCGTTGCGGACGAGGATGTACAGGAGAACGGTGACGTCAATAATATCGAGCTTGGCGAACAGCGTTATGTCGAACTATCGGAAGCGGAGCAGTTCGTGCTGACGCTGTCGGAGCGCGGCTACGGCAAGCGCACCTCGTCCTACGAATACCGGATCACCGGACGCGGCGGCAAAGGCATCGTTGCCATGGATATCTGGCAGAAGGTGAAGGGCGGTTTCGAGTTGAAGCCGAAGATCGGCCGGCTGACGGCGTCGTTCCCGATCGAGGAAGACGACCAGGTGATGCTGGTGACCAATGCCGGCAAGCTGATCCGCACGCCGGCCGCCGGCATCCGCATCGCCGGGCGCTCGACGCAAGGCGTCATCGTGCTCGATACGGCGGAAGACGAGCGCGTGGTGTCGGTCGAGCGGCTGAGCGAGGATGACGAGTAGCGGGATAAGGTTTTGCGTGGCCGGCGGGCGAGTGCCAAAGGAATGGCTACGCAGCTTGCATCCACCATCACCTGTCCTGAATGCGGCCATCAGGCCGCCGAAACCATGCCGACCGACGCGTGCCAGTTTTTCTATAACTGCAAGGGCTGCGGCGTGCGTCTGAAACCGAAGCCAGGCGACTGCTGCGTGTTCTGTTCCTACGGGACGGTGCCTTGCCCGCCGATCCAGACCGGCAAGAGCTGTTGTTAGGCCATGCCATCGTGCCTGATTGCTGCTAAAATCGCGTTATGAACCTCCATCTCTTCTCCGCCTTCCTGCTCATCACCGTTGTCCTGTTCATCACGCCGGGGCCGATCGTGACGCTGATCATCGCGACTGGCGCGCGGGCCGGCACGCGCGCGGCGCTGTTGACGGTCGCGGGCTCGAGCGCCGGCAACGCGGTGCTGCTTGCCTTCATCGCCTTCGGGCTGAGCTGGATCCTGCGCGCCTCGTCGGAAGTGTTTGACGTGCTGCGCTTTGTCGGCGCGGCATACTTGATCTGGCTCGGCATTGCGGCCTGGCGGCATGCCGGTGAAAAGACGCAGGCCATCGAGCCGGGCGGCCATGTGCATGCCTGGCGCGGCTTCATCGTGGCCGTGACCAATCCGAAGACGATTGCCTTCTTCACGGCTTTCCTGCCGCAATTCATCGATTCGGCGCTGCCGGTCGGCTGGCAATTGCTGGTGATGTGCGTGTGCTCGGTCACGCTCGGCGCCGTGCTCGACTGCGGCTGGGCGGTGGCGGCAGGTTTCGGGCGCGCCTGGTTCATGAAGTCCAAGCACAACAAACTGCTCGGCCGCCTGTCCGCGCTGGTACTGGTCGGTGGCGGCATCTGGCTGTCGCTGGCGCGCCGGCCGGGATAGCGCCAGCGCCGCGCAGTTTTACTTCGCCTGATACAGTCCGAGCTTCTGCACGATCGGCTTCCATTTCGCCGTTTCGCTGGCGATGTAGTCGGCCAGTTCCTTGGGCGTACCGCCGCGCGGCTGCGCGCCGAGCTTGGCGAGCGTGCCCTTCATCGGTTCGGAGGTGATCGCCTTGTTGGCGGCGGCGTTCACCTTGGCGATGATGGCCTCCGGCGTGCCGCGCGGCGCGAGGATCGCGGTCCAGGCGCCGGTGGTCAGTTGCGGGAAACCGGCTTCGACCATGGTGGGAACGTCCGGCAATTCGGCCGAGCGGGTCTTGACGCCGACGGCGAGGGCGCGCAGCTTGCCGTCGCGGATCAGCGCAAGCGACGTGCCGACGGTGTCGAAAGTCAGTTGCGTCTCGCCGGCAAACACCGCCTGCAACGCCAACCCGCCGCCTTTGTACGGCACATGCACGATGTCGGTGCCGCTCAACTGCTTGAACAGTTCGGCGGTGAGATGCGGCAGCGTGCCGATGCCGCCGGTCGAATAATTGAGCTTGCCGGGATGGGCCTTGGCATAGGCGACGAGATCGGCGACCGACTTGATCGGCAGTTTCGGATCGACCACCAGAACCTGCGGCGCTTCCGCGATCAAAGCGATCGGCTGGAAGTTCGACGCGTCATAGCCGGCGTTCCTGTAGATCATCGGGCTCATGATCAGGCCGCTCGCCGCGGTGATGTGCAGCGTATAGCCGTCGGGCGCCGCCTCGGCCGCCAGTTTCGAGCCGATGATGTTGCCGGCGCCCGGCTTGTTCTCGATGTAGAAGTTCTGTCCGAGTTGCGTCGGCAGGCCGTTGCACAATAGCCGCGCCATGACGTCGACCGGACCGCCGGGCGGCGTCGGCACGATGACGCGGACTGGGCGGTCCGGATAATTTTGTGCGAAGACCGGGACGGCGCTCAGCATGGCGGCGGTTGCGATAAAGCCCGCTGTTACGAAACGGCGCATGGGCGTTGCCCCCAATTCATACTCGACGGGACTTTTTGTCCCTTGTCATCGGCTTAGGGTGTGAGTCTAGTCCGCTCAAAGTCGCCGCGTAAAGCGTGCGGCGTAAGGCGCGATCAGCGCAGGCGGTCGGTGGTGACCAGGCGGATTTTCGGATTACCGACGCTGGTGCCGACGCAATTGAGATAAGGCCAGGGCCGCGCCACACAGGAATGCAGTGTCGCCAAGTCGGGTTTGGCGAGCGGGCCGGCATCGACCGCGCCGCTCGGGGCGAACGAGATCGTCATGACGACGGCGGTGGCCGCGGCGAAGACGATGGCTGACAGTACCTTGAGCATAGCCAGGCGTTCCTTGGCCGGCGCGGCTTTGGGCCACGCCGGTCGAAAAAAGGTTCAACACGTTACAGAGGTTCACCGCATTAACGGCGCAGAAGCCGAATGGTTTCACTCGGCGCGAAACGGATTGGGGACAGGCCTTTTCCGACTGGTTTTTCCTTTGGCGCGCCCTTGCCGGGCGCAATACGGCGGGTTAGACCCGCGCCCATGCCGAGGATCGCCCTTTATGCGGGGTCTTTCGACCCCGTCACCAACGGCCATATTGACGTGGTGCGCCACGCCGTGGGGTTGTGCGACCGGCTGTTCCTGGCTATCGGCGTGCACCCCGGCAAGGCGCCGCTGTTTTCGGCCGACGAGCGGCTGGCCATGTTGCAGGACACCTGCGCGCCATTGGCGAAAGAGGCGGGTTGTGATTTGGCCTGCATCACCTTCGACAATCTGGTGACGGCGGCGGCCAAGAAGGCGGGCGCGTCGATACTCATTCGCGGCCTGCGCGACGGCACGGACCTGGATTATGAAATGCAGATGGCCGGCATGAACGGCACGATGGCACCGGAGATTCGAACGGTGTTTCTGCCGGCGTCTCCAGCGGTGCGCCCGATCACCGCCACATTGGTCCGCCAGATCGCCGGCATGGGTGGCGACATCTCGGCCTTTGTGCCGGCGAGCGTAGCCGCGCAGTTGAAAAAGAAATTCAGCAAATAGCATCTTACAATTCCGGGAGCTCTTATGATCCGCATTCTTGCCGTCGCGCTTGCACTCATCTGTGCCGCACCGGCGCTCGCCGCGCCACCGAAACTGCCAGCCGGCGCCGATCCGAACAACACGCTGGTGATCGACACGACCAAGGGCCGCGTCATCATCAAGCTGCGCACGGATCTGGCGCCGCATCACGCCGAACGCCTCAAGCAGCTGGCGCGCGACGGCTATTACACCAATGTGCCGTTTCACCGCGTGATGGACGGCTTCATGGCGCAGACCGGCGACGGGCAGAACTTCGACGGCACCGGCCATTCGAAATATCCGAACATCAAGGCGGAGTTTACGCAGACTCCGTTCACGCGCGGCGTGGTCGGCATGGCGCGCGCCAATGATCCGAATTCGGCCAATTCGCAATTTTTCATCTGCTATGCCGACGCCTCGTTCCTGAACGGGCAATACACCGTGATCGGCAGTGTCATTGCGGGGATGGACGTGGTCGACAAGTTGAAGAAAGCGCCGTCGGGTTCGCGTTCGGGCGCGGTCGAGAACCCGGACAAGATGCTGAAGGTTCAAGTCGCGGCGGATATGAAGTAACCGCCGCTCGTTTAATCGAATGAATTGAAGGACCAAAGTGATGGCTAAACCGGAAGACACGCTGACGCTGGAAACCACCAAGGGCAAGGTCGTGATCGCGATGCGGCCCGACCTCGCGCCCGGCCATGTCGCGCGCATCAATGAGTTGGTGAAGTCCGGCTTTTACGACGGCATCGTGTTTCACCGCGTCATCGACGGCTTCATGGCGCAGACCGGTTGCCCGGACGGCACCGGCATGGGCGGCTCGGGCAAGAAGCTGAAGGCCGAATTCAACAAGGAGCCGCATGCGCGCGGCACCGTCTCGATGGCGCGCGCGTCCAATCCGGATTCGGGCGATAGCCAATTTTTTATCTGCTTCGACGATGCCAGCTTCCTCGACGGGCAATATACCGCCTGGGGCAATGTCATTGAGGGCATGGAAAACGTCGACCAGATCAAAAAGGGCGAGCCGGTGAGCAATCCCGACAAGATCGTCAAGGCGACGATGGGGGCGTAGGCTTTTCAGCCGCGCCAATCTCAGGCTGTCATGCCCCGCGAAGGCGGGGCATCCAGTAATCGCTGCCGCCGGGTATGATCTCAGGCACCCGCGTTTACTGGATCGCCCGTCGGAACCTGTCAGCGGGCCGCGCTTCGCGCGGACCGGTTGGCGGGCGATGACACCGAGTGAATATGAAAACCGAACTCTTCGACTTCGACCTGCCAGCCGACCGCATCGCCCTGCGGCCGGTGTCGCCGCGCGAGGCGGCAAAGCTGTTGCTGGTGCGGCCAGGGCAGGAGTTTGAAGACCGTACGGTCGCCGATCTGCCGGATTTGCTGGAGCCGGGCGACTGCCTGGTGGTCAACGACAGCAGGGTGATCGCGGCGCGGTTGAAAGGCCGCCGCATTGGGCGCGGGGAGGGCGAGCCCGCAATCGAGGCGACGCTGCATAAGCGCATCGACGGCTCGCACTGGCGCGCCTTTATCCTCGGCGCCAAAAAAGTGCAGGTGGGGGACACCCTGCGCTTCGGCGACGAGGGCAAGGTTTGCTTCCTCGGCGAGCTTGATGCTCAAGTTTCACAAAAAGATGAAGGAGGCGAGGTAACCCTTTCGTTTTCCTTCCATGGTCCCGTTCTCGACCAGGCCATCGCCGAGCGCGGCGAGATGCCCCTGCCGCCCTATATCGCCTCGAAACGGCTGACTGACGAGCAGGACAAATCGGACTACCAGACCGTTTTTGCCCGCGAGGACGGCTCGGTGGCGGCCCCGACCGCTGGGCTGCATTTTACCCCGGCGCTGCTGGAACGGCTGGAAGCGCGCGGGATCGCCGTCCACAAGGTCACGCTGCATGTCGGCGCCGGCACCTTCCTACCGGTCAAATCGGGCGACACCGCGGACCACACGATGCACGCCGAATTCGGCTCGGTCAGCCTTGAGACGGCGGCGGCGCTCAACGAAGCGCGTGCCAAGGGCGGCCGCATCGTGGCGGTCGGCTCGACCGCGCTGCGGCTTCTGGAGAGTGCAACCGGCGACGACGGCCGCATCAAGCCTTTCGCGGGCGAGACCGCGATTTTCATTACGCCGGGCTACCGGTTCAAAGCCGTAGACCTGATGCTGACCAATTTCCACCTGCCGCGCTCGACCTTGTTCATACTGGTGGCGGCCTTCTCGGGGCTCGAGACCATGCAGCGCGCCTATGCCCATGCTATCGCCAGCGGCTATCGGTTTTATTCGTACGGCGATGCGTGTTTGCTTTACCCCGAGGCTTGATGTCAGGACCATTTTCGTACCGTTTGATCAAAACCGACGGCGCCGCACGCCGGGGCGAGGTGACGACACCGCACGGCAAGGTGCAGACGCCGGCCTTTATGCCGGTCGGCACGCAAGCGACGGTGAAGGGGCTTTATCCGGAAGCCGTGAAAGCGACCGGCGCGGAAATCCTTCTGGGCAACACCTATCACCTGATGCTGCGGCCGGGGGCCGAGCGCGTTGCGCGGCTCGGCGGCCTGCACAACTTCATGAACTGGCCGCATCCGATTCTCACCGACTCGGGCGGCTTCCAGATCATGTCGCTTGCCACTTTACGCAAGTTGACCGAACAGGGCGTGACGTTCCGCTCGCACATCGACGGCACGATGTACGAACTGACGCCGGAGCGTTCGATCGAGATTCAGACGCTGCTCGGCACCGACATTACGATGCAACTCGACGAGTGTCTGAAGCTGCCGGCTTCACGCGAGGAAATCGAGCGCGCCATGCAATTGTCGCTGCGCTGGGGCGAACGCTCCAAGCGCGCCTTCCAGACGCGCGCGCGCGAGGGCTACGCGTTGTTCGGAATCGTGCAGGGCGGCGACGACATTGCGTTGCGCCAGCAAAGCGCACGCGAACTCACACAGATTGCTTTCCACGGCTACGCCATCGGTGGTCTCGCGGTCGGCGAGCCGCAGGAGGTCATGCTCAAGGTGGTTGAGGAAACGACGCCCGTACTGCCGGCGGAAGCGCCGCGCTATCTGATGGGCGTCGGCACGCCGCATGACATGCTGGAAGCGGTCGCGCGCGGCGTCGATATGTTCGACTGCGTGATGCCGACGCGCAATGGACGGCATGGCATGGCCTTTACGCGCCTCGGCCAAATCAATTTGTCGAATGCGCGCCACGCCGACGACGCACGCCCGCTCGACGAGCAAAGCGCGCATCCGGCCGCGCGCACCTATTCGCGCGCCTATCTGCACCATCTGACCAAGGCGAACGAAATCCTCGGCCAGGTGCTGCTCTCGACCATCAACATCGCCTACTACCAGCAACTGATGGCCGGCATGCGCGCGGCGATCGAGGCCGGCCGCTTTGCCGAATTTCATGCCGCGACCATGGCGGGCTGGCAGCAAGGCGATTTGCCGCCGCTCTGATCCGCCGGACCGGCATGCATGCGGAAGGGGTTGTCTTGAGCGCGACGGTTGGCTATCCCGAACCCATAAAATTAAAGAAAGGCCAGGGATGACCGCCGATTTCACCGCCTTTCTGGCCAAGCGCCGCACGCCTAAATTCAAGTTGCCGCCGGGCGCGACCGACGCGCATTGCCACGTGTTCGGACCCGGCGACATTTTTCCCTACGCGCCGAACCGGCGCTACACGCCGGAAGACGCGCCGAAGGAAATGCTGCGCGCGCTGCACGATCACTTGGGCGTGTCGCGCGCCGTCATCGTGCAGGCGAGCTGCCACGGCATCGACAATGCGGCGATGATGGATTGTCTCAAATCCGATCCGAAGCGCTATCGCGGCGTCGCCATCGTTGACGACAGTTTCGGCGACGCCCAGTTCGACACGCTGCACGCCGGCGGCGTGCGCGGCGTGCGCTTCAATTTCGTCAAGCACCTCGGAGGCGCGCCCGACATGGCCGTGCTCAACCGCGTCATCGATCGCATCAAGGGGCGCGGCTGGCACGTCGTGCTGCATGTCGACGCGCCGGACATCGTGTCACTCTCTGACATGATCAAAAAATTGCCGCTGCCCTTCGTGATCGACCATATGGGCCGCGTGCCGGCGAAAGACGGCGTCGATCAACCGCCGTTGCGCGCGTTGATCGAGCTTTCACGGCTGGAAAACTGCTGGATCAAGGTCTGCGGCTCCGAGCGCATTTCAATGCCGCCTTATGCCGCGGCGGTGCCGATCGCGCGCAAGCTGGTGGAAGCATCGCCGACACGGGTACTATGGGGAACGGACTTTCCGCATCCGAACGCGACGCACGAAGCCGACGAAGCCGATCTGGTAGATCTGGTGCCGCAATTTACCGCCGATCCGGTGGTGCAGCGCCAGCTTTTGGTAGACAATCCGGCCAGGCTTTACGATTTCGACTGACAAGAAGAACAAACACCATGCTATCAGGGAGGATTACTCAAATGAATAAGACCATGTTCGATCGCGCGCGCCGCGGCGCGTTGCTTGCGTTGCCGGCGGCGCTGTTGATGGCGCTGGCGTCCGTTGCGCCCGCGCAGGCGAAGTGGCCGGAAAAACCGATCAAGTTCGTGCTGCCCTTCGGCGCCGGCGGCGTCGCCGACGTTACCTCGCGCATCATGGCTGACAAGCTCTCCGACAAGCTCGGCCAGCGCGTCGTGGTCGAAAACATGCCGGGCCCGGGCGGCATCAACGCCGCGCGCGCGGTCATCACCGCGCCGGCCGACGGCTATACCATGGGTCTCGTCACCAACGGCACGGCCATCAGCGTCGCCGCTTTCAAAAAGCTGCCGTTCGACCCGGTCAAGGATTTCGCCATGGTGTCGATGCTGGGCGAGTTCGACCTGATCTTCGTCGTTAACGCCAAGTCGGAATTCAAGACGCTGGGCGATTTCGTTAAGGCGGCCAAGGCACAGCCGGGCAAACTGAATATCGGTACCATCGCGGTCGGCGGCACGCAAAATCTCGGCGCCGAATTGCTCAAGTCGGAAGCCAACATTAATGTGCAGATCGTGCCTTACAAGAGTTCGCCCGACATCGTCGTCGCCTTGCTGCGCAACGACGTGCAGATGCTGGTCGAGTTTCCGCCGGCGGTGCAGGGTCAGGTGAATGCGGGCGAGTTGAAGATTCTGGCCAGCTCCTCGCCGACGCGTTCGAAGCTGTTGCCGAACGTGCCGACCGCGAAGGAAGCCGGCGTGAAGAATTACGAAGTAACGTCGTGGAACGGCGTCTTTGCGCCGAAGGCTACGCCGAAGGAAGCCGTCGAGGGCATGCGCAAGGCGATGGCGGAAGTCCTGGCAATGCCGGACGTGATCGCGGCGTTCGCCAAGGTCGGCGTCGAAGCCCATGCCAGCGACGCCGCCGAGTTGGAAAAGCGCCTCACCGATGACATCAAGAAGTGGACGGCGGTGATCGACAAGGCCGGCATTCCCAAGAAGTAGACGAGAAACCATGCCGGGACGGCATCAAGCGCCGCCCCGGCACGGTGAGCGAAACTGCGCCGCGTCGGCGGCCGAAGGATGCAACGATGACCGCCGCGCCGCGCGATTACCCGGATTTGCACGAGCATCTCGCGGAACTGGAAAAGCGCGGGCTGCTGCGGCGGATCGACAAGGCGATCGACAAAGATTCGGAAATGCACCCGCTGGTGCGCTGGCAATTCGTCGGCGGCATCGCCGAGGCCGAGCGCAAGGCGTTTCTGTTCACCAACGTCAAGGACGGGCGTGGCCGGAAATACGACATGCCGGTGGTCGTCGGCGCCATGGCGGCCAATCCCGATATCTACAGTGTCGGCATGCGTGCGCCGTTGTCGGAGATACAGACGAAGTGGGACCACGCGATTGCCAATCCGGTCGCGCCGCGGCTGGTGAATGACGCGGTCTGTCACGAAGTCATTCACGAGGGCGACGCGCTGAAAGGTGAGGGCAATGGGCTCGACCGGCTGCCGATCCCGGTATCGACGCCGGGCTTTGATGCCGCGCCGACGCTGACCGCGACCAATGTGATTACGCGCGACCCGGAAACCGGCGTGCAGAATATGGGCACCTACCGGGCCGCGCTTAAAGCGCCCGACCGTCTGGTGGTGCGCATGGCGACGCGGGTCGGCGGCGCCGGCGGCTATCAGCATTATCTCAAATATCAAAAGCTGAAGCAGCCGATGCCATGCGCCATCGTGCTCGGCTGTCCGCCTTATGTCGCCTTCATGGGGCCGCAGAAGCTGCCGGTCGGCGTCGATGAGATGACGGTGGCGGGCGGTCTGGCGGGCGCGCCGATCAACATCGCGCGCGCGCGCACCGTCGATCTGACCGTTCCGGCGGAATCCGAAGTCGTCATTGAGGGCCTGATCGATACCGAATGGTTGGAGCCGGAAGCGCCCTTCGGGGAATCGCACGGCCACGTCGCGCTCGAAGAATTCAACATGCCGATGCGGGTGACGGCGATCACGCATCGGAAAAATCCGGTGATCCCGTCATACATCAGCCAGGTGGCGCCCTCGGAATCGAGCGTCATCAAGCGCGTCGCTTACGAGCCGCTGTTCACGGCGCATTTGCGCAACACGCTCGGCATCAAGGGCGTCAAGAAGGTCGCGCTGCATGAGCCGCTGACTGGATTGCTGCGCGTGACGGTCATCACGCTCGAAAAGGGCACCTCGCGCACCGAAGTGTGGCGCGCGCTCAACGGCGCGGCGTTTTTTAAAGGCGACTGCGGCAAAATCTGCATCGCGGTGAACGAAGATATCAACGTCGACAACGCCGACGCGCTGTTGTGGGCGATGGCTTATCGCATGAACCCGGTCGAGGACGTGCAGTTGGTGCCGCATCGCGGGCAGGGCCACGGCCCCAAGCGCGAAAAAGAGAACGACGAAGATTCAACGATGCTGATGGACGCCACCATGAAAGGCGACATGCCGCCTTTGGCGCTGCCGAAGCAGGAATACATGGAGCGCGCCAAGGCGATCTGGCAGGAACTCGATCTCGGCTCGCTGCGGCCGCAGTCGCCGTGGTTCGGCTACTCCCTCGGGGACTGGCTGCCGCAATGGGACGCGGCGGCCAAGCGCGCGGCCGAAGGCAACTATCTCGACAACGGCAAGATCAGCGAGAAGCAGGTGCGCAAGGGCCTCAAGCCGGAAACGAAATTCCGCCCGGACGAGACCTGACGCTCGCCGCTACGGCCCGCCGTAAAGCCAGGCAATGCCTTCCCGCGCCTGCTGCTCGGTGCGCCCGCCGACCGCCATGTCGCGCAATTCGGCGGCGACGCCGCGTGCGTGATAGAATTCGCCATAGACGCGCGCCATGATCTGGGTGCGGGCGGTGCGCAGATAACGCGCCTGCTGATAGGCGTGAAACGCGGCCGGCAGATCGTCCGGCGAGCCCGCAACTTTTTCCGCTAGGATCACGGCGTCCTCGGTCGCCATGCAGGCGCCCTGTGCGAGATATTGCAGCATCGGATGCGCGGCGTCGCCGAGCAGCGTGACATTGCCCTTGGTCCAGTTCTTCACCGGCTCGCGATCGCACAGGACCCACATGCGCCAGGTGTTGATGCGCTCAAGCATGCGGGTGACCTGCGGCACCTGCATTTTGAAATGCTCCCACATCACGTCCTTGGCGCCTTCGGCGTCCCAGCCTTCTTCGTAATGGTCGGAGTGGAAGACGGCGACCAGATTATAAAGCTCGCCGCGGCGCAGCGGGTAATGTACAAAATGCGTGCGCGGACCGGCCCACAACACGACGTCGGGCCGCCACAAATCTTTCGGCACTTCCTCGCGCTTGAGCACTGCGCGATAAGCGATGTGACCGGAGACGCGCGGGGGACCGTCGCAGACGATGCGCTCGCGGATCTTCGACCACATGCCGTCGCAGGCGATGAGCGCGCGGCCTTTGACCTTTTCACCGTTGTTAAGCGTGACGGTGACGCCGTCGCCGTGGTCTTCGTAGTCCTCGACCTTGCGGCTGTTCTCCAATGTGACGAGGTTGCTGCCTTCGCAGGCTTTCAGAAGGGCGCCGTGGATGTCGGCGCGGTGGGTCACTGCGTAAGGCTGGTTGCCGAAGTATTCGGAGAAGGCCTGACCGAGCGGAATATTGGCGATCAGATCGCCGGTGAGCGCATTGCGCATTTCCTGCGCCGGCGGGATATGCGCATCGGCAAGGATGGCATCCTTCAATCCGACTTTCTCGAGCGCGCGGAAAATATTAGGCCCGAGTTGAATGCCGGCGCCGACCTCGGTGAATTCCTTGCTCTGCTCGAACAGGCGCACCGGAAAGCCCTGGCGCGCGAGCGCATAAGCCGTAATGAGACCGCCGATGCCGCCGCCGGAAATCAGGAAAGGATCGGAATTGCCGGCCATGAGTACCTCGCCACGTTTCTTTTAATCGCTGTTGGGCGGGCATGATAATGCGCCGGCGCGCCGGAGGCAAAGCGGCGCGTGCAGGGCTTCGATGCGTTTGCGGGGCGGAATTATAGTTCAAAAAAACCCGCCGGCGCGGGAGCCGGCGGGTGTCGCGCCGCGACGAGCGGCCAGCAATGTCGTGTCTTGGGCGGAGGCTTACTTGGCCAGCTGACCGCGAATTTCGCCGCCTTTGTTGGCGGCGGTGTGGACGTTCACGTACAGGTCGCCATCCGCCAGCGCCTTGGCCTGGGCATCGGTCAACGTGGCCGAGCCTTCGAACGACGGGCCGTTCGGACTGATCGGCACCAGCACGGCGGCGTTCTTGCCGGCCGGCGCCGGCCCATGGAAGTGGGCGGCGGTGGCCGGCCCGGTCAGGCCCGAATAGCTGCCCTTCCAGGACAATTTCTTGCTGTCGCTGTCGTAGGTGGCGGTGACCGAGCCGGTGCCGGCCGTGGTGTTGGGCGGCACTTCAGATTTTCCGTTCAGGCTGGCTTTGAAAGTCATCGTCGCCGCCATAGCCGGACCGGCAGCAAATGCGATTGCCGCGGTGCAGGCGAGCGCGGACCGCAAGACAGTCGAGGTCATGGTTGTTCCTCCTTGAAAGCGGCTTCAAGAGCAGCCATCAGGTCAAACCCCGCCGCCGCTGCGGTATTCCAGCGCGGGCGGTCAATCGGCGGCAATTTCAATCGAGGTGCTGGACGGCTCTCCGCAGCTGTCGCATTCCCAGTAATGCCGGATTTCGCCGCCTTCGACGAATTCGGACACCAAGGGCGCGACCATCCAGTCGCCGCAATGGGAGCAGCGCATGGGGGCGGCGAAAGCGCGGATCGAGGAGAGCGTGGCCGGATAGCAATGAAGCTGCTGCATGGTCGGGCCTCCTTGTGAATCGTCGTCCGTAGTCCTCTGCGTAGAAGCCAACCATGGCGACGCCGCGACGCTTTGATGATCGTCCAGTGGCCTCCCCAATAAAGTTTCGTGACGCGGGCGCGTAGCGGAAGTTATCTGAGGCTCTTTTTATACCGCGATTGCAGTCATTTTGACGGGCATAAGCGGGCAAGCAATTGCATTGCCGCGCCCTGGTGAACAAAGTTTGGACGATTTCGTTAAACCGCGCGCAGGTTGCTGCCTTGCAGCACGCAAATCGCAATCGAAAGCTTGTTGCGCATTGTGCATTGCGGAATAGCCAGTCATGCGCCTGCCTAGCCGGCTTTTTTGAACCGTACGAAATGCTGCCGGCGAGCTATCGCTGAGGAGCGGGCAGCTTATTCGTCGTCCTGATTGAACGGCGCGACCTGGCGGATCGGCCCGCTCGATAGACTTATTTTCCGGCGCTGCGAATGAAAACTTTCGATCGGCGTGTCGGCCTCGCGCGATTTTACGAACAGATCGGCGCCGAGATTGCCGCCGAATTCGGCGAGGTCGCCTTCGTCGCAACTGGCGGCGATGGCGAGCCCAATCGAGGCGAGATGCGCGCGGCGGTAACAATAAAGCGCAAGCCGGGCGCGGGTCTGGACGGGGACTGTTTCGATCAGCGCGTTAAGCCCGTGCGGGCTGACACGATAAAGCTCACCGAGAACGCTTTCGGGTACTGGGCACGCCTCTTCGTTAAGTTGCATGCTTACCTCCGGACGCGGAAGCTTCCATGTGCCCGGAAATGGTTAATAAAACGGTAAAGGTGGAATTGTTCGTGAATCTGCGTCGAGCGCGCCAGCTTCGCGGATGTTTTGAAACTGGTGAGCGCGCAGGGACTCGAACCCTGGACCTACTGATTAAAAGTCAGTTGCTCTACCACCTGAGCTACGCGCTCTTTAGCCGGACCAAAGAAGCGGCGCGTGATCGCGCCCAAAAACGGGGCAAGTGGTCTTAAATCACGCGCGTGCGGGGTGTGTAGGGGCGCGAGCCTGCCCGGTCAATAGCCCATCGGGAGCCACACCTGGCCCTGCCGATCGCGGATTTGCGGGCGTTTCGCCGCATTTTTCCGGGCATTTCGTGCTTTTAACTTGAACTCGCGCGCGGCCTGCGCGGTTTGCTACAGTGGCAGGGTCGCCGCGCCGATTTAGCGCGCAAATTCCCGCCTGGAGTGCCTTATGCCCATCGTCAATCGCGTCGCCGACTTTCATGCCGATATCACCGCCTGGCGGCGCGACCTGCATGCCCATCCGGAATTGCTCTATGACGTGCACCGTACGGCGGCGTCGGTGGCGGAGAAACTGAAAGAATTCGGCTGCGACGAGGTGGTGCCGGGCATCGGGCGCACCGGCGTCGTCGGCGTGATCCGAGGCCGCAAGTCAGGCTCGGGCAGAACAATCGCGCTGCGCGCCGACATGGACGCGCTGCCGATCACGGAGGCAAACGACCTGCCGTATAAATCGACGGTGGACGGCAAGATGCACGCCTGCGGCCATGACGGCCACACCGCCATGCTGCTGGGCGCGGCTCGTTACCTTGCCGAGACGCGCAATTTCGACGGCACCGCGGTGGTGATTTTCCAGCCGGCGGAAGAGGGCGGCGCCGGCGCCAAGGCCATGCTTGAGGACAAATTGGCGGAACGTTTTTCCATCGACGAGTTCTACGGCATGCATAATTACCCCGGCATGCCGGTCGGTTCGTTCGGCACCCGCGCGGGTCCGATCATGGCGGCGGCCGATTATCTCACCATCGATATCGAAGGCGTCGGCGCGCATGCGGCGCGCCCGCATATGGGCATCGATACAGTGCTGGTGGCGGCGCAAATCATCAACGCCATGCAATCGGTGGTGTCGCGCAATGTCGATCCGCTCAAATCGGCGGTGGTCTCGATCACCATCGTGCAGGCCGGTACCGCCGATAACGTCATTCCGCAAACGGTGCGTTTGCGCGGGACCGCGCGCACGCTCGACGAAGGCGTGCGGGTGATGTTGGAGGAGCGGCTGCACCGGATTGTCGAGAACACCGCGGCGGCGTTCGGCGCGAAAGCGAAGCTAACGTACCGGCGCAATTACCCGGTGCTGGTCAATCACGACAAGCAGACCGAATTCGCGGCCTCGGTGGCGAGCCAGATTGTCGGCAAGGATAAGGTCAACAGCGATCTGCCGCCAATGATGGGCGCGGAAGATTTCTCCTTCATGCTCAATACGCGCCCGGGAGCCTTTATCTGGGTCGGCAATGGCGACAGCGCGGGCCTGCATCACCCGTCGTATAATTTCAACGACGACGCAATTCCGGTCGGCACGTCTTATTGGGTGAAGCTGGTGGAGACGGCGCTGCCGGCATAAACCGTCAGCGCATTTTTATTTACTGCGCCAATTCGGTCTGCTTTTGGACAGTGGGCGCAGGCGCAACAGCCTTTACCGCCTTGGCCATCGGCGCACGGCGGCCGATGAGTTCGCCGAGCGAAACGTTGATCGCGCTCCAGGTGGCGAATTCGTTGTACCGCGAACGCTCGACCAACGCGATGATCACGGCCGCCACGAAGGGCAAGCTCTGGATCACCAGCACGGCGGCGAAAATATAGATCTCGTGAACTTCCTTGACGTTGGTCTCAACCAGCACGATGGCGCTCAGCAGCAGGAGCCCGGCCAGCACCGCTTCCCAGAAGGCGTGGAAGTCCGAGCCGCGGTGCAAGGCGGTCTTGCCGCCTTTGTCGGTGCGCACGAACGGCAGGTGATCCTTGATGACGCCGTTGCCGACCGCGCGCGCCACCGTCCATTGCACGGACATGGCGGCAAAAGCCGAGGCGACGAGCTGGCCTATGCCGATGCGCACGCGCAGCCGGTAGAGCGTGACGAAATGCAGCATCGATACGACAAAGCTGGCGGCGATGGGCACGGTCAGAATGCGATCCGGCACGGCGATGTCGAGGAAGGCGATGACCGGCACCCAGAGGATATTGAGCACCGCTACAACCACGCCAATGCTCTCCGAGCCGAGCCAGTTGAGCCAGCCGAGCGCGAATTCGCGTTTCTGATCGCGCGTCAGCCGGCTCGCGCCGGGCAGGAAGCGGCGCCAGTGCTTTTTCAGAATCTGCAAGCCGCCATAGGCCCAGCGGTCGCGCTGTTTCTTGTAGGCGTCGAAGGTGTCGGGCAATAGGCCGTGGCCGTAACGCTTGTTGGTGTAATGCGCCTGCCAGCCTAGCTCAAGCAGCGTAAGGCCAAGATCGGTGTCCTCGCAGATCGTGTCGCTCGACCAACTTCCGGCCGCTTCCAGCGCTTTGCGGCGCACCAGGAACATGGTGCCGTGCACGACGATGGCGTTGAATTCGTTCCGCTGCACCATGCCGATGTCGAAGAAGCCGGCATATTCGCCGTTCATGGCGTGATGCATGACGCTGCGTTCGCCGTCGCGGTGATCCTGCGGCGCTTGAACGATGCCCACGGAAGGATCGGCGAACAGCGGCACCAGATCCTTGAGCCAATCCTGCGTCACGACATAATCGGCATCGATGACGCCGATGATTTCGGCGTCGGCGGCGGTATGCATGATGGCAAGCCGCAAAGCGCCGGCCTTGAAGCCTTCGAGCTTATCGGCCAGCACAAATTTGAAACGTTCGCCGAGCAGCTTGCAGTGCTCCTCGACCGGCAACCACATCGCCGGGTCCGGCGTGTTATTGACGACGACGACGCATTCGAGATTCGAATAATCGAGGCGGGCGACCGCGTCGAGCGTCTGCTTGAGCATCTCCGGCGGTTCGCGATAAGCCGGAATATGAATTGAGACTTTCGGCACCGTGACGTCGGGCGCGAGCGGCGGTGAAGAGGGCAACACGGGGATCAGCCGCAGAGGCTTGCGGCCGAACGCAATGGCCGCGATTTCCTCGACGCGCGCGAGCGCGATCACGATCAGCGGCAACAGCAGCAGCGTGCCGAGACCGAGCGCGAAGGCGGAGCCGGGAACGAAGTAATGGCCGTTCCAATAGCCGAACAATGCAGCCGACCAGGCACCGACGACGTTGGCGGCCGCCGCCAGCAGCGCGGTCTGGGCAATTGTCACCGCGCTCGCGGTCAGGATCGGCAGTGAAAGCAGCACGCTCACCAGAAGCGCGATGCCGGCGAGCCTCCAATGATCGGGATTGGTGATCGGACCGGTCCAGGCAAATTTCGCATGGCGGCTGGCGTCATAGATACCCCAGTAGGGGCCGACGCCGCCTTCGAAAATCTTCCACGGCTGGTCGATGGCTTCGACAATGTTGTAGTCGATGCCGTAAGCGTCCGCGCGTGTGACGAAGTCGCGAAGCAGCAGCGCCTGTTCGATGCGGCCGGGAACGGCATTTTTCAAGTTATATCCGGCGCTCGGCCAGCCGAACTCGGCGATCACGATGCGCTTACCGGGATAGGCGCGACGCAGCTTGTCGTAGATCACGATTGCCTGATCGACGGCCTGGCTCGGCGAAAAGCCCTCCCAATAAGGCAGGATATGCGCCGCGATGAAGTCGACGTTGGAAACAAGCTCGGGATGCTCAAGCCAGACATTCCAGATTTCGCCGGTGGTCACCGGCACATTGACTTGCCGCTTAACGCGCTGAATGAGCTTGATCAACTCGGGCACTTTGATTTCGTCGCGATAGATCGTTTCGTTGCCGACGAAGATGCCGTTGACGTTGCTGTGCCGTTTCGCGAGTTCGACGACCGAACGTATTTCCCGGTCGTTGCGTTCCTGATGCTTGTCGATCCAGGCGCCAACGGTGGCGCGCAGGCCGAACTCGGCGGCGATGCCGGGCACGAGTTCGACGCCGCCGGTCGACGAATAGGTGCGGACCGCCTTGGTGATTGGCGCGAGCAGTTTGAGGTCGGCGCGAATACGCGCGGCTTCGGCCTTGCCGCCTTCGCCCGGGTTCACATTGCCTTCGAAGGGAGCGTAGGAGACGCTCGCCAACTGGCCTTCGAAGTCGGGAGCGCTGACCTGATCTCTTGAGAGAGCCCAAAATCCAGCATGCACGCACACCACGAGGGTGACGACAGCGGCTACGGTGCGCATGGACTTCATAACCAAGTGGGGCTGGATGGCAGACCCTTGAACCCGTCCCCTGGGCTCAGCCGAAGCTTGTTCTGCACTGCAGCATAGCTCGGTATCAGGTTCCGATTCAAGTAATCCGTGGACATGGCAAATCCTTGACGGATGCATGGCACCCGCATGATTTGGCGCCACATAGAATGACGGCTGTTAATTACAAACGCCACCCTTTAACCAACAACGTAACGCGGTCAGGGCTTCTGCGTTCCAGCGGCTGGCGCTGCCGGCGGCGCGGGGGTCGCCACCGCAGCGGTGGGGGCAAGGCCGGGATTAAGCCAGCAAGCGTGCACCCGGCTGTTTAAGGTCTCCGGCGCTTTCGGATCGATGTTTCCTTGCCGGACCAGACAGCGGAAAGTGGCCTGGATATGGGCGCTCGGACATGCAAATCGGTCATAAAGGTCAAGATGGCGGAAGGCGGTGTCGAGATCGTCGCGCCAGAGCAGACTGACCACCCGGCGACCGAGCCAGACACACTCCGGATTGCCGGCAGGGCCGACCAATACGCGGGAGGCCTCGGCGATTTCGTCGATTTTCTTTTGGCCTTCCTTGATGATCGATTCAGCCGTCGGTTTCTGCGGTTCGACGGGTTTGCCGCCGCTTTGACCGAAGGCGGCGGTCGCGGTGGCACACAATGCTGCCACGCAAAGCATGGCAAAGAACTGACGCAGCCGGTACATAAACGATAGTTTCCCGCCGATGTTGATTAAGCCCAACGCCCGACCCTGCTGTGGGACCGGATTGGGACGCCATTGCGGCATCCCGGGCGAATGGCTTTGATAATCTTTGCCCGCACGCGCGCGTGCTGGGTAGGATGGTCCCCCGGCCGAATTCTCCGTCGCAAAACTTGGCCTTAACGGCATGGCTTTGTCCAGCCTCTCCGCGTTCCTTGCTTAAGAGCGGGCGCGGATGTGCTGGCGTGACGCGTTCGGCACCTTCACCGGCGCGCTATTGGCAGGGGCGCGGGGTCGCTATATGCCGGTCCGGCTATTTGCTGGCGGCCAAAACCTGCCGAATTGGGTCTAATCATGCGCATCGGTCTTGCCTGTCTCGCCGCGGTGACGGCTGTTATCGCCGTTGCTTGGATGTGGCTGGGGCAGGCCGAGCCGATGCCGCAATCACCGCTGGCGGCCGGTGAAAAGCTGTATTGCCTGTCCTATGCGCCGTTCAGAGGCAGCCAGACTCCGCTTGACCCGACCGCCATGATTTCGGCCGGACAGATCGACGAGGATATTGGCCGCCTGGCCAAGATCACCAACTGCGTGCGCGTCTATTCGACCGATTTCGGTCTCAACCAGATCGCCGGCATCGCCCAGCGCCATGGGCTCAAGGTGCTGCAAGGGTTGTGGCTGTCGAGCGATCCGAAGAAAAACCAGATCCAGATCGAGGACGCGGTCGGCCTCGCCAACCGCTATCCGGACACCATCCTGGCCGTCGTCGTCGGCAACGAAGTGCTGCTGCGCGGCGATATGTCGGCGGAAAATCTAGCCGCCACCATCCGCGCGGTTAAGTCGCGGGTAAAAGTGCCGGTCACCTATGCCGATGTCTGGGAATTCTGGCTGCGCAACGCGGAAGTGGCCGCCGCCGTCGATTTCATCACGATTCATATCCTGCCTTACTGGGAGGACTTTCCGATATCGGCGCGTCACGCCGCCGCCCATGTCGATTCCATCCTTGCGCGGATTGCCAAGGCCTTCGCCGGCAAGGACGTAATGATCGGCGAAGTCGGCTGGCCGAGCCAAGGCCGCATGCGCGAGGGGGCGTTGCCGTCGCCAGCCAACCAGGCGCGCGTCATCCAGGACGTGCTGGCTTTGGCGGCGCGCGAGAAATTCCGCGTCAATGTCATCGAAGCCTTCGATGCGCCGTGGAAGCGCGCGCTGGAAGGCGTCGTCGGCGGCCATTGGGGATTGCTCGACGACGCAACGCGCGAACCGAAATTTCAATGGGGCAGGCCCGTCTCCGATCATCCGCAGTGGAAGTCGCAGGCGGCAGGCGGCATTGCTTTCGCCGTGCTGATATTCGGCGCGGCCTTTGTTGCGCGCCGTTATGAAGCCGCGCCGGTCAAGCTGTGGCTGGCGGTGAGCGCCAATGCCATTGCCGGCGGCGTGCTGATCGGCTGGACTGTCGCCAACGTGCCGATCGAAAGCATCGGCTGGGGCGGCTGGGTGCGTGAATTGGCGCTGGCGGCGGTTGCCTTACTCGCACCGTTGGCGCTCAGCGCCGGCATCATGCGCGGCACGCCCTTGACGCGGCTGTCGCGCCTGCTCGGGCCGCTCGATGCGCGCACGCACGATCCGCTCGCGATTTTGATTGGCGTTGTCATGATCGCGACGCTGCTGCTGTCGATCCTCACCGCGCTCGGACTGGTGTTCGATCCGCGTTATCGCGGTTTTCCTTTCGCGCCGCTGACCGCGACGGCGGTGGCTTTCCTCACCCATAGTCTGGTGATGCCGCGTCCGGCCGGCAAACGCGGCACGGCAGAACTGGCGGGCGCCGCGTTGCTGGCGGCGTCGGTGCCTTACATCGCGTTCAACGAAAGTTTTTTGAACTGGCAATCGCTCTGGCTGTGCGGCGCATTGGCCGCCTTCATCATCAGTCTTGTTCGGGTGCGCGACGTGCAAAGCTGAGCACTAAAAGACCGGCCGCCAACGACGACAGCAATACATTGTACAAAACCACGCCGAGGCAGGCAGCCGCCAGCGCGGCGGCGAAGATGACGAGGCTCGGCCGCATCAGATTGAGCGCGGCCAGCGCCAAAGCCGCGATGCCGAAAACCGAACGGTCGAACAGCGCGATCACGATGTGGCGCGTGTAGCAGAACCAGGTGTCGAGCCCGGCCGCGCAGGCCAATCCCACCGTCGACTGCTCGACGCCGAGATAGCGCATGTAGAGCGCATAGCCGAGCGATCCAAAGCCCACGATCAGCAGGACGTTGGTGGCGCGTGCGCTCGGCAGAAAAAGTTTCATGGCTCATGTTTTATGGGTTGGGTCCGCTGTAAAGGCGGACTATGCCCGCGCGCAAGCAATGCGGCAATTGACTTATGGCTGCGCCGCCGCCGCCAGTGCATCGCCAACGTAACGGGTGGTGCGGCAGGTCACCCGTGAGGCGGCAAAGCGCTGGCAGAGCGCGGCTGCGGCGGCGCCATTGCCGACCGGACCGACGATCAGGCGGAAGGGAATGGCGTTAGGCCGGCGGTCATGCGCGACCAGTGGATGCATGCCTTGGATCAGCGGCCCGAAATTCGCCTTTACCGCGATCCAGCGTGCGTTGAGGATTTCCAGGGTATGCGCGCCGCCGAGGTCGAGCGCGAGCTCAGGTTTGCCGGATTGGCCGGATGGCTCGCTCGACGGTGCCGAAGCGACGCGGACCGGCGGCAAGGGCACGGATTCAATCACGGTCGATTTGACCGGTGGTGCGGCTTTCGGTTTTTCTGACGTGTCACTGGATTTTGCGAAACTTTCGTTATTCTTTTCGGTTTTGACGTCGACGTGATTTTCAAATCTGGCTTGCGACTTGCCAACCCTGGCGCTCTGATTGTCACTCGCCGCCGGGCTAGCAGACTCGGGCAGCGGCTCCACCACTTCGGGCTTTTCGATGACGGGCGGCGGCTCGCTCGGTGTGACCGGGGCGAGAATCTTCAGCTCGCGCCGGATTGCGCCGGTCATGCTGTTGACGTTGCTTTCCAGGCTGGCGACGCGGGCGACCAGCCGGTCGCGGTCGGCGGCGAGCACACGCACCTGCGCCTCCAGTTGCTGGGTTTGCTGGCGCAGCGCTTCGGCTTCCTTGTTCGGGCTGACGTCCGGCGCCGTGTCGGTCTGCGCAAAGGAACGGATCGGTACGACAGCCTGTGGCGCGAGCGCCATTCGCAGGCGCTGCTCACCGACATCGGTCTGCGCGATCAGTACGGTGCCGGTGAGTGCGCAAGCGGCGAGCATTCCCCAGCTCGCGACGCGCCAGAGCGCGCGCTTGGCGCGCAGGCGTGCCAGTTCCGGCGGGCCTTGCTCAAGGTCGGAATCCATTCTATCCCCGCGGAGCGCGAATCAGGTCATTGAAAACGTTAGCAGAATCCGGCAATGCTGGCTTTCATTGCGTGCCGCGACGGGCTAAGCACGGGCAGTCTTTATCGTTTATAGGCCGGTTTTGCGGCATTCCGCCGTACCCGGGTAAGCCCACCAACACCTAAGAACACAATTGAGCGCCAAACCGATGCAGCAGCCGAGCGGCCCTGAAAGGACGTGCCTCACAATCGTGCTCGCGGCCGGCGAGGGCATCCGCATGCGCTCGTCGACGCCGAAGGTGCTGCACGAGATCGGTTCGCGCAGTCTGATTGCGCATGTCCTGACGGCGGCCGTCGAAGCCGGCGGCGGGCAGATCGCGGTGGTGGTCGGGCCTGATCATGCGGTGGTCGAGGCGCAAGCCAAGGCAATTGCGCCGCGTACGCAGATTTTCGAGCAACGAGAACGAAAGGGAACGGCGCACGCCGTGTTGGCGGCGCGTGCGGCGCTCGCTAAGGGTACCGACGATATTCTGGTGATGTTTGCCGATACGCCGTTGGTGCGACCGCAGGTGTTAGGTGAATTGCGCACGGCTCTGGCCAAGGGCGCGGCGGTGGCCGTGCTCGGGTTTCGGCCGGAGGATCCCACCGGCTATGGTCGGCTGGTGATGCAGGGGACGGAGCTCGAAGCCATTCGCGAGGACAAAGACGCCACGCCGGACGAGCGCGAAATCGGCTTCTGCAATGGCGGGCTGATGGCGCTTGCCGGCGCGCATGCGCTCAGAATTCTCGAAGCCATCGGCAATGACAATGCCAAGGGCGAGTACTATCTGACCGACGCGGTTGCCATAGCCCGCCGGATGGGCTTGAAGGCAGTCGCGATCGAAACCGGGGAGGACGATGTGCGCGGCATCAACAGCAAGACGCAGCTCGCGGAGGCCGAAGCCGTTTTGCAAGGCCGCCTACGCAGCGCGGCGCTCGAAGCCGGCGTCACCATGACCGCGCCGGACACTGTGTTTCTTTCCGCCGACACCAAATTTGGCAAGGACGTCACCATCGAGCCGAACGTGGTGTTCGGTCCCGGCGTGACGGTGGAGGACGGCGCGACCATCCGTGCCTTCTCTCATCTGGAAGGGGCGCATGTCGGCAAGGGCGCGCGCGTCGGCCCCTTCGCGCGCTTAAGGCCCGGCGCGCATCTGGGCGCCGACGTGCACATCGGCAATTTTGTCGAGGTGAAGCAGGCGACCATCGAGGCCGGCGCCAAGGCCAACCATCTTGCGTACATCGGAGATGCGCGCGTCGGCGAGGGAGCCAATGTCGGCGCTGGCGCCATTACCTGCAATTACGACGGCAGCGACAAGCACCATACCGATATCGGCAAGAATGCATTCATCGGCACCAATTCGTCGCTGGTGGCGCCGGTCAAGATTGGCGATGGCGCTTATGTCGGCTCTGGCTCGGTGGTGACCAAGGACGTGCCGGCGGATGCGCTCGCGGTCGCGCGCGGCGAGCAGGTCAATAAGGAAGGCGGGGCAAAGCGTTTGCGCGACATCAAGGCCCTGCGCAAGAAGCAGAAAAAAGAACGCGGCTGAAGACCACGCAATATGCCGCAATAGGTTTTGATTTCTTCCGACCGGCGGCGGTCGTTAAATCATTATTCAGGAATCGGGGGCCATCCAGGCGGATGTGTGGGATCGTAGGAATTCTCGGGGGCGAGGCCGTCGCCGGCCATTTGGTCGAAGCGCTCAAGCGCCTCGAATATCGCGGCTACGATTCCGCCGGAATCGCCACGCTCGATCATGGCCGGCTTTCGCGCCGCCGCGCCAAGGGCAAATTGCAGGCGCTCGAAGACCTACTGGTGTCGCAGCCGCTGGCGGGCAATAGCGGCATCGGCCACACCCGCTGGGCAACGCACGGCAAGCCGACCGAAAGCAACGCGCATCCACATGCGACCGATAGAGTCGCGGTGGTGCACAATGGCATTATCGAAAATTTCCGCGAATTACGTGAAGCGCTCATGGCCAAGGGCGCGAAGTTCGCAAGCGAGACCGACACCGAGGTGGTGGCGCACCTCGTCACCAGCGAAATGGCGAAGGGCAAATCGCCGGTCGAAGCGGTGGCGGCAACGCTCAAACAACTGCGCGGCGCTTTCGCGCTCGCTTTTCTGTTTGCCGGCGAAGACGACCTGATGATCGGCGCCCGCAAAGGTTCGCCGCTCGCGGTCGGTTATGGCCAAGAGGGCAAAGAAGCCGGCAAGGCTGAAATGTATCTCGGCTCCGACGCCATTGCGCTGTCGCCTTTTACCGACACGATCAGCTATCTCGAGGACGGCGACTGGGCGGTGCTCACGCGCGAGGGCGTCAAGATTTACGATGAGCAGGACCGGCCGGTCGAGCGCGCGGTGGTGAAGTCCGCGATTTCGTCGCAGCTTGTCGACAAAGGCAACCACAAGCATTTCATGGCCAAGGAAATCCATGAACAGCCGGAAGTGGTCGGCCATACGCTGGCACATTATATCGACATGGTTGGCGAGACCGTGTTGCTGCCGGAAAAATTGCCGTTCGAGTGGGACAAAATCAAACGACTGTCGATCTCGGCTTGCGGCACGGCGTTTTACGCCGGGCTGGTAGCGAAATACTGGTTCGAGCGTTTCGCCAAACTGCCGGTGGAAATCGATATCGCGTCGGAATTCCGCTATCGCGGCGCGCCGCTGGAAGCCGGCGACCTCGCCATCTTCATTTCGCAATCGGGCGAAACCGCCGATACGCTGGCGACCTTGCGCTATGCGCGTGAGATGAAGCAGCATATTTTGTCGGTGGTGAACGTCGCTTCGTCGACCATCGCGCGCGAAAGCGACGTGGTGATGCCGACGCTGGCCGGACCGGAAATCGGTGTCGCTTCGACCAAGGCCTTTACCTGCCAGTTGTCGGTGCTGGCGTGTCTGGCGCTGGCCGCCGGCCGCGCGCGCGGGCACCTGTCGGCGCAGGATGAAAAGAAACTGGTGCAGGCGCTGGTGGCAGTACCGCGGCTGATGGCCAAGGCGCTGACGCTGGAGCCGCAGATCGAAAGGTTGTCGCACGACCTCGCCAAGGTGAAGGACGTGCTTTATCTCGGGCGCGGCACCAGTTTTCCGATCGCACTCGAAGGCGCGCTCAAGCTCAAGGAAATTTCCTATATCCACGCCGAGGGCTATGCCGCCGGCGAACTCAAGCACGGCCCGATTGCGCTGATCGACGAGACCATGCCGGTGATCGTGATCGCGCCGTTCGACCGGGTGTTCGAAAAGACCGTGTCGAATATGCAGGAAGTGGCGGCGCGCGGCGGCAGGATTATTCTGGTGACCGACCCGCAGGGGGCGAAGGAAGCCACCATCGAGTCTTTGGAAACGCTGATGCTGCCGGAGATGGCCTCGATGGTGACGCCATTGGTCTATGCCATTCCGGTGCAACTGATTGCTTACCATACGGCAGCCGCCATCGGCACCGACGTCGACCAGCCGCGCAATCTCGCAAAATCGGTGACGGTGGAGTAAACTTAACCTCATGGCCGATATCGATCAAAAGCCGGGTGAGGCGCTCGCCGTCGATGTGGCGAAGGTGCAGGCGTCGCAGACCGGCTTTGCCGGGCGCATCCGCAATTATTTTCTGACCGGTCTGGTGGTGGCCGGGCCAGTCCTGATCACGGCTTACCTCACCTGGTCCTTCATCACCTGGGTCGATAACCTCGTCCAACCGTTTATTCCGCCGACCTACCGGCCGGAAACCTATCTGCCGTGGCCGATCCCCGGCACCGGGCTGGTAATCGCCTTTGTGGTGCTGACGCTGCTCGGCTTCCTCACCGCCAATCTGGTCGGGCGTTCGCTGGTCGAACTGGGCGAGGGCCTGCTCAACCGCATGCCGATCGTGCGGCCGGTCTACAAGACCATGAAGCAGATTTTCGAGACGCTGTTCTCGAAGGACGGATCGAGCTTTCGCAAAGTGGCGCTGGCGGAGTTTCCCGCGCCCGGCATGTGGTCGCTGGTGTTTATTTCGCAACCGCCGAGCGGCGAGTTGACCGCGAAGTTGCCGGCCGGCGAATACGTCTCGTGCTTTCTGCCCTGTACGCCGAATCCGACCACGGGTTTTTTCTTTTACGTGAAGCGCGCCGAATTGATCGAACTCGACATCACGGTCGAGAATGCCATGACGCTGCTGATTTCGGCCGGCATGGTGCAGCCGGACGGCGACGCGCAGAAGAAGCTTTCGGCGATGGCTGCAAATGCGCGCACCTTGCAGGCGGCGAAGAAGACGGAAGGTGTGGGGTAGTCACCCCGCTCTTATCAGCTTGATCGCCTCGTCCTTGCCGAACAAATAGAGCAGATGCCGCAGCGCTTGTCCGCGCTCGCTCTGCAAATTGGGATCGCGCGAGAGAATGAGGCCGGCGTCGTCGCGCGCGATGGGCAAATATTTACCATGCACCTCAGCGCGCGCCACCGTGAATCCGGGCATGCCGCTTTGCCGTGTGCCCAGGAGGTCTCCTTCGCCACGCAGGCGCAGATCCTCTTCGGCGATGCGGAAGCCGTCTTCGGTCTCGCGCAAAATGGCGAGCCGCGCCTTGGCGGTTTCGCCGAGCGGCGCCTTGTAGAGCAGCAGGCACGTCGACTTGCCCGAACCGCGCCCGACGCGGCCGCGCAACTGGTGAAGTTGCGCCAGGCCGAAACGTTCGGCGTGTTCGATCACCATGATGGTGGCTTCCGGCACATCCACGCCGACTTCGATCACGGTGGTGGCGATGAGGAGTTGTGTCTCGCCGGCGGCAAAGCGCGCCATGGCGGCGTCTTTCTCGGCGCCTTTCATGCGGCCGTGCACCAGATCGACTGTGGCGCCGAAACGCTTGCGCAATTCCTTGTAGCGTGCTTCGGCGGCGGCGAGGTCAATCTTCTCCGACTCCTCGACCAGCGGGCAGACCCAATAAGCGCGCTTGTTCTCGTCGAGCGCGCGGCCGATGGCCTCTTCAACTTCATTGACGCGTTCGAGCGGAATGGCGCGGGTGTCGATCGGCTGACGGCCGGCGGGCTTTTCGCGCAGTTCGGAAATATCCATGTCGCCGAAGAAGGTCAGCACCAGCGTGCGCGGGATCGGCGTCGCCGTGAGCACCAGGACGTCGACAGCTTCGCCTTTTTGCATGAGCGCAAGGCGCTGATGCACACCGAAGCGGTGCTGCTCGTCGACGACGGCGAGCGCGAGATCGCGGAAGGCGACGTCTTCTTGAAAGAGCGCGTGCGTGCCGATCAGGAGATCGATATCGCCAATGGCGAGCCGGTCGAGAATATCGGCGCGGGCGGGGCCGCGTTCGCGCCCGGTCAGGATGGCCACGCGAATACCGGCGGCTTGCGCGAGCGGCGCGATGGTGGCGTGATGCTGACGCGCCAGAATTTCGGTCGGCGCCATCACGGCGGCCTGCCGTCCGGCCTCGATGACGGCGGAGGCGGCGAGCAGCGCCACCACGGTTTTGCCGGACCCGACATCGCCTTGCAAGAGCCGCAGCATGCGTTGCGGCAGCGCCAGATCGTTGACGATGTCGTTGACGGCGCGCTGTTGCGAGGGGGTCAGCGTATAGGGCAGCGCCTGCATGATGCGCGCGCGGGTGAGTCCTTCGCTCGACGAGCCGCGCCCCGCCTGTCTCCGCATATGCGCGCGCAGAAGCGCGAGTGCCAACTGGCCGGCAAGCAGTTCGTCAAAGGCGAGCCGGGTCCATGCAAGGCTTTCCGGCAGCACGTCATGCGGTTCGGCTGGCTTGTGCAACTGTAGGAGTGCGTCGGCGAATGACGGAAAGCGCTCGCGCGATGCCCAGGCTTCGTCCTGCCATTCCGGCAAATCGGGCAGGCTGGCGAGCGCGGCTTCCATCGCACGCCGGACATTGCCGAGCGCAAGGCCCTCGGTGAGCGGATAGACCGGCTCGACCAGCGGCAAAGTGGCAAAGCCCTTCTCATCGACCACGCGGTCGGGATGCACCATCTGCAACATGCCATCGTAGAGTTCGGCAACGCCGGAAACGTAGCGTAACTCGCCGACCGGCAGCAGTTTTTCCAGATAGTCCTGCCGGGCGTGAAAGAAGGTGAGCGTCAAGGTGGCGTCGGTGTCGTCGCCGGTGACGACGCGATAGGGCGCGCGGGCGCGACGCGGCGGCGGGGCGCGATGCTCCAGCACGGTGACCGCGACGGTCACGACCTCACCCGGCCGCACCTCGTTCAGTTTCGGGCGCGCGCGCCGGTCGATGGTGCCGGACGGCATGTGCAGCAACAGGTCGATGACGCGCGGTTCCTCGCGCCCGAGCAGGCGGCCATAGAGCAGCGCCAGCTTCGGCCCAACACCGGGCAGGCTCGTTAGCGAGGCAAACAGGCGATTGAGGATGAGCGGGCGCATACCGCATGTTGGCCATCGGACGCGGCCTGCGCAATGTGGCTGTGCACAGTCAGGCACTGACATCCACGCTTAAGCGCTCTATATAGACCCCGCCCGGCACCGTCCGGGTTTTTGGCGTTGGAGCAAAAGGTTGAGCGGCACCACCATTTCAAGCGAAGGGCTCGATCCGCGCCGACGGAAGCTCAAATTCCGACTTTGGCATCGCGGCATCCGCGAGATGGATCTGGTGCTGGGCGGCTTTGCCGATGCCGAGTTGGCGGCGTTGAGCGAGGCTGAACTCTCCGAAGTCGAAAGCTGGCTCGATATCCCCGACCAGCAGTTATTCGCCTGGGTCAATGGCGCGGAGCCGCCGCTGCCGGAAATCGATACCGCGCTGTTTCGACGGCTGCGTACTTTTCATAACGACGAACCGAAGCTGACGTGAGCAGTCCCAAGACGATGGCGAAATCTCCCGCGGAAAACCTAAAACCCGGCAAGGCGTTGACGCTGGCGCAGGTCGTCGATGGCGCCGAAGGTCTGGTGCTGGCGGACCTCGCGCGTGCCATCGCCGCGCGGCCCAATGCGCCGGCGATTTCGCTTTGCGTGATTTGCCGCGACGGCCAGCGCATGGCGGCGCTGTCGCGCGCGCTGTCGTTCTTCGGGCCCGACATCCAGACGCTGGAATTCCCGGCCTGGGATTGCCTGCCCTATGACCGCGTGTCGCCGAATGCCGGCGTCATCGCGCAACGCATGACCGCGCTGTCGCGGCTGTCGCGCGTCGCGCGCAATCAGGCTGAGTGGGCACCGGTCAGCCGCCCGGATTGCGCGCCAACTAAAGAAGCGGGAGCGCGGCCGGACGCAGAACCGGTTCCCACTTTTGCTGGCCGCGCTCCAGCGGGCCGCGACAAGCCGTCAGTGCTGCTCACGACCGTGAACGCCGCATCGCAGCGCGTGCCGGCGCGCGAATTCACCGCGACGTATGCGCTTTCGGTCGCGCCCGGAAACGTGATGGGCATGCAGGGAGTGGTATCGTGGCTGGAGCTTAACGGCTTTCAACGCGCCTCGACGGTGCGCGAGCCGGGCGAATACGCTGTGCGTGGCGGCATTCTCGATCTTTATCCGCCCGGCATGGACATGCCGGTGCGTTTCGACTTTTTCGGCGACGCGATCGAGACTATCAAAACCTTTGATCCGCAGACGCAGCGCAGCGAGACGCCGCTGCGCGGGCTCGATCTGGTGCCGGTGGCGGAATTCCAGCTCATCACCGAAACGATCAGAAAATTCCGCACCGGCTATGTCGCGCAATTCGGCGCGGCGGCGCCTGACGATCTTCTTTACGAAGCGGTGAGCGAGGGCAGGCGTTATCCCGGCATCGAGCACTGGCTGCCGCTGTTTCACGACAAACTTGAGACGCTGTTCGACTATTTGCCGGGCACGGCGCTGGCGCTGGAAGCTTTGGCCGACGACGCGGCGCATGAGCGCTTTACGCAGATCAGCGATTATTACGATGCGCGCGTCGATGCGCTCAAGGACGGCGTGACGCCGGCCTATAAGGCAATGCCGCCGGCGCGGCTCTATCTCACCGAAGCCGAATGGAAAAAACGTCTGGACGACGCGGCGCTGGCGCGGCTGACGCCGTTCGATGTGCCGACCGGCAACGACGTCATCGATATCGGCGCTCGGCCGGGGCATAATTTTGTCGCCGAACGCGCCGAACCGGGTGGCAATGTGTTCGAGGCGGTGAGCAAGCATGTGACTGCCTTGCAGGCGAGCGGCAAGCGTGTCGCCATCGCGCTGTGGAGCGAAGGCGCGCGCGAGCGCATGAGCCATGTGCTGGCAGATCACAAGCTGCATAACCTGAACAACGTCGCCTCATGGCCGCAGGCGGTCGCGGTGCCGAAGCACGCGGTCGCGCTCGCCGTACTCGGCATTGAATCCGGTTTCGAGACCGACGACGCGGCCGTTATCAGCGAGCAGGACATTCTCGGCGACCGTCTGGTGCGACCGCGGCGCGCGCAACGCCGCGCCGATAATTTCATTGCCGAGGCGGCAAGCCTCTCCGCCGGCGATCTGGTGGTGCATGTCGATCATGGCATTGGCCGCTTTGTGGGCTTGCAGGCGATCACGGCCGCCGGCGCGCCGCATGACTGTCTGGAAATACATTACGCCGAGGCGGCCAAGCTTTTTCTTCCAGTTGAGAATGTCGACCTGTTGTCGCGCTATGGCTCCGATCAGTCGAATGTGGAGTTGGACCGCCTCGGCAGCGGCCACTGGCAGGCGCGCAAGGCGCGCATGAAGAGCCGCATCCGTGAGATCGCGGGTGAACTGATCAAGATCGCCGCCGAGCGGCAGTTGCGCGAAGCGCCCAAGCTGTCTGTCGGGCCGGGCGCCTATGACGAATTCGCCGCCGGCTTTCCCTACGAGGAAACCGACGACCAGCTCACCGCCATCGACGCCACGCTCAAGGATTTGGCGTCGGGCCGTCCGATGGATCGTCTCGTCTGCGGCGATGTCGGATTCGGCAAGACCGAAATCGCGCTGCGCGCGGCTTTCGATGCGGCGATCAACGGCAAGCAGGTCGTGGTGGTGGTGCCGACGACGCTGTTGGCCCGTCAACATACCAAGACCTTCACCGAGCGATTCCGCGGCTTCCCGATCAACGTCGCGCAATTGTCGCGGTTGGTGCCGGGCGCGCAGCAGACCGCCACCAAACAGGGTCTGCTCGATGGCAGCGTCGATATCGTCATCGGCACCCATGCGCTGCTCGGCAAGGCGATCAAGTTCAAGGACCTCGGTCTGGTCGTCGTCGACGAGGAGCAACACTTCGGCGTCGCGCACAAAGAGAAACTCAAATCGCTGCGCGCCGAAGTACATGTGCTGACGCTGACGGCAACGCCAATTCCGCGCACGTTGCAACTCGCGCTCACCGGCGTGCGCGATCTGTCGATCATCGCTTCGCCGCCGGTCGACCGCCTCGCCGTGCGCACCTTTATCTCGCCATTCGACGCGCTGGTCGTGCGCGAGGCGCTGTTGCGCGAGAAATATCGCGGCGGCCAGGCCTTCTATGTCTGTCCGCGCATCGAGGATCTCGCCGGCGCTAAGGATTTTCTCGAAAAGAACGTGCCGGAGGTGCGCGTCATCGTCGCGCATGGGCAGATGCCGCCGGCGGTGCTCGACGACATCATGACGGCTTTCTATGACGGCAAATATGACGTGCTGCTGTCGACCACCATCGTCGAGTCCGGGCTCGATATTACTTCCGCCAATACGCTGATCGTGCACCGCGCCGATATGTTCGGGCTGGCGCAGCTTTATCAATTGCGCGGCCGGGTCGGCCGTTCGAAGCTGCGCGCCTATGCGCTGCTGACGTTGCCTGCGAACAAGCCGCTCACGCCGCAGGCTGAGCAGCGGCTGAAGGTTCTGCAATCGCTCGATACTTTGGGCGCCGGCTTCCAGCTTGCCTCGCACGATCTCGACATTCGCGGTGCTGGCAATCTGCTGGGCGAGGAACAGTCGGGCCATATCAAAGAAGTCGGCTTTGAATTGTATCAGCAGATGCTGGAAGAGGCGGTGATCGCCGCCAAGGCGGGCTTGAGCGAGCCGGTTGCTGACCGCTGGTCGCCGCAGATCACCATCGGCACGCCGATCCTCATCCCGGAAGATTATGTCTCCGACCTGTCGGTGCGGCTGGCGCTCTATCGCCGCCTTGCCGACATGGAAGAAGAACGTGACATCGAAAGTTTCGCGGCCGAGATGGTCGATCGCTTCGGTCCGCTACCGCGCGAGGTCGAGCATTTGTTGCAGATCGTGGCGATCAAGGCACTCTGCCGTCGCGCCAATGTCGAAAAGCTCGATGCCGGCCCGAAGGGCGTGGTGCTGTCGTTTCGCGACAATATTTTTACCAACCCGGACGGGCTGTTCGCGTTCATCCGGGAGCGCGGCGCCGACGCGCGCGTGCGCAACGAGAAGTCCGGACAGAAGCTTGTCTTCCTCGACGACTGGGAAAATCCGGAGGAGCGCCTGAAAGGCGCGACTGCGATCCTTCGAAGGCTCGCCGGCATCGCCGAGCAGGCGAAGGCGGCGTGATCCTTACTCCGCCGCTTCCGCCGTGCCGTCAGCCGTGCGCTGGATCGCGTCGGCGAGATATTCCGGCGCCTGCGCACCCGAAACCGCCAACTTGCCATCGAAGATGAAGCAGGGCACGCCCTCGATGCCGGCTTCTTTTGCCGACTCCGCCTCGCGCGTGATCTCAGCGACATCCTGCTCGCTCGCCAACGCCGTGCGCACCTCGTCCGCATTGAGCCCGACTTCGGCAGCCGCCTTCACCAGCGTCTCGCGATCGGTGAGGTCGGCGCCATCGGTGAAATAATAATCCATCAGCTTCTGCTTCATCTGCGGCGCCTTGCCGATGGATTCGGCCCAGCGGATCAGCCGATGACAGTCGATCGTATTGGGCTGACGCTTCATCTTGCTTGAATCGTAGACCAGTCCTTCCTCGGCGGCGGCGGCACGCACGCGCGCGGCGATGCCGTCGTAACGCTCGGGCGAGCCAAATTTGGTGGTGAGATAATCCACACGCGCGATGCCTTCGCGCGGGATCCAGTCGTTGAGGAAATAGGGGCGGTAATGCACTTCGACCGGAATGCCGGGCTTGAGCTTGAGTGCGGCTTCCAGCCGGTGCTTGCCGATGAAGCACCACGGACAGACCACGTCGGAGACGACGTCGATGCGGACAGGCTGTTTGGCTGGCATGGCTTGGCTCCCTGTGCTGGGAGCTAACTTAATAGCCCGGTCATTCCGCCGCAACCATATGACGGCCCATCACGCGCTGCATCAGGCCGCGGAGCGTATCGTCGTTTTTCAGCGATGCCAGAGTGACATTGGCGGTAATATGTTCGTGGCCGCGATGCGGCGCCAGCATGGAATTCTTGAGCGTGGCGGCGATGCGGCGGGCGACCACATGGGCGCTGCGCAGATTGGTCTGGGTGAAGGCGATCAGGATGGCGCCATCGTCATCGCGGCATGCAAAGTCGATGTTGCGGATCAGCCGCGTCACCAGCCGCGCACCGTCGAGCCGCGCGCGTTCATCCATGGGACCTTCGAACGAGTAACGCGCAATCGACAGAGCCTGACTGCGGTCGGCGGCGTCCGCCACCGATTTGGTCAGGTCGCGCCAGAACGATTCCCGCGTGAGCAGGCCGGTTTGCGGATCGAAGATACCGTGGGCATCGAGCGACTTGAGCATGCGTTTGAGGCGCGACTCGAATGCGCGCATACGCACCAACGGAACCAGCCGCGCCACGAGACGTGCCGGATCGCCGGCGACGTGATCGATGTTCGGCAAGGTCTCGGCGAAATCGGGCGGCGCTTCGCCAATGACGGCGATCGGGATTTCATGGAAACGGCTGTCCTGCGCCAACACCGTTAGAAAGGCTTCGATCATTCGCGGTGAGAAACCATCGCCGATGACGATACCGTCGATGTCGCGGTCGTTGAGCTGCTTGGCGGCGGCTTCGACGCTGAAGACGCCGATCATCTTGGCCTGTTCCCCCATCGCCACGCTGAGCGCGGGATAAAGCGGGCCGCGCCCGGCGATCAGCACAGTGGCATCATCGAGCGCGTCGCCAACAGGCAGCGCCGGCATCTTGCCGCCATGCGAGGCGAACAGTTCGATCCGGCGCAGGACGGTCGCGTGCAACGCGCGCACCCGCATCGCCGATTGCAGGCGGCCGATCAGCCGCTTGACCGGCAGGTTGGCGTCCGCGGTCAGCGCGAGCGGAATGGCGGCGTCGCGATCTCCATCGGCAAGCGCGATGGTCGGCACGATGGGACCGTTCACGGTAGCGATTTGCAGGCAGAGCATGCGCGCCGAGGATTCGCTGACCGGCGGGCCCGGTTCGGCGATCACCACGGCGGATGGCTTGACGGCGACGAAGGCGGTCGGCGCATCGGCCCATTTGGCCTCGACGATGGGGAAGGCGCCGGCGGCGGCGAGCGCTTCAACCAAAGCGGTCGCCGGCGTTTCGGCGACGACGATCAAGGGGCCTTGAAGCGACATGGGGGGCACGCACGCATTTACAAAAGGGTGCCTGTACCCTAGCGGCGCAGCCTTAATGTCTCGTCAACGCCTCGGTTCAGGCGGCTTGCGCCTTGCGCGGCCGAAATGCGCCGGCAATGAGCGGATTGACGCCGTTTTCGAGCAATTGGGCGGCCACGGCGGCGTTGTCGAACGCGCTGCCAGCGAGTTTTTGCGCTAGCAGGCCGCCCGGCAGCGCCACCAGCGTGGCGGTCTGATCGACCGCGGCCACCTGCGCTTCTAGATCGGCCGCCCGGAAACGGTATCCGCCAATGGTGGCGATGCCGCCGGGCGGACCGGTCACGACCAAGGTCTGCGCCGGCGTGTCGAGCCGGCAGGTACAGCCGGTGTCGACAAATCCGGCCTCGTCCGCCGACAGAAACGGCGCCGACACGCGCTCGACGCCGGGCGGGAAGGCGTGCACCGGCACCATCGCGCCGCGCACCAATAGCGTTCCCTGTTTGCTGCGCGCGGTCTCGGCCACCGCGATCGTGCCGTTGGCGCGGGGCGCGCGCACGCGGCCATGCGGAATATCGGCCGGCAGGTGATCGCTGCCGCGCCGCGCCGCCAAGAGCGCGATTTCGCCGAAGCTCGCGACATCGACCAGCGTCGGCGCGGCGCGCCAGGCCGGCGCCATCACCAATTGCTCGGGCGAACGCCAGAGCGCGAGGATCGTCTTTGCCTTGCCGGCGAGCAGTCCTGATTGAGCGAGTGGCGTCACCGCCGCGCCGGGCAATACGATGACATCTTGTTCGGTCGTCTGCGTGGCGAATGTCCCCGGTTCGAAGCCGTGATGCAGCGACAGCGTGCCGCCGCCGGTCAGCCAGGGCAGTATCGTGAGCGCGATGCCGGCAAAGGATGAGGGCGGAATAGCAGAGAGGATGCGCGCGTTCTGCGGCGCGCCGGCTTCGAGAAAGACGGTAGCGCCGCCGGCCAGCAATTGCATATGGCTGCGCGCGACCGGTATCAGACCGGTTGGCGTCACGTCCAAGGTAATGATGGCGACGTGGTCGGCGGGATGGTCGCCGGCCGCGTGCGCCGGGCGCGGCACGCTTGCCGGCTGATCGGCGCTGAAAATATCGTCGAGCGGCATGACGCCGTCGGGCAAATTTTCGCCGAAGGCGCAGATGTAGCGGATCGGGAACACATCAGCCGCCACCTCGACCGCGATGTCGGCGTGCGCGACCGCGCCGATGCGCGAGGCGGTGATGACCGCCTTGGCGCCGATCTGGCGCAACGCCGAGGTCAGTTCATGCCGCCGCCACATCAGCGGCAGCGGCATCGCGATCATGCCGGCGCGCAAAATCGCCATCAGGGTGATGATGTTTTCCACCGTATTCGCGAGCTGGACCGCAACGATGGAATCGGTCTGCAAGCCCAGGCCGCCAAGCCGCGCGGCCAGCGCCGAGATGGCGCGGTCGGTTTGCGCGAAAGTAAGCTGCCGCGGCGCGCCGGTTATGCAGGTTTCGCGGTTGGGCGGATCGATCAGCGCCAGCGCGGAGGAACTGCGCACGCCGGCGCGGCGAAACAATTCATCGAGCGTGGCGCGATGGCCCGCGCTCACGCGGTCGTCCTTTTCGTTCTCACCGCGCAGGATCATTTAGTTTGCCTGTGCCACCACGTCTCCGGCAGATAGCCGAACAGAGACGTCTTTAAGGGATGCTCGATTCGTGTCCAGCGCGCCACCCACTGCTTCGGCGGAAAGTACAGGGGCACCACATAAAAACCGGACAACAGCACGCGGTCGAGCGCGCGGGTGGCGGCGACGAAGCCGTCGCGCTCGGTCGCCTTGAGCATGGCGTCGATCATGGCGTCGATCGCCTTCGATTTGACGCCCATGTAATTGCGACTGCCTTGGCTGTCGGCCGCCTGCGAGCCCCAATAAAAAAGTTGTTCATTGCCGGGCGAGAGCGACTGCTCCCAACGGTAATCCATCATGTCGAAGTCGAAGGCGATGCGGCGGCGCTCGAACTGGGTGGCGTCGATATTGCGCACGAACGCGGCGATGCCGACGCGCTTGAGGTTGCGGGTAAAGGCAAGCGCGAGGCGCTCCTGATCGCGGGTAGTGGTGAGGATTTCGAAGCCGAAAGGTTTGCCGCTCGCACGATTGACCAGTTGCGTGCCTTGCAGCGCGTAGCCTGCTTGCGCAAACAGATCGAGGGCGCGCCGCATGCCCTTGCGATCGCGGCCTGAACCGTCGGTGGCCGGCGGGGACCAGGTGCCGGCCATGATGTCGTCGCGCACCGCCGCGGGAAACGGTTTGAGCAGTTCGCGCTCGCGCGCGTTCGCCGGCACGCCATGCGCCGACAGATCACAGCCATCGAAATAACTGGCGGTGCGCGTGTAGAGATCGAAAAAATAATTGTGGTTGATCCATTCGAAGTCAAACAAATGCAGGATCGCCTCGCGCACGCGTATGTCGGCGAATATTTCACGTCGCGTATTGAACACTAGACCTTGCATGCCTTTCGGCAGTCCGTAGGGGAATTCTTCCTTCACCGCGTGGCCGTCGCGTAGCGCCGGGAAGTCGTAGGCGGTTTGCCAGCGCCCGGGATCGGTTTCCGCGCGCACGTCATACAGACCTTTTTTGAAAGCTTCGAAATGCGTATTGCCGTCGCGGTAATAGTCGAACTTGATGGTATCGAAATTCCATAAGCCGCGATTGATCGGCAGGTCGCGGCCCCAATAGTTCGGATCGCGCGTGAAAGTGACGCTTGCGCCTGGCCGCACATTGGTGACGCGGTAAGGCCCGCTGCCGAGAATTGGCGTGAAGGTCGTATCCTCGAAGGTCTTGAGATCGATCGCGTGTTTGGCCAGCACCGGCATCAGGCCAAGGATCAGCGGCAATTCGCGGTCGTCGGTGGCGTCGAGATCGAAACGCACCGTGCGCGCATCGAGCGCCTGCGCCTTGCTCACTTTGGTGTAGTAGATTCCGAACAGCGGCTTGCCGTGGTCGCGCAGCAATTCCAGGGAAAAGACCACATCCTCCGCCGTCACCCGGCGTCCGTCGGCAAAGCGGGCCGCCGGATTGATGGTGAACGTGACATGATTGCGTGCCGCGTCGGTTTCCACGCTGTCGGCGAGCAGGCCGTAAAGCGTGAAGGGTTCGTCATAGCCGCGTGCCAAAAGGCTTTCGATGGCGTAGCTGCGTATGTTGACCGCAGGCAGGCCTTTGACGATGAACGGGTTGAGGCTGTCGAAAGTGCCGAGCACGCCTTGCGTGAGCTGTCCGCCTTTCGGCGCCGACGGGTTGGCGTAAGTCGGGTGCGTGAAGCTGGCGTCCCAGGCCGGGTCGCCATGCATGGCAATGGCGTGGCATCTTTCGCCGGGCCTCGCATCCTCGGCAGCGCGGGCCAAACCGTGACCAAGTCCGCTCGCAGCCGCGAGCGCACCCAGCACGACCGCGCGGCGCGAGGCTTTCAATTGCGCCACGGCGGGCAACGTGAATAGACTTGGGGTTAATGGTCGGATAGCGATTCGTCCCGGTTTTCGGTCAAGTTATCACAGCTCGACGCGCGGTAACCGGCCCCCATTTTGGGCACATTCGTGGCTTTATTGCCGGGGCGATATCGGCTATCAGGCGGCGACAGTGTGTCACGCTCCCGCCGTATTTCGCACGGAGAGAGCCGAACCGCCATTTTGCGCGGCTTTGGGCCGCCCAGGGTTAGAACGAAGGACTAGTTAAATGGATCATCGGATCGCATCGGGCCAGTCATTCGGCCGCGCTCTGACCGCACTGTTGGCGGTGGCAAGCGTTACGGCCTTGGTTTTGGTGGCGCCGGCCGCGTTCGCGCAGCAGCCCAAGCCTGCGCCCAAGAAGCAGGCGCCAGCCGCGGCGCCGGCCGCGCCCGCACCGCAGCAACCCGCGACCAACGAACCGCCGCAGCTGATGTATTCGCCGTGGATGAAAATCTGCGGAAAAGGCCCCGATACCAACAACAAGCAAGTCTGCGTCATCACCAAAGATGGCCGCCTGGAAAATGGCATGCCGGTCGCCATCGTTCAGTTGTTCGAGCCGGAAGGCCAGCCGAAGATTTTGCGCGTGACGGTACCGCTCGGCATGCAGCTCGCGCACGGCACCCGCATGATCATCGATCAGGGTCAGCCGGTACAGGAGCCTTATAAGATCTGTTTCCCGGTCGGCTGCATGTCTGACTATCCGGTCAGCGATGACATGGTTGCCAAGATGAAGAAGGGACAGATGCTCACGGTGCAGGCGATCAATATGCAGGGCACGCCGATCAGCCTGCCGCTGCCACTCACCGATTTCGCCAAAGCCTATGACGGCCCGGCGACCGACCAGAAGGCATTCGAGGAACAGCAACGCAAGTTGCAGGAAGAATTGCAAAAGAAAGCCGAAGAGGCGCGCAAGAAGCTGGAAACCGCGCAGCCGACGCCGCCGGCGAAAAAATAACCGGGCCCGTTACGTGGTCGGCAAATATGAAAGGCGCGGCTTCGGCCGCGCCTTTTTCGTTGTGACGCTCCGGGAAAACGCGGCTAGTTAATTTGGCTGTTGAGCGGCTTGTAGCCGATGCTGTCGTCCCACTCGAACACTTCGTCGACCTGCGGATGGCGGATCGGCGCGCCGGAAGTGTCCGGCAACAGGTTCTGTTCCGAGACATAGGCGATATATTCGGTTTCGGCGTTTTCAGCGAACAGGTGATAAAACGGCTGATCTTTTTTTGGCCGCACGTCGGCAGGGATCGCCTCCCACCATTCCTCGGTATTGTTGAACACCGGGTCGATATCAAAGATCACGCCACGGAATTCGAACAGCCGGTGCTTGACCACCTGGCCGATCGTGTATTTCGCGGTATGTGTCTTGTTCATGCGACGATCAGTTAGTGCTTTCATCCGCTATTGGCTAGTCCCTGAGAGGTCACAGTCCATAGCGCGCAGCCATGTCAGGATCCTTCGCCGCCACCAGTCTGGCGAGGTCGATAAGAATCTTGGCCTGCTTCCAGGTGGCGTCGTCCTGCATCTTGCCGTCGATCATGACCGCACCGGCGCCGTCGGGCATGGACTCCACGATTTTCTTGGCGAAAGCAACTTCGCCCGGGGCGGGCGCATAGACCTTTTTTGCGATGGCGATTTGCGACGGGTGCAGGGTCCAGGCGCCGACGCAGCCGAGCAGGAACGAATTGCGGAACTGGGATTCGCAAGCGGCGGCGTCCGAGAAATCGCCGAAGGGGCCGTAGAACGGTTTGATGCCGGCGGCGGCGCAGGCATCGACCATCTTGGCCGTGGTGTAGTGCCACAGGTCCTGCTGATAGGTCGCACGTGGACCGTCACCCTCAGCATCCGCGAGAACTTTGTATTCCGGATGCCCGCCACCGACGCGGGTCGTTTTCATGGCGCGCGAGGCGGCGAGATCGGCCGGGCCGAGGCTCATGCCGTGCATGCGCGGGGAGGCGGTCGCAATCGCCTCGACATTGTTGACGCCCTGCGCCGTTTCCAGAATGGCGTGAATCAGAATTGGCTTTTTGATCTGGTGGCGCGCCTCGAGCTGGGCCAGCAGTTGATCGAGGTAGTGGATGTCCCAAGGCCCATCGACCTTGGGCAACATGATGACATCGAGCTTGTTGCCGATGGCCGCGACGATCTCGGTCACGTCGTCGAGCGCCCAGGGCGAATTGAGCGCATTGATGCGGGTCCACAGGCCGGTCGAACCGAAATCGACCGATTGACCCATTTCGATAAAACCCTTGCGCGCGGCTTGCTTGGCTTCGACCGGAATGGCGTCTTCCAGATTGCCCAGCACCACGTCGACGGTTTTCGCCAATTCCGGCACCTTGGCGCGCAGTTTATCCAGATGTGGCGGTACGAAGTGGATCATGCGCTCGAGCCGCACCGGCAGTTCGCGCATCGGGGCCGGCGCACCGATCGCCAAAGGCTGAAAGAACTGGCGGGGCAACTTCACGGGTTTGATCCCTTCCAAAAGCGATTTATGCCGTTTAGAGGAATGCAAAGGCCACGCCAAGTAGGGTCCGATAACGGCGCGCTGCAAAGGCTCGCGAATTTCGGAATCGGGACACTGGGATGATAGACGTTCTCAATCTGGCGCTGCCGTTTTTCGGGCTGATTTTCATCGGGTTTGCCTGTGGCAAAATCAAACAAATCCCGGATACCGCGCTCGCCTGGATGAATTTCTTCATCGTCTATGTGTCGTTGCCGGCGCTGTTCTACCGCATCCTGTCGCAGACACCGCTGGAACAACTGGCGCAGGTCGATTTTGTCTTCGCCACCACGCTCTCGACCTTTTGGGCTTTCGCGGCCGCCTTCACCATCGGCATGCTCGTGCGTGGCGGGCGTATCGACGAGGCGACCATCGCCGGGCTGGCCGGCGGCTATGGCAATATCGGCTATATGGGTCCCGGCCTCGCGCTCGCGACCCTGGGTCCGAAGGCGGCGGTGCCGGTCGCGCTGATTTTCTGTTTCGACACGCTGCTTCTGTTTTCGCTGGTGCCGTTCATGATGGCGATTGCCAGCCCGCGACAAAAAAGCATCGGCTCGGTTGCCAAAGAAGTGGTCGTGCGTATCGGCACCAATCCGCTGGTGATCGCGACCGCTATTGGCATCCTTTCGGCGGCGACGCATTTCCAGCCGCCGCTCGCCTTGGAGCGGCTGATGCAGTTCCTGCAAAACGCGGCCGCGCCCTGCGCGCTGTTCACCCTCGGCGTGACGGTGGCGCTGCGGCCGTTGAAGAAGATGCCGTGGGAGGTGCCGTTCACCACCGCGATCAAATTGGTGCTGCACCCGATCCTGATGTTTCTTTTGCTGTCGCTGTTCGGGCCGTTCGACCAGACCTGGGTTTACACCGCCGTCTTGATGGCGGCGCGGCCGCCGGCACTCAACGTGTTCGTGTTCGCGCGCCAATACGACACCTGGGTCGAGCAGGCCTCCGGCGCCGTGCTGGTCGGCACCGTGGTGTCGGTGCTGACGCTGACCAGCGTGATGTGGATGGTGAAAACGGGTACGCTGCCGCCGCTTTTATTTAGGTAGGGCGCATGACCCCGAAAAGTGGGAACCGGTTTTCGGATAAGGTCATGCGCAAATGACAAAGGCGATGCAACCGCTCAATGGTTTACTCGTCCTCGACTTTACCACGTTGTTACCGGGGCCGCTCGCCGCCTTGATGCTGGCGGAAGCCGGCGCGGAAGTGATCAAGATCGAGCGGCCGGGCGGCGAGGACATGCGGCGCTTTCCGCCGGTGGTTGACGGTGAGAGCGCGTCCTTCGCACTGCTCAATCACGGCAAGAAAGTATTGACGCTCGATCTCAAGTCCGAAGCGGATCGCGAGAAGCTCGAGCCGCTGATCGCGCGCGCCGATATCCTGATTGAACAGTTTCGTCCCGGCGTGATGGCGCGGCTGGGCTTGGGTTATAACGACCTCAAGACCATCAATCCGAAACTGATTTATTGCGCGATCTCCGGTTACGGCCAGAGCGGTCCGCGCGCCGGCGAAGCCGGGCACGATCTCAATTATATCGGCAATACCGGGCTGCTCGATTTGCAGCCGGGGCCGCTCGACGCGCCGGTGGTGCCGCCGGCGCTGATCGCCGACATCGCGGGCGGAAGTTTTCCGGCGGTGATCAATATTCTGCTGGCGTTGCGCGCGCGCGATCAAAGCGGGCAGGGCTGCTATATCGACATCGCTATGACCGACGCGATGTTTACCTTCGCCTGGTATGCGCTGGCGCTCGGCAGCGCCGCCGGAAAGTTTCCCAAACCCGGCGAAATGTCGCTGGTCGGCGGCTCGCCGCGCTATCACCTTTACCCGGCCAAAGACGGCAAGATCGTTGCCTGCGGCGCCATTGAGCAGAAATTCTGGGATGCCTTTTGCGCCGCTATCGGGCTGCCGGCGGAGTTTGCCGACGACGCGCGCGACCCGCAAGCGACACGCGCGGCGGTCGCTCAACTAATCGCAGCGCGTTCGTCGGAAGAATGGCGGCAGATCTTCGCAAAAGCCGATTGCTGCGCCACCATCGTGACACCGCTCGAACAGGCGCTGCGCGATCCGCATTTCAACGAGCGTGGTCTGTTCGCGCACAAAATAGAAAGCGCCGGCGGCAAGATCGTGCCGGCCTTGCCACTGCCGATTGCGCCGCAGTTTCGCGATACACCGGGCGTGAAGAAGACGCCGCCGAAAGTTTAAAGCGCTTCGCCGCGCATCAGCTTCGGCTGCGACGAGCGTGGCGCGATGCCTTCGCGCATGACCGCGCGCCGCAACGGTCCAATGCGGTCGAGCGCATAAAGGCCGAGACCGCGCAGGCCTTGCACCGGCAGAAGATCGGTCAGCAACGTGCGGTTCAAGAGATCGATGGCGAAGCCGCGGCTGTTGACGTCGCCGCGACGCGCTGTGTCGTAAGCGGCAAGTACGTCTGCGCCGCCGATATCTCGGCCTTCGCGCCGCGCCTGTGCCGCGAGTTCGCCGATGGTGGCTGCGTCGCGCAAACCGAGGTTCAGGCCTTGCGCGCCAATCGGCGGAATGACATGGGCGGCTTCACCGACCAGCGCGATGCGGTTATCGGCAAAGCGCTGCGCGGTCGCGGTGGCAAGTGGAAACAGGCCGCGTCCAGGTTCGAGTTCGATTTTGCCGAGGATCGAATGCGCTGCACGTTCGATTTCACTCGCGAGCGCCGCGTCGTCGAGCGCGGCTATCTCGTCGGCGCGCTGCCGATCGAGCACCCAGACCAGACTCGAACGTTGCCCCGGCAGGGGCACCAGCGTGAACGGTCCGCTGCCTGTATGAAACTCGGTCGAACAATCGCAGTGCGGGCACGAATGCTTGACGCAAACCGTGAGCGCAACCTGCTTGTATTGGCGTTCGTCGCTGCGAATGCCGGCGGCTTTGCGGCAAAGCGAGTGGCGGCCGTCGGCGCCGACTACGAGAGCGCTTTGTAATGCACCGCCGCTTTTGAGTTTAACGGTGACATCATTTTGGTTCGGCTCGACGGCGGTGATCTCGTCGTCGAATAGATGCAAAGCCGAAATGCCCCGCGCGCGTTTTTCAAGCGCAACCACCAAGTCGCGGTTGGCGATATTATAGCCGAAAGCGTCAAGCCCAATTTCGCTCGCCTCGAACTTCACTTCCGGCGCGCGCCACAACCGCCCGGTATCGTCGACAATGCGCATGACCTTGAGCGGGGCGGACTGGCCGGCGCAGAATTCCCAGACGCCCAGCGTTTCGAGCGCGGTGACGGAACCGGCCATGAGCGCGGTGGTGCGGTTGTCCGGCTTGTCCGGACGCCTGGCCGCCAAAGCGGTGGCAATGCCCCCTTGAGCCAGCGCGATAGCGGCCGTTAGCCCGGTCGGCCCGCCGCCAACGACGATTACGCCGAAATTATCCGGATTCAATGCGTCCGATCCTTATTGCCGTAGAGCGGATTAGCACGGCCCAGGTTGAATGCGCTATGCAGAAGGGGAATTTGCGGGAACTCAATGAGCCACACCGCCGGCCATCGTCTCGACCATTTGCCGCCTGCCGCCAGCCGGCTGGGCGCGGCCTTTGCGCGGCCGAAATGGCTGGCGATCGCCTGCATCGTGACCCTCACGTGCCTCGGTTGGCTCTATCTCGGCCTTCTCGCCGCGGACATGGACGGCGTGACGGGTGCGATATGCAGCCCGACATTTGGCATCGCGCTGATGCCAAATGGCGTTTGGGGGGTCAGGGGCTTTGCGCTGATCGGCCTGATGTGGGCGGCAATGACATTGGCGATGATGCTGCCGAGCGCGGCGCCGATGATTTTAACTTACGCCGAGATCGCAGACACCGCCGCCAGCAAGTCGAAAGCAGTAGTGTCGCCCTTCGTTCTGACGGCGGGCTATACCGCTGTCTGGCTCGGCTTTGCCGTGTTGGCCACGCTGGCGCAATACGCGTTGACGCGCGCGGTGATCATCGATGCCGGCGTGGCCTCGGTCAGCGGTCTGTTCTCGGGCGCGATCCTGATCGGCGCGGGGCTCTATCAGTTCTCTGCGCTCAAACACGCTTGCCTCAAGCAATGCCAGTCGCCGTTTCCGTTTTTCTTTGCCAATTGGCATACCACGCCGCGCGGCGTGTTCCGTCTCGGCGTCAAGCAGGGGCTGTTTTGTCTCGGCTGCTGCTGGGCGATGATGGCGGTGACGTTCGCCGTCGGGATCATGAACGTGATCTGGATGGCGGGGCTGGGCATTGTCATGACCATCGAGAAGATCGGCACCGGCAAACGCTTTACCTACGCCATCGGCGTCGTTTCGATAGCCATCGGCGTTGTGTTTGTCGTAACGGCGGTGCTGGCCCATTGGCCGGGACGCGCAATATGAGTTATCGATGTAAAGTATTTCGTAAGAAAAGACCGGGAGTAACAGTGTGACGGAAGCTTGGACGTTGAAAGGCGAAATGGCGCTGTCGTGCAGTTGCACGGTGTTTTGTCCGTGCGTGCTGTCGCTCGGCGATCATCCGCCGACCGAGGACCGCTGCCAGACCTGGGCAGGCGTTCGCATCGACGAAGGCCGTTTCGACGAAGTCGATCTTGCCGGCATCAATATCGGTCTGATGATGGATCTGCCCGGCATCATGTCGCGCGGCAACTGGACCGCCGCGCTGTTCGTCGACGACAAGGCGCCGATCCAGGCGGTCAAGGGCCTCACGCGAATTTTCACCGGCCGCGTCGGCGGCACAACGCATCTGCTCTCGATCCTGGTCGGACAGTTTCTCGGCGTGCATCAAGTGCCGATTTCTTACGAAACCGACGGGCAGACGCGCCGCATCCGCATCGAGAAATATGTCGAAGGCGATATCACGCCGGTGCGCGGCCACGACCGCGACGGCAATGTCGTCATTCGCAACAGCGAATATTGGATCGGGCCTGACGTTATCGTGTCGAAATCCGGCAAATCACGTTTTCGCGGCTTTGGGCGCAACTGGAATCTGGGCGGACGTTCCGCCGAGATCGTGAAGCTTGATTGGGGTAACGAAAGATAATCCCGATGAATTTCGTAACCGTCCGCGCCTTCACGATCCACGTCTTCACCGCCTCAGGCGCGGCGCTTGGACTGCTGGCGCTGATCCTGGCAACCGGCGGCCATTGGGCCGCGATGTTTTTCTGCCTTGGTCTGGCGCTGATCGTCGACGGCGTTGACGGGCCCTTGGCCCGCGCTTTTAACGTAAAGGAAGTTTTGCCGCGCTGGTCCGGCGAGGGCCTCGATTTCGTCGTCGACTTCGTTACGTATGTTTTTGTACCGGCCTACGCGATCACCGCCAGCGGTCTGCTGCCGGAGGCGCTCGCCATCCCACTCGGCATGCTCGTCGTCATTACCGGCGCCTTGTATTTCGCCGACCGTAACATGAAAACCGCCGACAACTATTTCCGCGGCTTTCCGGCCGTGTGGAACCTCGCCGCCTTTTACCTCTACGTGCTGACGCCCGCGCCCTGGATTTCCGCCATCGCCGTCGTCGCGCTCGCGGTCTTGACATTTGTGCCGGTGCGTTTTGTCCATCCTTTGCGCGTCACACATTGGCGCCTTGCCAATATTGTTCTGATGGCGGTGTGGGCGGCGCTGGCTTTCGTCACGGTAATCGCCAATCTCGAACCGGGCCCCGTGGTGCGGATGGCGCTCGGCGTGATCGCGCTTTACTTTTTGGTGGCCGGTTTGCTACGCCGGGCGGCCTGACCGGCAGTGCTGAATACAAACTGGGGAATAGATCATGTCGCAACCCGTTTTGCTGATCGCCGGTGGTAGTCGCGGCATCGGCGCCGCCACCGCCAAGCTCGCGGGCGCCGCCGGTTATAACGTCGCGGTGAACTATCACAGCAACGCCAATGCCGCCGCCAGCGTGGTCACCTCGATCAAATCGGCCGGTGGCACCGCCGTCGCGGTGCAAGGGGATATGGCGATCGAAGCCGATATAGAACGCGTATTCGAACAGGTCACCGGAAAGTTCGGACCCATCACCCATTTCGTCCATTCATCCGGCATCATCGGCGAGGCCTCGCGGCTCGATGAAGCAAGCGCCGCCACCATGCGCGCGGCCATCGACGTCGATACCTTCGGCGCCTTGCTGTGCCTGCGCGCTTGCGTACGCACCATGTCGATCAAGCACGGCGGCAAAGGCGGCTCGATCGTGATGCTGTCGTCGATGGCGGCAACGCTCGGCGGCGGCGGCGAATGCGTCTGGTACGCGGCGGCCAAGGCCGGCGTCGATGCCATGGTGGTCGGCGTGGCGCGCGAAGTGGCCAAGGAGGGAATCCGGGTCAACGCCATCTCGCCCGGCGTGATCGATACCGACATTCAGCCGCCCGGCCGTGTCGAGCGTGTCTTGCCGACGCTGCCGATGGGACGCGCTGGTGACGCGAGCGAAGTGGCGCAGGCGATCCTGTTTCTGCTGTCGGACGCGGCTTCCTACGTCAACGGCGCAAACTTGCGTGTCTCCGGCGGGCGCTGAAAGGTGGGCAGAATGGCCCGCCTTGCACTTGGCGGCTGGCTGCCTATGATCGCCGCTGAAACGATCCTCCCATCAAACAAAGCAAATCTATTCAAGGGGTGAAACATGGTCGCAGCAGTGCGCGTACACAAAGCCGGCGGGCCGGAAGTCCTGACCTTCGAGGACATCACGATTCCCGCGCCGGGCGAGGGCCAAGTCAAGATCAAGCAGCATGCCAGCGGCGTGAACTTCATCGATACCTATTTCCGCAGCGGTCTTTATCCGCCGCCGAACGGTTATCCGTTCGTGTCGGGCAATGAGGGCGCCGGTCAGGTGACCGAAGTCGGGCCTGGCGTGACCGATCTCAAAGTCGGCGACCGCGTCGCGTACGTTGTTCCGCTCGGCGGCTACGCGGCCGAACGTCTGTTGCCGGTCGCGCGCGCGGTGAAGCTGCCCGACAACATCACATACGAGCAGGCCGCCGGCATGATGCTCAAGGGCATGACCGCGCAATATTTGCTCAACCGGACTTTTAAAGTCGGTAAGGGCACCAATGTGCTGATGCATGCCGCCGCCGGCGGCGTCGGACTGATCCTGTGCCAGTGGGCGAAACATCTCGGCGCCAATGTCATCGGCACCGTCGGCTCGAAGGAAAAAGCCGAACTCGCCAAGGCCAATGGCTGCGATCACACCATCCTTTATCGCGACGAGGATTTCGTGGCGAAGGTGAAGGAGATCACTGGCGGAAAATTGTGCGACGTCGTCTATGACGGCATCGGCAAGGCGACGTTTCCGGCCTCGCTCGACTGTCTGCGCCCGCTCGGCTATTTCGTCAGCTTCGGTTCGGCCTCCGGTCCGGTCGCGGCTTTCGATATCAATCTGCTTCAGTTCAAGGGTTCCCTATTCGCCACGCGGCCGACGCTCAATCACTACGCCGCCAAGCGCGAAGACCTCGAGGCGGTCTCTAACGATCTGTTCAAGGTGGTTGGTTCGGGCGCGGTGAAAATTCCGGTCAATCAGAAATACGCGCTCAAGGATGCCCGCAAGGCACATGAGGATCTGGAAGGGCGCGAGACCACGGGATCGACCATTCTGGTTCCGTAAGCGCACCAGAGTTCGATTGAGCATAAAGCGCCGTCCCTGCTTTCGCGGGGACGGCGTTCGTGCGCTGTCGCGGCGGCGTCAGCCACAACCCGGCGGAATATGCCAGCCCCGCCGACATAGGCCTGGCGATGGCCGCGCTCATCCGTTTTATCGAAACCGTGAAATTATAACAGCGCTGCGATCCTGGCGAAGGCCGGATGTTCGGTAATACCGCCCGGCAAGCGCGGCAGGCCGATAACTTCGACGCCGCCGGAAAAACGCGAAATGCTTGTCACCGTATCGTCGAGCTCGACGGTGCCGCGCTCGCTTTCGCTCACCACAATGGCGGCAATCTTCAGTTTGCGCTGCTTGAGCACGTCGAGCGCGGTGAGTGTATGGCTGATGGCGCCGAGATAGCCGCCGACCACCAGCAGCAGCGGAATATCGAGCGCCGCCATCCAGTCGACCACCGTGCGTTCGGCGTCGAGCGGAACCATGATGCCGCCGACGCCTTCGATGAACAGCATACCGGTAGCGGCGTCAACGGCCGAGCGGCTGAACGCGATGAGCTGGTCGAAATCGATGCTACGGCCTTCGCGCGCGGCGGCGGTATCGGGCGAGAGCGGCGCGCGAAAGCGCCAGGGTGCGATGGTCGCGATTTCCTCGGCCGACACCTGACGGCCGAGCGCTTTCAGCAGTACCGCCGGATCGCTGGTCTCGACCACGGATGAATCATAGCCGCTGACGATCGGCTTGAGCGCGTTGATGGGCTGGCCGAGGCCGCGCAGATAGCGGATCAGCCCGGCAGTGACGAAGGTCTTGCCGATATCGGTGCCGGTCGCAGTGACGAAATAAGCGCTCACGCTAAAACTCTTTCACGCACGAGCGTGGCAAGCCGCGCGATTTCTTCATCGGGATGTTGCGCCGTGAATGTGAGGCGCAGGCGGGAGGTGCCGGCGGGCACCGTCGGCGGCCGGATCGCGGCGGCGAGGAATCCTTCATCGGCCAACATTTGCGAAGCCGCCAGCGTTGCTTCCTCCGCGCCGACGATCACCGGCACGATTGGGCTTTGCGCTTCCGGCAGGCCGGCGGCCTTGGTGAAGGCCTTAGCTTTTTGCACCGGACGCGCAGCGTAAGCCGGTTCGCGTTCGATCAGGTCGAGCGCGGCGATGCTGGCGGCAACGCAGGCCGGCGGCAGGCCGGTCGAATAAATGAGGGTGCGGGCGCGATTGCGGATGAGATCGACTACGTCAGCCGAAGCGCAGAGGTAACCGCCGTATGCTCCGATGGCTTTCGATAGCGTGCCCATTTGTAACGGCACCGGAATATGTGCGTTGCCAACAAAGCTCGATCCACGGCCGCCGCCGACCACGCCGAGGCCGTGCGCGTCGTCCGACATCAGCCAGGCATCGTGTTCTTCGGCCAGCGCCAGCAACGCGGCGAGCGGCGCCAGGTCGCCGTCCATCGAGAATACGCCGTCGGTGACGATGAGGGCATGATCGTGCGCGGCGCGATATTCAGCGAGCAACCCGCGTGCGTGATCGAGGTCATTGTGGTGGAAAGTTACGACCTTACCGCGCGACAACTGCGAGCCGGCGTATAGACAGGCATGCGCCAGTTCATCGATCAGCACCAGGCCGTCGCGCCCGATCAGCGCCGGGATGATGCCGGCATTGGCGAGATAGCCGGAGCCGAACACGACCGCGGCTTGCGTCTGCTTCATGACCGCGAGACGGGTTTCAAGTTCGGCATAAAGCGGGTGATTTCCGGTCACCAGGCGCGAGGCGCCGGAGCCGGCGCCATAGCGCTCGATGGCCGCGATGGCGGCTTTTTTGATCGCTGGGTGCTGGGTGAAATTGAGATAATCGTTGCAAGAAAAGGACAAGAGCCGCCGCCCGTCGCGCTCGACCCAGATGCCGTCCTCGCGCAAGGTGCCGGCCATCTGCCGGTGCAGATGGCGGCGCTTGAGGTCGTTGAGCTTGGCTTGCGCAAATCGGTCGAGAGAGTGCATCAAAGGGCCTTGGCGGAAGCGCCGGATTTCGGGTTAAAGAAGCGCCATATGGCGGACGATACCAGCAAAAAAAGCATTGCGCCTGGCTGGTATGCGGACGGCCTGCCGCACATCTGGCTGCCTTATGCGCAGATGAAGACGGCCCATCCGCCGTTCGCGGTAGCGCGCACGCAAGGGTCGCGCATCGTTCTGGCGGGCGGGCGCGAACTGATCGACGGGATTGCGTCGTGGTGGACCGCCTGCCACGGCTATAACCATCCGCACATTCAGCGGGCGGTCGAGCGCCAACTGGCGGAGATGCCTCATGTGATGTTCGGCGGGCTCGTGCACGAACAGGCGCTGCGCTTGGCACAGCGGCTGACGGCACTGCTGCCGGGCGATCTGACGCGCGTATTCTTTTCCGATTCCGGTTCGGTCGCGGTCGAAGTCGCGCTGAAGATGGCGTTGCAGTTCTGGATCAATCGCGGCGTCAAAGACCGCACGAAATTCGTTGCCTTCAAGGGCGGCTATCACGGCGACACCACTGGCGCGATGGCGGTGAGCGATTCGGAAGACGGCATGCATGCGCTCTTTGCCGGATTATTGCCGGAGCACCTGCTTGTCGATCTGCCCGATAACGACGAGCGATCGGCTGCGCTCGATAGACTGCTCGCGCAACGCGCCGGCGAAATCGCCGGCATCATTGTCGAACCGTTGGTGCAGGGCGCCGGCGGCATGAAGTTTCATGACTCGGCTGTGTTGAGGCGTCTGCGCGTACTTGCCGATAAATATGAGCTGTTGTTAATTTTTGACGAGATATTCACCGGCCTCGGCCGCACCGGTACGATGTTCGCCTGCGAGCAGGCCGGCGTTGTGCCGGACATCGTCACGCTGTCGAAAGCGCTGACCGGCGGTACCATGGGCCTGGCCGCGACCATCGCAACCCAAAAAGTGTTTGAAGCCTTCTGGTCGGACGATCTTACGAAAGCGCTGATGCACGGGCCAAGCTATATGGCGAATGCTTTGGCTTGCGCCGCCGCCAATGCCTCGCTCGATTTGTTCGAGCGCGAACCGCGCCTGCGGCAGGTGGGCGCGATCTCGAACGCGCTCGAACAGGACCTCGCGCCCTGCCGCAGTTTGCCGGGCGTGAGAGATGTGCGTGTCATGGGCGCCATTGGCGTGGTCGAGATGGAGCGCATTGCCGACCTCGACGCCTTACGTGCGCAATTTATTGAAAAGGGCGTGTTCATCCGGCCGTTCGGCAATACAATCTATCTGACACCGGCCTTCACGATTACGCCGGACGAGTTCAAAACATTGACTGACGCCGTGGTGAATGTCGTAGGCTCGCACTGAGCTAAAGAATGTTAGGGAAACAATGCCGCTCTATACCGGTCCGGTGATCGACACCCATCATCACATCTGGCACCGCAAGGACGTGGCGTGGCTCGCCGATCCTCCCATCCCTCGCATGTTCGGCGATTATTTCGGCATTCGCCGAGATTACACGCTCGAGGAATGGATGGCCGATATCGTGCCGCAGGGCGCGGTCAAGTTGGTGCACGTCACGGCGCTATGGGGTCCGGGCAAGGCGTTGGAAGAGACCAAGTGGCTGCAAGCGACTGCCGACAAGCATGGATTTCCGCACGGCATCGTCTGCGACGTTGATCTGACGGCGGCCGACGCGGATGCCGCGCTGAAGGCCCAAAAGCAGTTTCCCAATGTGCGCGGCGCGCGCCAGATGCTATACTGGGACAGGCAGCCGGAGCGGCAGGGCGCGCCAAGGCTGGATTTCTGCAACGACGTCGATTTCCGGCGCGGCTTTGCGCTTCTGGAAAAACACGATCTGCACTTCGAACTGCAGGTCTATGCGCATCAGGCAAAATTTGCCTGCGAATTGCTGAAGGCGTTTCCGAATGTGCGCATGATCCTGGTACATGCCGGTATGTTGACCGAGCGAACGCCGGCAGCGATCGACGAATGGCGCGCTGCGCTGATAGCGATGGCGGCTTTCCCGAACCTGCATGTGAAGCTGTCCGGCCTTGGCATGTATTCACTCGGACTCACTTACGCCCAAGCGCGCCAGGTGATCCGCGACTCGATTCAGATTTTCGGAATCGAGCGCACGATCTATGGCAGCAACTTTCCACTCGAGAAGCTGCACGCGAGCTACGAAGATTTCTTCGCGATTTATCGTAAGGTTCTGTCGGAATATTCTGAAAGCCAACAGCGCGCCGTGCTGCATGACAACGCGGCGCGCTTTTATCGACTTTAGGTTCACCGTTAGCGATAAATGTAAGTCACGCGCCGGCTGGTCGGCTCGACCAGAACGGGCACGCCGTTGACGTAAGCGTAACTGTACTCGGACTGCGGCACTGGGCTCAGCACGACGTCGGGCGGCAGGCCGGCTCCTTCCACTACTTCGCCATTGAGATAGACCGGCGCGACCGGGTGCGTGGTTACGTAGGTCTGCACCGTCGTCGGCGGCGGCGCGAGCGATAAGGGCGCCACGGTCGCTGGCGGGGCAATGAATTCGCCGCTGACAGTCGGGGCGACGATGGCGGTGCCAACGGTTTCCGGCGGCGCAGTGTAGATTACCGGGGGCAATGTCGTCACGCGTTCGGAAAGCGTAAGCTGACGGCCCGAAACCGCAGCGGTCAGATATTGCGAATAGGCCCAGCCTTGCTTGCCGTTGTAATTAATCTGGCACCACAGGCTGCCTTGTAGGCAACCGGTCACCGTCGCCAAACCTTGGGTCGGAATAGCGCCGACGACGCTGTATTGCGGTCCCGGGCCCGTTCGGATGTTGAGCGGCGTGACGGCGGATGCGACGGTGGCGACGGACGCGGCAAAGGAGGGAAGCGACAGAGCCGCAACCGCCAACACGGCGGCAATCATGATCGTGCTTCTGGCCTGCATAACTCAAACTCCTTGTTGATGGAGTTTGAGTAACGCGTCGCCGCTTCGACCGTTCCGCTGGAAGGAACTTGCGCACGGAACTTCGGCTCAAGGTTCCGCACGGATTGTTTCAGAAACCGACCGCCGTGCCATGCAGATCGTATTCGTCGGCGCGTTCGATTTTTACCGTCGCGATTTCGCCGACGCGCAGCGGCCGCTTGCTTGCCACGTAAACGGCACCATCTATTTCGGGCGCATCGGCCATTGAGCGGCCCTTCGCAAGCGCGCGGCCAGCAAAAATGGGAACCGGTTTTGCGTCCGGACGCGCGCTAAATGAAGAATCCGGGCAGGCATCATCAATGATGACTTGCTGACGCGAGCCAACCTTGCACTTCAGGCGGCGGGCGGAAATCTTCTGCTGCGTCTGCATGAAACGATGCCAGCGCTCTTCTTTAACCTCGTCCGGCACGTGCTCGCCGAGTGCGTTGGAGACAGCCCCCCGCACCGGCTCGTATTTGAAACAGCCGACGCGGTCGAGCGAGGCCTCACCGAGCCATTCCAGCAAAGTTTCGAACTCAGCCTCGGTCTCACCCGGAAATCCGACGATGAAAGTCGAGCGCAGCGTCAGGTCGGGGCAGATCTCGCGCCAGCGCGCGATGCGCTCCAATGTCTTTTCCTGCGAGGCCGGCCGTTTCATGCGCTTCAACAAATCGGGAGCGGCGTGCTGCAACGGCATGTCGAGATAGGGCAGCACCTTGCGTTCCGCCATCAACGGAATGATGTCGTCGACGTGCGGATAGGGGTAGACGTAATGCAGCCGCACCCAGATGCCGAGTTCACCGAGCGCGCCCGCGAGGTCGACGAACTTGGCGCGCACTTCTTTGTCGCGCCAGGTGCTGGCGGCATATTTGATGTCGAGGCCATAGGCGGAAGTGTCCTGCGAAATCACCAGCAATTCCTTGACGCCGGCTTTCGCCAGTTTCTCCGCTTCGCGCAACACGTCTCCAGCCGGGCGCGACACCAGATCGCCACGCAGCTTCGGAATGATGCAGAAGGTGCAACGATTGTTGCAACCTTCGGAAATTTTCAGATAGGCGTAGTGGCGCGGCGTCAGCTTGATGCCTTCCGGCGGCACCAGATCGAGAAACGGATCGTGCTGCGGCGGCACCGCGCGATGCACGGCGTCGAGTACGCTTTCATATTGCTGGGGGCCGGTGATCGCCAACACGCTCGGATGGACGGCGGTGATGTTCTCGGGTTCCGCGCCCATGCAGCCGGTGACGATGACCTTGCCGTTTTCCTTCAGCGCCAGTCCGATGGCCGACAGCGACTCCGCCTTGGCGCTGTCGAGAAATCCGCAGGTATTGACGATGACGACGTCCGAACCGACGTGCTCGCGGGTGAGCTCATAGCCTTCGGCGCGCAGCCGCGTGATGATGCGCTCTGAATCGACCAGCGCCTTCGGACAGCCGAGCGAGACAAAACTGATTTTCGGCGCGCTTTTGGCGCCGGTGTTGGGGTCGGGATGAGGCATGGCGCACGAGCTAAACGCGATCCGGCGCGATAGCAAGGGCATTCGGGGGCGCTACGGCCACGGCGCAAATGCCCTCATAGGCCTCGTCCTGTGCCGGCCTGACGGGCCCCGAGGCGCTTGCCTTCTATGCAATCTGCCGGTTGGCGAGGGGGATGCGCGGCGCTATTGTGGCGGCCGGAAGGTCATCCCCATGAAGCGCCCCCTTGGAAATTGGACGGTCCTGGCGATAGCGCTGGCGGCCAGTATTTCAATGCCGGGGTTTTCGCCATCAAACGCGGCCGACCGCGACTTAGCCCGGCGCGACGCCCCAAGCGTGCTCGTGCTGCCATTCCCGCGCAGCGAGCGGGCGCAGTCGGTGTGGTCCTCGGGCGCTTGCTGGAGTGAATGCGGCTCCTATACCGCGTGGAATTTGGCCGCCTGTCTGGAGCGCGACCGGCAGGGGCGATGCGTCAAGCGCGCTGATAGCGCCGACCGCGCCTGCCAGCGCGAATGCCGTACCTCCGGCGGGCCGCTGTTGCCGATCGATTTCTAGCGCGGCAGCCGCACTGCACCACTAACCGACCGTAAATCGAGTGCGGAGACTTCGTCCGGTTTTTGCAATCGGATGGAACAACATTTGTGGAACATTGCAGGCGAGGGGGGGGGGGGGGCCCTGGAGCCTGCCATGTCGCTCAATCGCAAAATTCTCCTGCTGATCTGCACGGCCACCTGCGCCTTCACGGTAATGGGGCCGTCGCCGTCGCGCGATCTCGGTCGCATCGAAAGCGCCGCGCCGCCTTACGCTCTGCCGGAGGCGGCGCTCACGCCGGTGGACGAGAAGGCCGACATCGCGGCGCTACGCCAGCAGGCGAACCTGGCGCTCGCGCATTTGCAGACCGGAATGCGGTGAGATGGCGGAAGGGGTGAGATTCGAACTCACGGTACCCTTGCAGGTACGCCGGTTTTCAAGACCGGTGCCTTAAACCACTCGGCCACCCTTCCTTGTCCGCTAGTTCAATGGTCGAACGCAGCCGCTCTTGCAAGTGGCGCGGTACTTGGCTATCCGAATGGCCGCTAAGCAATCCGCTCCCGCGGCAAAATCCGAGTGGAACCAATTATTTACCACGACCTAGCGTGGCCGTTCACGGATCGCGGTACGCAGGGTAATCTAGCCGGATAAATTTAGGGGATTGGTTCTTTCCGACATGGGTGGACTGGGGATACACAGCCGCTTGCGGCTCGTCATGCGCGTTGTGGCGCTGGCGGCCGGTTCGCTGGCGCTCGCCAATTGCTCCGGCGGCCTGTCCGGCAAAGTCGATCCAAAATACGGTGTCCACGCCAGCGCGCGCGTCGTGGAACCAGGTGAGCCGGTGCCGAAAGGCGGCGGCGTCTACCGCGTCGGTAAGCCCTATTCGGTGGCAGGCCGCACTTACGTGCCGGAAGAAGATATTAATTACAAAGCCGAAGGCATGGCCTCCTGGTATGGCGACGACTTCCACGGTCGTTACACCGCCAATGGCGAAGTCTTCGACATGAATTCGATTTCGGCGGCACATCCGACCATGCCGCTGCCGTCTTATGCGCGCGTCACCAATCTCAAGAACCACAAATCGATCGTCGTGCGCGTGAACGATCGCGGGCCTTACGCCGCCAATCGCGTGATCGACTTGTCGGTGAAAACCGCTAAGCTGCTCGGCTTCTACGGCCAGGGCCTGACAAAAGTGAAGGTCGAATACGTCGGCAAGGCGCCGCTGGCTGGCTCCGACGACGTCAAGCTGGCGGCAACCTTGCGCGACGGCGGCGAGCCGGGATCGCCGAAGCCGGTGATGGTGGCATCCAATAAGCTCTTTGTTCCGGCCCTTTTTGACAAGCGACCGATGATCGACATTCCGCGCCCGCCCGCCCGGCCTTTTGCCGCTTCCGGCACCCGGGAGGCATCGCTACCGGAAACGGATGACGAGGCAGGCGTGGCCGAGCCGCCTGCGCCGGCCCATGCGAAGCCTATGCAAGCCTTTGCCCGAGCACCCGACTCTGTCCCCAGCCGAGCCGCATCGCCGGTTTCGGCTTACGCCTCGGCCCGCTATGATGGCCATGCGGGATTCATGAGCGGCCGAGGCCTTTACTAAGCCTTAACTTCCCGCCACAGAGCCGACCGCCAGGCCAAGCCGCATCGGCTCGGCCTTAAGGATCGCCGGGAAAGCCTTGCATGATGGCACTGCGCAAATTTTCGATAGTCCGCCTATTGCCGGCGGCCCTTGTGCTGGTCGGCTGCTGCGCGCTGGCGCAAGCCGCAACGCCGGCGCATCGGCCCGGCTCCGGCCTCGCGCATAAGCCAAGTTCGGGCCTGTCGGCCAAGAAAGATCCGGCCCGCAAGGACGAGCCGCCGATCAGCGCGCCGCACGCCATGCTGATCGACGCCGAGAATGGCGGCGTGCTGTTCGAGCGCGATGCCGACAGACTGATTTTTCCCGCCAGCCTCGCCAAGCTGATGGCGGCGGAATACGTCTTCCATGAACTCAAAGAAGGCCGCCTCAAGCTCACCGACGAATTCGAGGTGAGCGAGAACGCCTGGCGCAAAGGCGGCGCACCGTCGCATTCATCGACCATGTTCGCGGTTCTGCACAGTAGGGTGAGCGTCGACGATCTGCTGCACGGCATGATCATTCAGTCGGCCAACGACGCCTGCATCGTTCTGGCCGAGGGAATGGCCGGCAGCGAAGCCGCCTTCGCCGCCAAGCTGACGCAACGCGCGCGTGCCATCGGCTTGCCAAAATCGATTTTCGCCAATTCGAACGGACTGCCGGATCCCGGCACGCTGGTGACCTCGCGCGAACTTGCCATTCTCGCGCGCCGCATCATTCTGGATTATCCGAAGTTATACGAGTTGTTCGGCCAGCGCGAATTTACCTGGAACAAGATCCGCCAGCAGAACCGCAATCCATTGCTGCCCATGGAAATCGGCGCCGATGGGCTCAAGACCGGATTCACCAAAGAAGCGGGCTACGGTCTGGTCGGCTCGGCGGTGCAGAACGGATTGCGCTTGATCGTCGTCGTGAACGGTTTGAAGAGCGCCAAGGAACGCGCCGAGGAAGGCAAGAAATTGCTGGAGTGGGGGTACAAGACGTTCGAGCGCCGTCCGTTGTTCGCGCAAGGACAAATCATCGGCAGCGCCAAGGTCTTTGGCGGCATCGAAGGTCATGTACCACTGGCGGCGGGCGGCGCGGTGCAAGTCATGATGCCGAAAAACGGCGGCGACCGGCTGGTCGCGCGCATCGTCTACAGCGGACCGGTGCCGGCGCCGGTCGCGCAAGGCACGCGCATCGGTTCGCTCAGAGTTTGGCGCAATGACAATGTAATTCTGGATACACCGTTGCAGGCGGCCGCTCCGGTCGCCAAAGGCACGCTGTCGCAACGCGCGCTTGATGCCGTGGTGGAATTGGTGATCGGGCTCTTCCGCGCCGGCGCGCAGCGGTTATGATGGTTTCATTCATCTCTCGCGGCTTGCGGGATTAAATGCGCGGAAAATTCATCACCTTCGAAGGCGGCGAGGGCTCGGGCAAGTCGACGCACGCGGCGACGCTGGCGCAACACCTCAAGTCGCGCGGCATCGACTTTGCCTTGACGCGCGAGCCGGGCGGCTCGGCCGGCGCCGAGATCATCCGCCACATTATTTTATCGGGCATGGCAAAGCCGCTCGGCGCGGAAGCAGAAACGATTCTTTTTGCTGCGGCGCGTGACGATCATGTACGCAGCACCATCGAGCCGGCGCTTGAAGCGGGCAAATGGGTCGTCTGTGATCGCTTCATCGATTCCACCCGCGTCTATCAGGGTGCGCTCGGCCAGGTCGATATGAAGCTCATTCACAGGCTTGAGCGCGTGACGGTCGGCACTGTTATGCCCGATCTCACTTTCCTGCTCGACGTTCCATCCAATATCGGACTTGCCCGCGCCAATGTGCGCCGCGGCGCCGCTACAGCCGATCGCTTCGAGGGCGAGTCGGTTGAGTATCACGAAAAGCTGCGGCAGGCGTTCTTAACGTTGGCCACGCGCGAACCTAAACGAATCGTCGTTATCGACGGACGCGCACCGCGCGACGTTGTGGCCGAGCGAATATGGTCCGTGGTCGAGGAGCGGTTGTTGCATGGCCACACGCGTGCTGTAGAGGCCGCAGCCCGATGAGTGATAAAGACGAAAGCGACGGTTTGTCGCCGCGCCAGACCTCCGTACTGTTTGGACATGACGAGGCCGAACGCGCGCTGCTCGATGCCTATCAAAGCACCCGCATGCCGCATGCATGGCTGATCGGCGGGCCGCCCGGCATCGGCAAGGCAACACTGGCTTACCGGCTGGCGCGTTTCGTGCTGGCGCATCCCGATCCAGCGGCGTCGGCGGTGCGCGCGGCGACCTCGCTCGCTGTCGATGCCGGGCATCCGGTTGCGCGCCGCATTGCCGCGCAGGCGCAAGGCGATCTCCTGGTGCTTGAGCGCACGATCAATGAACAGACCGGAAAACTTTATACCGTGATCCGCGTCGACGACGTGCGGCGCTCGGTCGCATTCTTCGGTTCCACCGCGGGCGAGGGCGGCTGGCGCATCGCCATCGTCGATGCGGTCGACGACCTGCAGCGCGAAGGCGCTAATGCGCTGTTGAAGGTACTGGAGGAGCCGCCGGCGCGCACGCTGTTGCTTCTCGCCAGCCACGCCCCCGGCCGCGAATTGCCAACCATACGATCGCGCTGCCGCAGGCTTCTGCTGAGGCCACTGGATACCGCCGACGTGGCGCGCGCGCTCGCGACCGCCACTGGGCGGAGCGAAGACGAGCCGGAAATCGTGCAAGCCGCGGCAGCGGCGGAGGGTAGCGTTGGCCGTGCGCTGCGCTTTCTCGACGGTCCGGCACTGGCTCTGCGGCAACGCGTGCTCGACTTGTTTGCGCAGCTTCCCAATCCCGATCCTCGTGCGTTGCATGCGCTCGGCGACGCGCTCTCCGGCAATGAACCGCAAACGCTGCTTGCGTTCATGGATCTGGTCAACGGCTGGTTATCGGCGCGCCTTGACGCAGACGTATACGCCGATGCTCAGATGGCCAAGACCGCCCAGACTTTCGAAAAGGTCAACCGCGCCGCACGCGACGTCGAAACCTACAATCTTGAACGCAAGCCGTTGGTTTTCACGGTCTTCGGCATACTGGCAGAGACTGCGAAAGTGTGAACACGACGCGGCACGGTATAGCGTTACAGGGGGACGTCATGGCGACCGACATCGAATCTATCAACCCGGGCGGAATGGCCATGCCCGGCGGACATTATAGCCATGCGATTGCCGTCAACGGTTTCGTTTTCGTATCGGGTCAACTGCCGATCGATGGCAACGGCAACAAGTTGAATGAAGCACCGTTCGAAGATCAGGCGCGCCAGGTTCTGCAAAACATCAAAACGTCGCTGGAGGCCGCCGGTAGCAACGTCAGTCGCTTGGTTCAGGTGCGCGTTTATGTCACGGACATCGCGTCGTGGCCTGCATTCAATGCGCTTTACGCGGCCTGGGCTGGCGAGGCGCGCCCGGCGCGCGCGGTGGTGCCGGTGCCGGAATTGCATTTCGGTTTCAAGATCGAGATCGAAGCGATCGCACTTGCCGGCACGAAATAGATATTCCGACATAGTAAATGAGAAACAGCGCGACTGTTCCGCCGAGCGCGGTGGTAAGCGGTGCTATCTCCGCATTCCAAATTAATAAGACAGTTCGTGTAAAATCTTTGTACGGAACACGTGCGGTGAGCAAAATTGTACAGCGCAGGTTGAACGGCGCTGGTAATTTTACGAGATAAAATTGCTGCCGAGTCCGATAGAAAAAACGTCAAGTGCGGCTGTCGCAAAGTCAGCGACATGTGGGTGATATCGGTAGGCTAGCTCTTTCATTTGTTTGCGTTGGAAATTCATTGGCATGCACGCGACGGAAGGGTGCCACAACACCAACTCCCGTAATTTGTGTATTGCCCCCGCTAAGGAAATGCACATGAAATCTCTCGTCATCAAGCGCTCCATCGTCATCGCTGGCCACAAAACCAGCGTCAGCCTGGAAGATCCATTCTGGAGCGAGTTGAAGGAAATCGCGGAACGTCAACATATGACCTTGTCGAACATGGTCGGCGACATCGACACGCAGCGCCAGCAAGGCAATCTGTCGTCTGCCATCCGCTTATTCGTGCTCGATCAGGTGCGCAGTCATCCGCCCGAGTTCGCCGGCAATGGCATGAGGACGGCGGCGAACGCGACTAACGTCGAACGTAACGCCAGCATCGTACCGACCGCCGTCGCCGACGGCGCACTCGGTCACGGTTGACGCGGAGGCTCGGACAACGCAAGGCTCATCGATTGATCCTTGAGCTTTACGCCCGATAGACGCCGCGAACGCACGGCGCGTAACAGATGCACGAGTTTGAAGGCGGCGTCGGCGTAAGCGATGCCGCCGGGACGAATATTAGAAATACAGTTGCGTTCGGCGTCGGTAGTGCGCGCGCTCGGCTGCCACGTGACGTAGGCGCCCATGCTGTCGGGCGCGCTTAGGCCTGGTCGTTCGCCGATCAGCACCGCCGCGCAGTCGGCACGCAGGAAGTGTGCCACGCGATCGCCGACGGCGACACGCCCGCGCAGGACGATGACAAGCGGCGCGATGCGCCAGCCTTCCGTCTGTAATTGCGGAACGACCTGTGCAAGCACGGGCGCGGCATGGTTTTGCGCGGCCTGCGCCGACAATCCGCCGCTGATGACGAAGACAAGATCGTATTCGCCGGCATGAGGCGCCAGCGCCGAGTCGGAGGCGGGCGCGAGGCTGCGACCGAGATCGGGGCGCATCAGATAGATTCGATTGTCGGCGGCCGCGCTCGCCAGCGCCAGCACCGGTAAATCGAATGGTGCGAGATCGGCGCTCAGGCGGGTCAGGTCAAGTTCCGCATGCACCGCGTCGCGGGCGCGCGCGTGCGCCAATCTAAATTCGAGCAGCGGTGCGGTCGCCAGCGATGCGCCGCTGCGGGCGAGTCCGATACGCGCGGCGGTCAACTCGCGCAACTGCGTCCACATATCGGCGCCGGCCAAAGCCGGCTCATCCTTACTGCGGATCATGACGCGGCCGCCGGCAACAAGGCGCGAAAGCGATCCGGCAATTCGCGCGGGCGGACGCGACCGGCTTTATCGGTCAGCCCCTGCCGCTCCAGCCATGATTCGAATTCCGGCGCGGCCTTGCGTCCGAGCAATTCGCGCATGGCGAGCGCGTCGTGGAATGACGTCGACTGATACCCGAGCATAACGTCGTCGGCGCCGGGCACGCCCATGACAAAATTAACGCCCGCGGCCGTCAGAAAAGTGAGCAACGCATCGGCGTCGTCCTGATCGGCTGCGGCGTGATTGGTGTAGCAGACGTCGATGCCCATCGGCAGGCCAAGCAGCTTGCCGCAGAAATGATCTTCAAGACCGGCGCGGGTAATCTGCTTGCCGTCGTAAAGATACTCCGGGCCGATGAAGCCGACCACGCTGTTGACCAGTAGCGGTTTAAAGACGCGCGCGACCGCGTAAGCGCGCGCCTCCAGCGTCTGCTGATCGACGCCATGATGCGCATTGGCAGAAAGCGCTGAACCTTGCCCGGTTTCGAAATACATCGCGTTGTCGCCGAGCGTGCCGCGCTTAAGCGACAGCGCCGCCTCGCGTGCTTGCCCGAGCAAGGCAGGTCGATCCCGAATGCTTTATTGGCGGCTTGCGTGCCGGCGATCGATTGAAACACCAGATCAACCGGCGCCGCTTTACTAATCAGGTCGAGCGTGGTGGTGATATGCGCTAGCACGCAAGATTGCGTTGGGATGTCGAGTTTTGCCCGAATCTCGTCCAGCATGGACAACAGCGTGTATGTCTGCTCGGGGCTGTCGGTCGCCGGATTGATGCCGATCACGGCGTCACCCGCTCCTAGCAGCAGCCCGTCGAGAATGCTTGCTGCGATGCCGGCGGGATCGTCGGTCGGATGGTTGGGCTGCAACCTTACCGAAAGCCGGCCCGGCAGCCCAAGGGTGTTACGGAATTTCGTCACCACCGAACACTTCGCCGCCATCACTATTAGATCCTGCAAGCGGCTGATCTTGGCGACCGCCGCCGCCATTTCCGGCGTGATGCCGGGCACCAGCGCGGTCAGGGTCGCGGTGGTGGAATCGTCCGACAGAAGATAATCGCGCAAGCCGCCGACGGTGAGATGCCCGATCGGAGCAAAGGCGCGCGTATCATGGCTGTCGAGGATGAGGCGAGTAACTTCATCGTCCTCGTAGGGAATGACTACTTCGTTCAAAAATATTTTGAGCGGAAGATCGGCGAGCGCAAATTGCGCGGCGACCCGTTCCTCGCCGCTCTCGGCGATCAGGCCGGCAAGCGCATCGCCGCTGCGCGCCGGCGTCGCCTTGGCGAGCAGGGTCTTGAGATCGGCAAAGGTATAACGGCGCGCGCCGACGGTCGCAGCATACATCGCGGACCCCGTGGGATTCGGACGACCACTATAACGGAATGTGGAGGCGCTGCGTCGCCGGCGGCTATGCGGTAATGGCAGGAGCGGAGGGGCCTAATAGCCCCGCCGCCGCTCCTTCTTGGCGGCCTTGCGCGCGGCATAGCGGGCATCGCGCGCCGCCTTCTGCTCGGCCAGCAGCGCCTCTTCGGCGCCTTGTTTTTCGGCCGCGATCAGCGCTTCGAGCTCTTCGGCCTCGCGCCTGGCCTGCGTCTGCTTTTCGGCTTCAATGGCGGCCAGCCGCGCCAGCTCGGCCTCGCGCACTTTACGGGCGGCCTCGCGTTCGGCCTGGCGGGCTTCGCGCGCTTCCTGAATGGCTAGGCGCTTTTGACGCTGTTCTTCGAGGGACGGATCCTGGATCGCTGCGCGGTACTTATCCAGCATGGCCTTCTTGACCGCAGCGGCATTGTTCCGACGTTCCAAAACGTCGGGGCTTCGAAAGTGGCTCAATTGATTCTCCTGAGGGGGGACAGTCCGAACGCTATATGGCCCGCCGCGCGCCATTCTTCAACCGTTTCGGCGGTAAAATCGATAATTTACCCGTAACGAATTGCGGAATAGTCGCCTGGAATTTTGCCGATCGTTACCTCGATCGCGGCATAATAGACGGCGAGATCGGCCTCATCGGCTTCCGACAGGCTGGGCGCGATCTGCGACATCATCTCATTTTTTCGCACGCCATCGTGGAAGGCCTTCATTTGTTCCACCAGGTAATTTTTCACCTGACCGGCGAGGTTAGGCGCTTGCGGCAGTTTGGATTGGCCATCGAGGCCATGACACATCTGACATTTGGCGGCGGCGAGCTTGCGGCCTTCGCAATGTCGCCAGCATGTGCCGGCGCTATGGAAAGCGCGACGGCGGCGCAGCCGGCGAACGCGCCAGGCGAAAGCTTCATGGCAATCTTCTCCGCGGAAAGTGGCGGCCCCGTTTGGAACGGGGCCGCCATTGATCGTGGCTTTATTTGCCGTCGTACCAGATGCGGTAGATCGCGCCGACCGGAACGGTTCGATTCCACGAGCCATGCTGCGTGGAAAAGATTGCCTCGCGAAATTATCTTTTCAAATGTTTGTCGAAGAACGCGAGTGTGTCGGCAAAGGCCCGCAGCTGAATCGCGTCCGGCGCATAGGTGCCGTCGGCTTGGCGAACGGGGTATATGAAACCGTGCAGATCGTGGTCGTAAGTCTGCCAGATCGCATCCTTGCCGGCTTCGTGCAACAGGTCGAAGCTGACGCGGAAGATGCCCTGCAATTCGTCGCGGTCGCGGCCTTGCACGAAGAAAGGTGTATCGATCGGCGCGACACGTGCGCGCGCGACATCCTCGGTGATGCGCGGGCGCACTTTGGCGGGTTCGCGCATCAGCATCTTCTCGACGTTCAGGAGGCCGGTTTTCGGATCGATGTGCGCGGTCTCGTCTGGCCGCAGGCGCAGGAATTCGTGGCTCGCCGGTTCGCTTGCGACGAAGGCCTTGAAGCCGTGATATTCCGACGCGATCTTTAATGCCATTTCGCCACCGTGGCTGACGCCGATATAGCCGAGTCTATTGCCGTCGATATTAGGCAGCGTCTTGCAATATTCGGCGACCGCGATGGCGTCTTCGTATTCAAGCGGCCCGCGGTTGAATAATTGCCGGTGCTGGCGGCCGGACTGAATGAGCTTGCCGATCTTGTCATAGGCGTAATCGACTTCGGCGCGATAGCGCATCCAGCAGACGGCATAGCCTTGTTCGAGCAGGCGGTCCTGCGTCCAGCTTTTGCTTTGAATGTGATCGCGCAGCATCGCCATGCCGCCGCCGCCATTGCCGGTGGCAAACAAGATCAGCGGAAACGGCCCCGGACCCTCCGGCATGCGCATGCCGATCGGAATATAGGCGCCGTCGACCATCTCGACGAACATGAGGTCGACCGGAAAGGGCGATCCAGCGACAGGTTCGCGTGCCACCATATGTTCGGGATCGATGCTCATGGAAAGCCTCTTCTCTTGTGCAAGGAACAAGCGGCGCGAAGATGAGCCGTTTTTTTGTCCTTGCACAAGTGAGAGGAGGGCGCGAGCGCCCCTGCCGGTTCAACCCGCCAGCATCAGAGATGGGCCTCCTCGAAGGCGTTCACCCACATCGCGCAGATGCCGGAGCGCACGATGTCGCCGCGCGTGAATTCAATCACCGGCACCGGCAGGTTCTGGTTATCGATCAGTTGAATGACCGTGCGCAGGCCGCTTCCGCCATCGAGGTCGCATTGGCTGATGTCGCCATTGATGACCACGGTGCAGTCCTCGCCGATGCGGGTGAGGAAGGTCTTGATCTCGGCCAGCGTTGCGTTCTGTGCTTCGTCGAGCAACACGAAGGCATTTTTCCAGGAGCGCCCGCGCATTACTTCGAATGGCACCAGTTCGATACTGCCGTTCTTGAGCGCGATGTCGTAGGCCGCCTTGCCGATGCGTTCCTTGATCGCTTCGGCCACGGGCGCGGCCCAAGGCGCGAATTTATCATCGAGCGAGCCGGGAAAAAAACCGAGCGAGCGGCCACAGGGCACGTTCGGGCGGGTGAGGATGATTTTGTCGATGCGACGGTTGCGGAACAGGTCGGCGGCGTGGGTGGCGGCGATCCAGGTCTTGCCGGTGCCGGCGGGGCCGAGAACGATGACTTGCGGGCTTTTGCGGAGAGCGTCGAGATAGTCGGCTTGGGTTGGGTTGAGTGCTTTGATCGGAGGCAGCACGCGCTCGGCTTCGAATTTTGGGTTCTGGAAGTTTATGATCTCAGCGGTACCAGACAGGCGATCGTGACGGCGGCGCTTTTTGTTGAGATTCTTACCCAAGGCCAGCTCCTTCTGATGGACTGCTTATGGAACGCAAAGCCCAGCGCACCGCGCGGGCGCGCGGAATGACAAGCATCGAACATGCCAATTCCGGCGCCAGATTGGTGGAGGCTGGGATTTTGCGTTTGCGGCGGCCTGCAAACCGGCGTCCGGGAGCTTTGGTCCCGCGCGACCTGATTGCCGTATCGATCCGTAATCGACGAACCGCCATTCCATGAAGGCTAAGCGATTCGCGTGACGGGTTCCTGAAAATTTTGCGGTATCGTTTTATTGTCCGCAACACTCGGAACCGGACAAGTTCCCGTCGCTGTCGGCAATCTATCATGACAAGGCATTTGGCCGCGAAACGGAATGTCCTTAATTAACGGCATTTGAAAGGAAACTTGTTCACTCTTGGCCCGTAACCCAGTGGGGATAAAACCTCCATTATGGACCCGGCCGGCATGGTGGCGTTTTTAGCCGATCAACTCGATTTCATTCTGTTTTTTTATGGCTTGGCCTTCATTCTTTTGGGCGCGGTCTGCGTCGCGGTTGCGCGCGGCGGGCAGAGGACGCTGCCGTGGAGCGTGCTCGGCGCATTCGCCTATGTGCACGGCGCCGGTGAGTGGCTCGACCTGTTCGCATTGATCATGGGCGACGCGCCGGCCTTCGCGCTTGCGCGCACCGCGCTGATGACCGGGTCGTTTGTGATATTCGTCGAATTCGGCAGGCTCGGTGCGTCGCAGGCAGGCTATCGCATGCCGGGTCGGTGGATTTACCTGCCGCTTCTGGCGCTGACCGTTTACGGCTGGTATCTCGCCGGGACCAGCGGCGCCAATGCTTTTGCGCGCTACAGCCTTTGTCTGCCGGGTGCAGCGTTAACGGCGGCGGCGTTCGCCATTCAAGCGCGTGGCTCGCCGCCCGCGCAAAAACATTGGCTGATCATCGGCGCCATTGCCGTTGCCCTTTACGGGTTTGCCGCCGGCGCGATCGTCCCGGTAACACCGGGTTGGCAAGGCGACTTTATAAACTACGAGATTTTTACAAACTTCATCGGATTGCCGATCCAACTGGTGCGCGGGCTGCTTGCCTGTTTCACCGCCTTTGCGATCTGGGCCTATTGGGGCCAAGTGCTGATCGCCGACGTCGCGACGCTGCGCTATACGAAATTCCAACGCCGGCAATTTGTCCGCACGCTGGTTGCAATGATTGTCATCCTGATCGCCGGTTGGTTTTTGACCAATGTGCTGGGCGACATCTACCGGCGCAATGTGCAGATCGAGGCCCGTGGCGATCTCGATTTGATTGGCAGCCGTCTGCAAGGCGATACTGTCGCGACGGAGGGCATGGCGAAAGTGCTGGCGGGCTCGCGCGAAATCGTGGCGCTGGCGGACAAGGATCCGAAATCTAATCCTGAGCGGTTTCAGGCTATCCTGGAACTTGAGACCGAGGCCGTGCACGCCGGCGAAGGCTATATCCTCGACCGCTCGGGCGCGATTATCGCGGCCACCGCGACAAATGCGGCCGAGCCTGGCAGTAATTTTTTCGATACAAAATATTTCCGCGAAGCAATCGCCGGCAGGGCAGGCCATGCCTTCACGGTCGAGCCTTTCACCAATGTGCCGTATTATTTTGCGAGTTATCCGGTTCGATCAGCCAATGGCGGCATCATCGCCGTCGCGGTACTGAAGAAATCGCTCAGCGAATTTGAATCGGATATTGGTCAGTTCGACCGCTCATTTGCAGTTATCGACCGCTACGGCATTGTGCTTATCACCAACCGCCCGGAGATGCGCTTTCAGACGTTGTGGCCGCTGTCGCAGGACTTGCAAAAAGCGCAGGAGCGAGAATATGGCCCATTGATCGCCAAGCCGCTGCTTGCTCGTGAAATCGTCGGCTCCATGTGGGGCAACTTCGACGGCGAGCGCAATTACATTCGCCGTCAAAACATTCCGAACGGCGACTGGTCTTTGGTGACCTGGAAAGTACCGCAAAGTATTTTTGCCAGCCGCGTGCTCGGCATCATTATTACCTTGCAGATGACGATCATGGTGCTGGTCTATCTGGTCGGGCGCGAACACTGGGTGCACGACAACATCCAGATGGAGAAGCGCCTCGAACTGGAGGAACTGGCGCGCAATCTCGACAATCGGGCGGCGACCGATCCGCTGACCGGGCTGTTTAATCGCCGGCGCTTCGACCGCGCTTTGGCTGCCGAGATACTGCGGGCAGAACGCTACAACACGCCGGTGTCGCTGGTGCTGTTCGATGTCGACCACTTCAAGAAAATCAACGACGTCCATGGCCACCAGGCCGGCGACCGCGTGCTGATCGAGATGTCACGCCTGGCTGCCGCGCATATCCGCGATTCCGATACGCTGGCGCGTTGGGGCGCCGAGGAATTCGTCATCTTGTGCCCGGGCAGCAGCGGGCCGATGGCCTGCCAACTGGCCGGCAATCTGCATGACCGCTTCGGCGCCTTAAATCTGGCGGAAGTCGGCATGGTGACCTGTAGTTTCGGTGTCGCAGAATTTGCCGCTGGCGATAGCGCCGAAACGTTGCTGGCGCGCGCCGACAGCGCGCTCTACCGGGCCAAGAAAAACGGCCGCAACCGGGTCGAATTGGCGCCGCAGCCGCCTTCGATTGTATCGCCCGCGCTGGCGCCTTTCGCATAAGGGTCGCCTGGCGTCGCAGCTACTGTTTGGCCAGCCCGCAAATGCGCTGCACGCCATCGAGCCAACAACCGGTCTTGATGCAATAGGAAGCGCGCGCGCCACAATTGGTCAGGCAGGCGTTAAGCGGACCGCGGGCGACCTTTTTGCAATTGCTCGAGCAGGTCTTGGCCTCGTTGCTGCATTTCATCGGATCGGCCTGCGCCGCAGACGCGCCGGCTGTAACTGCGAGCAGGGCCACAGCGGCGGCGAGCGGTATCATTTTAGTGCGGGTCATGCGCTCACCATACGGTGAGTCGGCACAGTCTTGCGACGTTTGAAAGCCCGACCCGCAAATTCACGGGTTCCACTGTAAAAATCGCAACCGGCCTTTCTTCGTTAATGAGCGTTTAACCCGCTCTATCGCATTGTCTGGAAATTCCGGCGGCGCGCCTTGTCGGCGCGGCGGCGATCTTTAGTGATCTTGGTAGCAGTCGAGTGCTGGTGGCGTAAACGATGGCGAGTGCGGCCGCGGTTTTCTACGGTGTCAATTCGTTTGACGGTCGCATTGTCCGGGCGGGTGCCGGACGCCGCGCCGCGCGATTTGTCGCCACTAATCTGATCCTCGCGGCAGCGGCCGTCGTAACCGTCGGCGTGACGGGCGTAGGCGCGACGCTGAGCGCGGCCTGGCTGGTCAACCGCTCGATCGCCGGCAATCCGCACATTCATGCCAGCGCGCCCATTGGGCCGGCGGCGTTGGCGCTGGTAACGCCCGAGCCCGCCAAACTGCGTGAGACCAATACAGCCTTCGCGGATAAATGGGCGCGGACTGCTTCGCTAATCGTCCTGCCGCAACCGATTGAGGTGCCGCAAGCAAAGGCCGCACCGATTCAGATTACCAAAATCGCCAGCGCGGTTACGCGCGAACGCGCCGACATCATCCCACTGCCGCGACCGCCGCCGCAGGATCTGCATCGCCAACCGGCCGAACGAGCTGCGCCAAAGCTCGCGGCACCTGCGCCGGCCATCCAGAAACCGGTGATGGAAGCGCACAACAGGGAGCCGGTGCTAGCGGAAACGGACCGGCGCACTGCGCTCTACGACATCGCCGCCCACACCGTTTACATGCCAAACGGGCAAAGGCTCGAGGCGCATTCCGGGCTTGGCGACAAGCTCGACGACCCGCGTTTCATTAAGGTTCGGATGCGCGGACCGACGCCGCCGAACGTTTACGAACTGGCGCTGCGCGAAGAGCTGTTCCACGGCGTGCGCGCTATTCGTCTCAATCCGGTGGACGAGGGCCGCATGTACGGCCGCGACGGCATGCTGGCGCATACCTACATGCTTGGGCCGAACGGCCAGTCGAACGGCTGCGTCTCGTTCAAGGATTACCGCAAATTCCTGACCGCGTTTCTCAACGACGAGGTCGACCGCCTGGTGGTCGTGCCCGCGCTCGGCAATACGCCCTGGCGCACGGCTGTGGCGCAGCACGGCAATTTGCGCCGATACGCCGTCAATAACTGAGCCCGGCTAAAGCCCCCATTCCCGCCTTGCTAATGTCGTGGAGGCCCGGCAAAACGGCGTTGTCTCGGAGTTCCGGGGCGCTTCATATTTGACCCTTTAAGGCCGACCTAACCCCCCAATGCCCGATAAAACGCCATATTACATCACCACCGCCATTTCCTACCCGAACGGCGTGCCGCATATCGGCCACGCCTATGAGGCGATTGCGACCGACGCCATTGCGCGCTTCAAGCGGCTGGACGGCTTCGACGTGTTCTTCCTGACCGGTACCGACGAGCACGGCCAGAAGATGCAGCAGACGGCGGCCAAAGAGGGGCTCACGGCCCGCCAATTGCGCGACCGCAACGTGCCGCGCTTCGAGGCGATGGTGAAGATGCTCAACTGCTCGAACGACGAATTCATCCACACTACCGAGGAACGTCACTACCGCGCCTCGGAGGAAATCTGGCGCCGCATGGAGAAGAACGGCGACATCTATCTCGACAAATATGCCGGCTGGTACTCGGTGCGCGACGAGGCCTATTACGCCGAGGACGAAACGCATGTGAACGAGTACAAGGTGCGGCTCGCCTCAAAAACCGGTACGCCGGTCGAATGGGTCGAGGAGGAAAGCTATTTCTTCAAGCTCTCGGCCTATCAGGACAAGCTCTTGAAGCTCTACGCCGACATTCCCGACTTCGTGCTGCCGAAAGAGCGACTGAACGAAGTGGCGAGCTTCGTCAAAGGCGGTCTGAAGGACCTATCGTTATCGCGTACGACCTTCGACTGGGGCATTCCTGTGCCCGGCAACCCCAAGCACATCATGTATGTCTGGGTCGACGCGCTCACCAATTACATTACCGCAGCCGGTTTTCCCGACGACCAGAGCGAAAAGTTCAAGCGCTATTGGCCGGCCGATCTGCACGTAATCGGCAAGGACATTGTGCGCTTTCACGCGGTCTACTGGCCGGCCTTTCTGATGTCGGCGGGCGTCGCCGTTCCGAAGCGGATTTTCTCGCACGGCTTTCTGTTTAATCGCGGCGAGAAGATGTCGAAGTCGGTCGGCAATGTGATCGATCCATTTACGATGGCGGAGGCTTACGGCGTCGACCCGATGCGCTTTTTCTTTTTGCGCGAGGTGCCGTTTGGGCAGGATGGTAATTATAGCCACGAGGCGATCGTCAACCGCATCAATGCGGACTTGGCAAACGATCTTGGCAATCTGGCTCAGCGTTCGCTCTCGATGGTGGGCAAGGCGTTTGGCGGCAAGCTGCCCGAGCCGGGCGAGTTCACGGCGGAGGACAAGGCCATTCTGACTGCCGCCGATGGAATGTTGGCCGCCGGGCGCGAGCACATGAAGACGCAAGCATTGCATCAATGGCTCAACACGGTGTGGGCGGTGGTCGCCGAAGCCAACCGCTATTTCGCCTCGGAAGCGCCGTGGGGCAAAGCGAAGACGGATCCGAAGCGGCAGGGCACGATTTTATACGTGACGGCGGAAGTGATCCGGCAGATTGCGATCCTGGCGCAGCCGGTGATGCCGGCGTCGTCGGGAAAGCTGCTCGATCTGTTAGCAGTGCCGGCCGACCAACGCGATTTCGCCGCGCTCGAAAGCGGCGAGCGCCTGACCGTCGGCGCGCAACTGCCGCCGCCGACTGGCGTTTTCCCGCGCTATGTCGAGCCGGAAGCGGCGAAGGCCTGACGATGCTGGTCGATAGCCACTGCCATCTCGATTTTCCCGATTTCGCCGCCGAACTTGACGCGGTGGTAGAACGTGCGCGCGCGGCCGGCGTCGGGCGCATGCTGACGATCTGTACGCGCGTACGAAAATTTCCGCAGGTGCTGGCCATCGCCGAAAAATATCCGGACATCTTCTGCTCGGTCGGCACGCATCCGCATAACGCGCATGAAGAACTCGACATAGGGGCGGCTGCGCTGATTAAGCTGACCCAGCATCCGAAAGTCGTCGCGCTTGGCGAAGCAGGGCTCGACTATCACTACGACAAGAGCCCCCGCGACGCGCAGGCGCAAGGCTTACGCCAGCACATCGCGGCAGCGCGCGAAACCGGATTGCCGCTGGTCATTCATTCGCGCGAATGCGACGCCGACATGAGCCGCATTCTGGAAGAAGAAACAGGGAGGGGCGCCTTCCCGGCCGTGCTGCATTGTTATACCGGCGGGCGCGAACTCGCTTTCAAGGCCATGGATCTCGGCCTCTATCTCGGCTTTACCGGCATCATCACGTTCAAGAATGGTCAGGACCTGCGCGACATCGCCAAGGATCTGCCGGCCGATCGCATTCTGGTCGAAACCGATTCGCCTTATCTCGCGCCGATCCCTTATCGCGGGAAACGCAACGAGCCGTCTTACGTTGTTAACACGGCCAAGGTTCTGGCCGAGACCCGCGGTGTGCCGGAAGACGAAATCGCGCGCCAGACCACGGAGAACTTCTTCCGGCTGTTTGCCAAGGTGCCGCGCAGCCTCGCGGATGCCGCATGAGTTTGCGTTTCACCATTCTCGGCTGCGGCTCGTCGATGGGCGTGCCGCGCGTGGCGCTTGGCTGGGGCGACTGCGATCCAAACGAACCGAAGAACCGCCGCCGGCGCTGCGCGCTCTTGGTGGAACAAGGCGCGCCGGGCAAACTGACGCGCGCGCTTGTCGATTGCGGCCCTGACCTGCGCGAACAAATGATCGACGCTAAGGTCGACTGGCTCGACGGCGTGTTGATCACCCATGAGCACGCCGACCACACCCACGGCATCGACGACCTGCGCCCGATGTTCGTCCTCAAACGCCACCGCATCGATGTCTGGCTGGATGAGCCGACCTCGCGCGCGCTGAACGCTCGCTTCGCCTATTGCTTCATGACACCGCCCGGCGGCAGCTATCCGCCGATCCTGCAAGAGCACCGGATTACGCCCGGGCAAGGCCTGACCATCCAGGGGCAGGGTGGCGACATCGCGGTTTTGCCGGTGTTGCAGGACCACGGCGGTATACCGTCGATCGGCTTCCGCTTCGGCAACGTGGCCTACTCGACCGACCTGAAAAGCCTGCCAGCGGCCAGCATCGCGGCGCTGCAAGGCCTCGATGTCTGGATCGTCGATGCGCTGCGGCGGACCCCGCATCCGAGCCATTTCAATCTCGACGAGACGCTGGCCTGGATCGAGCGGATCAAGCCGAAACGGGCGATCCTGACCAACATGCACACCGACATGGATTTCGCCACGCTGCGCCGCGAATTGCCGCCGAATGTCGAACCGGCGTTCGACAGGATGCAGTTTGACGTCACTTAAAGCAACGCATGCCATGTTTGTCGTAGCCAATTGATATAATTCGATAAAAATGATCCAAAGTGATGGCGCTGCGGATTGATTGGAAATCTTTATAATTGAGTGATTTCAATCGTTAAATCGCTTTTGTTCATTCATGCCCGTTTGCGAATTAGCTTGGATTTTATCAATGCGAATAGGCGATGTTTCACTTGACATACCCATTTTAGGTCCTTATAACATTAGCCATAGGAGCTATCCCATGGCGAAATCTGTACTTTCCGACATCCGGTTTCACAACGAAGAGGCCGCTTTCGAGTACGTCGAAAGCCACCTCTGGCCGAAAGGCCCCGTTTGCCCGCATTGCAGGGCCACGGGCGACAAGATTGGCCGTTTGAACGGCAAAACGACCCGTCCGGGCCTTCGCAAGTGCTACGCCTGCCGTAAGCCGTTTACGGTGCGGATAGGCTCCATTTTCGAGGATAGCCACCTGCCGCTTCGCCTGTGGCTGCAAGCGATCCACCTGCTTTGCTCTTCCAAAAAAGGCATTTCGACCCGTCAGCTTCAGCGGATGCTCGGCTGTGGCATGAAAACCGCGTGGCACCTTGGACACCGTATTCGCCATGCGATGGCACCCAATGGCGATGCTGGCCCGCTGGGCGGCCTTGGTAAGATCGTAGAGGCGGACGAAACCGCGTTGACCAACTCGCGCAAGACTAAGCGCGGCCCCGGTCGCAAGCGCCCGCACGCGATTGTCCTGAGCCTTGTAGAGCGCGGCGGAAACACCCGTTCGGTTACGCTCGATCATCGCGGCGTGGCTGCGCACCTGCGCAAGAATATCCACCACGCTAGCCGCCTCGTTACCGATAAGGCTCCGTACTACGTCCATGCCCCGGTCGCGGCGCATGAAAGCGTCGATCATTCCAAGGGCGAATATGTTCGCGGCGACGTGCATGTGAATACGCTGGAAGGCTTCTTTAGCGTCGTGAAGCGCGGCCTTGTCGGTATCTACCAGCACGTTGATGCCAAGCACCTTGACCGCTACTTGGCCGAATTTGATTTTCGCCAGAACACCCGCGCCAAGCTTGGCTATAACGATTTGCAGCGTGCGGACATTGCGCTGCAAGGCTTCGCCGGTAAGCGCCTGAGCTACGAAACAGTTGATCGCCCCTAAGTTAATCAGCGGCGAGCAATTTGTATTTGAGTGGATGGCAAATCTGAAAAGGAAAAAATTATGAGAGAACTTGGCGCAGTTGTTCTTGCGACAGTTGGCGGATTTATTATCGCTGGAGTGTTGCTCTATCTCGTGCGCAAATCCCAGTTCGGCAAGAGTGTTCGCTTCCGCGAGTCGTTCAAAGTTCTTGATCTTTGGGTCGGTAGTGTTGAACGTCTTACTGCTATGGTCATTTTTGCCCACGCGCCAGCATATATCGCTGGCTTTATCGGTGGATGGGTAACACTTAAATTTGCCGCGAATTGGCAACGAAAGCCAACCAAGACCAGTCAGAGCCTTATTGCTTTGACCGGAAGTGCTATCTCTATGGCAATCGCACTGCTGGCGGGCAGCATCTTGAACCCGCCAGCGGTCGCTAATTTTTTGAGGATAGCCAATGGGCACTAAAAAATCGCAAGACGATCCCGAACAATCAAAGCGTTTCATCGACACAGCGCGCGAGCGCGAGGCCGATGAAACGGAAGAGGGTGCGGATAAGGCGTTCAAAAAAGTCATCCCGTCTCGTCACAAAGACGCCAAGTGAGCCATGAACGTTCGCACGGCCATAAATATCGCGTAGGCATGAGCGCGGTCGTATCTCTGCTTTCCGTGCATTGAATTATCGCGCCACGCTTGTTTGACGTGGAAAAGATTGGCTCTAGCCTCAGCCCATCGTTCTTTCTTGCGTTTCTGACTCTCCGTTTGGTCCGGCATTGCATTGAGTTTCGGCGTTATGTCATTCAAAATTTTGCCGATGGTGTCCTTAGGTCCAATTTTTACATGCAGCCGCGTTCCCAGCGATCTAAGCGCAACCTCCATAGATCGCATTAAATGGAACACGCACGCCGTTGGCTGCTGAAGGGCTAAACAGTTTCCAGCATTTTCTATGTCGTAGGCCGCATCTTTAAATTTGGTTGCCACATGATCCCCAAATAAGGTCTTTTTGCCGTAGAATTGGGCCTCGGCTCGATCTACCTGAAAATACCATTCGTTTTGCAACTCATCCTGCACTCGATCTCGTAAATGATCCGCGCGGCCAGATAGCTGAGAAAGACTTTCAATCGTGAGCGCCGTCTGAAATCGATCTAGTTCTGGACCGATAGCGTCGTTCAGATCGCTGAGAATGGCGATCCGCTTGAGATTGCCTAAGGTGTCCTGAAGGCCGATTTTGATGCCGTTAATTTGCTCGGCGTTCAAATTGAAATTGACGGAGTTTCCGCTGACCATTGCCATCAGGCGCAGATCGGCCAAGGACCGACCAAATTCTAATGCGGCTTGTTTCAGCATGATGTCCCACAGGCTCCAAAGCCCGTGAGTTGAGCGTGGAATATCCTGCGACGGGTGGCGCTGGGCGGTTTCAGGCCTCATTTATAGGCCTTTCCCATTGGGTATGGGAAGTGAAACATCGCCTGCGAATATTCCATAATATGTCTTATGCGAATCCGTAGTCCGGGCACGGGGCGGGTTCGCGATCCGGGATTGGCTTTGCTAAGACGGTCCGCGCCGCACCGTTTTCCCACCGTCCCCGAGCCAGCCCTGTGAAGCCATCCCGTGACATTGCCCGGCTGATCGAGATCATGGCGGCGCTGCGCACGCCCGTCACCGGCTGCCCCTGGGACCTGGAGCAGGATTTCCGAACAATCGCGCCCTACACCATCGAGGAAGCCTACGAAGTCGCCGACGCCATTGCGCGCGGCGATCTCGACGATCTGCGCGATGAATTGGGCGATCTCCTCCTCCAGGTCGTCTACCACGCCCGCATGGCGCAGGAACAAGGCGCCTTCGACTTCGGCGACGTGGTCGAGGCCGTGACGGCGAAAATGATCCGCCGCCATCCGCATGTCTTTGCCGACGCCGAGGGCAAGACCGCCACGGCGGTCAAAGGCATGTGGGAGGAGATCAAGGCCCAGGGAAAAGAAGCGAAGGCCGAGCGCGGCAAGGGCACTGACAAGCCCAATAGCGCGCTCGACGGCGTGCCGCTCGCCCTGCCCGCATTGACGCGCGCGCTCAAGCTGCAGGAAAAAGCCGGACGCGTGGGCTTCGACTGGAACGATCCGCGTGCCGTGCTCGCCAAAATCCGCGAGGAAGCCGACGAGATCGAGGTCGAACTCGATGCGGCCGACATGCTTGGCAAGGATTCCGCCGGCCAGGAGAAAACCGCCGCCGAGGTCGGCGATCTCTTGTTCGCGGTGGTCAACCTCGCCCGCCATCTGCGCGCCGATCCGGAAGCCATCTTGCGCGCGACCAATGCGAAATTCGAACGCCGTTTCCATTCGATCGAGCGCGCGCTCGCGGCACAAAGCCAAACGCCGAAGGATGCGAGCCTGGCGGAGATGGATGCGCTGTGGAATACGGCAAAGGAGGAAGAGAAGTAGAGCTTGCTTTCTTATCACCCTCCCCCTCCAGGGGCGGGTAAGGACGTGGTTGCCGCGCCCTCTCCGCCTTACCGATTCAATTTTCAAACAGCCCGTCTTCGCCTTCGGCTTCGACGGACAAGCCCGCCGAAACTAGCCAACGGCTCCGCCGTCCCTATTCTTTGCGGCGCGGGGGCGCCGGCCTTCCTTTCCTTGTCCCCGCGAATAGCGAGGGAGTGGCGCGCCAAGCGGCGCGTCATTGGTAGTGGACGCACTTTCCCTTGCGAGAAAGTGCGGCGCCGTTCGGCGCGCCACAACGGTATCTTCCAGCGGACGGGCCGCGCTTCCAGCAAAGGGTTTCCCCCACGCTGTCAGCCAGCTCCTGGCGGCAGGTCTTATTGCCGCGCAGACAAGTTTACGCAGTCTGCGCAAGCTTGACTGCTATGGCGGAGCCCCGTCACCGCCCGGGAGCTTAGGGGGAGCGTTCATCCCCTGCCCGCGGGCACCGTATCCGTTTCCCACTTGCATGACGCCTCATGAAGCGCCCTCACCTGGAACGAACGAATAGTATATAGTCCTATTTCGGGGATTAAGTCAAGTGATGATTTGAGAAAAGCTGGGCGTGGCGCAGCGCGTTCTTTTCCTCTCCCCGTTTACGGGCGAGGGAAACGCACCCTGCTTGCCCGCGCTCGCTTCGAAAGCTAAAGCAATTCAACGTTTGAAGACCGGGGGGATAATGCCGGACAAACTTGTAATCGTCGCCGGCGGCGGCATTGGCGGGCTGGCGACGGCGCTGACGCTGCACCAGATCGGCGTGCGCTGCCTCGTCTTCGAGGCGGCGCGAGAAATGCGCCCGCTCGGTGTCGGCATCAATCTGCAACCCAATGCCGTGCGCGAACTTTACGATCTCGGCATTACTCAAGGAGACCTCGATCGCATCGGCCTGCCTGCCAAGGAATGGGCGCTGGTGGGCCTGAACGGCAATGACATCTATTCCGAGCCGCGCGGACTACTTGCCGGCTATCGCTGGCCGCAATATGCCGTTCACCGCGGCCATCTTCACATGATGCTTTACGACAAATTGGTCGAGCGCATCGGCGCGCAGTCGGTGCAGCTCGACAGCCGCGTCACCGGCTACCGCAAAAATCCCGGCGGTGGCGTGACCGCTTTCATCGAACGAGCCGACGGTTCGCGCACTGAAGCGGAAGGCGCGCTGCTCATCGGCGCCGACGGCATTCACTCGGCCGTCCGCGCGCAGATGCATCCGACCCAGCCGCCGATCCACTGGGGCGGCGCCATCATGTGGCGCGGCACCACTTGGGGCAAACCGATCCGGTCGGGCGCCTCTTTCGTCGGCCTCGGCACGCATCGCCAACGCATGGTGTTTTATCCGATCTCGCAACCTGATCCGAAGACCGGCTTGTCGATGATCAATTGGATCGCCGAAGTGACGATGGATAATTCCGAAGGCTGGAAGCAGCGCGGCTGGTTTCGGCAGGTCGGAGTCGAGGACTTCGTGCATTATTTCGAAAACTGGATCTGGGACTGGCTTGATGTGCCGGCCATGCTCAAGCAAGCCGATTGCGCCTTTGAAAATCCGATGATCGACCGCGATCCGGTGCCGACTTGGCGCGACGGGCCGGTGGCGCTGATGGGGGACGCTGCGCACGCCATGTACCCGACCGGTTCCAATGGCGGCAGCCAGGCCATCGTCGATGCGCGCGAATTGGGCGCGGCGATGCTCGCGCATGGCGTTACGCAAGACGCGCTGGCCGCATTCGATGAGAAACTGTGCGGGCTGATCTCGCAACTCGTCCTGCGCAATCGCGGCGCCGGACCTTTCGGCTTGCTCAACATGGTCGACGAACGCTGCGGCGGCACTTTTGACAATATCGACGACGTCATTCCGCCCAAGGAGCGCGCCGAATTCATGGCCGGCTACAAGGCGGCCGCCGGCTTTGCGATCGAGAAGCTCAACAACGCGCCGAGAACGATTGCGGATGGCGAGCGGGTGGTTACGGCACGGGCCGGCTGAAGAATTCTAGCATTCCTTTGCCGCCGCTTTCAGTTTTGCAATTTCTCATTTGGTTCCGTATGGAACTCAAAAAATCACATTTCGTCCGCAATTCATTCGCGTTAAGGACGAACTTTGCAGTCATGTGTCCGGCTCACAATCATTAAGCCTCTAGCGGGGACGCTCGACAAAATGAAAATGACAGTAACCGCGGGCGTATTCGCGCTCGCGACCATCGGCTTGCTGCCGACATTCTCGGCCACTTACGCCAACGAATTTGCCGCCCCTGCGGAACTTTCGCAAGCCTCGACCTCAATCAACATTGACCGCATCAAAAACGTGCTTCAACTGACGCCGGAACAGGCGCGCTATTGGCCGCCGGTCGAGACAGCCTTGCGCGCGCTCGCACAGCAGCAGGCGCGCGCCGAGCCCGTCGGCTTCGTGCGGCGCGTCAGCCGCCGGGTGGTTTCGATTGTGCTCAACGGAGCCGCGGTCGAAAAGCTCGCGGCGGCCGCGCGGCCATTGATCGCAATGTTGTCAGAGGACCAAATGCGTTCGGCCGGTGGCCTTGCTCAGGAAATGGGTTTAGGTCCGGTCGTCATGGCCGCGCTGAGATAACCGGCGCGATGCCAAACGCCGGCGCCCGCGCGGGCGCCGGTTACACTCTGAATTTTGCGCGAACGCGCGCGGCCTGTTCCGGATCGGCGCGCACGGTGACGGCCAGACGGCCGCCCTCGTCCATGTCCTTGCTCAGCACTTCGGAATGGCGATAGAGCCAGGAAAGGCCGGCGCCGTCGGCCGGATCGAGCGAGAGGTCGAGCGTCAGGCGCGTTTCGGCCAGCCGTCCTTCGACCGCGACGATGAGCTGCCCGAGCCCCTCGCCGCTCAAGGCCGACACAACGACCGGGCGGCGTTCGGCCGGCTGCCGTTCGGCGAGATTGACGACGCGCGCGCGGCCTTCCGCGTCGAGCCGGTCGATCTTATTCCACACTTCAATGATGCGGCGATCGGTCGCCTCGATGCCGAGTTCGCCCAATACTTTTTCGACGTCATGCGACTGCGCGCCGGTGTCCTCGTGCGACAGATCGCGTACGTGCAGGATCACATCGGCCTCGATCACCTCTTCGAGCGTGGCGCGGAAGGCGGCGACCAAGGTGGTCGGCAGATCGGAAATGAAACCGACGGTGTCGGATAAAATAATCCGGTTGCCGTGCGGCAGATCGAGCGCGCGCATGGTCGGATCGAGTGTGGCAAACAGCATATCGGCCGACAGGACAGTAGCCGCGGTCATGCGGTTGAACAGCGTCGACTTTCCGGCATTAGTGTAGCCGACCAGCGCCACGATCGGATAAGGCGTTCTCTTCCGGCTGTCGCGGTGCAGCTTGCGGGTGCGCTTGACGCGCTCGAGTTCATCCTCGATGCGCGCGAGGCGTTCTTCCAGCATACGGCGGTCGGCCTCGATCTGCGTTTCGCCGGGTCCGCCGAGAAAGCCGAAACCGCCGCGCTGGCGCTCAAGATGCGTCCAGGAGCGAACCAGCCTTCCCTTCTGATAAGTCAGATGAGCGTGCTCGACCTGTAGCGCGCCTTCACGCGTGCGCGCGCGCCGGCCGAAAATTTCCAGAATGAGTCCGGTGCGGTCGATGACCTTCGCGTTCCAGGCTTTTTCCAGATTGCGTTGCTGCACCGGCGAGATCGGGCAATCCATGATGACGACGGAAGCTTCGAGCGATTTGGTGAGCCCGGCGATCTCGTCGACCTTGCCCTTGCCGACATAAGTCGCCGGCCGCGCCGCTTGCAACATGACGATGCCGCCTTGCACGACATTGAGATCGATGGCGCGGGCAAGGCCCATCGCCTCTTCCAGCCGCGCTTCCGGCGTGCGCGTGTCGGCGGTCGCGCGCGCGCCGCCGTTGCGCGCCGCTGGATGTTTGATCCACGGCTCAATGACAAGTGCGCGGCCACTCTCCCCACCCGGTGGGGTGAGCAGATCGCTCGCGTGATCGCGCTGGCGTTGTTCCAATTAGGACCAGACCCGGTTCATGCTTTTCAAGCTTTATCCGGCGTCAGCGGTTCCTCGCCGCCTTCGAACAATTGAATCGGATGGCCGGGCATGATGGTCGAGATCGCGTGCTTGTAAACAAGCTGCGAATGTCCGTCGCGCCGCAGCAACACGCAGAAATTATCGAACCAAGTCACCACGCCCTGCAACTTGACGCCGTTCACCAGAAAGATGGTGAGCGGGATTTTCGCTTTGCGGACGTGATTGAGAAATGTGTCTTGCAAATTTTGTGCGCGTTCGGCTGCCATGGCCGTGTTCCATTTTTCAGCTCGCGTCTTAACGCGCGAGACATTCGTTGCCCGTTGGCCTTGATTCCGCGCATGACGGCGCGGACCCCGCCGCCCTCAGCGGCAGCGGATTCGGCTTCGAGAATCCGTATTAGATGGTAGCGCGTTGACGGGCGCAAGCTCTAGTTCACCGGCGCTGCGGTAAGCCGCTGATAGCAAAGGGATCTGTGTCGATTTGGGGCGGTTTTCGGCAGACCGGCAGCGGGCGCTCAGGTAAAGGCCGCCTGCCCGTGATAGTCGCGTCGCAGCGCCGACGCCAGCAGACCCGGCGCGCCATTGCCGACCGGGCGGCCGTTAATGGCCACCACCGGCATGACGATCTGGGTGGCCGAGGTGACGAAGGCCTCGCGCGCGGCATAGGCCTCCTCGACCGTGAAGGCGCGTTCCTCGAACTGGAGGCATTGGCGCGCGACGAGGTCGAGCACGACGGAACGGGTGATGCCCGGGAGAATGCCGGTGCCGAGCGCCCGCGTGATCAGCTTGTTGTCTTTGGAAACGATCCAGGCATTGGAGGACGCGCCCTCGGTGACGAAGCCCTTGCCGTCAACCAGCCAGGCCTCGCGCGCACCTTGCTCGCGCGCCGCCTGCTTGGCGAGGACGTTCGGCAAAAGCGCCACCGATTTGATATCGACGCGCTGCCAGCGGATGTCCGGCACGGTGATGACGGCAATGCCGTCGGCGGCCTGTGCTTCCATGCGGGCAAGATTGTTGGCGCGCGCGGTGACGACGACCGAAGGCTTGGTGCCTTGCGGCGGAAACGGAAAATCGCGCGCCATGACGCCGCGCGTGACTTGCAGGTAAACCATGCCGTCGCGCACGCGATTGCGGCGGATGGTTTCGCGCATCACGACGGCAAGCGAAGAAGCCGCCATCGGCGGCGCGATGCGCAGTTCGTTGAGCGAACGTGCGAGCCGCGCCATGTGACGGGCCTCATCGACGAGTTGCCCTCCCCGCACTTCGCAGACTTCATAAACGCCGTCGGCGAATTGAAAACCGCGGTCCTCGATGTGCACGGTTGCTTGCGCGTGCGGGAGATAACGGCCGTTGACGTAGGCGATGCGAGACATTTTTACAGGCTAACCGATACCGAGGGCTTTAAGCTTGCGATGCAGCGCCGAGCGCTCCATGCCGACGAATTCGGCGGTGCGCGAAATGTTGCCACCGAAACGGGAAATCTGTGCAATCAGATATTCGCGTTCGAACACTTCGCGCGCGTCGCGCAGCGGCAGGCCCATGAGCTGCTCGCCGCCATTGCCGCCCGGCATCGCCGGCACCATCGAGCCGACATCGGGCGGCAGCATCGAGGCCGACAGCACGGCGTCCGGTTCGCCGCCGGCCAATATCATCAGCCGTTCGATGTTGTTGCGCAACTGGCGCACATTGCCCGGCCAGCTATGCGATTGCAGCACCGCCATGGCGTCCTCGCCGATGCGGCGCTTCGGCAGGCCGGTCGATTGCGAAATCTGCGCCATGAAATATTCGATCAGTTCGGGAATGTCCTCGCGCCGCTCCGACAG
>DASRLA010000047.1:0-40944 GCA_035648715.1 Pseudolabrys sp.
CAGGCCGATGTCTTCGGCGCGTGCGGCCGAATGCAGCGCCGACTGCACCATCGTTTCGTGCATGACCGCGCGCGCTTCGAGCGGCGTGGGCTGCTTGGAGTTCTCGTCCATCAGCTTGGTGAGCAGTTCCTGATCGAGCGAACCCCAGTTGACGCCGATACGCACCGGCTTGCCGTGTTTGATCGCCATCTCGACGATCTGGGTGAATTGCGGATCGCGCTTGTTCTTGAATCCGACATTGCCGGGATTGATGCGGTATTTGTCGAGCGCCTCGGCGCACCCGGGATAGTCGGTCAGCAGCGTGTGGCCGTTGTAATGAAAGTCGCCGACGATCGGCACGCTCACATTCATCTGCGCCAGCCGCTCCTTGATGCGCGGCACGGCGTCCGCCGCCTCGGGGCGATCGACGGTGATGCGGACCAGTTCGGAACCGGCACGCGCCAAGGCCGCGACTTGCCGCGCCGTGCTCTCGACATCGGCGGTGTCGGTATTGGTCATCGACTGCACGACGATCGGCGCACCGCCGCCGACCGTGACGCCGCCGACATCCACCGCGACCGTTTTATGACGTGTTTGCGTGCTCATTCTGCGGTCCTGCCGCCACCGGCGTGCCAGACAAATATGGCACGGTCAACGCGGACGAAAGAGGCCTATTTTGTCCGATTCACCAGCATCAGCCCCGCTGCCACCAAGACAACGGCGGCGATGAAGGCCAAAGTCAACGGGTCGCCCATCACCAGGTGGCCGGCGGCGACCCCGAACAACGGCGTCAGAAACGAGAAGGCCGACACGCGGTTGGCCGAATAGTGCTTGATGATGGCAAACCAGACCACGAAGGTAACGCTCACCACCCAGACCGTCTGATAGGCCAGCCAGGCGATCGATTGACCATCGGGGAAATGCGTCATGGTCTCGCCGCCGATCCAGGCAGCGAACGCCATCATCGGCGCCGAGATCACGAGTTGATACAGCATCACCTTTTCCGGCGAGGTGGCGTTGAGCTTGCTTGCCTTGATGGTGAGCGTGGTGGCGGCCCAGAATACGGCGGCGACCACCAGCATGATGTCGCCGAGCGTCTGGCGCGGATCGAGCGCCGGCGAAGGCCAGCCGAAGGCGACCATCATGCCGGCAAAGGAAAGCGCCAGGCCCAGCCATTGCCACCGACTGAATTTATCGGCCGGCAGGAAGATGCGCGCGCCAAGCACGACGAAGAATGGTGCCAGATAGAGGAAGAGAACCGCACGGGTGGCAGTGGTGTAAGCCAGCCCCTGATAGATCAGCATGAACTCGACGCCGAAGAAAAATCCGGCCATCAATCCGGGCTTGAGCGTCGCGTCATGGCTAAACAGCGGGATGCCGCGCAGCCTGCACCAGGCCGCGACCAGCAGCGTTGCGACCGCCGAACGGATCGCGGCCTGCATGAGCGGCGGGATGTCGTGGATGGCGAGTTTCACTGCCACCTGGTTGAGGCCCCAGGACAGGCACAGCACGACGACAATCGCAGCCGCCATGGCGTCAAGCGGACGGGTGGTGTGATGCGGCGTGGGCGACGATGGGGCGGGTGAAGACAAGGGCTTTTCCGGCAACTCAAATTGTCATGCCCGCGAAGGCGGGCATCCAGCACTTAACTCGCGCTTGCGATTACTGGATCGTCCGCCTCCGCGGACGATGACACCTTTAGCCGGTGCGGCCCCGTGCGCCAACCGACAATTACGCCGCCTTACAATGCGCGCAGACGCCGGAGATCTCGATCACCGGCGTTTTCGGCGTGAATCCAGCCGAGCGCGAAGCGTTACGGATGGTGTCGGCGACGGCGGCGGAGGCGGCCTCGCCGACCGCGCCGCATTTTTCGCAGATCAGAAACACCACCGGATCATGGCTGTCATGATTGTGCACGCAGGCGATGAAGGCGTTGCGGCTTTCGATGCGATGGACGAGGCCCTGCTCGCGCAGAAAATCGAGCGCGCGATAGATCGTGATCGGCGCCGGACGCGAGCCGGCTTTTGGATCGCTTTGGGCAAGCCGGTCGATCAATTCATAGGCGCCGAGCGGGGCGTGGCTGGCCAGCAACGCCTCCAGTACACGGCGGCGGATCGGCGTCAGGCGTTCCTTATGCGCGGCGCAGATCGCTTCGGCGTGCGCGATGGCGTCCGCCTCGCATCGGGCGTGATCGTGCCCGGGCGTCGGAAACACCGCATGCGCGTGGGATTTTTTGGCCAAAAACAAAGCTCCGTATGCAACGCAAGTCTAACCCGTAGCCGGGTGAATGGCTAAAAAGACAACATATATATTGCACTGCAATAAGAATAGGGGCAGGTTCCGCCCGCCTCCCGACAACCGGCTTCCGGCCGACACGCGAACGAGGACTTCATGCTCAAAGGCAAGACGGCACTGGTTACCGGTTCCACCTCTGGCATCGGGCTCGCCACCGCGCGCGCGCTCGCCGCCGACGGCGCCAATATCATGATCAACGGTTTCGGCGACAAGGCGGCCATCGAAAAGGAACGCGCCGGGCTGGAAAAGGAATTCGGCATCAAGGCGCGCTATTCGCCGGCGGATATGAGCAAGCCCGGCGAGATCGCCGAGATGATCGCCACCACCGAAAAGGAATTCGGCGCGCTCGACGTGCTGGTCAACAATGCCGGCATTCAGCATGTGGCCAATATCGAGGATTTCCCGGTCGAGAAATGGGACGCGGTGATCGCGATCAATCTTTCTTCGTCATTTCACGCGATCCGCGCCGCGATCCCCGGCATGAAGAAACGCAAATGGGGCCGCATCATCAACATCGCCTCGGCGCACGGACTGGTGGCGAGCGCGCAGAAGGTTGCTTACGTCGCCGCCAAGCACGGCCTCGTCGGCATGACCAAAGTGGTGGCGATCGAGGCGGCCAATGACGGCATTACCTGCAACGCGATCTGCCCGGGCTGGGTGCTCACATCTTTGGTGCAAAAGCAGATCGACGACCGCGCCAAGGCGTCAGGCAAATCGGTGCGCGAAGAGGAAATCGCGCTGCTGTCGGAGAAGCAGCCGATGCATTCGTTTACCAAGCCGGATGGCATCGGCGCGCTCGCCGTATTCCTGGCGAGCGACGCCGCATCGACCATCACCGGTTCGGCCTATTCGATCGACGGCGGCTGGGTCGCGCAGTGATCGGCATTCAATGATCGATTTTCTCGCGCGCGCCTTCGGCGGCGATAAATCAGACAAGCCGAAAGGCCAAAAGCGCATCAACCTCGCGCTGCAAGGCGGCGGCGCGCATGGCGCTTTCACCTGGGGTGTGCTCGATCAACTGCTGGAAGATGGGCGACTGACGGTCGAAGGCATCTCCGGAACGTCGGCCGGCGCGGTCAACGCGGTGATGCTGGCCGATGGCTTGAACCGCGGCGGCAACGAGGAAGCACGCAAGCGTCTGGCCGAATTCTGGCGCGCCGCTAGCCTGGGCGGCGATCTGCCGGCGGTGCAGCGCGCGGTCACCGACAAGTTGTTCGCACTGCTGCCCGGCGAAGGTACGCCCACCTTCAACTGGCTCTCGGCCTGGTCGCAGTATCTTTCGCCTTACGATCTCAACCCGCTCAACATCAATCCGCTGAAAGATCTGATCGAACGCTTTGTCGATTTCGACGCGCTGCGCGCGGACAAACGCGAGATCTACATTGCCGCCACCAATGTGCAGACCGGACGGCTGCACATTTTTCCGCACGACAAGATTTCCGCCGAGGCGGTGATGGCGTCGGCCTGTCTGCCGGCGGTGTTTCGCGCGGTCGAGATCGACGGCGTGCCCTATTGGGACGGCGGCTATCTCGGCAATCCGGTGCTCTATCCGTTCTTCCGCTCGACCGCGACGGAAGATGTGCTGATTGTGCAGATCAATCCGTTGGTGCGCAAAAAAATTCCGCACAGCACGCGCGACATCATGGGGCGGGTGAACGAGATCACCTTCAATTCGGCGCTGATGGCCGAACTGCGCGCCATCGAGTTCGTCAACCGGCTGATCGATCAGGGCCGCATCCCGCACGGCACCGGGGCGAACGAATATCGCCGCATCAATGTGCACCGCATCGTGCTGGAAGGGCTGGGCGAGCGGCTGTCGTCGTCGTCGAAGCTGCGCAACGATTTTTCCTCGCTCGAACTGCTGCGCAAGCTCGGCCAGCGCGCGGCGCGGCGCTTTCTCGATGCGCATTACGACGATATCGGCAGTCGTTCGAGCGTGGATTTGCAGGAAGAGGTTTATTCGGAGCGGGGGTGATACAGTACGCGAATGGAACCTCTGATCGCCGAAATCGGCCGCACCGCCCTTGAGATTCATGTCGCCGACATCACCACGCTCGATGTCGCGGCGATCGTGAACGCGGCCAATTCGTCGCTGCTCGGCGGTGGCGGCGTCGATGGCGCCATTCACCGCGCCGCGGGTCCCGAATTATTGGAGGAATGCCGCGCGCTCGGCGGCTGCGATACCGGCTCCGCCAAGATCACGCATGGCTATAATCTCAGGGCCAAAGCCGTTATTCACGCGGTCGGGCCGGTCTGGCTTGGCGGTTCGGCCAATGAGGATCGGGACTTGGCGAGTTGCTACCGCACCGCGCTCGAACTCGCCGTTCAGCACAGCCTACCGACGATCGCCCTTCCGGCGATCTCGACCGGCATCTATCGCTTTCCGGCCGATCTCGCCGCGCGCATCGCGGTCGGCACCGTGACGTCCGAGCTTTCCATCGCGCGTCCGCGAGGCAAGGCTTTGGAGCGCGTCATCTTCTGCTGTTTCTCGGAAGCGAGCGCCGAGCATCACAAGGATGCGTTCGGGGAACTGGGGTTGGTGTAGACTAAATCCGTTCGTCCCCGCGAAAGCGGGGACCCAGCGCTTTTGGCCAAAGAACTGGATTCCCGCTTTCGCGGGAATGAACGGAAATTGTAAACGCGCTTTGGGTCGCGTCTAAACCTTCGGCTCCACATCCAACCGCACGACCCAGCCCTCCAGCCCGGCCTTCGCCGCCGGATAAAGGTTCATCACCTCCGGGTCGTGGCCGGGCACGAAGTGATGGCGCGAGGAGGCGAGCTTCAACAAAGTCTTGTAGCCCTCGAGCGTATCGCCAACCGAATAAGTGATCGGAAACACGCGGCCCTCATCCATGTGCGAATACAGATGGCAGGCGTCCGACGCGACTACGACGTATCCGCGCTTAGTTTTCATCCGCACGCTTTGCAGGCCCTTGGAGTGGCCGCCGATCTTGTGCACGGTGATGCCGGGCGCCAGTTCGTCGTCGCCGTCGTGGAATTCGCAGCGATAGTTGTAGACCTTCTTCACCATCGCATGCACGTCGTCCTCGCTGAACGGAATGCGCAGCATCTTGTGGCACATGCAGCGGCCGGTGGCGTAGGCCATCTCGGTATCCTGGATGTGATAGCGCGCATTTGGGAACAGGTCGTAATTGCCGGCGTGATCCCAATGCATGTGTGTGGCGATAATGTGATCGACGTGATCCGGTTCGACGCCGAGCGCTTTCAGCCCCTCGCCGACCGGCTTGATGATCTTGCGCGCGCGTTCCTTCGCCGCCTTCTCGTCAAAACCGGTATCGACCACGAAAGTGCCGTGCGCGCCCTTGATGACCCAGACGTAATAGGCAATCGACGTCATTTCGTCATGCGGATCGCCGAACACATAATTCTCCGAACGCTTGCGCGCATGCGTGGCGTAGCGGACGGCGAAGACCTCGTGGATATCGTCGCTCATGGCTTTTTCTCCTTGCCTATCACTACGCCGGCCTTGCGCTCGATCATCTGCACGATGACGGTGAAGTCGGTGTCGCCGCCGAATTCGGCATTGGTCGCCTCCCACTGATCGAGCACGGCGCTCATCACGTGGTTGGGCGTGCCAAGCGCCTTCGCCTCTTCGTGGCAGAGCCGCACGTCTTTGAGCATCAGCGCGGTTCCGAAGCCGTAATTGAAGGTGCGCGGCAAAATCGCCTGCGGAAATTTTCCCTCTGAGGCTGTGGTGCGGCCGGAGCCGGCATTGATGACATCGATCATCACCGCCGGATCGAGACCGGCTTTCACGCCCATGGCGACCGCCTCGGCAGTCGCCGCCATCGCCGTGGCGGAGAGAAAATTGTTGGCGACCTTCATGGTCTGCGCCATGCCGGGCTCGTGGCCAATGACGAAGACTTTGCCGAACACGCTGAGCGCGTCCTTCACGATATCGATGTCGGCTTGCGGGCCGGACACCATCACCGCCAGCGTGCCTTTGTTAGCGCCGCCGACGCCGCCGGAAACGGGCGAGTCGATCTGCACGATGTTTTTCTTGGCGAGGCCGGCGGCGATCTCGGTGGCTTTCGGCGCGCCAGTCGTGGATAGGTCGATGAACCGTTTGATTTTCTTGCCGTAGCTCACGCCACCTTCACCGAGCGCGACTTTTTCTGAAATTTTCAGCGAAGGCAGGCTCGCCATCACGGTCTCGACGCGGTCGGCGACATCTTGCGGTGACGAGGCGACCTGCGCGCCGAGCGCAACCAACGGCGACACCGCGTCATTGCGCGTGTCATAGACGATGAGCTTGTGCCCTGCCTCGATCAGCCGCCGCGCCATCGGCTGTCCCATGTTGCCGAGGCCAATAAATCCGATTTCCATTTTCGTTTCTTCCCTAGTGACGAATTTTCGGCCGCGACTTTGCACGATGGCGCCGGTTCCGTCATCCGGCGGTTCCCGCTCCTGCGTGCGGAATACCTCCATCCAAAGCGCTATTGACCTTATTATAAGCCTACTTATTATATCGGTACTAACAAATGGGCAAAGATATGGCGAAGTTGCCGGCCAAACGTGAAATCGCCTTTCAAATCATGGACGTAGCCAGGATGCTGCGGACCTATGCGGACCAGCGCGCGCGCCAGTTCGGCATTTCGCGCGCCCAGTGGGCGGTGCTGATGCGGATCGAGCGCACCGAAGGCCTCAAGCAAACCGAGCTCGCCGAAATCCTCGATTTGCAACCGATCTCGCTCACCCGCCTGCTCGACCGGCTGGCGGCGAACGGCCTGATCGAACGGCGGCCCGATCCGAACGACCGGCGCGCCAACCGGTTATATCTCAAGCCGGCCGCGCGGCCGTTGCTCGATCAATTGGCGGAACTCGGTACCGACATGATGGCAACCGTGCTGGACGGTCTAGACGGCAAGACCATCGAACGCATGCTGAACGATCTCATCCGAATCAAAGACAATCTGCGCGCCGCCATCGCCAGCAACGGCGCATATTCGCACTCTCCCGAACCGCAAGCCAAAAAAGTTTTAGCCTCATGAGTGACAAAACCCTGAAAGTCGTCCCGGCGCCCGAATCGAAAACTTCGCCTGATGCCGCCACCGAGACACCGTCGAATTCCAGTTCGCTGGCCGCGTACGGGCGCAAGAATCTGCGCAAGATCCTCCTGATCGGCCTACCGGCGCTCGCCGTCCTCATCGGTGGCGGCATCTATCTCATGGGCGGCCGCTACATCTCGACCGACAACGCCTATGTCGGCGCGCAGAAGGTGCTGATTACGCCCGACGTGTCCGGCAAGGTCGTGCATGTCGCAGTGCGCGAGGGCGAGCACGTCAATCCCGGCGACGAATTGCTGACGCTTGACGCCGAGCCTTACCGGCTGGCGCTGCAAGCGGCGCAGGCCAAGCTCGACACCGCGCGCAGCGATTATGAGAAGGCCAAGAGCAACCTCACTTCGCTTGCCACCTTGGCCGACCTCGCTCAGAAGAACGTCGATCTCAAGCAGCGCGACGTTGACCGCAAGCAGAAGCTGGTGACTACGCAGGCCGGTTCCGCCGCCGATGTCGACACCGCGATGGCCGGCCTGGTGACCGCGCAATTGCAGGCGCAGTTCACCAAGCAACAGCGTGACACCACGTTGAGCTCCCTGCTCGGCAATCCCGATCTGCCGATGGCGCAGTTCCCCGAATACGCGCAGGCCAAGGCCGCGTTCGACAACGCACAGCGTGATCTCGACCACACCGTGCTGCGCGCGCCGATTTCCGGCACTGCCACCCAGGTGGACAACATCCAGCTTGGCCGTTTCGTATCCGCCGGCGGGCCGATCTTCAGCGTGGTCGACGATCAGGCGCCCTGGGTCGACGCCAATCCGAAAGAAACCGACATCACCTATCTGCGCGTCGGCCAGAAGGCGACGCTCGACATCGACAGTTTCCCCGACCACACCTTCAAGGGCACGGTGGTGTCGGTCAGCCCCGCCACCGGCGCGCAGTTCTCGATCCTGCCGCCGCAGAACGCCAGCGGCAACTGGGTGAAGGTCGTGCAGCGCGTTCCGCTGCGCATCGCCTTCGACAAGAGCGAGGACACGCATCTGCTGCGCTCGGGCATGAGCGTGAATATCGAAATCGACACCGGCCACAGCCGCATTCCGTTCGTGTCGAAAGACCCGGACGCAAAATAGCAAACTGAAATACCCGTTTGTCCCCGCATAAGCGGGAACGAACAGAGAGTGGAATCGCCATATGAGTAAAATTAGAGATTCAGAACCGTAATGAGCCCCGCCCACACCGCACCGTTGGGGAAGACGCCGCGTCGCATGTTGATCACGGTCTGCGCCATGACCGCGACCATCATGCAGGCGCTCGACACGACAATTGCCAATGTGGCGCTGCCTTACATGCAGGGATCGCTGTCGGCTTCGCTCGACCAGATCAACTGGGTGCTAACCTCGTACATCGTCGCGGCCGCCATCATGACCGCGCCAGTCGGTTGGTTGGCCGACCGCTTCGGCCGGAAAACAGTTTTCATCATCTGCGTCGCCGGTTTCACCGCCGCCTCGCTGCTGTGCGCGCTGGCGCAGAACATCGAGCAGATGGTGTTGTTTCGCCTGCTGCAGGGCATGGCCGGCGCGGCGCTGGTGCCGCTGTCGCAGGCCGTGATGCTCGACTCATATTCGGTCGAGGAACGCAGCAAGGCGATGGCGATCTGGGGCATGGGCGTGATGCTGGGGCCGATCATGGGCCCGACGCTCGGCGCCTGGCTGACCGATAATTATTCCTGGCACTGGGTGTTTCTGATCAACCTGCCGATCGGCATCCTGACCGTGATCGGCATGATCTTTTTCATGGAAGAGACCGACCATCAGAAGCATCTGCGCTTCGACTGGTTCGGCTTTATCGCGCTCGCCATCGGCATCGGCTCGCTGCAATTGCTGCTCGACCGCGGCGAGCAGGTCGGCTGGTTTGGCGCGGCCGAAATCTGGATCGAGACCATCGTGTCTGCGACCGGCTTCTATTATTTCTTCGCGCATTCGCTGACGACACAGCAGCCCTTCATTAATTTCGCCATGTTCAAGGACCGCAATTTCGTGTCTGGCTGCGTCTTCATGGTGGTGATCGGCGTGGTGCTGTTCGGCACCATGGCGCTGGTGACGCCGTTCATGCAGAACCTGCTCGGCTATCCGATCCAGACCGCCGGTTTCCTGCTCGGCTCGCGCGGCGTCGGTACCTTGCTTACCATGATGATGGCGCCGCGACTGATGCGGCTCACCGAGACACGCAATCTCATTCTGTTCGGCCTGCTGCTGACCGCCGGTACACTGTACGAGATGACCGGATGGTCGCTCGACGTTACGCAGACCACCATCGTGGTGACCAGCATCGTGCAGGGTGTCGGCCTCGGCCTGCTGTTCGTGCCGATCACTTCGGTCGCCTTCCTGACGCTGCCCGGACAGATGCGCAACGGCGCCGCCGCCATCACGACGCTGGTGCGCAACATCGGTTCCTCGATCGGCATTTCGATGATGATCGCCAACCTGACCAGCAAGACCACGCTGATGCACGAGCGCATCGGCGCGCAGGTGACGCCGTTCAACGACGCACTGCAGTTTCCCGACGTGGCGAATACGCTCAACCTCGCGACCGACACCGGCAAGGCCATGCTCGACGGCATCATCACGCAGCAGGCGTCGCTGATCGCCTATCTCAACGACTTCAAGCTGCTGATGATCCTGACGCTGGTGATGGTGCCGCTGGTGCTGATGATCGGCTCGACCATGAAGAAGGCCGGGCCGGCAAAGCCCGAGGACGAAGTCATCCACGCGATGGACTAGCGCGGGCCGAATTCTTTTCTGATTTTCTCGCTGTGCTGCCCGAGCGTCGGGATATCGCCGTAGCCGCGCGGCTCCTCGGCGCGCACCGGCGCCGGCGCCGGCGTCGAGACCGGCCCTGACGGCGCGCCGACCGTAATGCGTCGCAGATGCGGGTGCTTCGCCAGCAATTCCCAATCGTTGACGCGGGCGAAGGCAATATCGGCTTTCTGCAAAAGCTGCGACAGCGGCTCCACATCCATCTTGGCAAAGGCCGCCGCCACGATGCCATCGGTCTCGCCCCGGTTTTCCACGCGCTTGGGATTGGTGGCGAATTTCGGATTTGTGCCGAGCGACGCGTCGCCCAGCAGCTTGTCGGCCAGCATGCGCCATTCGCGGTCGTTCTGGATCGAAATGAGAATGTCGCCGCCGTCGCGCGATTTGAATACGCCGTAAGGCGCAATGCCGGAATGCGCCAGGCCGATGCGGTGAAAGGGGGTGCCGCCTTCGCCATGCAGGAGCGGCACTGTCATCCATTCCGCCATGGCGTCGAACATCGAAACCGAAATCGCAGTGCCCTCGCCGGTGCGGCCGCGCTTGATCAACGCTTCCAGGATCGCTTCGTATGCATTGAGTCCGGCGGCGACATCGACAATCGACACGCCGACGCGCGCCGGCCCGTCCCGCCCGCCGGTGACGGAGGCGACGCCCGACTCGGCCTGGATCAGCAGGTCATAGGCCTTGCGTTGCGCGAAAGGGCCGCTTTCGCCATAGCCTGAAATCGAGGCGCAGATCAGCTTCGGATAATCCTTGCGCAGGCGCGGAATTGCAAAGCCGAGTTTGGCAAGCGCGCCGGGTTTCAGATTCTGCACGAACACATCGGCGTGGCCGAGCATGGCTTCCAGCACGGCCTTGTCGTCGTCTTGGGTCAGATCGAGGACCAGCGATTCCTTGCCGCGATTGAGCCAGACGAAATTGGCGCTCTCGCCGTGCACGACGTGATCGTAATAGCGCGCGAAGTCGCCTTCCGGCCGTTCGACCTTGATGACGCGCGCGCCGGCATCCGCCAGACGACAGGTGCATTGCGGCGCGGCGACGGCCTGTTCGACCGAGACGACGAGGAAACCAGAGAGGGGGAGAGACATCAATACGACCTTGGCAATCCCAGCACATGCTCGGCGATGTAGGACAAAATCAAATTCGTGGAAATCGGCGCCACCTGGTACAGCCGCGTTTCGCGGAATTTGCGTTCGATGTCGTATTCCTCGGCGAAACCGAAGCCGCCATGCGTCTGCACGCACATGTCGGCGGCGGCCCAGGACGCGTCGGCCGCGAGCAGTTTTGCAATATTGGCTTCCTCGCCGACATCCTCGCCCGCTTCGTATTTGCGGCAAGCCTCGTGCACCATTAGTTCGGAGGCGCGCATTTGAGCGTAGGCGCGCGCGATCGGAAACTGCACGCCCTGATTCTGACCGATTGGGCGCCCGAACGACTCGCGCGACTTGGCGTAAGCGGAAGCCTTCTCGATGAACCATTTGGCGTCGCCGATGCATTCGGCGGCAATGAGAATGCGTTCGGTGTTCATACCGGTCAGAATATAGCGGAAGCCCATACCCTCCTCGCCGATCAGGTTTTCCGCCGGCACGCGCAGGTCGTCGAAGAACACTTCGGTGGTGGCGTGGTTCATCATGGTGCGGATCGGATTGATGGTAATGCTCGATCCGCGCGCCAGCTTCATATCGACCAGGAAGACAGACAAGCCTTCGGTGCGTTTCTTGACCTGCTCCTTCGGGGTGGTGCGCGCCAAGAGCAGCATCAAGTCGGAATGTTCGGCGCGCGAGGTCCATATCTTCTGACCGTTGATGACGTAATGGTCGTCTCCTTCGCACCGCGCCGTCGTGCGCAGCGACAGCGTATCGGTGCCCGAGGTCGGCTCGGTGACGCCGAAGGCTTGCAGGCGCAATTCGCCGCTGGCGATGCGCGGCAGATAGGCCTGCTTCTGTTCGGGCGAGCCGTGTCGCAGGATCGTGCCCATGGTGTACATCTGCGCGTGGCAGGCGGCGCCGTTGCAGCCGGCGGCATGCACTTCTTCCATGATCGCGGCGGCGGCGGAAATACCAAGCCCGCTGCCGCCATAGTCCTCCGGGATCAAGGCGGCAAGGAAGCCCGCCTCGGTCAGCGCCTTGACGAAACCGGTCGGATAGGCGCGTTCGCGGTCGAGCGCGCGCCAGTATTCGCCCGGAAAGCGCGCGCATAGGGCACGCACGCTCTCGCGGATATCGGCATAGGCCCCGGCCGCTTTGCTCATGCCCCCATTATACCTTCAACTCGGCGCGGCCGTTATCGATCGCGACCACGTCGCGCTCCATAACACGGGCGCGGAACGAGGCAAGACCGCCGGCTTTAGCGCTATCTTGCCAGATTTCGGTGCGGATGGTTTCGCCCGGGAACACCGGCGCGGAAAAACGCACCGACATTGAAGTAAGCCGCGCCAGGTCGTAGCCGCACAGCGTTTTCAGGAGCGCGTGGCCGACCACGCCCATGCTGGCGAGCCCGTGCAAAATCGGGCGCGGATAGCCGGCTTGCCTGGCGAAATCGGGGTCGGCGTGCAGCGGATTGACGTCACCGGACAGCCGATAGATCAGCGCCATTTCCGGCCGGGTCGGCAGGTCGCAAATGAGGTCGGGCGCGCGGTCTGGGATCGCGTGCGGCGGCTTTCGTACTTTAAGTTCGCGCGGACCGCCGAAGCCGCCATCGGCACGACAGAAGGTCGTCTGCCGGAGCGTCGCCAGCAAATCGCCACTCGCGCGATCGATGATCTCGCGCTCGGAATAAATCAGCGCACCGCGCCCTCCGCCTTTGTCGATCACATCGGCAAGGCGGGTGCGGCCAATAACGTCGCCTTGTGGCTTAACCGGCGCATGCAACGTCATGCTTTGCTCGCCATGCACGACATGGCTCCAGGTCAAGCCGAATTCGGCATCGCGCAGCCAGTACGGCGAATAGCCCTGCATCAGCGCGTAGGTCGGCAGCACCTTCAAATCTTTTTCATAAACGAATGGGAGTTCGTCTTTGTTAAGCGGGTCCTGTCCCAGGCCGAGGCCGAGCGCATAAAGGATGCAATCCTTCGGCCCGTAGCTTTGCGCAACGGCGGGGATTTTGTGCGAGAGGAGTGCGGAGAGATTGAGGGGCATCAGTCGACCTTCGCGATGCGGCTTCTTCCTTAACCCTCCCCGACTTCAAGAAGGGTGGACGCGAGCAATAGCGAACGGCCGGGTGGGGTAAAAGCATAATCGCCCCCACCCGGTCGCCTTCGGCGACCACCCTCCCCCGCAAGCGGGGAGGGATAAGAGTCATCCCCACACTTCTTCCGCCAGTTCGACGATCATGCGCAGCTTTGCCCATTGTTCGTCCTCGGCCAGCGTATTGCCCTCCTCGGTCGAGGCGAAGCCGCATTGCGGCGACAGGCACAACTGGTCGAGCGAAATATATTTGGCCGCCTCGTCGATGCGGCGCTTGAGAGTGTCTTTCGATTCGAGCTGGCCGGTCTTGGTGGTGACCAGGCCAAGCACGACCTGGCGATCTTTCGGGACCAGCTTCAAAGGTTCGAAACCGCCGGCACGCTCGGAATCGTACTCCATGAAATAGCCGTGCACTTTGATCTGGTTGAACAGGATTTCCTGCTCGGCCTCGTAACCGCCCGAACCCATGAATGTCGATTTATAATTACCGCGGCACAGATGCATGGTGATGCGCATGTCGGATGGAATGTCCGACATCGCGGTGTTGATGAGATCGCCATAGAGCGGCCCGAGCTTCTCCGGATCGTCGCCGCGCGCCTTCATCTGCCCGCGATATTTTTCGTCGCACAGCATGGCTATAAAGACTTCATCAAGTTGCAGATAGCGGCAACCGGCGTCGGCAAAAGCGCGCACCGCTTTCTTGTAAGCTTGGCCCAGATCGTCGAAGAAGACGTCCATCTTCGGATAGACATTCTTATCGATCGGCGTCGGCGTCGGGCGTCCGTAAATCGCCGACGGCGCGGGGATGGTGATCTTCGGCGTCCGTTTGGTGTGAGCGGCGACGAATTTGTAATGATCGATCATCGGATGGCTGGAATAGCCGAGCTTGCCGGTGACCTTGACGCCCTCGTTGCGGGTGGTGACCGCGGCAAAGGCAACGCCGGCGTCCATCACATGCCGCTCGACGCCGTCGAGGCCCCAGAGAAAATCGAGATGCCACCAGGAGCGGCGGAATTCGCCGTCGGTCACCGACTTCAAGCCGACCTCTTCCTGCTTCTTGATGACGCGTTCGATCTCTCGGTCCTCGATTTGCTTGAGCACGCCGGCGCCCAGCTCGCCCTTGGCGAATTTGTCGCGCGCGTCTTTCAGCGCGGCCGGACGCAGCAGGCTGCCGACGTGGTCGGCGCGGAAGGGCGGCTTGGTGTTTTGGGACATTGGTGTCGCTCCCTGCGTCTCTTCCGTTCGTCCCCGCGAAAGCGGGAACCCAGTGCTTTTTGGCTTATCTGGATTCTCGCTTTTGCGGGAATGAGCGGGGTGTAACTACCCCCACACTTCCTCCGCCACTTCGACGATCATAGCAAGCTTGGCCCATTGCTCGTCCTCGGCGAGGATATTGCCTTCCTCGGTCGAGGCAAAGCCGCATTGCGGCGACAGGCAAAGCTGCTCGAGCGGGATGAATTTCGCCGCCTGATCGATACGGCGCTTGAGTTCGTCCTTGGATTCGAGTGTGCCCGACTTCGAGGTCACCAGCCCGAGCACCACCGTCTTGCCCTTCGGCACCAGCCGCAGCGGCTCGAAGCCGCCGGCGCGCTCCGAGTCGTATTCCATGAAATAGCCGTGCACGTTGATCTTGTTGAACAGGATTTCCGCCACCGGCTCGTAGCCGCCCGATGCGACGAAGGTCGATTGGAAATTGCCCCGGCACAGATGCATCGTGATCGTCATATCGGAGGGAATGTCCGAAATCGCAGCGTTGATCATGTCGGCATAGATCGTCGGCAACTTCCCGGGATCGTCGCCGCGGTTGGCGACTTGCTCGCGCAATTTCGGGTCGCACAGATAAGTGAAATTCACCTCGTCGAGTTGCAGATAGCGGCAGCCCACATCGGCGAAGGCACGCACCGCCCTGCGATAACTCTGGCCGAGATCGCGGTAGAACTCGCTCATCTCCGGATAGATGCTTTCCGGCACGGCGTCGCGGCCATAACGGAAGTGCAGCGACGAAGGCGACGGGATAGTCATCTTCGGCGTGGCGCGGGTATTCGCTTTGACGAATTTGAAATGCTCCAGCATCGGATGGCCGGGGAACGTACCGAGCTTGCCAGTGACGCGCAGCATCATCGGCTTCGGGTTTGGCCCCTGGAATTTTATTTTGCGTTCGCCGAGATAGGCTTCGACGCCATCGAGTTCGCCGAGAAAGTCGTAATTCCAGAAGGCGCGGCGGAATTCGCCGTCGGTCACCGATTTAAGGCCGACGTCTTCCTGCTTCTTGATCACAGCAGCGATTTCGCGGTCTTCGATTTCCTTGAGTTGCGCCGGCGTGATTTCGCCTTTTGCGTGTTTGGCGCGGGCGTCTTTGAGTGGCGCAGTGCGCAACAGACTGCCAACGTGGTCGGCGCGGAAGGGCGGTGTGGTGCGTGGGGGCATTAGAATTAAATTTCCCTTTCTTACTTATCCCTCCCCCGCTTTGCGGGGGAGGGATAAGTCAGCCCCAAACTTCTTTCGACAGCTCCACGATCATCTTCAACTTCGCCCACTGCTCATCCTCGGCCAGCACATTGCCTTCCTCGGTCGAGGAGAAGCCGCACTGCGGCGACAGGCAAAGCTGTTCGAGGGCTACATATTTAGTCGCCTGCTCGATGCGCTTCTTGATGTCGTCTTTCAATTCCAGCGCGCCGGTCTTGGATGAGACAAGACCGAGGACGAGCTGCCGCTCGCCCTTCGGGAAAAAGCGCAATGGCTCGAAGCCGCCGGCGCGATCGGTGTCGTATTCCAGAAAGTAGCCATCGAGATTGGTCTTGCCGAGCAATTGCTCGGCCACAAATTCGTAGCCGCCTTGCGCGATCCAGGTGGAGCGGAAATTGCCGCGGCAGGAATGCATGGTGACGGTCATGTCGGCCGGCTTATTTTTCAGCGCCGCATTGGTGACCTCGGCATAGATCGCCGGCAGCGCGTCGGGATTGTCGCCGCGGGCCTTCGAGCCCTCGCGCTCTTTCGGGTCGCAGATCATCGCCCAGGCGGTGTCGTCGAGTTGCAGGTAGCGGCAGCCGGCGTCGTAGAAAGCGCGTATCGCCTTGTTCCAGGCGGCGCCGACATCGGCGAAGAAATTGTCGAGGTTCGGATAGGCCTCCTTGCTCACCATCGCGCGGCCTTGACGGAAGTGAAAGGTCGAGGGCGCCGGGATGGTCATCTTCGGCACGACGCTGCAATTCGCTTTCAGGAATTTGAAATGCTCGATATGCGGATGGCTGGCGAAGTCGATCTTGCGGTTGATCTTGATGGCTTCGCTTTTGGTTTCGACGCCGTGGAACTTGATCGGCGGCGCCGGGATGAGATCGACGCCGGCCAGACCTTTGAAGAAATCGAAATGCCACCAGGAACGCCGGAACTCACCGTCGGTCGCGAGTTGCAGGCCGATTTGTTCCTGCTTCTTGATGACCTTCTTGATGGCGTCGTCTTCCACCGCCTTGAGCGCGGCCGCGTCGATTTCGCCTTTGACGAATTTGGCGCGCGCATTCTTCAGCGCGGGCGGACGCAGCAGTGAGCCGACGTGATCGGCGCGGAACGGTGGCTTGGTTCGTTGGGACATTGGTGGGCTCCCGATGTTTTCTTATCCCTCCCCGTCTTCGAGGAGGGATAAGTGAAGCTACTTCCCCCACACTTCCTGCGAAATCTCGACGATTGCCTTGAGCTTCGCCCACTGCTCGTCCTCGGCCAGCACATTGCCTTCCTCGGTCGAGGCGAAGCCGCATTGCGGCGACAGGCAAAGCTGCTCGAGCGCGACGAACTTCTCGGCTTCGGCGATGCGCTTCTTGATGTCGGCACGCGGCTCGAGCGCACCCGACTTCGAAGTGACGAGGCCGAGCACCACCAGCTTGTTGCCCTTCGGCAAAAAGCGCAGCGGCTCGAAGCCGCCGGCCCGGTCGCTGTCGTATTCCAGGAAGTAGCCGTCGTAATTGCACTTGGCGAGCAGGCTTTCGGCCACCGGCTCGTAACCGCCCGACGAAATGAAGGTCGAGCGGAAATTGCCGCGGCAGACATGGGTGGTGATGACCATGTCGGCGGGCTTGGCTTCAAGCGCCTTGTTGATGCACTTGGTGTAGGTGTCCTGCAAGTGATCGACGTCGAGACCGCGCTCGCGCGCCTTCTTCAATTCCGCTTCCGAGCAGAGATAGGCCCAAGCGGTGTCGTCGAATTGCAGGTAGCGGCAGCCGGCGGCGTAGAAGGCCTTGATGGCGTTCTGATAGGCGACGGCGAGATCGTCGAAGATGGCGTCGCGGCTGACGTAGACATTTTTGGTGACCGCGCCCGGCTCAAGCCGAAAGTGGAAGGTCGACGGCGCCGGGATGCACATCTTCGCCGTTTCTTTGGTGTGCGCTTTCAGGAACTTGAAGTGCTCGATCATCGGATGATTGGAGAAGCCGATCTTGCCGGTGACCTTGATGCTTTGCATCTTGGTCTGCACGCCGTGGAACTGGATGCCGTGGTCGAGCTCATACAATTCGACGCCATCGAGCATGCTGTAGAAATCGAAGTGCCACCACGAGCGGCGGAACTCGCCATCGGTGATCGCCTTGAGACCGACCTCTTCTTGCTTCTTGATGATCTTCTCGATCTCGCGGTCTTCCACCTCCTTGAGCTGGGCCGCGGTGATTTCGCCTTTCTCGCGCTTGGCGCGCGCGTCTTTCAACGGCGCGGTGCGCAGAATGCTGCCGACGTGGTCGGCGCGGAAAGGCGGCTTGGTTCTCTGGGTCATTGTTTCCTCCGGTAGCCGCGATTTTTAAGCGGCCGCAACGCTAGTTTGGATGAGCCTTAGCATGATCGTGCGGCGGCGTCAGGCGTGCCGCTTCGCATGCGTAGGCTACAGTTTCAACTACCCCGCCGAAGGAAAAATAATGCGGCGCGATGTCGCCGAGTTCTTCCGCCTGCGCGCCGGGAACCGACAGCGTCTCGATAATGCGGTCGGGCCCGACATAACCGATCAGGCCGGAGGCGACCCCGCTCATCAGCCCGCGCAGCGAGGCGGCGACGCCGCAGCGTTTCGCATAACGCAGCAGCGCGGGCACGCTGGTCGGCCCGGCCATGCCGACTTTCACCGGCGTGGCGATGCCGCAGCCGCGCAGTTGCTTGAGCCAGGCCAGCACCCGTTCGGGCGAAAAGGAAAACTGGCTCACGATGTGGACCTTGAGGCCGAGCGCGATGGCGCTGGCGGTTTTTTCGTCGAGCGCCGCTTCCAGCCGAGCGGGCGAAATGTGGCTGTGCCCTTCCGGATAGGCGGCGATGCCGATTTCGGTAATGCCGGCTTCGCGCAAGGCCGCCCTCTGGATCACCGCCAGCGCGTCGGTGAAAGGCCCGCTTGGCTCGACGTCACCGCCGATCACCAGCAATTGTCGCATGCCGGCTTCGCCGGTGAGGCTTCTCAGTAATTCGTTCAGTTGGCCGGCGCTGGCGAGGCGGCGCGCCGCGATATGCGCGATCGGCTCAAGGCCTGCCTTCGCCAAGCCTTTCGCGGCGCCGACCAGTTCGGCGCTGTCCAGGCTCGGCACCGCCGAAAGATAAACCTGCGTGCCGGGCGCCAGCGTGGATGCAAGCGTGGCGATTTCCGCAGGGCCAGGACGCGTGGCCTCGATCGAGAAACGCTGCGCGAAGGCGGTACGCCCCGGCGGGTTCAGTTCTTCCTTGGCGGCCGTGTTGGCGAGGCTTGCGCCCATGCGCCTACTCCCGCCGGCGGGAGATCACAAAGGATTCGTCGTAGAACCAGAGGCCGCCATGCTCCTGCAACACGTCACGCGTCGCTTCGATATAGCGGCGGTCGCTGTTGACGTCGGACAGGCGGTCGTCCTCGACCTGCGCGACATAGACCGCCGCGTTCCAGGCGGCGAGCAGTGTAGACGTTCCGATTGATGAGGACACTTCCGACGGCAGCGTGTGCATTTCATAGCGAAACAACGAGCGCTGGTCGGAATAGGCGTTGAAGTTCAGGTCGCGCGCCGCCGCGCCCAGTTCGTGCTTGGTTTCCTTGAGCAGATCGTGGCGGCTATGCACGAAGGGATTGTCGTCCGGCCAGACCTTGTGGATGATCTCCATCGCCGGGTCATGACCGTAGGACTGGATCGCGATCATGCGGCCGCCGGGACCGAGCGCGCGGGCGAGCGGCGCCAGCACACGTTTGGCCTTGAATTCGAGCGAAGCGCGGGCGCGGTAAGGCTGCGACGCGATGACAAGGTCATAGTCGGCGACCGAGCCGCCCGGCTTCGGAATCACCTGATCGAGCAGGAAGCGGTGGTCGTTGCGATAAATCACCAGCACGACCGGGCGCTCATAGACCGGGTTGCCGCTCTTGGGCGAAACCTTGGCTTTCCAGCTATCGGCCAGGAAAGGTTCGAGCGCGGTGATCTGCTCCTCGAAGGAATGCGCGGTGTTGCCGTCCATCGCCAGCTCTTTCCAGATCATGCTGGTGGCGGCGGACAGCGACTTGGCGGCGAGCCACGGCGCTTCGGCGTAGGCGAGGTTGGTCAGCACCAGCACCGTCGAGGGATGTTCGATGAAGCGGTCGGCCATCTTGTGCAGCGTGAGACGGACGTCCTCGAGGCTGATTTCCTTGCCGACGACATAGAACGGCATGGTCGGAAACTTGTCGTGCATCGAGCGCATGACGCGCGCCAGCACCGAGCCGTCGCCGACGCCGGCGTCGAATACGCGCACCGCCGGCGGGCGCGGATGCATGTTGGTCAGTTCGAGGCTGACGCGTTGCGCGACTTCCCATTTCTCCGAGCAGGTGTTCACGAACAGCAGATATTTCTGCCGGTTGTCGAAGAAACGGAAATTGCGCTGCGGATCGTCGCCCGCCTGATTGGTCGTGGCCATGGAGGGCGCCTGCGGCTTGATGACGGGAAGCGATTGCGTAACGGGGGCATCGAACAGCATGCGGCGGCGGGCGGGGGCGGTTTCATGACTCGCGGTCATGAACGCGCGGATGCGCTCGAGCGTATCGGTGGTGATGCGCCCGCCATTGCGCAGGCGGCTGGCGAGCTTGCCGTCATTGACGGCACGGCGGCCGAAGGTGGATTCGGCGAGGCCCCGTTGGCGGCAGAATTCGCTGATCTCCTGGAGGATGACTTCGTTCATGACGCCGTCCTTGGATCTATCCCTCAAAAACCGGCTCTGATCGGCCGTGTATCGGATAGCGAACCAGCGGGAGGTTTTCGCGTCAACCACAAAATCGCCCACATAAAGATGGGCAGAGTGGGTGGGCACGTTTAAATGGAGAAAATGCATTAAAATAAGCATTTCCAAAACCAAGAAACTCTACTGTTGTGATCGATAGCTAAATTAGTGGGCAAAATTGAGCAAATTCGTGGGCAATGTTGGGTAGCCCCCGCCGTCAGGACACGCCGGAATGGCGCGCAAGTTCGGCAGCTTAATTGGGATTTCGGCGCGTTCTTGGCCGGCTATTGGGCGACGCCCCGCCTCAGACCTCGAAGAACACCGTCTCGTTGCCGCCCTGCACGCGGATGTCGAAGCGGTAGAGCGGCGGTTCGGTGCCGGCCTGCTTGTGGGCAACGAGGGTGCCGCGCCGATCTTCCGGGACCATGCTCAGGATCGGATCGGCGGCATTGGCGGCCTCGTCCGAGAAATAGAGCCGCGTGTAGATCTGCCGCAACATGCCGCGCGAGAAAATGCAGACCACGACATGCGGCGCCTGCGGCTTGCCCTTGGGCCCTTCCACCGCGCCCGGCTTGATGGTGTCGAAGGCATAGACGCCATTCTTGTCGGTGGCGGAACGGCCGAAGCCCTTGAATTTGGTATTCGGAATGGCGCGGTTGGCGCCAGGGGTGGCGTAGCGGCCTTGCGCGTCCGCCTGCCAGATTTCGATCATGGCGTCGTTGATCGGCAGGCCATCGCCGTCCAGCACGGCGCCTTCGATGCGGATGCGCGAGCCCGAAACGTCCGGCGTCACCAGATTGGATTCGACCGTGTTCTTCCAGCTATAGCTGCCGTTCGGGTCCCATTCGCAGCGCCCCTTGGGCGCGAGGCCATAGGCGAAGAACGGACCGACGGTCTGTGAAGGCGTGATCTCGGACATTAGTTTTTTCCTCTGCGCATGATCTTATCCGAAAACCGGTTCCTACTTTTCGGGATCGTGCGCGTGTCTCTTTTCTAGTGTTCGTCGTTGTCGAGCGGGGTGGCATCGCGGCCACGCAGCACGATGTCGAAGCGGAAGGCGAGCGCCCAGTCCGGCACGGTGTTTTCCAGATCGAAGGTCGAGACCATGCGTTGCCGCGCTTTTTCATCCACCACCGAATTGAAGATCGGGTCGTAGGGGAAGAGATAGTCGCCGGGAAAATACATCTGGGTGACCAGGCGCGACAGGAAGGAATGACCAAAGACGGAAAAGTGAATGTGGTTCGGACGCCAGGCATTGTGATGATTGCCCCACGGATAGGCCCCCGGCTTCACCGTGATGAATTTGTAGTAGCCCTTTGAGTCGGTGATGGCGCGGCCGGCGCCGGTGAAGTTCGGATCGAGCGGGGCCGGATGCTGATCGACGATATGAACGTAACGGCCGCAGGCATTGGCCTGCCACAGTTCGACCAGCGCGTTCGGCACCGCCCGCTTGTCCTCGTCGAGCACGTGGCCGTGCACGATGATGCGCTCGCCAAGTGGCTCGCCTTTGTGCTGCTTGGTGAGGTCGTTGTCGCCTTCCTGGATGGTGTCGTGGCCGTAGACCGGGCCGGTCAGTTCCGACAGCGTGTGCGGCACGATCATCAGCGGCTTCGACGGCGAGCGTTTGATGGTCGAGCGATAGCCCGGGCTGAGATGCGCGGGATAATTCTCCAGGCTCTTGGTCGGATAAATCAGCGACATTCTATGTCCTTTTTCCTTAAGCGACCCGCTCGAGCGCGATCGACACGCCCTGCCCGACCCCGACGCACATCGTGGCGAGCGCCAGCCTGCCGCCGTTTTCCTCCAGACCGTGCACCGTCGTCAATGCCAGCCGCGCGCCCGACATGCCGAGCGGGTGGCCGAGCGCGATCGCTCCGCCATGCGGGTTGACCTGCGCCGCGTCGTCGGCAAGCCCGAGCTGCCGCATGCAGGCTAGTGACTGCGATGCGAAGGCTTCGTTGATCTCGATCAAATCGTAATCGCCGATTTTGTGTCCAAGGCGCGCCATCAGCTTTTGCGTCGCGGGAACGGGGCCGATGCCCATGATGCGAGGCGGCACCGCCGCCGAGGCCATGCCGAGCACGCGCGCACGCGGCGTCAGCCCATGCGCCTTCACCGCCGCTTCGGAAGCGATAACCATCGCCGCCGCGCCGTCATTGACACCGGAAGCATTGCCGGCCGTCACCGTGCCGGGCTGGCGAAACGGCGTCTTGAGCTTGGCCAACTGTTCGAGCGTGGTGTCGGGACGCGGGTGTTCGTCGGTATCGACCTTGATCACGTCGCCCTTGCGGCCGGCGACTTCGACCGGCACGATTTCCTTGGCGAAATAACCCGAAGCCATCGCCTTGCCGGCGCGCTGCTGCGAGCGCAGCGCAAATGCATCCTGATCCGCACGCGTGACCTGGAAGTCTTCCGCCACGTTCTCGCCGGTCTCCGGCATGGCATCGACGCCGTATTGCTTTTTCATCAGCGGATTGATGAAGCGCCAGCCGATGGTGGTGTCGTAAATCTCGGCGCTGCGGGAAAACGCCTCCTGCGCCTTGCCCTGCACAAAGGGCGCGCGCGTCATCGATTCGACGCCGCCGGCGATGGCGAATTCCATTTCGCCGGCGCGGATTGCGCGTACGGCGGTGCCGACCGCTTCCATGCCGGATGCGCACAGCCGGTTCAGCGTCACCCCCGGCACCGACTGCGGCAGCCCGGCGAGTAGCAGCGCCATGCGCGCGACGTTGCGGTTGTCTTCGCCGGCCTGGTTGGCGCAGCCATAATAGACTTCTTCGAGCTTGTCCCAATCGACTTTGGAGTTGCGCGCAACAAGCGCCCTGATCGGCACCGCGGCGAGATCGTCGGTACGCACTTTGGCGAGCGAGCCGGCATAGCGGCCGATTGGTGTGCGCACGGCGTCGCAGATGAAAACATCACGCATTTTTAATCCTCTTTTGCCGTCATTCCGGGGCGCGCCGAAGGCGCGAACCCGGAATCCAGCTATCCACTCTGTCGTCCTTATCTGGATTCCGGGTTCCGCGCTGACGCGCGGTCCCGGAATGACCGGAGATATATAGGCGAGTCCGCCATCGCTTACGCCGCATGCGCGCGGGCGGTGCGCGCGTGCAACTCGCGCAAGACGTCGAGTTCCTGCACGGTCGGCGCCGGCGTCTCTTCCACCTTGGCGGCGTATTTCACCGGCCAGCCGGTATTTTCCTGGATCTGCTCGCGTGTGACGCCGAGGTGAATCGAGACCACCGTCATCTCTTTGGTTTCCGGATCGGGCGCCCAGATGGCCAAGTCAGTGATCAGCTTGGTCGGACCTTTGGTTTTGACGCCAAGCTTTTGCCGCGAGTCGCCGCCACTCACATGGCCGATCGAGGTGACGAAATCGAGCTTATCGACGAAGGAGCGCTTGCCCTGCGCCATGATGATGAAAATCTCGCCGCACGAGGTGGCTATCTCCGGCGCGCCGCCGCCGCCCGGCAACCGCACTTTCGGCTTGTCGTAAGGGCCGACCACCGTCGTGTTGAGATTGGCGTATTTGTCGATCTGCGCGCCGCCGAGAAATCCGACCTTGATGCGGCCGCCTTGCAGCCAGTAGCGGAACATCTCCGGCACCGACACGGTGGTGATCGCGGTCTCACACAATTCGCCGTCTCCGATGGAGAGCGGCAAAATTGTCGGCTTGGTAGCAAGCGTACCGGATTCGTAGATCAGGGTGATGTCCGGCGCATGCGTGAGACGGGCGAGATTGCAGGCCGCCGAAGGCTGGCCAATGCCGACAAAACAGATGTCGTCGTTCTTTAGGGCGCGCGCCGCCGCCACCGTCATCATTTCGTTCGATTTGTAATCGGGCATGATCGTCACTCCGCCGCCGCTTTGTGCCGGCGCGCATATTGCGCAAAGGCGTCGGGGCCTTTCGCCAGCACATTGTCTTTCATCCAGGCCATGAAGCTGTCGCGTTCTTTCGCGATCTCGTCCCACTGTTTGTAAAAATTATTGTTGCGCGGGTAATAGCCCTGCGCATAGGACGGGAAGGCACCGCCCGGCACCGCCACGACATGGCCGACGGTCCAATGCGGCAGCACCACGGCGTTGAGGCTGCGCTCCGGCAGTTCGTCGACGATCTCCTCGACCGTCACCACCGAACGCTTCGACGCCAGCACGGCTTCCTTCTGCACGCCGAGCACGCCTTCGATCATGACATTGCCGGCTTTGTCGGCGCGCTGCGCATGGATCACCGCGACGTCGGGCCGGTGCGCCGGAATGGCAGCGAGTTCTTCGCCGGTAAAGGGACAAGTGACGCGCTTGATCTTGGCATTTACCTTCGGCAGATCGCCGCCGATATAGCCGCGAAAGATCGCGCAGGGCAGACCGGCAGCGCCCGCCTCATAGGCATTGGCCATGGCAGCGTGCGAATGCTCCTCGATTTCGAGCGGCTGCGGAAAACCTTTTTCGATGGCGTCGCGGAAGCGATGCAGCGAGCCGACGCCCGGATTGCCGCCCCACGAGAAGACCAGCTTCTTGACGCAGCCCATGCCGATCAACTGGTCGTAAACGAGGTCGGGCGTCATGCGGATGAGCGTGAGATTTTTGCGGCCCTGCCGGATGATTTCGTGGCAGGCGGCATGTGGAATAAGGTGGGTGAAACCTTCGAGCGCGACGGTGTCGCCGTCGCGGACATTGGCGGAAATGGCCTCGGCCAGATTGCTGATACGCGCCATAAAGATGCTTCCCGGTTGCGGCTCCGTATTTACGGCTCGGCACGGACAGGGTCAAATGGCCAAACGCGATATGTAGGAGTTCAAACCATTGATGGCGCTCACGGGGCCTGAGCCGATTTTCACCATCCACGCCGAACTGGCGGGGACCATGAACCTGGGCGCGACGCCCTATGGCGAGCGCCGCATTATCGATATCGTCGGCGGCACTGTGAGCGGGCGCAAGCTCAACGGCCGCGTGCTGCCGGGCGGGGCCGACTGGCAGATCATCCGCGCCGACGGCGCCGCCGATATTCAGGCGCGCTATACTATCGAGAGCGAGGCGGGCCACCGCATCCTGGTATCGAGCGAAGGTCTGCGTCACGGACCGCCAGCGGTGCTGGAAGCGCTGGCGCGTGGCGACAAGGTCGATCCATCGCTCTACTATTTTCGCACGCTAATGCGGTTTGAAACTTCGGGCGCAGACGTCGAATGGATGAACCGCATTCTGGCGATCGCGCGCGGGCAGCGCGAAGCACGCGCCGTGCGGCTTGACGTGTATGAGGTGGAATGAACATGGCCGCCATTCCGGCAACGAATAAAGACGCCGTCTTGCTGGTGGTCGACGTGCAGAACGATTTCTGCCCGGGCGGAGCGCTCGCCGTAGCGGAGGGCGACCGCGTAGTCGCTGTGATCAACCGCCTGTCGCAAAATTTCGAGCACGTCGTGCTGACGCAGGACTGGAATCCGCCGGGCCACCAATCCTTCGCATCGAGTCATCCCGGAAAGAAACCTTTCGAGGTCGTCACGATGCCTTACGGTCCACAGGTGCTGTGGCCCGACCACTGCGTTCAGGGCAGCTCGGGCGCGGTACTACGCGCCGACCTCGAACTTCCGCAGGCCGAACTGGTACTGCGAAAGGGCTTCCGCCCGACAATCGACTCCTATTCGGCTTTTTATGAAAACGACCACACGACCCCGACGGGACTGTCCGGCTATCTGCGCGAACGCGGTTTGCGGCGGGTCGTGATGACCGGACTGGCCTTCGATTTCTGCGTCCGCTATTCGGCCGAGGACGCGCGGCGCGAGGGATTTGAGGCCATCGTCGTCGAGGACGCGTGCCGCGGCATTGACATCAACGGTTCGATGGATGAAACCCGCAAGAGCTTCGCAATCGCCGGGGTCCGGGTCGTGACCGCCGATCACATCGTGTCCTCATGAGCCATTCCGCCGCCGGCTTTGCCTTCAGCCTGCCCGCTTCGCTCAGCGCCGAGCGCAAAGGCAACGTCGCCATCGTCAAGCTTTCGCGCGCGCACAAGCGCAATGCGCTCGACGACACCACCGTACTGGGGCTGGAGACTTTCTTCACTTCTTTGCCGGAAGACATCGGCGCGGTGGTGTTGCATGGCGAAGGCGAGCATTTTTCCGCCGGCCTCGATCTGAGTGAATTGCAGACGCGCAATATCGCGCAAGGCATTTCGCATTCCTCGATGTGGCATCGCGTGTTCGACAAGATTCAGTTTGGCAAGGTGCCGGTGGTCGCGGTGCTGCATGGCGCCGTGGTCGGCGGCGGGCTGGAACTGGCAGCGGCGGTGCATGTGCGCGTGGCCGAGCGCAACGCCTATTACGGCCTGCCGGAAGGCTCGCGCGGCATCTATGTCGGCGGCGGCGGTTCGGTGCGGCTGCCGCGATTGATCGGCGTCGCGCGCATGATGGACATGATGCTGACCGGGCGCACCTATTCGGCCGAGGACGGCCACGCCATGGGGCTGACCACGTATCTCACCGAGCCAGGCGAGGGCTTTGCCAAAGGTCTGGCACTGGCCGAGCGCATCGCCGGCAATACCGCGCTCACCAATTTCGCCATTACCCACATTCTGCCGCGCATCGCCGAGACCGACCCGGCCGGCGGCTATGCCATCGAGGCGCTGATTTCCTCGATTGCGCAGGCCGACCCGGAGGCGAAAAGCCGGCTGACGGCGTTTCTGGAAGGCCGCGCCAACAAGGTGACAAGGCCGGAATAGCGCTGTTTGCCGTCAGGGATTGAGATACGCTTGAGCGGCGCCGCACAAGCGCGGTATTGTTGTCCAGGACAACAATTAAGAAGTTTGGGACGAAATGCCGGCACCGACCGCCATGGCCAGACCCGCCGCCGCGCCGCTGCGCACGGTCAAGCTCGGCACACTCGACACCGTGGTCGAGCGCCGCGCCAACGGCGAATTGCTGATCCGCGCCTCGCAGGCGCTCGGCCCCTATCACGCCAACCTGAGTGAGCCGCTGGAGCACTGGGCCAGGACGGCGCCCGAGCGCGTTTTTCTGGCGCAGCGCGGTTCGCAGGATCAATGGCGCACGGTGACTTACGCGCAGGCGTTGGAGAAAGTGAAGCGCATCGGCGCGGCGCTGCTGCGGCGCGGGCTGTCGGCCGACAAGCCCATTGTGATCGTTTCCGGCAATAGTATCGAACATGCATTGCTGGCGCTCGCCGCCATGCATGTCGGCATTCCCTATGCGCCGGTGTCGCCGGCCTATTCGCTGATGTCGAGCGACTTCGGCAAACTACGCATGATCGTCGAACTGCTTACGCCCGGCATGGTGTTCGCCGCCGATGGCCTCCTATTCGCTAAGGCGCTTTATGCGGCGGTGCCGGACGACATCGAACTGGTGGTGACGCAAAATCCGCTCGGTGACCGGCCGACGACCACGTTCGCCGATCTGATGGGCGCGCGAGACGATGCCGGCGTCGCGCAAGCCAGCGCCAAGGCGACGCCCGACACCATCGCCAAATTTCTGTTCACCTCGGGCTCGACCGGCACGCCGAAGGCGGTGATCAACACGCAGCGCATGCTGTGTTCGAATCAGACCATGATCGCGTCCGGTTTTCAATTCGTGCAGGACGAGCCGCCGGTGGTGGTCGACTGGCTGCCATGGAGCCACACCTTCGGCAGCAATCACAATTTCAATCTGGTGCTGGTCAATGGCGGCCAGCTTTACATCGACGACGGCAATCCGACGCCGCCGGGCGCACCCAAGACCGCGCGCAATCTGCGCGACATCGCGCCAACGATCTATTTCAATGTGCCGAAAGGTTACGAGGCGCTGGTGCCGCATCTGCGCGCCGACGAAGCCTTGCGCCGAAATTTCTTCTCGCGCCTGAAGGTTTTGTTTTACGCTGGCGCCAGTCTGAACCAGACCACCTGGGACGAACTGACCGAGATGGCCGTCGCGACCACCGGCGAACGTATTATCTTCGTGTCGTCGCTCGGCTCGACCGAAACCGCGCCATCGGCCATCGCCTGCACGTTCGACTTCGGCCGCCCGGGCAATATCGGTCTTCCTTTCCCCGGCACCGAACTCAAATTGGTGCCGAATGCCGGCAAGCTGGAAGCGCGCTTGCGCGGTCCGCACATCACGCCCGGTTATTGGCGGCAGGAGAGCCACACGCGCGATGCCTTCGACGAAGAAGGCTTCTACAAGATCGGCGACGCGCTCAAATTCGCCGACCCGGACGATCCCGGCAAAGGCCTGCTGTTCGACGGCCGCATCGCGGAAGATTTCAAATTGAATACCGGCACCTGGGTCAGCGTCGGGCCGTTGCGCGCGCGTTTCATCGATCATTTCGCGCCTTATGCGCGCGACGTGGTGTTTACCGGCGCCGACCGCGACTTTGTCGGCGCGCTGGTGTTTCCCGATATCGAGGCTTGCCGCAAGCTCGCGGGTCTTGGCGCAGATACTGCGCCTGCCGCCGTCATCGAAGCACCGCCGGTGCGCGGCAAATTCGCGGAGCTGACGGCAACGCTGGCCGCCGCGAGCCAGGGTTCCTCGACGCGCGTGGCGCGCTTGCTGCTGATGGCGGAACCGCCGTCGATGGATAAAGGCGAAATGACCGACAAAGGCTCGATCAATCAGCGCGCGGTGCTGGCAAGCCGCGCGGCGCTGGCGGAAGAGCTTTACCGGCAGCCGCCGAGCGTCGGGGCGATTGCGCGCAAGTAAAAATTACGAAAGCGAACTGACATGGAAATCAAAGGACAGGCGGCCATCGTCACCGGCGGCGCATCGGGCCTGGGCGCGGCGACCGCGCGCGCGCTGGCGGCGGCCGGCGCCAGGGTCGCGGTGTTCGACGTGAACGAAAAAGCCGCCAACGATCTCGCCAAGGACATCGGCGGCATCGCGGTCGTCTGCGACGTGGCAAGCGCCGAAGGCGCCAAGACCGCGATTGCCTCGGCCGCCACCGTGCACGGTCCGGCGCGCGTCCTCGTCAATTGCGCTGGTGTGGGCCCGGCCAAACGCATCGTCGGCAAAGACGGCCCGATGCCGCTGGAAGACTTCGAACGCGTCATCCGCATCAACCTGATCGGCACCTTCAACATGATGCGGCTGGTCGCCGCCGACCTGCAAAAGTCCGAGCCGCTCGCCGACGGCGAGCGCGGCGTCATCGTCTCGACCGCGTCGGTCGCCGCTTACGAAGGCCAGGTCGGACAATCCGCTTACTCGTCGTCGAAGGGCGGCGTCGCCGCGCTGACGCTGCCGGCGGCGCGCGAGTTCGCGCAATTCGGCATTCGCGTGCTGGCCATCGCGCCCGGCATTTTCGCCACGCCGATGCTCACGGCGCTGCCGCAGGAAACGCAGGATTCGCTCGGCGCCTCGGTGCCCTTCCCCAAGCGCCTGGGCGCGCCGCGCGAATACGCCGCGCTGGTCCTGCATTGCATTCACAACAGTTATCTTAATGGCGAAGTCATCCGCCTCGACGGCGCGCTGCGCATGGCGCCGCGATAATAAGGCGTCATGGCCGGGCTTGTCCCGGCCATCCACGACTTGTTTGCTTTGCTGGGCCACAAATAGACGTGGATGCCCGGCACAAGGCCGGGCATGACGGTGGAGAGAGAGCGGTGCCGAACAACGAGTTGCGAGAGCCAACCTGACATGACCACCTTCACCAATACCCGCATCGTGCGCATCGAGTGGGGCGACTGCGACCCCGCCGGCATCATTTATTATCCGAACTATTTCCGCATCTTCGACGCCGCGACCGCGATGCTATTTGAGGCCGCGCTCGGCATGACCAAGTTTCAGATGTTCAAGAATCTGGAATTCACCGGCTGGCCGCTGGTGCGCACGCAGGCGCGTTTCTTGAAACCCACGCGCTTCGGCGACGACGTCGAAGTCGCAAGCACGGTGAAATTCGGCCGCACAAGTTTCGAGGTCGAACACAAACTTAGCCTCAAGGGCGAACTCTGCGCGGAATGTTCGGAAAAGCGGGTATGGACCGTGCGCGACGCGCAAGGTTATCTCAAGTCGCATCCGGTGCCGGAAGCGGTGTTGGGGAAGTTTAAGACAAATTAGCCGCGTCGTGATCTCGCTTCCCTTCCCTCGCTCCGCGAAGCGGGGAGAGGGAAAAGAAGACTCACTCAAACCCGGCCGCGATCTTCTTCAAAATCTGGATGAAGCGCTTGCGGTCGCGCAGGCCGATCAACCGGTCGAGGTTGCGCTCATGCCGGCGCGCGCAGCGTGTCATGGTGGCGAGCGTTTTCTTGCCCTCGCGCGTCACGTTCAGGCAATAGGCGCGGCGGTCGTGGTCGAGCCGCTTGCGCTCGACCAGCCCGCGCTGCACCAGATCCTCGACCACCGGCGTCAGGCTCGATTTGTCGCGGCCGGCGGCCTGGCTCAATTCGGTCTGGCTGATGCCGGGATTGCGCGCGATCAGCGTCAAAGTTGCGAAGCGGCCCGGGCTCTCGCCCACCTCCGCCGACAGACGCGAGAAGGCCTGAAAGGCGCTCTCCTGCGCCATGCGCAGGTTGAAGCCGACCCAGGTGGCGAGCGGGCCGAAATTGATCGATTTGACGGTCGTTTCGCCGTTCTTGCCGCGCCGCACACGGCCGTTCGCGGGGCCGTCATTGCCATTACGGTTGCCGTTCGATCCAGTCACCTTGAGATCCCCTCGACGGCCGCTTCGGGGCGGCCCTTTTTAGTTTGATATCAAACCATAACCTTTACTTTACAAGCGCGACAACATACGGCTGAATAATAAAAAAGTTGGCTTTGTAACCAACACGTGAACCAGGGAGGAATTCCATGACGTCTCGTTTCGCAGCTTTCATTTCCGCATTGGCCGTCGCCGGCTTGGTGTCCGCGGCCACTGCGGCCTCCGCGCAGGAAAAAACCTTCGAACTCAAGCTGTCGCATTGGGTGCCGCCGTCGCATCCATTGCAGAAGGCGCTGGAGGAATGGGGCGCCTCAGTGGAAAAGGATTCCGGCGGCACCATCAAGTCCAAGGTCTATCCGTCCCAACAGTTGGGTAAGGCCTTCGACCATTACGACATGGCGCGCGACGGCATCGCCGACCTTACTTATATCAATCCCGGCTACCAGCCGGGCCGATTTCCGGTCATCGCCGCCGGCGAATTGCCGTTCCTGATTTCGAACGCCACCGGCGGTTCGGTCGCGCTCGACAAATGGTATCGCAAATACGCCGCCAAGGAGAAGAAGGACGTCAAGTTCTGCCTCGCCTTCGTGCATGACCCGGGCGCGATCCACTCGGTGTCGAAGAAGGTTATGGTGCCGGCCGACATCAAGGGCATGAAAATCCGTCCCGCGCAGGGCACCATCGCCCGCTTCGTCACGCTTCTCGGCGGCACCAACGTGCAGGCCGCGGCGCCGGAAGTGCGCGAAGTGCTGAGCAAGGGCGTCGCCGACGCGGTGACCTTCCCGTGGGGTTCGATCCTGCTGTTCGGCATCGACAAGGTGACCAAAGAGCACATGAACGTGCCGCTCTACACCACCACCTTCGCCTTCGTGTTCAACAAGGCCAAATACGAGCAGATGTCGGCCAAGCAGAAGAAGGTGATCGACGACCACTGCAACGCGGAATGGGCGGCCAAGGTCGCCGGGCCGTGGGCCAAATTCGAGCATGACGGCATCGCCAAGATCAAGGCGGAAGCCGGCCAGGACGTCTACGACATCACCCCGGCGCAACTCGCCGAATGGCAGAAAGCGGCCGCGCCGCTCGAAGCCGACTGGGCGGCGGGCGCCAAGAAGGCCGGCATCGACCCGGTCGCCGCGATGAAGGAATTGCGGGCGGACCTGAAGAAAGAAAACGCGGCTTATTAGCGCATGATCCCGAAAAGTGGGAACCGGTTTTCGGATAAGATCATGCGCAAACAAGAACGCAAGCGAAGCAGAGTGAATCCAACGCAACGGATCGCGTTCTGATGGACGACGCAGCGAGGGGACCGGCGAAGCAATCCAGTTCCGTCGATCGATTCATCGATGTGATCGAGGTGACGGCGGCGAGCTTTCTCGCCGTTGTTACCTTGCTCGTTTTCGTGTCGGTGTTCCTGCGCTATTTCTTTTCCTGGTCGATTCCCGACAGCTACGACTTCACCCGCCTGCTGCTCGGCATTCTGATCTTCTGGGGCATGGCGGTGGCGAGCTATCGCGGCGACCACATCACCGTCGATCTGTTGTGGAGCGCCTCGCCGGCCTGGGCCAAGCGCGCGATGGACGTGTTCTCGGCGCTGGTCGCGCTGGTCGCCATGGCGACTTTCACCTGGATGTTCGCCGAAAAGGTAATCAACACCCGTATCGACAATGTCGGCACCTTCGACCTGCGCCAGCCGGTGTGGATCTATTATTTCGTCGCGTGGGTGGGGCTCGGCTGTTCCATCTTTCTCCTCGTCCTGCGGACGGTGCGGCTAGTGTTCTGGCCTGAGAAGCTCGGTCCCGCGCGCGACCCGCATACGGCGGAGTAACGCGCATGATCCCGAAAAGTGGACACCGGTTTTCGGACCAGATCATGCGCAATGGTGAAAACCTATGAGCACCGACGCCGTTGCAGTTACCGGATTTGCCGCGCTGTTCGCGCTGATGATGCTGCGCGTGCCGGTCGGCATCGCCATGGGTCTCGTCGGCGTGCTCGGCTTCGGCTATCTGATCGGCGACATCACGCCGGCGCTCAAGCTCTTGTCGCAATCGCCGATCCGCACCGCTACCGACGCCGAATTCGCGGTTATTCCGCTGTTCCTGTTGATGGGCGCGTTTGCTTCCGCCTCCGGCATGAGCCGCGAACTGTTCCGCGCGTCCAATACGTTTCTCGGTCATCTGCGCGGCGGCTTGGGAATTGCGACTATCGTTGCCTGCGGCGGCTTCGCCGCCATCTGCGGCTCGTCGGTGGCGACCGCCGCGACGTTCTCCAAAGTCGCTTATCCGGAAATGCGCGACCACGGCTATCCACAAAGCTTTGCGACCGGCGTGATCGCGGCCGGCGGCTCGCTCGGGATCATGATCCCGCCCTCGACCGTGTTCGCGGTCTACGGCCTCATCACCGAGCAGGACATCGGCAAATTGTTCATTGCCGGCGTGGTGCCGGGCATTCTGGCAGTGGCGATGTATATCGCGACGATCAACATCATCGGACTGGTGCGGCCGGATTTTCTGCCCTCGACGCCGCGCCATAGCTGGGCCGAACGCTTCGAGGCGTTGCGCGGCGTATGGGCGGTAACGCTGCTGTTTGTCTTTATCATCGGCGGTATTTATGCCGGCATGTTCACCGCCACCGAGGCCGCCGGCATGGGCGCGGCCGGCGCCTTCATCATCGCGGTGCTGCGGCGGAAGTTGTCGCGCGAGGACTTCCTGCGCTGCCTGGTGGAATCCTTGCGCACCACCGCGTCGGTTTTCACCATCCTGATTGGCGCGCTGATTTTCGGTTATTTCCTCACCATCACGCAGACGCCGCAGAAGATCACGCATTTCCTCACCGACCTGGGGCTCGGTCCTTACGGCGTCCTCGTCCTGATCATGCTGATGTATCTGTTTCTCGGATGCATCATGGACGCGATGGCGATGATCATCCTGACCATTCCGATCATCTTCCCCGTCATCAAGGAACTTGGTTTCGACCCGATCTGGTTCGGCGTCATCATCGTCATGACGGTGGAGTTGGGTTTGATCCACCCGCCAGTCGGCATGAATGTTTTTGTAATAAAAAGTGTGATCAAGGACGTGAAACTATCGACGGTATTCTACGGCGTTATCCCCTTCGTCATCACGGATATTCTGCGGCTGGCCATCCTGATCGCCTTCCCAATCCTGGCGCTGTGGTTGCCATCGCATATGTAATCTGGAATGGGTAAAAGGTTGGCTATCAAACCATCGGTCCCGGGGGCCTTGAGGCTTGGAACGCTCGTTCAAGAAAGAAGTGCAGGCCTTGCGCCTGGGAGACGGGGATACCTTCCACGGCGAAGGCATCCTGGCGGTCACCAAGGCGCTGCTGCAATCGGGCGTGTCCTATGTCGGCGGCTATCAGGGCGCGCCGGTGTCGCATCTGCTTGACGTGCTGGTCGACGCTGAGGACATCATGGCCGAGTTGGGCGTGCATCTGGAGACCTGTTCGAACGAAGCCTCCGCCGCCGCCATGCTGGGCGCCTCGATCAATTATCCTTTGCGCGGCGCGGTCACCTGGAAATCCATTGTCGGCACCAATGTCGCGGCCGACGCGCTTTCAAATCTGTCGTCGCCCGGCGTGACCGGCGGCGCGATGATCATCCTCGGCGAGGACTATGGCGAAGGCGCCAGCGTCATCCAGGAGCGCTCTTATGCCTATGCGCTAAAGTCGTCGATGTGGCTGCTCGATCCGCGTCCCGACCTGCCGACGATTGTGCGCACGGTCGAAAAAGGTTTTGAACTTTCCGAGGCCAGCCATGCGCCGGTGATGCTGGAGCTGCGCATCCGCGCCTGCCACGCCACCGGCTCCTTCGAAGCCAAGACCAACCGCAAGGGCGTCAATTCCGGGCTCAACAAGCTGGAAGGACCGCCAAAATTCAATTACGCGCGGTTGGCGCATCCGCCGGTGATCTTCACGCAAGAGAAGCTGAAGATCGAGGAGCGCATGCCGGCGGCGCGTGCCTTCATCGCCAAACACAAATTGAATGAGACCATCGACGGCGATCTCACCGACATCGGCATTGTGGTGATGGGAGGCTTGACCAATTCGGTGTTGCGCGCGCTCGAGCGCATGGGGCTGGCCGATGTGTTCGGCGCCTCACGCGTGCCCATCAAGGTGCTCAACGTCGTCTACCCGCTGGTGCCGGAAGAGATCCGCGAATTCTGCGCCACAAAGCGCGCAGTGCTAGTGGTCGAAGAAGGCAATCCCGATTACATCGAGCAGGCGATCAATGTCGAACTGCGCCGCGCCGACATCCAGACCAAGGTCTACGGCAAAGGTGCACTGCCGCAGGCCGGCGAGTATGCCTCCGATGTTTTGCTCGAAGGACTCGCTGCTTTTCTGCAAGCCGCCAAGCCCAATGGCATCAACGCCGACAGCATCGCGGAAGCTGCGCGCGGGCTGATCGCGCATAAGGCACCGGCTGCACAGGCGCTTGGCGCCTTGCCACCGCGTCCGCCCGCCTTTTGCACCGGCTGCCCGGAACGCCCCGTTTTTTCCGCGCTCAAGCTGATGCAGCGCGAACTCGGCCCCACGCACATCTCGGCCGACATCGGCTGCCACTCGTTTGCGACCTTCGCGCCGTTTTCCTTCGGAAATTCCATTCTTGGTTACGGCATGTCGCTCGCCAGCGCGGCGGCGGTGACGCCGAACATGCAGAGGCGTCCGATCGCCATCATGGGCGACGGCGGCTTCTGGCATAACGGCCTCATCACCGGCGTTGCTTCGAATCTGTTCAACAAAGGCGATGGCGTACTGATCGTCATGCAGAACGGCTACACGTCCGCGACCGGGCAGCAGTATATGCCGTCGTCGCTGGCGAGCCGCGACGGCACACCGCCCGGGATGGATATCGAAAATACTTTGCGCTCGATGGGCGTGAAGTGGATGCGCAAGGTGCGCACCTATGGCGTCGCCAAAATGACGGCGACCTTGAAGGAAGCGATGATGACCGCCGAGAAGGGCCTCAAGGTCATCATCGCCGACGGCGAATGCCAGTTGGCGCGGCAGCGCCGCGTGCGCGCCGAGGATACGATCAAGCTCGAACAGGGCAAGCGCGTGACCCGCGCGCGCTACGGCGTCGACGACGAAATCTGCACCGGCGATCATTCCTGCATTCGTTTGTCCGGCTGCCCGTCGCTGACGGTGAAGCCGTCGCCAGATCCGCTGCGCACCGATCCGGTGGCGAACGTCGTTGATAGTTGCGTTGGCTGCGGCCTGTGCGGCGAAGTCGCGCATGCGGCCGTGCTGTGCCCATCGTTCTACCGCGCCGAGATCGTGCGCAACGCGACGCGGTGGGATCGCGCGCTGTTTACAGCGCGGCAGACGATGATTGGCTGGCTGGGCGGCTATAACGGCAACGCCGTCGCATGAGCGCGCAACGCCCCATCACGCTTCTGATCGCCGCGCTCGGCGGCGAAGGCGGCGGCGTGCTGACCAACTGGATCGTCAGCGCCGCGGAAGAAGCCGGTTTTCCGGTTCAATCGACCTCGATCCCGGGCGTGGCGCAACGCACCGGCGCGACGACCTATTACATCGAAATTTTTCCGGTACTGGCGCGCGACCTTGGCGGCAAACGGCCGGTGCTGGCGCTGACGCCCGGCGTTGGCGACATCGACATCGCGGTGGCGAGCGAATTGCTGGAAGCCGGCCGCGCGGTGACGTCCGGCTTCGTGACGCCGCAGCGTACGCATGTGATTGCTTCCTTGAGCCGCTTCTACGCCATGGACGAAAAGATCGCGATGGCCGACGGCCGCTTCGACAGCGACAAACTCATCAAGATCATCAACGATCATGCGCGCGCGGCGCTGCTGTTCGACATGGCGCAGCTCGCCAGCAAATCCGGCTCGATTATCAGCGCGGTGATGCTGGGCGCCATTGCCGGCTCTGGAGGTCTGCCGGTGACGGAGGAGCAACTGGAAGCCGCCATCCGCGCCGACGGCAAATCGGTCGAGACAAACTTGCGCGGCTTTCGCGCCGGCCTCGATGCCGCGCGCGCCGGACAAAAGCTCGCGGCGCAGGCGCAGACGCCAAAGAAAAATGCCGCTGTCACGCTCGCTTCGCTCGAAGACGAAGTGACGCGCACGTTGCCGCCCGCGGCGCAGGCTTTCGCGATGGAAGGCGTACGTCGTCTTACGACTTATCAAAGCACCGCTTACGCAAAACTATATCTGGATCGCCTTGCTCCGATCGCCGCCGCCGACGGGATGAGCGGCGCGCAAGGCAAGCTCGCAAACGAATCCGCGCGCCATCTCGCCATCCGCATGTCCTACGAAGACGTGGTGCGCGTGGCACAGGCGAAGATCTCGCCCGACCGCATGCGCCGCATCGCGCGTGAGGAATTGCGCGCCAAGGCTGAGCCCTATTCGGTGCACGATTTCCTCAAGCCCGGCATCGAAGAGATGTGTCAGTTGCTGCCGCCGTTTCTGGCGCGGCCGATCATTGGCCTCGCCGAGCGCAAAGGCTGGCTCGGCAAAATCTACTTCGGCATGGAGATCAATTCGACGTCGGTCTCCGGTTATCTCCGCTTTGCCTTCCTCGCCAAGCTGCGCGCGATAAGGCCCTACGGCTACCGCTATGCGCAGGAGCAGGCGCAGATCGAAAGCTGGCTCACGCTGATCCTGCAAGCGGCGCAGCGCGCGCCTTTGCTCGCGCTCGAAGTTGTCGAATGCGCCCGGCTGATCAAAGGCTATGGCGACACTTACGCGCGCGGGCTTTCCAACTATCAAAAGATCGAGACGCGCGTGATCGCGCCGGCGCTGGCGGGCCAAATCCCATTGGATCGCGCCGCCGACGCGGTTGCCTCCGCGCGCACCGCCGCCCTGGTCGATCCGGAGGGCGAAAGCCTCGCCCGCTGCCTTGCCGAAATCGAGGCGCAGGGCAGTTTTCGGATAGCGGCGGAATAGACTTCCCATAGATGTGGCGGCGCACGCCCGCCCCGCGGCAGGCTCCGTTGTCAGGCCCGGCCCCGTCGCGTAAAAGACCGCGGCCAAAGACAATAAAATTCTGCCATCCGAAAACGCGGTTGCGCGCCTCCAGGGACGAAAGCAAGGAACCGAACATGTCCGCAGCCCCGAACCCCGGACAAAAGCCGCCGATCGCGGCGGAAGCCTTCTTGCGCGCGCTCGCCGACCATGGCGTCGATTACATGTTCGCCAATCCGGGCACCGATTTCCCACCCATCGTGGAAGCCTTCAGCCGCGCCAAGAAGACCAACGCCAAGGTTCCCAAGCCCGTGCTGGTGCCGCACGAAAACCTGGCGGTCGCCATGGCGCATGGCGCTTACCTGATGAACGGCCATCCGCAGGCGGTGATGGTGCATGTCAATGTCGGCACCGCCAACACGATCAACAACGTCACGAATTTGTCTCGCGACCGCGTGCCGCTCATTCTCGCCGCCGGGCGCACGCCGATCACCGAGAAGGGCCAGTTCGGCTCGCGCTCGCGTCCAATCCATTGGGCGCAGGAGATGTTCGACCAGGCCGGCATGCTGCGCGAACTGGTGAAGTGGGATTACGAGTTGCGCCAACCCGGCCAGGTGGGAGACGTGGTGGCGCGTTCGGTCGAGGTGGCGATGGCGCATCCGCGCGGGCCGGTCTACATGGTTTTGCCGCGCGAGCCGCTGTCGGCCTCGCTCAGTGAGCCGATCGCGCCGATCAAGCCGCGTGCTTCCGCCGCGCGCGTGCACGCCGATCCGCGAAGTATCGCGACGCTGGCGGAATGGATCGCCAATGCCGAGCGCCCGCTGATCATCGCCTCGATTCTGCCGGGCGAAGCGGTGCCGGTGCTCGCCGCTCTGACCGAACGTTTTTCCATTCCGGTCATCACGCATAATCCGCGCAGCGTCTGCCTGCCGTCGAGCCACCCCATGCATTTCGGCTACGAGCCGGGGATGCTGCTGGCCGACGCCGACCTGGTGATCGCGCTCGAATCCGACGTGCCCTGGATTCCCCACTTGCAGCACCCGGCCGCCGGTGCGCGCATCGTGCATGTGGCCGAGGACCCGATCTTTTCACGCTATCCGATGCGCTCGTTCCCTTCCGACCTGTCGGTGCAAGGCGGCGTCACAAATTCACTGGAGATGCTGGCCGAGCAACTCGAAGGCCGCTTCCAGCACGCCGAAGCGCGCATCGCCGCCCGCCGCGCGCGGCTGACCGAACGCATGCGCAACCGGCGCGCCCAGCTCGCCAAGGATTCCGCACCGGGAGAGCGCATTTCGCCGGCGTATCTGTCGCGCTGCATCGGCGAGGCGGTCGGCGAGGACGCCATCATCTTCAACGAATATTCGCTGCGCGCCGACCATTGCCCGCGCGAAAATCCCGGCACGCTGTTCGCGTTGGGTCCGGCCGGCGGGCTCGGTTGGGGCTTCGGCGCCGCGCTCGGCGCCAAACTGGCCGCGCCAGACAAGCTCATCGTCGCGACGCTCGGCGACGGCGCTTACATGTTCTCCAATCCCAGCGTCGGTCATTGGGTGTCGGGCAAGCACGGATTACCGATCCTCACTATCTTGTTCAACAACAGCCGCTACGGCGCGGTGCGCAACGCCACGTTGTCGATGTTCAAGGACGGCATCGCCGGCGAGAGCGACGGCCGCGAACTGGCCGATCTAGATCCGGCGCCGCCCTATGATGAGATGGCGCGCGCGCAAGGCGCGCATGCCGAGCGTGTCGAAAGTCCAGCGGCGCTGCCAGGCGCACTGGCGCGTGCGCGCGACGCCGTCGTCAACGACAAGCGCCAGGCGCTGCTCAACGTCATTACGCCGTACTAATCGCCCTCGCTAAACGCCAGTCATCTAAGGAGTACCTATGCGCATCGACGCCTATACCCATTTCATACCGAGCCGAATCTTCAAGGCCCTGGTCGACAGCGGCTATCCCGACATCGGCAAGCGCATGCGCGAGGTGCCTTGCATCCACGACATCGAGATTCGCAAGAAGGTGATCGACACCTTCAAGGACTATGCACAGATTATCTCCCACGCGATGCCGCCGCTGGAAGTCTTCGCCAAGGGCGACAGCGCCAAGGTGGAAGAATACGCGCGCATGATCAATGACGAGCTGGCCGAAATTTGCGCCAAGGACCCCGCCCATTTTCCCGGCTGGGTGGCGCAAGGCGCGCTCGGCGCCGCCGATGCCGGTGTCGTTGAGGCAAAGCGCGCGATCGGCATGGGTGCACTCGGCGTGCAGATTTATACCAACGTCGCCGGCAAGCCGCTCGACGATCCGGCCTATGAGCCCTTCTTCGCGGCGATGGAAAAGCTCGACAAGCCGATCTGGTTGCACCCGGCGCGCAACGCCTCGTTCTCCGATTATGCCAGCGAAACAAAATCGAAATATGAAATCTGGTGGACCTTCGGCTGGTCCTATGAGACCGCGGCGGCGATGGCGCGGCTGGTGTTCTCCAAGATCATGGACAAATATCCGAAGCTGAAAATCATCACCCATCATTTCGGCGGCATCGTGCCGATGCTGGAAGGTCGCATCGGCCCGGGCTGGGATCAGATCGGCGCCCGCACCTCGGACGAGGATCTAGGCGCGCTGGCGAAAAGCCTCAAGAAGCGCCCGCTCGATTACTTCAAACATTCGTTTTACGCCGACACCGCGACCTTCACCGCCAAGCCGGCGATGGACGCGGGCTTCGACTTCTTCGATCTCGACAAGATCGTGTTCGCGTCCGACTGCCCGTTCGATCCCGAGAAAGGCACGATGTATACGCGCGAAACGCTGCGCATCATCGAAGAACGCGACATGTCGAAGGCCGACAAAGACATGGTCTGGCACGGCAATCTCGAGCGCATCACCGGCAAAAAACTGGTGAAGTGAAGACGGACCACTCCCCTCCCCCTTGTGGGGAGGGGTCGGG
>DASRLA010000048.1:0-3804 GCA_035648715.1 Pseudolabrys sp.
TTCCGGCACATTCCAGATCAGTTGATTGAGATCGCCATCCTGGCGGAGCTTGCCGTTGCACTTGAGCGTGATCTTGCCCTTGGTGGGATGGCCGGTTTCAGACGCCGGCTTGATCGCGCCGCAGGGCGCCGAATGATCGAAGGCCTTGCCGGTTTCCCACGGCCGCTTGAGATCGCGCGAGGCAATCTGCAAATCGCGGCGGGTGAGGTCGATGCCGACGGCATAGCCGTAAATGCAATCGTTCGCCTTTGCGACCGGGATGTTGCGTCCGCCGCTCTTGAGCGCGACGACGAGTTCGACTTCGTGATGCATGTCCTTGGTCAGTGACGGGTAGGGCACCGTGCCGCCGTCAGCCACGATGGCATCGGCGGGCTTGGCGAAATAGAACGGCGGCAGACGCTCGTCCTGCCCCATCTCGCGGATGTGCTCGATGTAGTTGCGGCCGACACACCAGATTCGGCGGACCGGAAAGAGTTTGCTTGAGCCTGCGACAGCGACGGCTGCCTGCGGCGGCGGCGAAATAACGTAGTCCGCGCTCATGAGAAATTTGCCTTTGAGGAAGGGATAAATGCGTTAGCCGGCGAGCACATCCGGTATCGCATTATACCGCCTTGAACAAGGCGGAAAAACCCGGGCCTTTACGACCTTTTGCTGGCTTATTGCACTGCCGCCACGGCGCGCGGGCGGGTCTCCTGCTCCTTGAGCTGGAGCCGGTAGAACGAGGCGTAACGGCCGTTCTTGCGCAGCAATTCGTCGTGCCGGCCGGACTCGACCGCCTGACCGTCTTCGATCACGAAAATTCGGTCGGCATGCGAGACCGTGTGCAGGCGATGCGCTATCGCCAGCGTGGTGCGGCCTTCGCAGAGATGCTCCATGGCCTCGCGCACTTGCAACTCAGATTCGGAATCGAGTGCGGCGGTGGCCTCGTCGAGCAGAATAACCGGCGCGTTCTTGATCAAGGCGCGCGCGATGGAGACACGCTGGCGCTGCCCGCCCGACAATTGCAAACCGTGCTCACCAACCGGCGTGTCGTAACCGCGCGGGAATGTCATGATAAAATCATGCGCATAGGCGCCCTTGGCGGCGGCCATGATTTCTTCCTCGCTGGCGCCGGGTTTTCCAAACGCAATATTCTCGCGAATGGTACCGCGAAACAAAAACACATCCTGCCCGACATAGGCGATATTTCGGCGCAGCGAGATACGCGACACCTGGGTGATGTCGTGCCCGTCGATTGCGATCTTGCCGTGCTGGGTGTCGTAAAAGCGCAGGATCAGGTTGAAAATGGTGGATTTGCCGCCACCCGACGGCCCGACCAGCGCGGTCATCTTGCCCGGCTCCGCCACGAAGGAGATACCGCGCAGCACCGCCTCGTCGTCGTGATAGCCGAAGTGCACGTCGTCGAATTCGAGTCGCGAGGTTTTGATCTGCAATGCCGGCTTGCCGATGTCGGACGGCTCGCTGGGCGGATTGTCGAGCACTTCGAATAAAATGCGCACGCCAACCAGTGCGCTGTTGAGTTCGATGTTCAATCGCGCCAGGCGCTTGGCCGGCTCATAGGCCAGCAGGAAGGCGGCGATGAAGGAGAAAAACTGTCCGGGCGTCGCGCCAGTCGCAATCACGCGATAGCCGCCATAGGTGATGGCGATCGCAATGGCGATGCCGCCGAGCGTTTCCATCAGCGGGCTGGCACGGTTGGCGACGCGGGCCATCTTGTTGGCTTCGTGCTCGACCGCCGCGACATTGCGGTCGAAGCGTTCGCTCATGGCGTCTTCGAGCGTAAAGGCCTTGACGATCCGGATACCTTGCAGAGTTTCCTGCAGCGTCTCGATGATGCGGGTGCCGCCGTGGAATTGACTGCGCGCGATGGTCTTGATGCGGCGGATCAGCTTGCGCAAGACCAAAAACGCCGGCGGCGCCACCACGAAGCTGATAATCGACATAAAGGGGTCTTGCACCACCATGACCGTCACCAGCCCGATCAGCGACAGCAGGTCGCGCCCGAGCGAGGTGATCAGCAGGTTGATGACCTGGTTCGCCGCTGCCGCGCCCGCGCTCAGGCGCGCGATGAACTCAGTCGAGTGCCGGTTGGAGAAGAAGCCGATCCCTTCATTGAGCAGCTTGGCGAACACGGCCCGCTGATTATCGGCGACAATGCGGTTGCCGATCTGCGATAGAATTACGCTCTGGCCGTAAGTGGCGATTCCCTTGGCCATGAACAGCGCGGCGGTGACGCCGCCGAGAATGAAAATGCCGTTGAGGTTCTTGTTGACGTAGGCCTCATTGATGACGTTACCGATCAGATAGGCGCTGAGAGCGGTGCAGCCTGCGGAGATCACCATGAAAAAGAAAGCGACTACATATTTGCGCCAATGCGCGAAGCCTTGTTCGGTCACCAACCGCCGGATCAGCGGATAGGCGCCGTAATGTTCGTCGTCGGCCGCTGGCAAAATCTGGTTGTTCATCCGCCCTCTCGGGCTCCGATTATGACACGGTTAAATACAGGTGGGGGGCTGGCGCTTCCTTGCCCCCGCACGAGGAAAGTTTCAAGCCGAAAGCTCAAAAAGGCCGAATATCGCGCCGAATTCGGTTAAGCCGGGGCGATTTCGCGCTTGCCCGGCAGCCTGCGTTCCCAGGCAAGCGCATGGGCGACGATGGTGTCGAGATCCTCGAATTGCGGGCGCCAGTCGAGTGTCGAACGAATGCGCCCGACATCGGCAACCAACGCCACCGGGTCGCCGGCGCGGCGTCCGCTGACTTCGACCGGAAAATTGTTCCGGCTGGCGCGCCGCACCGAATCGATTACTTCCAGCACCGAGGCGCCGCGGCCATAGCCGCAATTGAACGTCGCGCTGGCGCCGCCGCGGCGCAAATAGGCGAGCGCTGCCGAGTGCGCGCGCGCCAGATCGCTGACATGAATGTAATCGCGCACGCAGGTGCCGTCAGGTGTCGGGTAATCGGTGCCGAACACGTCGATTTTGGCGCGCTTGCCGAGCGCTGCTTCACAAGCGACCTTGATCAGATGAGTTGCGTTCGGCGTCGACTGTCCGGTGCGCAGCTTCGGATCGGCGCCGGCGACGTTGAAGTAGCGCAGCACCACGAAGCGCAAACCATGAGCCTTGCTGGTATCATGAAGCATGATCTCCGACATCAGTTTCGATGTGCCGTAGGGCGAGATCGGCGCCGCCGGTGCGTCCTCGCGTACCGGCATTTGCTCGGCATTGCCGTAAACGGCGGCGGTCGATGAAAAGATGAACTGCTGCACGCCCGCCTTGATGGCGACATCGAGCAGGGCGCACGTGTTCATCGTGTTGTTGCTGTAATAGCCGAGGGGATCGCGCACCGAGTCCGGCACCACGATCGAAGCGGCGAAATGGATGATGGCGGTCACGCCATGGCGGGCGATGGTCTGCGCCACCAGCTCGCGGTCGCCGGTTGAACCGGCGACGAACGGTACCTTGCCGGGAACCAGGAAGCGAAAACCGGTTGACAGATTGTCGAGCACGACCACCGGCTCGCCGGCGTCGACCAGCTCGTGCACCATATGGCTGCCGATATAACCGGCGCCGCCCGTGACCAGGATCGTCATCCCCAATCCTTTCGTAATTTGCGCCGTTTTACCGGGTGGCCGTGAAAGAGCGCTTAGCCGGATGGCAAGCAGGGATGGTTATAGCGGTCATGCTTAATGGTGGGTATATGAGCCTGCGCAGAGGCAATATGGCCGATATTCTCTTCATCAAGACATCGTCGCTCGGGGATGTGGTTCATCACATGCCGGCGCTCACCGAGGCGCGCAATGCGCGC
>DASRLA010000049.1:0-4313 GCA_035648715.1 Pseudolabrys sp.
GCTTGCCGGCACGGCGCTGCTGCATTCCGCTGTCGTGATGGAAAAACGCGATGCACTGAAAGTCTGGACCATCCTGCTGGCGATCCTGACTTTCTCGCTGTCGCTGATCGGCACTTTCCTGGTGCGATCGGGCATACTCACTTCGGTACATTCCTTCGCCAACGATCCCCGGCGTGGCGTATTTATCCTCGCTATTCTGGTGCTGTTCATCGGCGGCGGGCTAACGCTGTTCGCCTGGCGTGCGCCGACGCTCAAGCAGGGCGGGTTGTTCGCGCCGGTCTCGCGCGAGGGCGCGCTGGTGTTCAATAATCTTTTCCTCACTACGGCCTGTCTTACGGTTTTGGTCGGGACGCTTTATCCCCTCGCGCTGGAAGCTTTCACTGGCGAAAAAATTTCCGTCGGCGGACCCTTCTTTAATCTCACTTTCGGACCGCTGATGATCGCGCTGATGTTTGCCATGCCATTCGGGCCGCTGCTGGCCTGGAAACGCGGCGATCTTCTGGGCGTGGCGCAGAGGCTGATGACGGCATTCGCAGTTGGGCTTGCCGCGGTGGCGGCGGCTTTCGCGATAGAGGGCCGCGCCTCGGTGCTGGCGCCGTTCGGCGTCGGGCTGGCCTTTTTTGTGATGGCGGGCGCGCTGGTCGACTTGACCGAGCGCACCGGCCTGTTGCGCCTGCCGCTTGCTGCCGTTGCGCAGCGCGCCGCTGGACTCCCGCGTTCGGCCTGGGGCACCGGCGTTGCGCATTTCGGACTGGCAGTGTCGATGCTCGGTATTATCGGCGCTGCCACCTGGGGCAGCGAGCGCATCGTTGCGCTCAAGCCCGCGCAAACCGTGTCGATCTCGGGCTATGAACTAAGCTTCGATGGTCTCACGCAGCAGCCAGGGCCGAACTACACATCGCTGGTAGCGAAATTTACCGTACGTAGCGGCGGCGTACAGATCGGAACGATGGCGCCGTCGAAAAACACATTCGTCTCGCGTGGGACCACGACCAATGAAGCGGCACTGATGATACGCGGCGCGGGACAACTTTATTTGTCGCTCGGCGATACCAATCCGGATGGCTCGATCGCGATCCGGCTTTATTACAAGCCGCTGGTCATGTTGATCTGGTTCGGTGCGGTGATCATGATGTTGGGCGGCGCGTTGTCGCTGTCCGACCGTCGCTTGCGCGTCGGCGCGCCCAAGCCGGGCAAGAAGCCGGCGGCGAAACCCGCGATGCAGGCGGCGGAGTAGGAAATGCGGGCGCTCGCCCTCTTTGTTTTACTTGCGACCCTGGCCGGGCCCGCTCTGGCCGTCACGCCCGATGAAATCATGAAAGATCCGGTGCTGGAGTCGCGCGCGCGGCATCTGTCGCAAGAGTTGCGCTGCATGGTCTGTCAGAATCAGTCGATCGACGATTCCGACGCGCCGCTCGCCCATGATCTGCGTGTTCTGGTGCGGGAGCGCTTGGCCAAGGGTGACAGCGACCGGCAGGTGCTCAATTTCCTGGTAACGCGTTACGGCGACTTCGTGCTGCTCAAGCCGCCGCTGCAATTCGACACAATTTTGCTGTGGGGGCTGCCGCCGGCGGCGCTGCTGGCCGGGCTTGCAGCACTCATCATAATGGCGCGCCGCCGCCAAAAAGTAAGTTTACAGGTGCCGGCGCTTACCCCAGCAGAGCAGCAAAAGCTTACGACTTTGGTCGAGCCTCACGCCGACGGAGCCTTGTTCAATGATTGATTTTGTAGAATAAATTTCCTGACGCACCTTACCGAAGTTTAATCTGCCCGACAGGACGCAGTAAGGCTGGCTCCTCCATCTTCAGGTTCGAAAAGGCGCGCAACCGCGCCGTACGAATCGCGATGGAGATTTCATAATGAACCCGAGCGTTCCCCCCGCTCACGATTTTCCCAATACCTCCCCCCAAAATCCTCCGAAAAAGCGGCGCGTGCTTTCTGCCCGCCGCGTCATATTGCTTGCCACCACCATTGCGGGTCTCGGCGCTATCGCGCTCGTGGCCGCGCCCGATCTCAAAATGTCGCTCGGCTATCCGACTGCGCTCGCGCAGAATCTGACCGAGCAGGCGCACAAACTGCAAGCGCCGATTGGTTTTGCCGACATTGTCGAGAAGGTGAAACCGGCGGTCATGTCGGTTCGCGTCAAGGTCGATGGTGGAACTCAGACGACCGGTTTTGGCAACAACGAAATTCCCCCGGGCTTGCGCGAATTTTTCCGCCGCTTCGGCATGCCCGATGCGCCTAATGGACAAGGCACGGTGCCAAACGGCGAAGGCATGCAGCAACACCACAACATCATCACCGGCCAGGGCTCGGGCTTCTTTATTAGCGCCGACGGCTATGCGGTGACCAATAATCATGTGGTCGAGAAAGCCGAGAGCGTGAAGGTCACCACCGACGACGGCAAGGTGCACGACGCCAAGGTGATCGGCACGGATCCACGTACCGACCTGGCGCTGATCAAGGTCGAAGGCGCACCATTCCCCTATGTGAAGCTCGCGGATAAGTCGCCGCGCATCGGCGATTGGGTAATAGCGGTCGGCAATCCGTTCGGCCTCGGCGGCACCGTTACCGCCGGCATCGTCTCGGCCCGCGGCCGCGATATCGGCGCCAGCGCCTATGACGATTTCATTCAGATCGATGCGCCGGTGAACAAGGGCAATTCTGGCGGACCAAGCTTCGATACCGAAGGCAATGTGATCGGCGTCAATACCGCGATTTTCTCGCCGTCCGGCGGCTCCGTCGGCATCGCATTCGACATCCCGGCCGAAACCGTCAGTAGCGTCGTCAAGCAGCTCAAGGACCACGGCACGGTCACGCGTGGCTGGATCGGCGTGCAGATCCAACCGGTGACGCAGGATATCGCCGACAGCCTCGGTCTCAAAAAAGCCGAAGGTGCACTAGTGGCTGAACCGCAGGCCGACAGCCCGGCGCAGAAGGCCGGCATCGAGGCAGGCGACATCATCACCGCAGTCGACGGTCAAGAGGTCAAGGATGCCCGCGACCTCGCCAAGAAGATCGGCGCGATGGCGCCGAAGGCCTCGGTCAAACTCGCGATCCTGCACAAGGGCACGGAAAAGACAGTCACGTTGACGCTCGGCGAACTACCGAACAGCAAGGAAGCGAGCGCCAACGTTACAACGCCGGATAACGGCAACGTGGATCTCGGCAAGCTCGGACTAACGCTAGCTCCGGCCGACCACGTCGCGGGTGCCGGCAAGCAGGGCGTGGTGGTCACCGGAGTCGATTCATCCGGCATCGCCGCTGATCACGGTTTCACTACCGGCGATGTGATTTTGGAAGTCGCCGGTAATTCCGTGTCGTCGCCCGCCGACGTGCGCAAGGAGATCACTAGCGCACGCACGGATGGCAAACGCACCGTCCTGCTGCGCGTGAAGTCGGGGCACAACACCCGCTTCGTCGCGCTGCCGGTCGGCAATGGCTGAAAGATTTTGAGATTGGGGTGTGCTGCTGGCATCCGTCGCCCCCGCTGGCGGTACACCTCAACGGGACGGGCCTCGTGCCCGTCCCAGCTAATAACGGGAAACGGGCGGGCCTGATGGTCCGCTCGCTTCCTTAAGAAACTCCAACCCTGGCATCCGTCGCCCCCGCTGGGGTGGGGTCGTTGAGGGGGTGGCGGGCCAAATCCACCACCCCCTCGCGTGCGAAAGGTCTTCTAAGGCGTTCAGTGGCGTTCGTTTTGAGCAGCAAAAGGAAGGGGCGGCCGGATCGGCAAGTGACGTAGGCCAGAATTCACTGGATTTGGTGTGATCGATGCGCACTTATGCGGATATTCAAGGGACTCGCGCCTACGGCAGGATGGCCGAGGCGCAACCGGATCGGGTCACCATGCGCCTTCTGGTCATCGAGGACGACCGCGATTCGGCCGACTATCTGGTCAAGGCCTTCCGCGAAGTCGGCCATATCGCCGATGCCGCAACCGATGGCGAAGATGGCCTGGCGATGGCGCTCGACGGCCAATATGACGTGCTTATCGTCGACCGGATGTTGCCCAAGCGCGACGGACTGTCTCTGATCGGCGCTCTGCGCGATAAGGGGATCGAGACGCCCGCACTGATCCTCTCGGCGCTCGGCCAAGTCGATGACCGCGTCAAAGGTCTGCACGCTGGCGGCGACGATTACCTCCCCAAACCCTATTCGTTCACCGAACTGCTGGCGCGAACCGAGGTTTTGGCGCGCCGGCGCGGCAGCCGCGAGGAAACCGTGCTTCGCGTCGGCGATCTGGAACTCGACCGGCTGTCACGTATGGTGCGCCGCGGTAGCGGCGAGATTTCATTGCAGCCGCGTGAATT
>DASRLA010000050.1:0-3194 GCA_035648715.1 Pseudolabrys sp.
TACATCACCTGCGAGAACAGCGCGAAAGTGGCGGTGATCGATCCGAAAACAAACAAAATGATCGATGCGATCGATTCCGGCTCGACCAATGGCCACCGGCTCGCCATCGCGCCCGATGGTCAGCGGCTTTATACCGACAACGAGGAAGACGCCACGGTTTCGGTCATCGACGTGCCGAACCGCAAGTTGCTGGGCAAGATCAAGACGCCGCAGGCGCTGGCCGGTATCGCGGTGTCGAATGACGGCCGCAACGTAGTCGCGGTCAGCGACGTAGCGCCGGTTGTGTTCCTGATCGACACCGCAGCGGGAAAGGTCACCCGCGAGGTGGCGCTGGAAGGCGTGCCAAAGGCCGCGCAGATCGCGCGTTATTCGCCGGACGGCAAGCTCGTGGTTGTCTCCAGCCTCAACAGCAACATGGTGACCATCGCGGACGTTTCCTTCTCCACTCAGTCGGCGATCGGTGTCGGCGACCAGCCGATGGACTTCGCGTTCCGCGGCGATGAGTTGTTCGTCGGCTGTCAGGGCGACGGCTCGATGCACGTCATCGACATCCCGAAGCGCGCGCACAAGCAAAGCTTCAAGGCCGGAATGGGCTGCGAGTCGGTTGGGTTTTTCTAGGCGAAATACTGCCCGCCATTGGCGCTCAAGGTCGAGCCGGTGATCAGCCCGGCGTCGTCGCTCGCCAGAAACACCACACAGCGCGCGATTTCCTCCGGCTCGCCCAGGCGGCCGATCGGAATCAGCGGCAGAATGGATTTCTCCAGCACGTCCTTCGGCACCGCCTGAACCATTTCGGTGTTGATGTAGCCCGGACAAATCGCGTTCACGGTAATGCCTGCGCGTGCTCCCTCTTGGGCCAGCGCCTTGGTGAAGCCGATCTCGCCGGCCTTGGCGGCGGAATAATTGACCTGGCCGAATTGGCCCTTCTGGCCGTTGATCGAGGAAATGTTGATGACGCGGCCGAATTTGCGCGCGCGCATGCCTTCGATCACCTGGCGGGTCATGTTGAACAGCGAACCGAGATTGGTGTTGATCACCGCCGTCCATTGCTCCGGCTTCATGCGGTGAAGCTGAGAGTCGCGCGTGATGCCGGCATTGTTGACCAGCACGTCGATCGGCCCGACTTCGGCTTCGACTTTCTTCACGCCCTCGGCGCAGGCGTCGAAGGACGACACATCCCATTTGAATACCGCAATGCCGGTTTCGGATTTGAATTTCGCCGCGGCTTCGTCATTGCCGGCGTAATTGGCCGCTACTTGGCAACCGGCCGTTTTCAAAGCCTTGGCAATGGCGGCTCCGATGCCGCGGGTGCCGCCGGTGACTAACGCAACGCGAGACATGCCCCTTTCCTCCCGGAAACAGTTTCTTTCGTCATGCCCGGCTTTATGCCGGGCATCCACGCCTTGTTCGCTCCACCTTAAAGACGTGGATGGCCGGGACAAGCCCGGCCATGACGCAGTCTGATCAGTGTTATTGTGCAGTGCGTCGTACGATTTAGCGCTCCACGCTTACCCTCTGGTGTGTCTTCGCGCTTTCAGCGCTCGACACACATAGCAATGCCCATACCGCCGCCGATGCACAATGTGGCAAGGCCCTTCTTGGCATTACGCTTCTGCATTTCGAACAACAGCGTCGTGAGCACGCGCGCGCCGGAGGCGCCGATCGGATGACCGATAGCAATGGCGCCGCCATTGACGTTGACCTTGGAGGTATCCCAACCGAGGTCCTTGTTAACCGCGCAGGCCTGCGCCGCGAAGGCCTCGTTGGCTTCGATCAAATCGAGATCCTCTTTCTTCCAGCCGGCCTTCTTGAGCGCGGCACGGGAAGCGGGAATGGGTCCGGTGCCCATGATCGAAGGATCGACGCCGGCTTGCGCCCACGAAACGATGCGCGCCAAGGGAGTCTTGCCGAGCTTGGCGGCTTCCGATGCCTTCATCAGCACCACGGCGGCGGCGCCGTCATTGATGCCAGACGCGCTGGCCGCGGTGACGGTGCCTTCCTTGTCGAAGGCCGGGCGCAACTTTGAAATGCCTTCGAGTGTCACGCCGGCTTTCGGATATTCGTCGGCATTCACCACCACGTCGCCTTTGCGCGACTTGATGGTGACGGCAACGATCTCGTCCTTGAACTTGCCGGCCTTCTGCGCAGCCTCGGCCTTGTTCTGCGAGGCGACGGCGAATTCGTCCTGCTGCGAGCGGGTGATCTGATATTGCTTGGCGACGTTCTCGGCGGTGTTGCCCATGTGATAGCCGTTGAAGGCATCCCACAGCCCGTCCTTGATCATGGTGTCGACCATTTCAAACGCGCCCATCTTCACGCCATTGCGAAGGTGCTGGGCGTGCGGCGCCATGCTCATCGATTCCTGGCCGCCGGCGACGACGATGTCGCTGTCGCCATTCATGATCGCCTGATAACCAAGCGCGACCGCGCGCAGGCCGGAGCCGCATAGCTGATTTACGCCCCAGGCAGGACTTTCGACCGGAATGCCGGCCGCGATGGAGGCTTGGCGTGCCGGATTCTGGCCCTGACCGGCGGTGAGAATCTGACCCATGATGACTTCGGAGACGCGGGCGCCTTCGACGCCGGCGCGCTCCAGAGCGGCGTGAATCGCGGCTTTACCGAGCTCATGGGCCGGCAGATTGGCGAAGGCCCCGTTAAACGAGCCAACCGGTGTGCGGGCGGCGCTGACAATGACGATGTCGTCCTTCATCCGAATCTCCTTATGGGTCTTTTCCCAGGCCGGTTGCGTGGCAATACGGCCATCTGGCGCTGCCGCATCCTCAGGCCACCCGGCTAGACCTGTCAACAACGGGTAACTTGCGCTTATCCCCGAGAATTGGCCCTTTTTGACTGCTTCCGCAAGGGTTACCGCAGTGCCCGCTTGGGCCTCCCGCGCCGCCACAAAACGACTGGCCCGCGCCTGCACAAACCGGTTATGCTTGTCGCCGGGGCAGGGGAAATTTGATCATCATGGCAGACGAAAAAGAGCCGATCACAATCAAGAAATACGCCAACCGGCGGCTCTACAATACCGGTACGAGCGCATACGTCACGCTCGAGGATCTCGCTGTCATGGTGAAAGGCGGCGAAAATTTCGTGGTGTTTGACGCCAAGAGCGGCGAGGACATCACGCGCTCGGTGCTGGCGCAGATCATTTTCGAGCAGGAAAACAAGGAAGGGCAAAGTCTTTTGCC
>DASRLA010000051.1:0-33714 GCA_035648715.1 Pseudolabrys sp.
GTATTATTAGAGATATATACTCAGTAACAAAGTCGTCGCACGGCACCGGCTAGTTAACGCTGCAGTGCAGTATGAATGAAAACCTTCCGGGAACTTGGTCGCCGGAGGGCGCGCAAGTAGCGGCGAGACCGCGGAAGCGCCGCCTCAATCCTTGCGGCTCAATAGGAACACACCCTGTTCGCCGAACAGGTTCCAGAACCACCAGGGTGCATTCAGCCGCAGCGGCGAGCCCCACGCATTGAGCGCCACCGCCTTTTCGATGCGGACGCCGATGGCATTACAGAGTTGGACGAAATCCTTGATCGTGCAGTGGTGGATGTTGGGCGTGTCATACCAGTGGTACGGCAGGATGTCGGTCTGCGGCATGTGGCCTTCGAACAGCAATTGCAGCCGCACCGACCAGTGGCCGAAATTCGGAAACGACACCACGGCATGGCGGCCGATGCGCAACATGTGTTCGAGCACATCGCGCGGATGACGCGTCGCCTGCAACGTCTGCGACAGGATGACGTAATCGAATGCATCGTCCGGGTAATCGACCAGATCGGTGTCGGCGTCGCCCTGGATTACGGCCAGACCTTTGGCGACGCACTCGTTGACGCCCTCGCGCGACAATTCGATGCCGCGGCCGTCGACCTCACGGCTTTCGCCGAGGAGATGGAGCAATTTGCCGTCGCCGCAGCCGACGTCAAGCACCTTGGCGCCGCGCTCCACCATCTCCGATACCAGAACGAGGTCGATACGGGTGCCAGTCGGCGTGCGCACGGCTTTGGCGGCGGGGGAGTCACTCATGTTCGCGCTCACTTCCTGCCCGCGGACGGAAGTCCACGCGCCAATCCGCGTGCTTTGCCAGCGCCGTCGAGGAAGCCGCGCACGATGCCGAACATTTCCGGTTCGTCCAGCAGAAAGGCGTCGTGACCCTTGTCGGTGACAACCTCGGCAAACGAAACGCGTGCGCTCGCCGCGTTCAAGGCATGCACGATGGCGCGCGATTCCGAAGTCGGAAACAGCCAGTCGCTGGTGAAGGAAATCACGCAGAAGCGCGTCGGCGTCGCCTTGAAGGCATTGGCCAAAATGCCGCCGGCATCCGCCGCCAGATCGAAATAATCCATCGCGCGCGTCAGGTACAAATACGAATTGGCGTCGAACCGCTCGACGAAGGAAATGCCCTGATGACGCAGATAAGATTCGACCTCGAAATCGGCGTCGAACGAGAAGGTCGGATTTTCGCGGTCCTGGAATTTGCGGCCGAATTTGCGATGCAACGCGGCGTCGGACAAATACGTGATATGCGCGCCCATGCGCGCGACCGCCAGCCCGCGGCGCGGGTTGGAGCCTTCCAGATGATAGCGCCCGCCCTTCCATTCCGGATCGGCCATGATCGCCTGACGACCGACTTCATGGAAGGCGATGTTTTGCGCCGAGTGCCGCGTGGCGCAGGCAATCGGCAGTGCCACGAAGACGCGGGCAGGGTAGCTCGCCGCCCATTGCAGCACCTGCATGCCGCCCATCGAGCCGCCGACCACCGCGAACAACGTGTCGACGCCGAGATGATCGAGCAGCATGGCTTGCGCCCGCACCATGTCGCGAATGGTAATGACGGGAAAATCCAGGCCCCAAGGCTTGCCGGTTTTCGGATTGGTCGAGGCCGGCCCGGTCGTACCCATGCAGCCGCCGATCACGTTCGGGCAGATGACGAAATAGCGCTCGGTGTCGATCGGCTTGCCGAGGCCGATCAAAGTCTCCCACCAGCCGTTCTTCTTGGTCACCGGATGGATATTGGCGACGTGCTGATCGCCGGTCAGAGCGTGACAGACCAGCACCGCGTTGCTGCGCGCAGCATTGAGTGCGCCATATGTTTGATAGGCAATCTGAAACGGCGAAAGCTCGACGCCCGCGTCGAGCCGAAGCGGCTTGTCCGGGCCGAAATGCGCGACCATAGAGTCGCGAGGATGATCGGCATCGCGCACGATGGCGTTATTCGCGGCGTCATCTTGCAAAGGCTCAATTATCGCCATCAAACTTAGTCTCCGCAGATGGTCCCCCAAGACCGCTACGACAGGCCATAAAAAAAACCCGGCCTGAACGAAAGTTCGGCCGGGACCCACATGTTCCCCGGCCTGTTTAGCGAGTTGTTTAACGTGGCTGCAAGCCGGCCGGCTCAAATGACCACGGAAATGGTCTTAGTCCCGCTCCAACGGGCCGTCAAGACGACGGATATGGGCGTGGATTAGCCCCGCCGCCCGTTTAACGATGTTTTCTTTGCCTTCGCTGGCCGTCTTTCCTATCAATGCGCCATGCCGAAGCCACCTACCCCCCCCGCGCTCTCCGACCTGCGCCAGGAGATCGATCGGATCGACGAAACGATGCATCGCCTGCTGATGGAGCGCGGCGAGATCATCGATCGGCTGATCGCGGTCAAAAAATCCCAGGAGACCGGCTCGGCCTTCCGCCCGGTGCGCGAGACCGAAATGATGCGCCGGCTGGTCGAGCGCCACAAAGGCCTGTTGCCGCTCGATACGGTCGAGGGCATTTGGCGGGTGATCATCGCCACCTTCACCTATGTGCAGGCGCCGTTCTCCGCCCACGCCGACTTTTCGGCCGGCGACGCGCTGATGCGGGATTCCGCCCGCTTCCATTTCGGCTTCACCGTGCCTCTGGTCCCGCACATGGGCGCCTCCGGCGTGGTGGCGGCGGTCTCGACGTCGAAAGGCGATCTCGGCCTGATCCCGGCGATTTCGAGCGCAGGCGCCTGGTGGACCGCGCTTGAGTTCGACGCCGCGCCCAAGATCATCGCCCGCCTCCCCTTCGTCGAGCGCGCCGACCATCCCGCCGCATTGCCGGTCTTCGTGATCTCGCGCGCGGCTGCCGACGCGATGGCGACCGAGGCCGAGGTCTGGAGCGTGCGCGTGTCGGGCTGGAGCGCCAAGGCAGCGCAGACTTTGACCGCGCTAGCCGATTTTATCGCCGTGCCAGATCGCGCCTTTGATGGCGCCGCGCTTTTGATGACGTTGCCGAAGGATAAATCGCTCGACGACATCGCGGCGGCCCTCGTTAAAGCCGGTGCCACGGTCCGCTCGACGGCCCTCGTCGGCAGCCACGCAACCCGCTATACGGTTGCCGCCGACAAGACCTGACCCAACAACGGCTCCAAGACCATGACCGCTAACCGTCCTACCCCGCGCCCCGGCGTGCTCGACATTGCCCCTTACGTGCCGGGCAAAAGCAGCGCGCCCGGCGTCGCGCGCGTGATCAAGCTGTCTTCGAATGAGAGCCCGCTTGGTCCGAGCCCGAAAGCGGTGGCGGCATACGAGACCGCCGCTGCGAGGCTGGAGGATTACCCGGACGGTTCGGTTTCCGAATTACGCTCGGCAATCGGCCGCGTATTCGGGCTCGATCCGGCGCGCATCATTTGCGGCGCCGGCTCCGACGATTTGCTCAATCTGCTCGCACACGCTTACCTGCAAGACGGCGACGAGGTCATCTACTCGGCACATGGCTTTCTCATGTATCCGATCTACGCGCTCGGACATGGCGCCAAGCCGATTGCCGTGCCGGAAAAGAATTACACCGCCGACATCGACGCTATGCTGGCGGCGGTGACGCCGCGCACGCGCATCGTGTTCATCGCCAACCCGAATAATCCGACCGGCACCTATGTGCCGTTCGACGAGATCAAGCGCCTGCAACAGAAGCTGCCGCCGAATGTCATTCTGGTACTTGACGCGGCTTATGCCGAATATGTGCAGCGCAACGATTACGAAGCCGGCATCGAACTGGTGGCAACGTCGGAAAACGTCGTGATGTGCCGGACCTTTTCCAAGATCCACGGCCTCGCCGCCGTACGGCTGGGCTGGCTCTATGGGCCGGCGCATATCGTCGACGCCTTAAATCGCGTGCGCAATCCGTTCAACGTCAACACGCCGGCGATGAAGGCCGGCATCGCGGCGATTGAAGACTCAGCGCATGTCGAGAAGTCGGTAGCACACAATGCGAAATGGCTCGCCTGGTTGACGCAGGAGATCGGCAAGCTTGGCTTCGAGGTGACGCCAAGCGTAGCGAATTTCGTGCTCGTCCATTTCCCGGACGCCAAGGGCAAGACCGCGGCCGATGCCGACGTCTTCATGACCAAGCGCGGGCTGATTCTTCGGCGCGTCGCGGGCTATGGCCTGCCGAACGCGCTCCGCATGACCGTCGGCACCGAGGAGGCTAATCGGCTGGTCGTCGATGCGCTCAAGGATTTCCTCGCGTGAGCAAGACCGCGCCCCTCTACAATCGACTGGCGCTGATCGGTGTCGGCCTGATCGGCTCGTCGATCGCGCGCGCCGCGCGCGCGCAAGGCGCCGTCGGCTCAATCGTCGCCACCGCGCGCTCGGAAACCACGCGCAAGCGCGTCGCCGAACTGGGTATCGCCGATCAGGTCGTCGAGAGCAACGCCGCCGCCGTCGAAGGCGCGGACCTCGTCATCGTCTGCATTCCGGTCGGCGCCAGCGGCGCGGTCGCCAAGGAAATCGGCCCGCATCTGATGAAGGGGGCGACGGTGTCCGATGTCGGCTCGGTCAAGGGCGCGGTGGTGCGTGACATGGGTCCGTACCTCGGCAAGGAAATACATTTCGTCCCGGCGCACCCGGTCGCTGGCACCGAATATTCCGGGCCCGATGCCGGCTTTGCCGAATTATTCGTCAACCGCTGGTGCATTCTAACGCCGCCGCAGGGGCAGGATCCGGCCGCGGTCGAAAAGCTCGCCGCCTTCTGGCGTCTCATCGGCGCCAATGTCGACACGATGGCGCCCGATCACCACGACCTGGTGCTGGCGGTGACCAGCCATCTACCGCATCTGATCGCCTACACCATCGTTGGCACGGCCGACGAATTGGAAACGGTGACGCGTTCCGAAGTGTTGAAATTTTCGGCCGGCGGCTTCCGCGATTTTACGCGTATCGCCGCGTCCGATCCGACCATGTGGCGCGATGTGTTCCTCGCCAACAAGGACGCCGTACTGGAAATGCTCGGGCGCTTCAACGAAGATATTTCGCTGCTGACCAAGGCGATCCGCAACGGCGATGGCGACGCGCTGTTCGAGCACTTCACGCGCACACGCGCGATCCGCAAGGGCATCGTGCAGATCGGCCAGGATTTAGCCGCGCCGGATTTCGGCCGCCCGCATCCCGACTTGCCGCACGAGCCGCTGCCGAAGCCTTACGCCAGCGGCGATAATTAAGCGGCTATTTCGGCGGTCCGCACAATGCGTCGAGTGCGTCGAACGCCGTCCCGATGTCCTGGCTTTCCTTGGAATTGGGGTCAATTTCCTGAAGCCCGTCCATCAGCGCGATATATTCGGGACCGAGCTTGGTCGCCAGTTCGTCAGCCTTGTCGGCGAGTGCGTCGGCCTTTTTATCGTCCTTCTTTTCCGACGCCTGGATGATTTGATCGTTGAGATCGGCGACGTCGCAATAGATCTTAACTTTTGCCTTGTCGCCGCCGATGATTTTGACGACCTGTTCCGCGGTCGCCTTGGTCGGCTTGGGCGCCGCCTGTGGCTGCTGCGCCTGCGCGCATAATGGCAGCGCGACGATCGCGAGAATGGCAACGGCCGGTTTCAGGTTCATGTCGAACTCCGCGGTTCTGGGACGAACAGTCGATTCGCAACCGGCGAATGAATACCACGCCTCGTATAACGTTCGGATAAAAAGGCGGTGCCTGGGCGCGAAAACGAAAACGGACCGCCGCGGGGAATGGGGCGCTCATGCTGCCACCGTTAAAAAAACGCCGGCGTTTGGCCGAGAGGGATCGGGCCTAGAAATATCTGCCCGCCGTCAAAGCGCAGCGGCAGCGTCACCGCCGGTTTTCCTTCGAGCGTCGTCTGCTCGCCGATCATATTGATACCACCTGCGATATTAGCGCCGACCTGCTGGCGTGCCACCGCGCCCAGGCCCGGCGCCAAGCGGTCGAGCGCACCGGCGAGTTTATCGACGGCGGACGAATTCTGCACCATCTGTTCGGCGCCGATGGTTTTGAGGAACGGCTCCAGCCCGGCGACGGTCATACGCAACTGGCCCTGCAAGCGTCCGTTCGGATTGATGGCAATACTGCCACTGCCGACGCCAACGGTCTCGCCCTGCACGAAGCGCGCTTGCGTCACTTCGATACTGCCGCCAGCCGCCTGGATTCGACGGAAACGCTCGGGCCAGGGCTCCGGCGAAAAGTCGCTCAAGCCGCGCAGCACGACATCGACATCGGCGTCGACCGGCTGGGTGGCGGCGGGACGAAACTCGGGCGCCAGCGCGTTGCGCAACCGCAATGCAACTTCGATCGCCGGACGATCGGTGGCGCTGCCTTCGGCCATGCGGCCATGTATCTCGGCACGATCGGCGCGCAGCAGCGTGTGCGCCATGCCGTTGTCCATCCGCTCGGCGACCGGCCGCTCGAACACCAGCGAAACGCGTTCCGGCCGCGACGGCGTTCCGCGCACGCTCGATTGAAATAGCTTCCAGTTGACAACGTAGCTCGGCGGCTGGCCCGGCGTTGCGACGGTGAGAGGCCCGTGGAATTCGCTGATCAGTAGATTCGGCTGATAGACCTGCGCGGCGACCAGAATGCCTTTCGCCTTCAGTTCGACCGGGGGCTGATTGCTTTTAAACAGCGCCGATGGCCGCTCGCAATTCAATTCGAAGCGAAAGGGGAAGCCGCTGATATTTTCCGAGCCGCAGGTGTAAATTCGGCCGGCTCTGGCCTCGCGCGCGCGCCAGCCTTCGACCATCGCCTCGGCCTTGCCGCTGGCATGATACCAAAACCAGCTCCAGCCGCCGAACAGCGCAGCAATCAGGACCAGCATCGCGCCGTAGCGCCGGGTTGTGGGAGAGTTCGCCATATAAAGTCAGACACCTGCGGAATGCGGCGTTTCTACGCCGAACGGAAGCGACTTGTTTGTTTGCGCATGTTCCGGATGGAACACAAGAGACCGATTGCCTCGCCTTGCGTGGGAACTTGCCGCCTGATACGCGAGCGGCAATCGCCCATGGTTTCCGGTGGGCTTTTCGCTTTCACAGCACGATGAGCGGCATGAGCGATCAGAGCGGCGCCGATTTCTGGGTTTTCGGTTACGGCTCGCTGATGTGGCGGCCGGATTTCGACTTCTTGGAACGCCGCAACGCGCGGCTGGTCGGCGCCCATCGCGCATTATGCGTTTATTCCTTCGTCCACCGCGGCACGCCGGAAAAGCCCGGGCTGGTGTTGGGCCTCGACCGCGGCGGCAATTGCCGCGGCATCGCCTACCGGGTGGCCGGGCGAAAGTGCGCAGAAACCATCGATTATCTACGCGCGCGCGAGCAGGTCACCATGGTCTATATCGAGGCTTGGCGGCGGGTCTGGCTGGATGACGACCCGCGCCAGAACGTGCAGGCGCTTTGTTACATGGTGGATCGCGGCCATGAGCAATATGCCGGCCGCCTCACACTCGCCGAGCAATTGCACTATTGCCGGCAGGGCCACGGCCGCTCTGGGCCGTGCCGCGACTACGTGCTGGCGGCGGTCAAGCAACTCGAAACGCTCGGCGTGCGCGACGCCGGCCTGCATATGCTGGCGCAACAGCTTAAAGGCGCGCACGAGAGCGCCTGATCAGCGCGAGCGTTCGGCGATTTCGCGTCTGCCCTGCTCGATCAGACGCGCGTTCGCAGTTTCGATGTCGTTTTGCAGGCGCTCGAAGAACGCCTGCTTGTCCATCCCCGGCATAATCGGGTCGAGAATTTCCAGCACCACCGTTCCCGGAATCCGGCGGATCGAACGGCGCGGCCAGAACAAACCCGAGTTCAGCGCGATCGGCACGCAGGGCACGCCCTCGGCGGCGTAGAGTTGTGCGACGCCAAACTTATAGCGCGGCTCGGCACCGGCCGGGCGCCGCGTTCCTTCCGGAAAGATAATGAGCTGGCGATTATCGGCGAGTTCGATGCGGGCGCGCTCGGTCATCAGCGTCATGGCCTGCGAACCGGCGCTGCGGTCGACCGGCACCATGCGGCCCTTGATCATCAGCCAGCCGAAGATCGGGATCCATTCCAGCTCGCGCTTGACGATAAAGACCGGGCTGCGGAACAGCGGAATAAGCGCGAAGGTTTCCCAGGCCGACTGGTGCTTGGAGGCGACCAAAATCGGGCCTGAGGGGATTTTCTCAAGCCCGCGAATCTCGATTTTGATTCCCGCCACGACGCGCAGCAAAAATAGATTCACTTTGCCCCAAGTGCGCGCGATTTCGATAATGGCCTGGTAGGGCATGAAAAACGTCGGCAGCGCAATCACCAGCCAAAATGCGGTGTTCAAGTAGAACAATATATTAAAGGCGATGGAGCGAACGATAATCAGCACGGCTTCGTAGTCCTTTACGCGGCACTGTCGGGATCGAGGCGCATGCGGGTAAGCGCGAATAGATATTTCAGATATTCCGCCACCAGGAAGCGGGCCGTGCCGGTGTTTTGCCACCACGGCTCGGTTTTCACTTTTTCCGACATCACAGGATAGGGAATAAGCGTCACGTCGGGAAGCTGGTGTTCGATCTCGGCTATCGCGCGCGGCATGTGCCAATTCGACGTCACGACCACCAGCGAATTGAAATTATGCTCGCGCGCCCAGCGCTTGGCCTCGATGGCGTTGCCGAAGGTGTTGAGCGCCGAACGGTCGAGATCGATGCAGCAGGTGAAATATTTCGAATAAAGCGGCGTCAGCCGCGCGATCTCTTTGGCGCTGGTGGCGCGGTGAACGCCAGTGATCAGCAGCCTTTTGCCGCGCTCGGCCGCCAGCAACTCGATAGCGTCAGGGATGCGGGAGGCGGCGCCCGTCAGCGCCACGATACCGTCAGCCTTGCGCTCAAGCGTTATCTCCTCGTTCGATATCTGCGAGGCAAACCAGAAAAAGCCGCCCGTCAGCAACAGCGCGCCAACGATAGCGGCCGTCATCGTGAGAAAACCAATCCAGCGGGCAAAACCGGCAAACATTAATCGATACTCTCCAAGGTCCGGTTGACGGTTTGACGCGACGTCACCGCCGTTACTACCGCGGTCAGCGCGATCTGGGCCAGTACCCCGGCATAGCCGGTGTAGCCGATCGAAAACGAGCCGAACAACGCCGCAGTCTGGTCGCCGCCGGCAGAGCCGGCGAACCAGCGGCTGATAACGGAGGCAAGCGCAAACAGCAAGATTGCTCCGCCGCCGCCGATGGCGCCGCCTTGCAGGCCGAGCAGCAGAAAGTGGCGCTGGAAATTTCCGGCAATGAAGCCGTTTTTGGCGCCGACGAAATGCAAGACTTCGATCACCGTCTTGTTGGTCGCCATGGCGCCGCGCGTGGCGAAGGTGACCGAAAGCACGGTGGCCGCGAACATCAGCATCAACACGCCGAATCCGATGGCGACGGCGGCGCCCGCCATCGCGCGCATGCGGTCGATCCAGCCGCGATGGTCGTCGAGTGTGGCGCCCGGCACCTGCTCGCGCAGCAAATTGCGCAATTGCGAAATGTCGGGCGCAGCGCCGGCGGCGATCTTCACGACGATCAGCCGCGGCACCGGCAATTCCGCGAGCGTCAAGCCGCTGCCGAGCCACGGCTCCAGCAGCTTGGCGGATTCTTCCTTGCTATAGATGCGCACGTCGCCGACGCCGTCGAAGGCGCGCGCGACCGCCGCCGCTTTATCGACTGTGGCGTCGAGGTCGCGGCCGGGCGCCGGGATCACCTGGATGGTGACTTCGCGCGCGACTTCCGCCTGCCATTCGCCGGCCGAGCGAGTCACCAGAATGACCGCACCGGTGGTGATGGAGGCGAGAAACGTCATGATGGCGACGACCGCGACCAGCGCGCGGCCGGAAATCGAATTGCGCGGCACCAGCGGCGTGTCGAAACGCGGCAGGATGCCACCCGGCATGCGCGGCGGCGCGGTGAGATCGTCGCGTTGGTCATCCGACATCATGAATCTCAGTCATAAACATGCAGCCGGCCGTCATGCAGGACCAGCCGGCGCGCATCATATTGGTCCATCAGCGCGATGTCGTGGGTCGCGATCACCACCGACGTTCCCGATTTATTGAGTTCGATGAACAGCCGTAGCAGCCGCTGCGCCAAGGTCGGGTCGACATTGCCGGTCGGCTCGTCGGCAAGCAGCAATTGCGGGCGCGCGATGACCGCGCGCGCAATCGCCGCGCGCTGCTTCTCGCCGCCCGACAATACCGGCGGCAGCGCCCACATGCGCTCGCCAAGATCGACCCAGTTCAGCAACTCGATAACTTCGTCACGATAGCTTTCCTCCGGGCGTCCCATCACGCGCAGCGGCAACGCGACATTCTCGTAGGTCGTCATGTGATCGAGCAGACGGAAGTCCTGAAACACGATGCCAATGCGGCGACGGAGCGTCGCCACCGCGTCCTTGGAGAGGGTGGCAACGTCATGACCAAACTGCGTGATCAGCCCACGCGTCGGCTTGAGCGACAAAAACAGCAGGCGCAGCAGCGAGGTCTTGCCCGCGCCGGACGGTCCGGTGAGGAATTGGAAGGAATGCGGCTCAATGCGGAACGTGAGATCGCGCAGGACCTCCGGCCCGAGGCCGTAGCGCAAGCCGACATTTTCGAATCGGACCAAGCCCCGTCTCCGATTATTGCCCGAAAAGCCCAGCGACCCCGGCCGCCTTGGGTGTTTTTCTTGGGCCTTTTAGCCGCGCTGCCTTACGCGCGCCCGGCCCCCTTGCGGCGTCAAAAACCATCCAGAATCGCGCGTTTACAGGAATATCACAGTGCAGCCATCGGCATAGGGCCAGGAATCCGGCTCAGCCTCCCGCCAGCCGGGGCCGGCATGGTTTCCAGTCCATTAACGGACGGCTGCTAGGTTTTTCCGGCCAGAAACCACCGAAGACGGCCGTTAGATGCGATGCTGATTGTCTGCCCGAACTGCGCCACTTCCTACATGATCGACCCGGCCTCGGTCGGGCCGGCCGGACGCTCCGTGCGTTGCGCGCGCTGCAAGTCGACCTGGTTTGCGACATCCAAGGGAGCCGGCGCCACTGCACCCGGCGTCTCGGCGTTTGTCGATGGCGTGATCGCCGAGGCCGAAGCCGAATCGGCCACCGCCCGCGGGCAATCGCTGCAATCCAAGACGCCTCCACCGGCGGAGCAAGCCGCCGCGCCGGACGATCTTAGTAGCGAACAGACCGACGACTTGCCGTCCCAATTGGAAGCCGAACAAGCCCCCACATCTTTCGATACCGGCAGCCAAGATTCCAATCTCGTGCCGGACGCGGATACCGAAACTGTACCTGGCGATGGCGAGGGCGCAGTCACAACGGACGATGCTCCTTCGCTGGTCCCACAGATCGAGAACGAGCCTTTTTCCGCCCATCACAGTGACGGCCCTGTTGTTGAAGGCTTGGCCGCCCCGGACATCGATTCCGATGAGATCGAATCCTACACCGCGCGCCGCGAACGGCTGAAGGTACGCCGCCAGAAATCGAAACGTACCTCGCGCTGGACCGCGATCGCGCTGGTCCTGTTTGCCTTCAACGTCGCACTGATTGGCGCGCGTAATGAGGTGGTGCGATATCTGCCCCAGACCGCCTCGTTGTTTGCCGCCATCGGAATAACGGTGAATCTGCGCGATCTGAAATTCGAAGACGTCAAAATCACCAAGGAGACGACCGACGGCGTGAGCATTCTGGTGATCGACGGCAAAATCGTGAACACCGTCAGCCGTCCGACCGAGGTGCCGCGCCTGCGTTTTGCGGCGCGCAACGCCACCGGCCGCGACGTCTATACCTGGACCTCGCAGCCCGCCCGCCCGGTGCTTGGCCCAAAAGAAAGCATGGAATTCCACAGCCGCCTCGCCGCGCCACCGGCGGAGGCGCGTGACGTGATGGTGCGGTTTTTCACACCGCAAGATGCCGCCGGAGGCAAATAACGCATGGCACGCATCCTCATCGCCGAAGACGACGACGCGATCCGCGGGCTCGTGGTTCGTGCCTTGAGCGAAGACGGCCACGAATTGACCGCGACGGCCGACGGCGGCGAAGCGCTCGATGCCCTCAGCGGACGCGAGCCTGAATTCGATCTGTTGTTGAGCGACGTTAAAATGCCGGTGCTCGACGGCATCGATCTGGTCTTTGCCGCCGGCCTCGGCCATCCGCAAATGACCATCATGCTGATGACCGGGTTTGCCGATCAGCGCGAGCGCACCAATGGCCTCGCCGCCTTTGTGCATGACGTCATTGCCAAACCGTTTTCGACCGAGCAGATCAAATGCGCGGTGCGCGAGGCGCTGTTGCGGCGGCACTGATTTTTTTGCACATATTAGGCGGGCTTAAAAATCCTTGAGCAGCCGTTCTATGTAATCGAGTTCAAGCCGCGGCCTCGCACTTTCGCCAAAGCGCTTGCGCAGTTCTTCGAGAATGCGGCGGGCGCGCTGGGCATCGATCTCGCCCGGCACCTTCACCGTGACATCGTCGCCATAGTCACGGCCGCGTAACGGACGGCCGAGCGGATCGGTGTTCTGGTCGGCGCGCTGGCGGCCATTGCGGCCGGGCTGGCCCGGTCCCTGCCCCTGACCCTGCTGTTGCGCCTGCTGCGCCAAGCCTTGCGCGCCCTTGCGCAGCGCTTCGAGCGCCTTGCCCTGCGAACCGACGGCGCCTTCGGCGTCGCCCTCGCCGAGCTCGCCTTCCGCCTGTCCCATGGCCTCGCCGGCATCGCCGAGTTGGCCCATCTCGTTGTCTTCGCCTTGCTCCTGACCCTGGCCCTTTTCGCCTTGGCCCTTCTGGCCCTGTTGCGGATTGCCGAGACCGCGCTGGCGCAGCTGCTCGAGCAGCTTGTTGAGCCGGTCCTTCAGGGCCTGCTGATCCTGGCGCAAATCGCCCATTTGCGGCTTGCCTTGGCCGCGCTGACTGCGCTGGCGGTCGCGCGGCGAGTCCTGACCTTGCTTGAAGGTTTTATCGCGCAATTGCTGCTGCTTGCGGATCATGTCGGAGAGTTCGTCGAGCGCCGAATTCATATCGTCGTCGCCGTCGTCGCCTCGCGCGCCGGGCCGCGCCGTTTGCAGATTTTCCAGCATCGCCTGCAACTGGTCGAGCAACTGCTTGGCGGCGTCCTTGTTGCCGGAGCGCGCCATCTGCTCGAGCCGGTCCATCATGCTCTTGAGGTCCTGCTGGCTCAGCATCCGCGTATTCTTGTCGAGCGGCCGCGACAACTGCTGCGGGTTTTTCCGCATCTCCTCGGCCAGCGCTTGCAGAAAGCGATCCATCGCGGCGCGCAGGTTTTCCATCAACTTTTTGAGTTCTTCGTCGCTGGCGCCGCGTTCGAGCGCCTGGCGCAGCGCATCCTGCGCCTGCCGCAAGGCCTGTTCGGCCTGACTGACGTTACCGTCTTCGATCTGTAACGCCATGTTCCACATGCGCGCAGCCACATCGCGCAGCGCGTCGTCGCTGTTGGCGTTGCGTAGATCGTAATAGATCGAGCGCAGGCCGAGGTAGACGCCAAGCTCGGGCGTGAAACGTTCGGGCGCGATGGTCAGCGCATCGAGCGCCGCCAGCACCAGCGGCTTGTCTTCGGCATCGAAGGCCAGAATTTGCCGCTGCTCGACCAAAGCGAGCGCCACCGGCTTGACGAATATGCGTTGCGGCAGACGAAACTCGTGCGGCTCGCTTTTGCCTTCGTTGCCGGCTTCGTCGCGCGCGACCAGGGTGAGGGCAACCTCCGCGCCGGCCCAGGGGTGCTCGGTCAGATCGTGCGTCGTTTGCGCGACGCCGGCGCGGGTGCGCGCCTGCGGCAAGGTCAGCGGATATTCCGGCGCCTTGTAAAGCGGGTGCTTGGCCTTGGCGGAAACGTCTTCATCCTTGAGCGCGAAGGTCGCCTTGGCTTCGACCACGCCGTAATCGTCTTCCATCTTGTAGTCGAGGCGCACCGAACCGCGCGCCTGCCGTTCGGGGTCCTTGATCAGCGCGATGGTCGGCGCGCGGTCGGGGATGGCGCTGAAGGTATAGACCGGGTCGTTGCTGGCAACGCCGCGCAAAGTCGCCGAGCCATCGCCGTTGATAATAAAGCGATGCTCCTCGGTGCCGGCCGGCACCACGGCATTTTTATCGGCTGGTGCTTCGTCCACACCGCCGACGCGCGCCACGTCGAATTGCACTTTGCCGGTGGAGCGGATTACCAATTGGCTACCGACTGGAATGGCGACCGGCTCGGCGCCGAAGCCGGGATTGTTTTGCGCAGTGTCACCCGGGCGCACGCCCGGCAACATCACCGGCGGACGGCCGGTGTAAAGCGGCGGCGTCACCCAGGCGTCGATGCGGAAATTCGCAGGCGCGGCAATGCCATGCCAATCGAAAGCGGCGGTGATGCGCTTCATGCGCTCGCCCCCAGCCGCAAAAAAAGTGGCGACCACCAGCAGCACCGTAAGAGCACGTAACGCCATCGGGTCGCGCAGCGATAACTGCGGGCGCGGCCAGCCGGCCTTGAGCTTGCGCGCCGACAAAAGGGCGCGTTCGACATGCGCGGCCCAGAGTGCTTGCGCCACCGGGTCCTGCGCATTGGCGGCCATTTCATCGGCGACCGCCGTGGCGGGGTGGTGCGCGGCGCCGCTGACGGTGTCGAGCCGGCGCAAGCCGTCATGATCGCTCGGCACCCGCAGGCGCAGCAGCGGGATAGCGGCGATGGCAATGGCAATCAGGAACAGCACCAGACCAATGGCGCGCGGCAACGGCGGCAGCGCGATCCATAAACCGGCCCAGGACAAGGCCAGGAACAGTCCGATCGCGACCGCGAGCGATGCGAGGGCTGGCCACAGCCTCTCCCACAGCAGACTATTGCGGGCGCGCCTGACGGCGCGGGCGAGCAACAGCCTAGCCGACGAAGGCCGGTCGCGTTCCTGATCGTTTAATGCGCCCAAAAGCCGCTCCGCCGCCCGGAGAATCTAGCGCTGCAACGCTAGAACCTTTCCGGCTTTGATGGAATCAAAGCCGGGACTCTAGCTTTTATTTTATCGCGTTTTCTTCACGCGAACCGGTACCCACTTCGCTCGAAAACGCTCTAGCATGCAGACAATTCTCAGGCCACGAACGGGTTCATGCGCCTAGAGCCAATCGGGCATGCGATCGAGCGCAATTAATTGGTCCGTTTCAAGGCGGGGGCGGACCAGCGCCAATTCCGAGCCATTCACCAGCACTTCCGGCACCAAAGCGCGGGTATTATAGGTTCCCGCCTGCACCGCGCCGTAAGCGCCGGCGGTCATCACAGCCAGAAGCGCGCCCGGCTTGGGCTCCGGCATATCCCGGTCTTTCCCCAGAAAATCGCCGCTTTCGCAGACCGGACCAACGACGTCGGCGCGGATGCGGGCGGACGAACTGGCCGCCTCGTTTACCGGCCAGATTTCGTGATGGGCGTCATACAGCGTCGGGCGGATGAGATCGTTCATGGCGCCATCGACCACCACGAAGTTCTTGCTATCGCCATGCTTCACGAACAGCACGCGCGTGACCAGGATACCGGCATTGCCCACGATCAAACGGCCGGGCTCAAAAATCAAACGGCAATCCAGATCGCGGGTGGCGCGCTTGACCACATCGGCATACGCGTCCGGTGCTGGTGGTGGTTCGTTGTCGTCGCGGTACGGAATGCCCAAGCCACCGCCGAGATCGACATGGGAAATAATGTGGCCGTCGCTACGCAGCGTGCGCACGAACTCGGCCAGCAGCGTAAAAGCGTCGCCGAACGGATCGAGGTCGACGATCTGGCTGCCGATATGCATGTCGACGCCGGCGACCTTGACACCGGGGAGCTTCGCCGCATGCGCATAGACGTCGCGCGCGCGGCTGATCGGAATGCCGAACTTGTCCTCGGCCTTGCCGGTGGAAATCTTGTGATGGGTCTTGGCGTCGATGTCCGGATTGACGCGGATCGAAATATGCGCGCCGCGGCTCTTTGACGACGCGATCTGCGACAGCAGATCGAGCTCCGGTTCGGATTCGACATTGATGCAGAGAATGCCTTCGTCGACCGCCAGCGCCAGTTCGCGCGCGGTCTTTCCCAAGCCAGAGAACATGATCTTGTTTGCAGGAATGCCGGCGAGGCGTGCCCGCTTCAATTCGCCTTCCGAGACGACATCGGCACCGGCGCCAAGCTTGGCAAGCGTCTTGATGACGGCCTGATTGGAATTCGCCTTCATGGCGTAGCAAACGAGCGCATCGACATCGGCGAAGGCGCCGGCGAACACTTTATAGTGCCGCTCCAGCGTCGCGGTCGAATAGCAATAAAACGGCGTGCCGACCTGCGCCGCGATGGTATCGAGGCTCACCGCCTCGGCGTGCAGAACGCCGCCGCGATAATTGAAGTGATGCATCGGATTAGCTTTTCAAAGCCGCGCGAATTGCGCTGACAATCGCTGCCCGCAATTCGGGCGTTCAGTTGAGCAGAACGTCGAGCGGAATGCGTTTCCGCGGACCTTTCGGCGCCATCGGTTGACCATTTTCATCGACGCCGGAATAACCGTCTTTCGCGTGGCCGCCGATCGGCGCCGGCTGACCTTTGCCGCTCATCAGATCGGGCATGTTCGCTTGCGGCACGCCTTCGAGCGAAGCGCCGGGCGGCGGATCAAGCGGACCCTTGCGGCCGCAGCCGGCGAGCGCGAGGGACGCGGCCAGCGCGCCAATCAGGGCGATACGGAAAAGCGGGTGGTCGCGAAATGGGGGCAAGCTGTGAATCTCCTGATACGAACTTATCTTAGCAAAGCCGGGATAAAAGGCGAAATCAGGCCACGTCTTGATCGGTTTGGCGTCCGGGCAGGCGCCGCGAGGGCGCTGCAATTCCGTGAAGCCGCTCGCGTTGGGCTTCAAGCCAGATCAACCGTTTGAACGCATGCTTTCGCAAATTTGAATTGCTTGCACTATCAAATCGCCACTGGGCTCCGGATATCAGCATTTCCAGCTGCGAAAGTGACAGCTTTTCGGCCTCGGCTTCGGTGTTAGCGCCGCCTTTAAGCCTTCCCATTTTAGGTTCCGCCACCTCAGGACTTCTCTTTTTCCAGCCTGCGCAGCCATTTCTTCGCCTGTGAGCGCACATTCCTGGGCGCGGTGCCGCCATAGCTGACCCGGCTTTTGACCGAGCGATCGACCGAAAGCACGGTAAAGACATCCTCGCTAATGCGCTTCTCGATGGTCTGCATCTCAGCCAGCGGCAGCCGGTGCAGCGGCACGCCCGCCTCCGACGCCTTGGCGACGATACGACCGGTGATGTGATGGGCATCGCGGAACGGAATTTTCAAGCTCCGCACCAGCCAGTCGGCCAGGTCGGTGGCGGTGGCATAGCCTTCGCCGGCCGCCTTTTTCATGCGCGCGATATCGGGCACGAGGTCGCCGACCATGCCGGTCATCGCCGCGATCGACAGGCTCAGGGCCGAGAGCGCGTCCATGACGCCTTCCTTGTCCTCCTGCATATCCTTGGCATAGGCGAGCGGCAGCCCCTTCATCACGATCAGCAAACCGTTGAGCGCGCCGATAATGCGGCCGGTCTTGCCGCGCACCAGTTCGGCGGCGTCCGGATTGCGCTTCTGCGGCATGATCGAGGAGCCAGTGGTGAACTTGTCCGACAGCTTCACCAGATTGGTGAGCGGCGAGGTCCAGATAATGATCTCTTCGGCGAAGCGCGACAGATGCACCGATGTGATCGATGCCGCGGCCAGCGTCTCCAGCGCGAAGTCGCGATCGGAGACGGCATCGAGCGAATTCGCCGTCGGCCGCTCGAAGCCGAGCGCCTTCGCCGTCATGTCGCGGTCGAGATCGAACGAGGTGCCGGCGAGCGCGGCCGATCCGAGCGGCGACTCGTTGAGCCGCTTGCGCGCATCGGCAAAGCGGCCGCGATCGCGCGCCGCCATTTCGACGTAAGCCAATAGATGGTGGCCGAGAGTTACCGGCTGCGCCGTCTGTAAATGCGTCATGCCCGGCATTACCGTGCCGGCATGCTCAAGCGCCTTCTCGGCGAGCGCGCGCTGATAGCCGGTAAGCGCAGCGTCGAGCGTGTCGATGGTGTCGCGCATCCACAGCCGGAAATCGGTCGCGACCTGGTCGTTGCGCGAGCGCGCGGTATGGAGCCGCCCGGCCGAAGGCCCGATCAGGTCGGTCAGCCGCCCCTCGACATTCATGTGAATGTCCTCGAGCGCGCGCTTGAATTCGAATTTGCCGCCGTCGATCTCTGACAGAATCGTGTCTAGACCCTGAGCGATCTTTTTCGCATCTTCCGCCGTAATGATGCCTTGCTTGGCCAGCATGTCGGCATGGGCCTTGGACGCGGCGATGTCCTGGCGGTACAGATGCCGGTCGAAGTCGATGGAAGTGTTGATTTCCTCCATGATGGTGTCGGGGCCGGAGGCAAAGCGCCCGCCCCACATTTTGTTGCTCATCTGACTGCTCTGTTTGCCGCTCGTTTCGCCGCTCTTCGCACTTAAGGTCACGCGCTTATGATCGACCCACAGCCCAAAAGCATCGCCGCCCGGCGCATCGCCCTGATCGTTGTGGCGGGCCTTGCTGGCGCAGGCGTCGGTCTGGCGGGGGTATACGGGATTGCGGGCCTGACGCGCAATGCGACCGGCCCGGATGTGGTTAGCAACGGCGCCCCGGAAACGTCGAAAAGCGCGGCAAATAACACCGAATGCCTGCCGGCGCTTGAACGGGCAAAGGCCGCCGCCCCCTTCGCGCGCGGCGAGGTTGCCGCCGTCAATACCGCCAAAAGCCCGCTGATGCTGCCGGCTTTGAGCTTCAATGACGCCAGCGGCGCGCATAAGAGCCTCGCCGATTTTCGCGGCCGCGTCGTGCTGCTCAACCTCTGGGCTACCTGGTGCGTGCCGTGCCGCAAGGAAATGCCGGCGCTCGATGCTCTTCAGCAGAAAATGGGCGGACCGGATTTCCAGGTAGTGGCGGTGAACATCGATACCCGCGATGCCGAAAAGCCGAAGGCCTTCCTCAAGGAAATCGGCGTCAGCAAGCTGGCCTATTACGCAGACCCGAGCGCCCGGACGTTTCAGGATTTGAAGGCAATTGGCCGCGCTTTCGGCATGCCGACCACGCTGCTGGTCGATCCCAAAGGCTGTGAAATCGGCACCATCGCGGGGCCTGCCGAATGGGCGAGCCCGGATGCGCTCAAGCTGATTGAGGCGGCGGTGAAGGGCGGCAAAGCCGGCAGCTGACGCTGCTCAAGCGGTCGTATCCACCGTCGGGGTCAGCGCCCAGGACACGAATTTCGGCTTCGACGCCGCTGCGTTCTTTGCGTCGTCAAGCGTCTTTTGCGCGCCATCTATCTGCGTGAGAAGAACCGCCTTCTTTGCGTCCGCGTCGGCTTTGACACGGGCGATGGCCGCGTTGGCGGCAAGCGTCGCAAGGCCCGATACTTTGTCCTGAAGCGCACCGTCGAAAGGCGAGAGAGTGGAACTGCCCGTTGATGCCGTCGTGATCGCCGAGGACACGCGCGCGCTATTGGCTTGCCATCTCTGATACGAAGCAGCCCCGGCGGAACCAAAGCCAGTTCGGACTGATGCATATGAAAAGTGACTTTTGATCATCTGTGCGCCCCCGCGCGAGCCCGACGCTAGCGCCGGATGGTTAAGCGATGATTAGGGCCGGGGTGCCTGGTTGAGGCACCTTGACGCAGGCGCGCCAACGCCTATACTTAACCTTATGGTTTACTATTCAGGCGGAGGGCTCGACCGCACCTTCTCGGCCCTTGCCGACCCCACCCGGCGCGCCTTGCTGGCTCGGCTGTCCGAGAGCGAGGCGCTGTCGGTCAGCGCCTTGGCCGAACCCTTTGCGATGTCGCTGCCGGCCGTCATGAAGCATCTCGATGTGCTCACGGAAGCTGGCCTCGTTGCCCGCGAAAAGAACGGCCGCATCGTCTCTTGCCGACTCAAGGCCGAACCGATGCAGGAAGCCAATGACTGGCTCAACCGCTACCAGCGGTTCTGGAACGACCGTCTCGATCAACTCGCCGCATTTCTGGAGGAGGAAGAATCATGTCCACAGCCGCCGCCGTCAACCCAAGTACCGCGCCAAGCCTCACCATCAAGCGCCGCTTCAAAGCGGCACCCGCAAAAGTCTTTGCCGCCTGGGCCGACCCGGAAAAAGTAAAGCAGTGGATGGGCCCGGGCGAAGCCAAAGTGCTGCGCACCGAGGGCGACCCGCGCACCGGCGGCCGCTTCCGCTGGGTCATGCTCGCCCCAAATGGCGAAGAGCACGATGTCAGCGGCGTCTATCGCGAAGTGGTGCCGAACGAGAAGCTGGTCTTCACCTGGGCCTGGAAATCGACGCCCGAACGCGAGTCGCTGGTGACGCTGACGTTCAAGAGCGACGGCGACGGCACCTTGTTCACCCTGCTGCACGAGCAATTCTTCGACGAAGCCGCGCGCGACAGTCATAACGGCGGCTGGACCGGCGCCTTGGAGAAACTCGCAAAATATCTGGAGGCGTAAATGGCGGAACAATCCAGCGCTCACGGCAATTTCTACTGGAACGAATTGATGACGCGCGACGCCGGCAAGGCGAAGAAATTCTATGGCGACGTCATCGGCTGGAGCTTCGAAGGCATGGACATGCCCGACGGCACCTACTGGGTCGCAAAAATGGGCGATAAGCCGGTCGGCGGTTTGTTTCCACTCAACGATCCGAAGTTCGACGGCGTGCCGGAAAGCTGGATGTCGTATCTTGCCGTCGACGATGTCGATGCCCGCGTCAAGAAAGCGGCTGCGGCCGGCGCCAAACTGATGCGTCCGATCTTCGATGTGCCCGGCGTCGGCCGCATCGCCATACTGACCGAACCGGGCGGCGCCGGTATCGGCTGGATCACGCCGGTGAAATTATAAAGGGGCCGCTGACGTCAGACGCGGCCGCATCGCAAAGCGAATGGCGGACAAGTCCCTGCCCGTCAAAGAAAAGGAATTCACCCGCGACGCCTACCTTGTCGGCACCGGCTTTTCGCCGCGATAGTCGTAGAAGCCGCGCTGGGTCTTGCGGCCGAGCCAGCCGGCTTCGACATATTTCACCAGCAGCGGGCATGGCCGGTATTTCGAATCGGCCAGGCCCTCGTGCAGCACCTGCATCACCGACAGACACGTATCGAGGCCGATGAAGTCCGCCAGTTCGAGCGGTCCCATCGGATGATGCGCGCCCAAACGCATGGCGGTGTCGATCGCCTCGACATTGCCGACTCCTTCATAGAGCGTGTAGATCGCTTCGTTGATCATCGGCAACAGGATGCGGTTGACGATAAAAGCCGGGAAATCCTCCGACACCGCGATCGTCTTGCCGAGCGTTCGCACGAAGTCCTTGCTGGTCTCGAAAGTGGCGTCGTCGGTGGCAATGCCGCGGATGACTTCGACCAACTCCATCAGCGGCACCGGATTCATGAAGTGAATGCCGATGAAGCGCTCCGGCCGGTCGGTCGATGACGCCAGCCGCGTGATCGAGATCGACGAGGTATTGGTAGCGATGATCGCGTCCGGCTTGAGCGACGTACACAGCTCGCCGTAAATCTGGCGCTTGGCGTCCTGCTTTTCGACCGCGGTTTCGATCACCAGATCGCAATCGGCAAGATCGGAGTATTTCTCCGCCGCCTTGATACGCGACAACGCCGCCCTGCGATCATCTTCCTTGATTGTGCTCTTCGCAACCTGCTTTGCCATGTTGCCATTGATAGTGGCCAGGCTCGCCTTGATGCGGTCGGGCGCCAAGTCATTCAACATGACGGAATAGCCCGCCAGCGCGCAGACATGCGCGATGCCGTTGCCCATCTGGCCGGCGCCGATCACTCCGACATTCTTAATTTTGACCGCCATATTCTTATCCAATCGATGCGAAGCCCGGCTCTTGCTCGTTTGGCTTCTTCAATTCAATTTTACGCCGAACCGGCGCACCATACCACCGTTCCGGCTACTTACCCGCCTTGGCAAGCTCTTCGGTTAATTCCGGCAGCGCCGTATAAAGATCGGCGACCAGGCCGTAATCGGCGACCTGGAAGATCGGCGCCTCTTCGTCCTTGTTGATCGCGACGATGACCTTGGAATCCTTCATGCCGGCGAGATGCTGGATCGCACCGGAAATGCCAACCGCGATGTAAAGTTCGGGCGCCACCACCTTGCCGGTCTGGCCGACCTGCCAGTCATTCGGCGCATAACCGGCGTCAACCGCGGCGCGCGACGCGCCCATAGCGGCCCCTAACTTGTCGGCGACCGGCTCGATATATTTGGTGAAGTTCTCGCGGTTCTGCATGGCACGGCCGCCGGAGATGATGATCCTGGCGGAAGTCAACTCCGGACGATCCGACTTGGACAACTCTTCGCCAACGAAGGTCGAAAGCGCCGGATCGGCGGCGGCGGTCGCGGGCTCGACACTCGCCGAACCGCCTGAACCGGCCGCCTGGAAGGTCGAGGTGCGCACCGTAATGACTTTCTTGGCGTCGTTCGACTTCACGGTCTGGATGGCGTTGCCGGCATAGATCGGCCGCTCGAAAGTATCGGGCGCGACCACTTTGCTGATCTCGGAGATCTGCATGACGTCGAGCAAGGCGGCCACACGCGGCATCACATTTTTGCCGTCGGTGGTGGCCGCCGCGACGATGGCGTCGTAGGAGCCGGCGAGCGACACGATCAGCGCCGCCAGCGGCTCGGCAAGATGATGCGCATAGATGTCGGCGTCGGCGATCAGAACTTTGGCTACGCCATCGAGCTTGGCGGCGGCGTCCGCCGCTGCTTTGCAGTCTTTGCCGGCGACCAGAATATGTACGTCGCCGCCCAATTGCTTGGCGGCGGTCAGTGCTTTGGCGGTGGCGTCCTTGAGAGATTTGTTGTCGTGCTCGGCGAGCAGGAGCGTGGTCATCAGATTACTCCCGCTTCGTTCTTTAGTTTGTCGACGAGTTCGGCAACCGAGCCGACCTTGACGCCCGACTTGCGGCCCGGCGGCTCGCTGGTCTTGATCACTTCAAGCCGCGGCTTGATGTCGACGCTGTAATCGGCCGGTGTCTTTTCGTCGATCGGCTTTTTCTTCGCCTTCATGATGTTCGGCAGCGAGGCGTAGCGCGGCTCGTTCAGGCGCAGGTCGGTGGTGACGATGACGGGCGCTTTCAGCTTCACGGTCTGCAAGCCGCCATCGACTTCGCGCGTCACCGAGACGCTGTCGCCTTCAATCACGATCTTGGAGGCGAAAGTTCCCTGAGCCCAGCCGAGCAGGGCGGCGAGCATCTGGCCGGTCTGGTTGGAATCGTCGTCGATGGCCTGCTTGCCGAGAATGACGAGGCCTGGCTTTTCCGCTTCGACGATGGCTTTGAGAATTTTCGCTACCGCCAGCGGCTCGATTGTGCCTTCCGCCTTCACCAGAATGCCGCGGTCGGCGCCCATCGCGAGGGCGGTGCGGATGGTCTCGGACGCCTGCTGCGGGCCAATCGAAACGGCGACGATTTCGGTCGCCTTGCCGGCTTCCTTCAGACGGATCGCCTCTTCGATCGCGATCTCGTCAAAAGGGTTCATCGACATCTTGATATTGGCGAGTTCGACGCCGGAGCCGTCCGGCTTGACGCGAATCTTGACGTTGAAATCGACGACCCGCTTCACGGGCACCAGAATTTTCATGATTTTCCCGCCGGGCCTTTATCCAAGGAAAGCGGGCGGTAGCTAAAGGCCGAGCCATCGGCATGTCAACGCTTATGCTGCGGCGCAATGATGGCTGCTGCACCGGGCCACTAGCGATTTTGTCCCGGCGACCACAAGACGTCGGCTTTGCCTTTTTCATTGGCATAACGGCCGGCGACGAACAGATAGTCCGACAATCGATTGACGTATTTAAGCGACGGCTCGGACACCCCCTCCCCCGGCGCATCCTTGAGCGCCACCATGATCCGCTCGGCCCGCCGGCAAACGGTGCGGGCGAGATGCAGATAGGCCGATGCCGCGCTGCCGCCCGGCAGGATAAAGGATTTGAGAGGCTCAAGGCCGCTATTCAGCCGGTCGATTTCCGTCTCCAGCCAGGCGACCTGGGCCTCGGTGACCGTCAGCCGGGCGCCGCCCGGGCCCTTTTCGGCCAGGCAAAGGTCAGCCTCGACATCGAACAGGTCGTTCTGAATCCGGCCCAAAGCGGCATCGAGCGCCGGGTCCCCGGCCGTGTGCAGCCGCACCAGCCCGATCACGGCATTGGCCTCATCGACCGTGCCATAGGCCTCGACCCGCTGATCGTATTTCTTTCGCCGCGCGCCCGAGCCGAGCGAGGTCGTGCCGTCGTCGCCAGTGCGGGTATAGATGCGGTTCAAGACCACCATGGATTCTTACCTTTTGCGCATGATCTGCCCGAAAACCGGTACCCACTTTTCGGGATCATGCGCTAGCCTCGCATCGCCCAGATCGTGAGCATGATCACGATGATCGCGACGAATTGCAGCAAAACCCGCATCCGCATCAGCTTTTGCGAGCGATTGGGCGAGCCGCCCCGCATCATGTTGATCAGGCCCAGGCATAGGACCACGGCAACCGCTCCAATGGCGATTGGCACCATGTAATGGGACATGAAATTCGACATTGAGGCCTCTGTGGGCGGCGTCTTAGCACTGCCTGGGTAGAGCGGCCAACCGGTCGGTAAATTCATGCTCGGTCTGCGTTATTACATCTAGGACTCGCGAGGGGGTTGCATTCCCGCTATAGTAGGTTGCACGGACGGCCTGCAAGGTGGGGTAAGCGTGTTATGGGGCCTGGAGTAGCAGCCGGTGCGGCAGCCGACCGCCCCGCGGCGGCGCCTGGCTCCGAGGCCAAGCATTCGCCGCTCGAACAATGGAGCGCGCCGCAAGACAGCCGCTGCCGCGAACTCGACTGCATCCGTCACCTGCTGCCGGCCGGCGTGCTGGAAGCGGCGCAAGAACGGGCGCGCAAAACCGGCACCGGCGCCGACCGTGTTCTGATCGCCGCCGGCCTGATCGATGAAGAGACCTATCTGCTTGCGCTGGCCGGGAGCCTCGGCATCCGGTTCGAGCCGCTCGATGGCGTCGCCCGCGAACGGTGTCCGGTCGCCGACGACCGGCTGATCGCCGCTGCCGCGACCGGCCTGCTGCCGCTTTCAAGCGATGATGGCCTTGTCGTCGTGGTCGCTCCGCGCGGTGCGTCCGCGCGCCGCATCGTCCAACTGATCGACGACGACCGGGCAACGGCGGCGCGCTTTCGCCTCACCAGTTCCGAACGCTTCAACCGCTTTGTGCTGCGCTACGCTGGCAAGGCGCTTACCGCCCGTGCGTCAGAAGCGCTCAAGCAGCAATGGCCGATGCTGTCGGCCGCTTCGCAAACCAGGCTTGGCAGCATCGCGGCGATGGCTGCGATCACGATCGGATCCCTCGCCGCTTATGCCTTTGCGCCCACCGTGACTGTCGGCGCTTTGGAGGTATTGCTGGCAACGATGTTTTTGGCCTGGCTGGGCTTGCGATTGACCGGCGCGCTGATCCGGCAGCCTCCACCTGATCGTTCGGCCAATCCCGCCGACGCCACGTTGCCGGTCTACACCATCATCTCCGCGCTCTATCGCGAAGCGGCATCGGTCGAGGGATTGCTGCGCGCCATCGAGCGGCTCGATTATCCCGGTATTAGGTAGCAAACTCACCCCCATTGCCGCGTAGTCTGCTGTAGTATGACGTACTACAGTCTGTTCTCTTTTTGTGAGACAGCATGTACTATAGGCCCTTGCATCGCCTAGTACATGGGTGTATGCGTTTACTATGGCAATTGACCTCAAAACCATTGACGCCCGCGAAAAAGCGATAGCCGACCAGATGGCCGCCCTTCAAAGGGAGCTAGAAGATCTGGCTGCGGCCAAACGCGTAGTTGGAAGGCTTTCAGGCCCCCCGGAGACCGTAATAGGTCGGATAGTCCGCGAACAAATCATAGAAGCCGATAAAACAGGGAAACCGCGCCCTGCGGGCACCCCTACCAACCTTGAAATGGCAGAGTTTGTGCTCGCCAGCGCAGAAAAGGAAGGCAAGGACGGTCTGACCGCCAGCGAATTAGTACAAGCCATCGGCGCTAGGTATTGGCCCGGCCTTGTGGGCAAGCAAATCCTGCCAAGCATCTACGAAATTGCGAAGAAAGGCCGCCTCAAAAAGACGGCGAACGGCAAGTTCAAGCGCGTCAAAAAGGCTGACGCAGGGGATTAGGCGGCGGTTCCGCCAAACGAAAACCGGAGCCTTTCGGCCCCGGTTCTGTGTCTCTAACCAAGTGTAGCAGGCGATAGGAGTCGCCTCGAAAGGTAGGTGGTACATGACAACATAAACATATCGCCATGTCGGGGCCGATTATCACGCGCAAACGTGATTTTCGGTTCCGATGGGGGCCGGGGCTGGTGCCGCAAGTAGGTTTCCCACCCGCGAAGCTTGGGTCCAATCCCCAACCGGTCCACCGTATTTTATAACAGAATCAGGGACTCTCGTCTAGCGCGGCGTAGTGACGCCGCGCTTTTCGTTATCTTCAACGAATGAAACGCCCCCGCCTTCCAAAGCAGCTTTCATTGCCGCTAGGTTATTCCGCGTCGGTTCCCGCCTCCCGGCCTCAAAGTCGCGGACGGTCGAAACGCCAACGCTTGCCGCCTTCGCAAGTTGATCTTGCGGCCAATTTAGCCACGCTCGGGCTGCCCGGCACTGTTCTGGCGTCATTTTCCCCTGATAGCAGTCTAAACTATTTTCGTCAACGTCAACGTTTATTGTTGACGTCAGGGATTTCAATGTTTATCACTGAGATCAACGGAAAACGTTGGTCTCATGTCTCAGCACTTTCTCCTCAGCGCAAAGGCCCGGTCGCTCAGTTTAGCGAAGGTGGCCCGCATGTCCGACGAGGAGGCTCACGAGGCCTTCCAGTTGGTCCGCTGGGCGGAAACCAAGGGCGAGCCGGTTTGCGTTCGCTGCGGCTCGCTGGATAGCTACAGCTACAAGACCCGCAAGGTTTTCCGCTGCAAAGCTTGTTCGCATCAATTCACGGTCACGTCCGGCACTATCTTCGCCAGCCGTAAGCTGCCGGTGCGCGACTATCTCCTAGCCATCGCGATCTTCGTCAACGGCGCAAAGGGCCATAGCGCCCTGCAACTGAGCCGTGACTTAGACTGCCAATACAAAACCGCCTTCGTCCTTGCCCATAAGCTTCGTGAAGCCGTTGGCGCGCAAGCTAATGACCGCACCGTCGCTGGCGAGGTCGAAATTGATGGCGCGTATTTCGGCGGCCATGTACGCCCGTCCAATCACGTTGAAAACCGCGTTGATCGCCGCAAGGCGCAGCATCAGACCGGCAAGCGCCAAGTGGTCGTTACAATGCGCGAGCGCAATGGTTCGACGCTTGCGGCGACGTTCAAATCTGAAGGCGCGGCAATTTCGACCATTACGAAGCGCGTCGAAGCTGGCAGCGTTGTTCATGCCGACGAGGCCGCGCATTGGGATAGCTTGCACTCGCTGTACCTGACGAAGCGCATCAATCACTCGCAAAGTTATTCGGACGGCGAGGCCTGCACCAACCAAGCCGAAAGCTTCTTTAGCCGCCTGCGCCGCGCTGAAATTGGCATTCACCACCATATCGCCGGTCCGTACCTGAACGCTTATGCAAACGAAATGGCGTGGCGCGAAGACAATCGGCGCGTTTCAAACGGCCTGCTCTATCTGGCGATGACGAATGCGGCTTTGACGCATCCTGTTTCGGAGCAATGGAAAGGTTACTGGCAGCGGAGCAAAGCCAATGGCTGAAATCAGAACCGTCACAACGCTTCGCACGAAGCGAGATGAAATCCGCCGCACGATCCGCGATTACGAAAAGCGGCTCGACCAGGCTAAAGCCGACCTCGCCCATATTGCCGCCGCCATTGCCATTTTTGAGGGCCATAAGGGGCAGAATACCGAGCTTCCAGCCTATGCCGACATCAAGCGGCTATTCCGCTATGGCGAGGGCATTAAACTGGCTAAAGAGGCTCTACAGGACGGTCCAAAGACTACCCGCGAATTGGCGGCATATATGATCCAAGCCAAGGGCCTAGACCCGCGCGACCACGTTCTGGGCAAGGTGGTTTGCCGCCACATTATCCACCAGCTTCGGCGGCAGCATCAGCAAGGGCGGCTTTTGATCGACGGTAAGCGGCAGGCGGCAATCATATGGCGGCTACCTGCCACCCGCACTTTGTTGTGATGTGTTGCGCCGAAGACTCACCCTTGAAAACCTAATGAATACAACCACTTTCACTTTATGTTCTCGGTTTTGGATTCACCTTTTGGATAGGCCATAATCGGAACACCGTTGCGCGGCACGGAGTTATGTGGGCAGAATTGCCAATCCGCTGACTGTGGATGGTTAACAGCGTATTTACGAACACGGCGCAGAATCAACAATAATACAGCGCTGGGAGTATGGAACATGGGCGAAGCTTTATTTGCCTACTTACAGACTGGTTGGGATTTGCTTACGGCAAAGACCCACACCCCTAAGGCCCCGACTGTCGGGGGGCACCCGGTTGTCTATTCGGCATTGACCAATGAGCAGATCGCCGCCCGCGCGGAAGGCGATGAACTGTTTGAAACGGGTAATTGGGTATCCGTCAACCGCAAGGCGTGATAGTTCCCCTTTATGGGGTTCTATCCGAAAGACTCTCTTCCAAACCAATTTGACGTAGTTTGGTGCTTATTCCCTGAGGAAGGGAAAAAGCTCGAACCCGGTCCGGCGCGTCCGACTCTCGTATTGGACGCGAAAGTGGACCTCGACTCCGGCGTGGGCGGTCTCATCGTCGCCTACGGCACGAGCGCGGATGCGGAGAACACTCCCTTTCTCGATAAAGGGCCTGATTTAGTTATTGATAATAAAGCAGCGTGGCATGCGTTGGGCTTGCACAGCCCCACAACGTTTTCCATGTGGGCATCTCGTCGCAAGCGCCTAATTTGGGCCGACAAACACTTCGTACCCGAGCCGTTTAAAGCCAATTCAAGCATCATCGCTGGTAGCCTGACAGACGAGCAAATTGCTCGCGTCAAAGAGTGCTTTAAAGCACGAGGCCTTGATCCGTACTGGTAGGTGAGTTTGCTACCTAATACCGGATTATCCAGCCGAAAAGCTCGACGTCATTCTAGCGGTCGAAGCCGATGACCGCGACACCCGCGCGGCCATCGTGAACGTTTTGTCGACTCGCAAAACCCGACTACCGATCACGGTTATCGCAGTACCGAACGGCGGGCCACGCACCAAACCGAAAGCGCTCAACGTTGCGCTGCCGTTTGCGCGCGGCGCGTTCACCGTCGTCTACGATGCCGAGGACCGGCCGGAGCCGCGGCAATTGCGCGACGCCTTGCAGGCATTCCGCACCGGCGGCAGAAACCTCGCCTGCGTGCAGGCGCGGCTGTGCATTGACAACACCGCTGATAGTTGGCTGGCGCGCTATTATACGGCCGAATATGCCGGCCAGTTTGACGTGTTCCTGCTCGGCCTGACGGCTTTGCATCTGCCGTTGCCGCTCGGCGGCTCGTCCAATCATTTCTATACCGCCACGCTTCGTGAAGTCGGTGCCTGGGATCCTTACAACGTCACCGAGGACGCCGATCTCGGCATGCGGCTGGCGCGTTTCGGCTACCGCGCCGACATGATCTCATCGACCACCTACGAGGAAGCGCCCGCGCAAACCGGCGCCTGGCTGCGCCAGCGTACGCGCTGGTTCAAAGGCTGGATGCAGACCTGGCTGGTGCATATGCGAAGGCCACTCCGGCTGTGGCGCGATCTCAAGCCTGCCGGCTTTATGGCCTTCCAGCTCATGGTCGGCGGTAGCGTGCTGGCGGCGCTGGTGCATCCGTTGTTCATGGGCGCACTGATCTATTCGATCGCCCGCGGCGGCGAGATGTGGCACGGCGACAGTGCCGCGGTCGCCGTTCCGGTGATGCTCTACGGCACCACCGCCATCATCGGCTATTTAAGCGCGGCCTTTCTCGGCTGGCTCGGCCTGATGCGGCGCGGATTGCTGCCAACCGCCTGGGTTTTGCTGCTGACGCCGCTGCATTGGCTGCTGTTGTCGCTCGCGGCCTGGCGCGCGGCCTATCAGCTAATATTCGCGCCGTACGTTTGGGAAAAGACCGAGCATGGGCTCGCCAAATCCTCGCAACGCGCCGTGCGTATGACGCGCGCGCTGGTCGAACTGGAGCGCCAGCTCAGCGAACTGAGAGAAAACGGCGAACCGCCGGCTTTGCCGCAAACGATCCCGAACCGTTTTACAATCCGGCGAAGAACGGCGGCGGGAGCAAAATTTTCTCCGCCGCGGCGCCGCCTGAGCTAATCTAAATCGAGATTGATCTGGTGTAGCGCACGCATCGCACATGGCAAGCTGCGCGCGAATTTTCCACCAGTGGCGAATGGCGGCGCGAACTACATATATTTTCGCAAATCAGCGGCGGCGGCTTGCGGGCTGCGCTTAAGGCTGAAGGGCGCTACAAAACGCCCCTGCTTATTCATCAGATAGACCAGCGCGGTGTGGTCCATGCTGTAATCACCGTTTTCGGTCGGTACCTTCTTGGCGTAGACGCGATAGGCCTTCTCGGCCATCTCCACCGCCTTCTCGCCACCGGTCGCGCCGATGACATGGGGATCGAAGCTCGACAAATAATCTTTCATCGCCGCCGGCGTGTCGCGTTCGGGATCGACCGAGATGAAGAGCGCACCGGTGCGATTGGCGTCATTACCGAGCGCGTGCATCAATTCCGACAATTCAAACAGCGTGGTCGGGCAGACATCGGGGCAATGCGTGTAGCCAAAGAACACCAGGAACGGTTTGCCCTTGAGATCCTTGTCGGTGATGGTCTTGCCGTTCTGATCGGTCAGCGTGAACGGCCCGCCGATCGCCGAGGCGCCGGGGCCACCGCTGAGATTGCCGGTGGCATAGAGAAAGACGCCGAGGAAAATCACCAGGCCGGCCAGAAAGGCCGACATCACCAGCAATATGTGGGAGGTCCGTGTGGTCATCGCGGTAAGCCTGCACTTGCGACGCCGCCCCGCGTCAGAAACATGCGATCCAGCCGGTGCGCACGATTTCGAAAAACACCGTGGAACCGAAATATGTCCAAAGGCCCAGCGTTAACGCCAGTATCAGGCCACCGAGCAACGATAGCAGAAGCAACGGCCAGGAGACCGTCGAAACAGCCGATTTGGAAACAATCGCGCGCATGTCCGGTCCCCTTACGCTTCTTACCTCTTCAAATAAGTTCGATTTGGTCGTTAAGCAACGTGCCCAAGTGTGGCATGGCGGCACCTCCGGCGTTTACCATCTTACCAACCAAACGCCCGAAACGCCCGCCGTTCCGCGACTTTCGTTGACTCAAAAGGTTAAAGTCGCGATGAATGACGCCAAGATCTTTGAAGTTCAATCACGGATAGCGATGGAGCACGAAATGCGTACTGCTTTGGCATTGGCTGCGGCGATCTCGATTTCGGTTGCTGGTACAGCGTGGGCTCAAACCGCCCAAAGTTTGGCAGGAAGCCCGACCGCGACCCCGGCTCCCGCGGCCGCTTCGGTCGTAGCCGGGCCGAAATGCGAAAACCCGAACGCGCTCGGCGTTGCGCGCGTGGTGCAGATCGATACCACCGGCGCACCCGGCTTCGGCTTCGAACATTTCAAGGCCTATGACTTCCTCAAGGACCACGAAGTGGTTCTGACCTTTGACGATGGTCCGTGGCCGGGCAACACGCCGCGCGTTCTCAAGGCGCTCGCCGACCAATGCACCAGGGCGCTGTTTTTCGCGATCGGCAAACACGCCGGTTGGCATCCGGAAATTCTCAAGCAGGTCGTGGCGCAGGGTCATACCGTCGGATCGCACACCTGGTCGCACAAGGATCTGTCGCGCTTGACCCAGCAAGAAGCCATCGACGAATTCGAAAAGGGCACCGCCGCGGTCTCGATCGCGCTTGGCAACAAGCCGGTGGCGCCGTTCTTCCGCTTCCCGGCGCTGCGTCATCCGCCCGAGATGCTGAAATATCTGGCCGAACGCAATGTCGGTATCTTCTCGACCGACTTCGACTCGTTCGATTTCAAGATGCACAAGCCGGAACAGGTCATCAAGTCGGTTGAAGCCAAGCTGGTCAAGCACGGCAAGGGCATCATCCTGATGCACGACTTCCAGCATGCGACCTCCGAGGCCATTCCGGAGATCCTCAAGTACCTCAAGGACAACGGCTTCAAAGTCGTGCAGGTGACCGGCAAGACGCCGATCGAACCCAAGAAGGAATATGTCGAAGCGGTGCTCAAGGAAATGGGCGGCGGCCTCGATGAGGCGCGCCCGATGTCGAGCGTCATCAAGACCATCGAAGGCAACTAACTTCTGAATTGAAAATTAGCCGGCCGCGCATCAGCTGCGCGGCCGGTTTTTTATTGAGCGCCGACACATCTATTGCGGCGGGCTTGCCGGGGACGGCGCCGGCGGCAAGGGCGGAAGGCTTTCGAACTGATCCGCGGCGATCTCAAGCGTCCCGATCAAGGTCGGCATCAATACGCGCACCGGCGCAATGACCGGCGTGCCGGCAATCGGCGCAAACCACAATTCCATGTCGCGGCGGCCGGCGACGTATTTGACCAGCATGCTGTCGGCCCGATAACCGGCAATCGGCTTGAGGACGACGCCGCAGACCAGGACGCGGCCGGCATAGCCGCGTTCGATGGTGACCGTGTCGATACGCCGAAACGACAGCGCAAGGTCGTAGCGGCGGCGGCCGTCGAAGATCGGCAGCACCCGATCGCAATTTGCCGCAGCGAGCGGATCGTCGGCGGCAGGAATGAGCATCGCGGTCAGCGGATCGGCCACGCCGCGCCGATCGGCATCGGTGACGGCCACCCGATCCAGCCCGACCGATGGCGCACGCGAGATCAAATCCTTGACCGTGCCGTCGTCGAAACTCATGCGCAGTTCGGAATCGCCTTCGTCGTCGGTAATCCTCGAAGTGAACGACTTCGGCACCAGGCGTCCATCCACGATAACGCCACGCGCGTCGATCGCGCCCTCGCCTTTCACCAGGACACTGAGCACGCCGCTGGCCTTGCCATTCGCCGAGGTCGTGTAACGCTGATCGCCGATGGCGATAAGCCAGACCATCTGCCCGATCGACACGCCGGTCATCGAGATCGTGTAGTGAGCCTTAAGCCGCGCTTGCGCATGGGCGGGACTGCCAACGGCGGCGCCGATCAGGCACCCAAACGCCGCCACAAAAATGGCTGACGCGCGGGCAAAAGGCGCAAAAATCGAGATCATGGCGGCATGTCGGTACCGGGGCGGCCTCAAGCGGCCTTGCCCTCAAGCCGTAATATACCCCGCCGAAGTTCGAACTAGAATGCCCGCGCGGTGTTATATTGAGACGAATGCTTTGTCCGGGAGGCAACCATGTTGAAAGCAGTTCATGGTCTCGCGATCGCTGCCGCGGTTTCGGCCACATTCTTTGTCGGGCCGGCCAACGCCGATCCGTATAAATGGTGTGCCGTGTACGGCGGCCGGGGCGGCGGCGACGGCACCAATTGCGGCTTTGTCACGCTCGAACAGTGCCGGGCCACAATTAGCGGCATTGGCGGGACTTGCGAAGAAAATCCGCGCTATACCGGCCGTGCGGAAGCGCCTGCCAGACGCGCGCCAAAGCGCCATCGCGACTGACGGTTGGACGCGTCGAAGTCACTAAGCCTCAAGGCGCCGCGCGGCGGGTGAACGCCGTGAAGATCGATGA
>DASRLA010000052.1:0-3761 GCA_035648715.1 Pseudolabrys sp.
CAAGTTCAACAATTTCTGGACCATCGAAACGCCGCCCGGCTACTCGCTGCTGTTCACGCATCCCTTGAACCGCACCGATCTGCCGTTCACCACCATCACCGGGCTGGTCGATACCGACAAATACTCCGAGAGCTTGATCGCTTTTCCGGCGCGCTGGCACGATACGAACTTCAACGGCGTGCTGCCGAAGGGCACGCCGGTAGCGCAATGCATCCCGGTCAAGCGCGAGAAATGGGTGAGCAGGATCGAGGCAATGTCGGCTGAAGAAGCCGTCCGGCTACACGAAACCGCGAGCACCATTGCGAATGATTTCGCCGTCTATCGGCGGGAGTTCCGCGCGCCCAAGCGCTGAAAGTTCTTAATCGCCTTTGAGAAATTTCGCCGCGGCGCTGGGGCGTAGCCAAAAGCGTCCGTGGCCGGACGATAGCGCCACGCGCAGTGCCTTACCGTAAAAATCGGAACTCCGCGCGCTCGCCGCGCGCAGGCAGGCATAGGCCGCCTCCGCCTGACCAAGCTCAAGCAGACAGTTGCCGAGCCCGATGCGCGCCGGCGCATCATCGGCATTGACCGACAGAGCGCGCTTGAACAATTCGGCCGCCTGCGCGAATTCGCCCTCTTCTATCAGTACAGTCGCCAATCCGTGGATTGCCTCCGGGTGAACGGGATTGATCGACAGCGCGCGGGCAAAGGCACTGCCGGCATTGGCGCGATCGTTCATGGCGTAGCAAACGAAGCCCAACTGGATCGGCATCTCCGTCATCATCGGCGCCACGGCCATGCCTTGCACCAGCACCTCGATCGCTTCCTCGGACCGATCAAGTGAATGCAACAGATAACCGAGTTCATGGAACGCCGCGGCGAAGGGCGGCGTCCGCTTGACGGCGCGCTTGAGCCAGATCAGCGCGCGATCGGTTTCACCGGCCTGCCGCAGGGCGATGGCGAGCTGGGTCGCGATTTCGGGATCGTGGCTGGCGCGCGCGGCCTTCTCCAGCGGGGCGACCGCGTCCTCGGCTTTGCCCTGCATCAGCAGCGCGTAGCCGAGAATCTTGATGGCTTCGGAATGGCCGGAATTGGCTTTAAGTATTTCACGCGCCAGCCGTTCGGCCTCGATTGGGCGCTCGTTCTGGATGGCGGAGTTCGCCTGCTGCAGCATTTGCGCCTGCGCGCGCTGCTTTTCATTCGCCGTCGGTTGCATTGCCATCATGGACGAAAAATTATCATCTGCGCACCCGGTTCACCAGCACGAGGCCGGCGGCAACCAGCGCCACCGCAGCGGCAAAAGCGCCGTTTAACGGTTCGCCCAGCAACAGACGACCTGCGGCGACGCCGAATAATGGCGTGAGAAATGTAAATGCCGAAAGACGGTTGGCGGAATAGCGCGCCACCATCGCGAACCAGATCACGAAGGTCACGCTCACCACCCAGAAGGTCTGATAGGCGAGCGCGGCCAGTGCCGGCCACGACGGCAACGCTTTCATGTGCTCGCCGAACAGGACGATGCAAATCGTCAGCGCCGGAGCGGAGACCACGAGCTGATAGAGCATCACCTTCTCGGCTGAGACGCGATTAAGCGAACTTGCCTTGATGACGAGCGTGGTCGAAGCCCAGGCGATGGCAGCGCCGAGGATCATCATATCTCCGAGCGCCTGATGCGGATCGGCGGCCGGCGTCGGCCAGCCGAAGGCGAGCGCGATGCCGCAGAACGACAGCGCCAGCCCTGTCCATTGTAACCAGTGAAAGCGGTCGGCCGGCAGGAACACACGCGAGCCGAGGACGACGAAGAACGGCGCGGTGTAGAGAAAAAGCACGGCGCGGCTGGCGGTGGTGTAGAGCAGGCCCTCGTAGAGCAGGATGAATTCAACACTGAACAGCGCGCCGGCGGCGAGACCGGCGAACAGCGAGCCGTCACGCGTCAGGAGGAATTGTCCGCGCGCTTTGGCCCAGGCCGCGACAATCAGCGCGGCGCCGAATGAGCGGAGCGCCGCCTGAGTCATCGGCGGGATGTCGTGGAGGGCGAACTTGGCGGCGGCCTGGTTGAAGCCCCAGGACAGGCACAGCAGCAGCATGATCGCCGTCGCCGCGGTACCGAGCGGGCGGGTGACGCTATTGGACGCGGGCTGGGACACCATCAAGGAAACAATCACGCCACCTTGCAATGCGCGCAGATGCCGGAGATCTCGATCAGCGGCGTCTTCGGTGTGAAGCCCGCGGCGCGCGACGCATTCTTGATGGTGTCGGCAACGGCGGCCGATGCGGCTTCGCCGACGGTGCCGCATTTTTCGCAAATCAGGAACACTACCGGATCGCCGCTATCGTGATTGTGCACGCAGGCGATGAACGAATTGCGACTTTCGATGCGATGCACGAGCCCCTGCTCGCGCAGGAAATCGAGGGCGCGGTAAATCGTGATCGGCGCCGGACGGGAGCCGCGCACTGCCAACCGGTCGATCAGATCATAGGCGCCGAGTGGGGAATGGCTCGCCAACAACGCTTCCAGCACGCGGCGGCGGATTGGCGTCAAGCGTTCGGCGCGCGCGGCGCAGATCGCCTCGGCGTGCGTGATGGCATCGCTGGCGCAGCGCTCGTGGTCGTGACCGGGCGCCGGGAAGATTGCTTCGGCTGAGGTTTTTCGGGGCACTGAAAGTTCCGCCTTCTGATCCAAGTTTATCGCGATATACGGCGAGTCGCGAAAAACTCATCCCTACATATATGTTGCACTGCAACAAAAAGAGGAGCAGGTTCCGCCCTCGATCGGCCCTGCATAACCGGCTATTTGGCGGCCAAATCCGACGAGGACTGTCATGCTGAAAGGCAAAACTGCGCTGGTAACCGGCTCCACTTCGGGCATCGGGCTCGCCACCGCCCGCGCGCTGGCCGAGGCTGGCTGTAACATCGTGATCAACGGCTTCGGCGACAAGGCCGCCATCGAGAAGCAGCGCACTGGCCTCGAGAAGGACTTCGGTATCAAGGCACTCTATTCGGCCGCCGACATGAGCAAGCCAGCCGAGATCGTCGCCATGATCGGCGAGGTTGAGAAGAATTTTGGTTCTCTTGATGTACTCGTAAACAATGCCGGCATTCAGTTCGTGGCCAACATCGAGGACTTCCCGCCCGAGAAGTGGGATGCGGTCATCGCCGTCAACCTGTCGTCGTCGTTCCATACCATCCGCGCCGCGGTGCCTGGAATGAAGAGGCGCAAATGGGGCCGCATCATCAACATCGCTTCGGCACACGGGCTGGTCGCCAGCGGGCAGAAGGTGGCTTACGTGTCAGCCAAGCACGGCTTGGTCGGCATGACCAAAGTGGTGGCGATCGAAACCGCCAACTCCGGCATCACCTGCAACGCCATTTGCCCGGGCTGGGTACTCACGACGCTGGTGCAAAAGCAGATCGACGACCGCGCCAAGGCCTCGGGCAAATCCGTGCGCGATGAGGAAATCGCGCTGCTGTCGGAGAAGCAACCGATGCATCAGTTTACCAAGCCGGAAGGAATAGGATCCCTGGCGGTATTCCTGTGCAGCGACGGCGCCGCCACCATCACCGGCTCGGCTTATTCCATCGACGGCGGCTGGGTCGCGCAGTAATGATCCGGCAATGATCGAATTTCTCTCACGCGCTTTCGGCGGCGACAAGAACAGCGCGCCCAAGGGCAAGAAGCGCATCAATCTGGCGCTGCAGGGCGGCGGTGCCCTGGGATCGTTCACCTGGGGCGTTCTCGATCATCTGCTCGAAGACGGCCGCCTGAGCATCGAAGGTATTTC
>DASRLA010000053.1:0-3326 GCA_035648715.1 Pseudolabrys sp.
ACGCGGCATGGCTGGATCAGGCTTGCGCCCATTGTCCAATATTCCCCACTGCTGCCTCCCGTAGGAGTCTGGGCCGTGTCTCAGTCCCAGTGAGGCTGGTCATCCTCTCAGACCAGCTACCGATCGTCGCCTTGGTGAGCCGTTACCTCACCAACTAGCTAATCGGACGCGGGCCGTTCCTTTGGCGATAAATCTTTCCCCGTAAGGGCTTATCCGGTATTAGCTCAAGTTTCCCTGAGTTATTCCGAACCAAAGGGCGCGTTCCCACGTGTTACTCTCCCGTCTGCCGCTCGTGTATTGCTACACGCGCTCGACTTGCATGTGTTAAGCCTGCCGCCAGCGTTCGCTCTGAGCCAGGATCAAACTCTCAAGTTGGATGAGATTTTAATTCCGGCTTTGGTCACGTTTGCGCAGTGACGACACTGGGTAGTGTCGTCACATTGACGAGGTCCACCCACTGATCATTTTTCGTCTCGGGCTCGCGCCCGAAAATCCAAATGTTCAGCGATGTACCTTAAACGTGAACCGCCGAAGTCTCTTCCAAAGCCGCCTCCTGCAAAGAATTGCTTCTCCACGAGAGAGCGGCCCGCAAGGACCCGCCGTCCACGTTTCTCTTTCTTCCGATTCACTTTTCAAACAGCCCGGGAACCATGGCGGTCCCCAACTCCCCGGTGACCGGAGAGCCGTCGAAGCCCGTGCATCCGAAAACTATCGGGTGCCGTTCACTATTCCAGTGAGGAGCTTCAGAGGCGCGCAATCACGCCGTAACGGACGGCGCGCCAAGGGGCCGTATATAGGCTTCGGCCCCGAGCAATGTCAACGGGATTACGCTGAATTTATTCACAATCGTGAGCCGGCAAAGCCGATTTTAAGACGTCATTCATAAAGCGCCGTCCGGCCGGCCAAAACCATATTGTGCCGCACTGAGGCCATATTCCTGCGTCGTTCTCGGGCCCAAGAGAGTTCGAGGGATGGACTCGCAGCGGGGCATTCAGCCGCCGCATCAGGCCAGTCAGTTTCGTCGCCCCACCGTCATTGACGGCTTCGGGGCCAATCGGCCATCGTGCCGAGCGATTCAGTGGCCTGCTGCCGGCGGATGGGGCAATAAGCCCGCTGCGTCGGCCACCTTCGATCGCAAGCGCAGGGGACGGCGGGCTTGGACCATTCACGGTCACGTGGCGCAGCTCGATCGAGGCAGCCTGAGCACATCGAGCTCGGCAACGAGCCGCCGCTGTCCGTCGACGGCGGCACCAGCGCCTATGTCGATCGCCGCCGCGTTTCGGTGCAGTGGTTTGCCGGCACGATCCTGACGGCATTATGCGGCGCTGCTCTCATGGGCGGCGCCGTTTTCACGTCGCTCGACGGCGAAGCCAATTTCGCCTCGCTCCCCGAACGCGTGGAAGTCGCTCTGCGAGGCGCGCTCGGCGGTAGCGCTGACCGCCTCGGCCTGCCGCACAAGAGCGACCGGTTGCCAGCCACGGAAGAACCGACCTTTAGTCGCCAGGTGATCCGCGTCTCGACAATCGCGCGCGTCGCCAACCACGAAGTCGTGCGCGTGCGTCCGTTCCTGCGCATCGCCGGCAATCTGTCGCTTACCTTTTCCGACCTCTCCGCCAACATCCCGCCGTACAATCCGCAAAAGCTGCTCGCCGAGTCCGCAAATGGCAGCGACGCGACCGACGTCACGCCCGCCGCCGAGCCAGACGCCGAAGTTGCCTTCGTCATGCGCGACATCGGGCCGATGCTGCCGAAACTGAAAGTCGCCGTGTCGACGCCGACCGACGAGGTGTTGGACAGCGTGCGCGAAGCCGCCGATTGGAGCGACAAGGTCGCCAATCATCAGCCCGTCGCCGCCAACATCACCGGCATCAAGCTGGCTTACGCCGGCGAAGGCGCGGCCGATCCCTATGCCGGCTTTGAGGCGCGCATCGTGCCGGAAAACATCACGCTGCTGGCGAAGACCGCCGTCGAGACGACCGGCGGCAACGCCGTCGGCGAAAAGGCGGTCGTGGCGAAGAAGGGCGACAGCGTGGCTTCGATCCTGCGCGATCTTGGCGCGGAGCCAGACGACATCAAGGCGATCACAGCGCTGCTGGGCGCGCGTGGACGCGACGGCGGCATCAAGGACGGCCAGAAGCTGCGCATCCTGATGACGCCTGCCGTCGGCGGCAAGCCGCCGCAGCCGGTCCGCGTCATCCTCGCCAATGACAGCGCGATCGAAGCGGTCGTCGCTCTCGCCGATACCGGCAAATACGTGCCGGTGGACGCCAAGAGCCTCGACACCGACGTCGCCGCAAGCACAGAGAACAACACCGACCAAAACGATACGGCCGGCGTGAGCCTCTATCAAAGCATCTACGAGACCGCGCTGCGCAACAATATCCCGAAACCAATCATCGAAGATCTGGTCCGCATCTACTCTTACGACGTCGATTTCCAGCGCAAAGTACAGCCGGGCGATTCTTTCGAAGTGCTTTATCCGAATGAGGACGATGCGCTCTCGCCCGACAGTCGCAACGAGGTGCGCTTTGCCTCGCTTACGCTCGGCGGCGAAGAGAAGAAACTTTACCGGTTCCAGTCGCCCGACGATGGCCTGGTCGACTACTACGACGAGAACGGCAAGAGCGCGAAGAAGTTTCTGGTGCGCAAGCCGGTGGCCGAGGGCATCATGCGCTCGGCGTTCGGCCTGCGCCGCCATCCGATCCTCGGCTACACCAAAATGCACACCGGCGTTGACTGGGCGGCGCCGACCGGCACGCCGATCTACGCCGCCGGCAATGGCACCGTGGAAAAATCCGGTTGGGAATCAGGCTACGGCAAATTCGTGCTGATCCAGCACACCAACGGCTATGAAAGCGCCTACGGCCACATGAGCGCCTTTGCCCGCGGCATCGACGAGGGCAAGCGCGTGCGGCAAGGCCAGGTGATCGGCTTTGTCGGCTCGACCGGCCTCTCGACCGGCTCGCATGTCCACTACGAGATCCGCGTCAACGGCCGTTTCGTCGATCCGATGCGCGTCAAGCTGCCGCGCGGCCGCGAGTTGGACGGCAGAATTCTGGCGAGCTTCGAGCAGGAGCGCCAGCAGATCGACAATATCCTGGCGCAAAAGCCCGCCCGCGTCGCGGTGCGGTAGCGCTCGCGCGTCATCGCCCGCGAAGGCGGGCGATGACTAAGCCGCCTGCGCCAGCTTGCCGTTGAACGTCAGCCCATTCTTGCCGGCAGAAATCCTGACCTTCTCGCCGTCCTTGATCTGGCCGGCAAGGATCATCTCGGCGAGCGGATCCTGCACCGCGTTCTGGATCGCGCGCTTGAGCGGGCGCGCGCCG
>DASRLA010000054.1:0-2570 GCA_035648715.1 Pseudolabrys sp.
CTGCTCACCCACATCCCGGACATGCTGAAAAATTACTACGGGCCGCGCGCGCTCGCGGCGTTGCGCGAACTGGGCGAAGTACGGCTCAACGACACAGGCAAGGTGCTCGACGCCAAGGCGCTGATACACGCCGCGCGCGGCTGCGCCATCGTCGTCTCCGACCGGCAGACGCCGGGGCCGGCGGAATTTTTCGCCAACGCCCCGCCTGAGATGGTCGCCTTCCTGCGCGTCGCCGTCGACATCCGCAACATCGACGTCGCGGCGGCAAGCGCGCAGGGCATCCTGGTGACGCACGCCTCGCCCGGCTTCATTCCATCGGTCGCCGAAATGGCGATCGGCTTCATGATCGATTGCGGCCGCCGCATTACCGAGACAGCGTCCGAACACCACGCCGGTCGCGTGCCGCAGGCGCGCATGGGTCGCCAGCTCAAGGGTGCGACTGTCGGCATCATCGGCTATGGCGTGATCGGCGAGTATCTCGCCCCGTTGTGCGTCGCGCTCGGCATGACGGTGCGTATCAGCGATCCGTACAAGACAATCAGCGCGCCGGGGCTTGTCCAAGTCACGTTGCCCGAATTGCTGACGCAATCCGATTTTGTCATTTGTCTCGCCGTTGCCAACGAGGCGACCGAGAACCTGATGAATGCCGAGGCCTTCGCGGCCATGAAGCCCACGGCCTATTTCATCAATCTGTCGCGCGGCAATCTGGTGGACGAGGCGGCGCTCGCCGCGGCGCTCGACCAAAAACGCATCGCCGGAGCCGCGCTCGATGTCGGCCGCGCGCAGGACCAGATGCCGTCATTGCTGCTTGCAAAACGCGCCGACGTGATCGCCACGCCGCACAGCGCCGGCCTCACCCCCGATGCCGCCGAGCACCAGGCCTTCGACACGGTCAAACAGGTGAAAGCGCTGCTCGAAGGAAAGATGCCGGACGGCGCGGCGAATGCCAAAGATGCGCGCCGGCTGAGCAGACTCAAGGGCGAGTAATAGTGCGCTTGCGAGTCACCGTTACGCTACACCATCGGCCAGCGAGTAACTGGTGCTGCGCCCGCCGCCAGTGTCCCTTTTCAGAATGTTGCGCGCGACGAGTTCATTGATGTCGCGCAGAGCCGTGTCAGGCGAGCACTTCTCGATTGCCGCCCACTTCGACGATGTAAGGCCTCCTTCAAATCCATCGAGCAACCGGTTGAGCATGTCGCGCTGGCGCTCATTGAGCGGCGCGGAACCATGCTTCTTCCAGAACTCCGCCTTTTGAAAGACGGCTGCCAGAATCTTTTCTGCGCCGTCAAAGGCGCGATCGAGGCAGCCCAAAAACCACTCCAGCCATTGGGTGATATCGAGACCGCCTTTTTGCGTTGCTTCCAGAGTATCGTAATAGGCCTTCCGCTCCAGACGGATTTGCGCCGACATGCTGTAGAAGCGCTGCGAACTGTCCTCCGACCGGGCGAGCATCATATCTGCGATGGCGCGCGCGATACGGCCGTTGCCGTCTTCAAACGGATGGATGGTCACGAACCATAAATGCGCGAGCGCGGCCTTGATGACCGGGTCGGTGTTATCCTGTCCGTTGAACCAAGCGATGAATGATTTCATTTCAGCATCCAGCTTTCCGGCGTCCGGCGCTTCGTAATGAACTTTCTCGTGGCCATGCGCGCCGGAGACGACCTGCATCGGCCCTGATTTTTCGTCGCGCCACGCGCCGACAATTATTTTGCTGAGGCCGCTATGCCCTGTCGGGAACAGCGCCGCGTGCCAGCCGAACAGTCGCCCGGCGGTCAAAGGTTCTTTGAACTTCTGCGTGGCGTCGAGCATCATCTCGACGACGCCCTCGACGTTGCGGTCTACGGGCGGCAGAGCACCCACATCCATGCCAAGGCGCCGCGCGATCGACGAGTGAACCTGATCCCGATCGAGAATTTCGCCCTCGATTTCGCTGGATTTCAGCACGTCCTCGGTGAGGGTCGTGAGGACGGCTTCCGCGCGCAACGGAAACCCGAGGGCCTGCATGCGGCCAATAAGCCGCCCTTGGCGGTGCCGGACGGCCGCCAAGAGCTTGGCCAACCCCTCCTGATTCCACCAGAATTTGGGCCAATCGGGCAGATTATGGATGTATTTTATCATTCACCGCATCTCATGCGGAGATTATGCCTGTTATTCTCCGCAAAGGCAAGGATATTCTCTGCATATTATGCGGAGAATATCTGTCGTATCTCCGCTCATTTCTGGGGGACACGGTCGCAGTTGACGCGACACACCGCTAAAAAGCGCAATGCGACAAATCGCTGCGAATCCCTGATAATTCTTGGCTGCGATGACGCCCGAACAATTCATCGACAAATGGAGCCGCGCCGACCGCACCGAGCGGCAGGCGGCACAGGAGCATTTCATCGATCTCTGCCGCGTACTTGGCGAGCCAACACCGAACGAGGCGGACGATCCCGACACCTACAGCTTCGAGAAAGGCGTCTCAAAGACGGACGGCAGCAGCGGTTTCGCCGACGTCTGGAAACGCGGATGTTTCGGCTGGGAATACAAAAAAGACCGCGTCAATCTCGATCGCGCCTATCAGC
>DASRLA010000055.1:0-2812 GCA_035648715.1 Pseudolabrys sp.
GCGGGCAGTCGAGAAAGAAGCCGCCGCCGTCTTCCGGCTCGGCCTCGGCGGCGATGAAATCCACGATGATCTTGCCCTGCGGCGTGAGCAGGCCGGCATAACAGGCTCTGCCGGGGGCGATCTTGCCGGTATCGTTGGTGACGAGCCCATTGAGGAAGTGCCGGGCGTCGTCGCCGGCGACTTTGACTACGCCGCGGTCGGGGAGGAGGGCTGCTTTCATGCCGAATCTCTTGCCAGAACTCGCGCCGGAACGTAAGCGCTGTTGCCCGGGTCACAAGCCCGGTTTAGAGCCGGTCCAATATGGCTGAAAACTACGATCTGATCCTCAAGGGGGGCACCGTCGTCAATCACGATGGCGAGGGCGCGCGGGACCTTGGCATTCGCGCCGGCAAATTTGCCGCTATCGGCGATCTCAGCCGCGCTTCGGCCGGCGAGGTCATCGACTGCAAGGGCCTGCACCTGCTGCCCGGCGTGATCGACAGCCATGTGCATTTCCGCGAACCCGGCCTGACCCACAAGGAAGACCTGGAGAGCGGCTCGCGCGGCGCGGTGCTTGGCGGCGTCACGGCGGTGTTCGAGATGCCGAACACCGATCCGCTCACCATCGATAAAGCGACCGTTGCCGACAAGGTCGGACGCGGCCATCACCGCATGCATTGCGACTTCGCCTTCTATGTCGGGGCCACGCGCGAGAACACCCGGCACCTGGGCGAACTGGAAATGCTGCCCGGTGTCTGCGGCGTGAAGGTATTCATGGGTGCTTCTACCGGCTCACTGCTGATCGAGGACGATGAAGGCGTGCGCGCCGTACTCAAGGCGATCCGCCGCCGCGCGGCGTTTCATTCCGAGGACGAATATCGCCTGCGCGAGCGCATGCATTTGCGGGTCGAGGGCGATCCGCGCTCGCACCCAGTCTGGCGCGATGCCGCCGCCGCGCTCATGAGCACCAAGCGCCTGATCGCGCTGGCGCATGAGACCGGCAAGCGGGTGCATGTGCTGCATGTCACCAGCAAGGAAGAAGCGGTCTTTTTGGCCGATCACAAGGATGTCGCCAGCGCCGAGGCGACGCCCGCCCATCTCACGCTGGCCGCGCCCGAATGCTACGAGCGGCTCGGCACGCTCGCCCAGCTCAATCCGCCGATCCGCGATGCCTCCCATCGCGAAGGCTTATGGAATGGCATTTCGCAGGGCGTCATCGACAGCATCGGCTCCGATCACTCCCCCCATACCCGCGAGGAAAAGGCGCATCCTTATCCGAAGACCCATTCCGGCATGACGGGAGTGCAGACGCTGGTCCCATTGATGCTCGACCATGTCCATGCCGGCCGGCTGTCATTGCTGCGTTTTGTCGATCTCACCAGCGCCGGTCCGGCACGTCTGTTTGGCATCGCCGCCAAGGGCCGTATCGCCGCGGGTTATGACGCCGACATCACAGTGGTCGATCTCAAACGACAGGAAACTATCACCGATCATTGGATCGCCTCGAAATCCGGCTGGACGCCTTATGCCGGCGTTACGGTCACAGGATGGCCGGTGGGGACCGTTATCCGCGGCCGCAAGGTGATGTGGGAAGGTAGCCTCGCCGCGCCGGCAGTTGGTGAGCGCGTGCGTTTCCTGGATACCCTGGCAAGCTAAGGCGTAGTCGGCGCTGTTGTTCGTCTTAGGTTGCAATGCTTCGACATTGCGAAAGTTTTCCCCAGCATTGTTATTCAAAAATTCTCTGTGGAATTGAACTGCCATTACGAGTGTTTATGAACGGTACCGAAGCACTCTTCGTGCAGGCCGGGCATCCCGGACGCCGTAGCTAAGATTGCCAGTAGCCAGGATTGCCATGAGCGGCGACCTCGTATCGCTCCGCCTATTGCTGATTGCGGCCTCCGGGCCGGTGCATGAGATATGGCGCGAAGGCACGACGCAGGCCTCCGTCCCAATCGATTTTGACGCCGGCGATGCTGCGGATGCGAGAGTCATGCTCGCCAAAGGCGGCATCGATGTCTGCGTGCTGGATGCTGCGCTGTCCAATGACGATAAGGCGGCCGTGATCCGTTCGGCCCGTAAGGCGAAGGCGCCCGCGCCGGTGATCTTCATGACGGCGCCACGCGGGGCTTCGAGCCCGGAGAATATCGACGGCAGGCTGCCCAAACCCGCGAACGCCGCTCAAGTGCGCAAGCTGATCGAAATCTGCATCCGCGCCAGAATGCCCACCAAGGTGCTCATCGCGGGCGATTCCGACACCACACGCGGCATCTTGAGCAAAATTCTTAAAGCCAGCCGCTTCACTTTGGATGTCCATGAGGCTTTGGAGAGCTATGCCGCGCTCTCGCAATTGCGCGCCGGACAATTTGGCCTGGTGTTTCTCGACCGCGCCATGCCGGGGCTCAATGGCGCCGACACGCTCAAGCAGATCAAGCGCGAGATTTCGGATCTGGCGATTGTCGTGATGGCGACGCCGCAGGAAGGCGCCGCCGCCGGGCGCAGTTTGTCTGGCACGCTCGCGCTTCTCAAAAAGCCGTTTTATGCGGCCGATGTCGACGCCGTGCTCAAGCGCTATTACGGCCTGCACGCCTTTGAGGCGTCATAATCGAGCGAGTGGAAAATTTAATTATTGCCGGGGCAACTCGAGCGAGAATTCGCCATTGCGAATGCGCTTGCCGAGCCCTTCGGCAAAGGCGGCGGCGGCTTCCTCGCCGTAAGTGGTGACGAATTCGGCGAAGCAGGCGAACAGGCAGGCCTGCGCCAGGCAATCGCCGTCGATGCCGTCGAGGCGGGCTTCGGCCCAGGCTTCCTGCAGATAGCCGAGCGCCACGCGCTT
>DASRLA010000056.1:0-38943 GCA_035648715.1 Pseudolabrys sp.
GGTCAGATGTCGCGCGAAATGATCGGTTATCCGGTGCCGGCCAACAGCCCGTTCCTCAAGCGCGGGCTGATCCCGAACTGGGCGCGGCCGACTTTGGTCATTCGTAAAGAGGAAATTCTCACACCGGCGGAAGCCGATCCCGTGCGCGAGGGCGACTACGTTTACTTGCTCGCGCCGCCGGAAAAAGCGCAGGCGCTCGACCGCTTCTTCATGAAAATGCCGCCGCCGCGCGTGCCAGATCCGGAACTGCTCGGCGACTTCTTCGTGCCCGGCACGGCGCCGCTTGGGGCGCTGGCCGATATTTACGGGTTACAAGTGGCGGCCGATCATACCGAAGTGAGCCTCGCCGATTATTTCGCCGAACAGCTCGGCCGCGCCGCCAAGGCCGGCGACGTGGTCGCGCTCGGACCAATCGCGCTCCTGGCGCACAAGGTCGAGGGCGGCAAGGTCGCGACTGTCGGCCTGCGTCTGGCCGAACCGGAAGCGACGACGACTTTCATCGGCCGCGCCAAGGCGCTGTGGAAGCGCGTGCAGAAAAAGATTGGCTAAATTCGGTTAATGTTGGGCACGGCCGGCGAGCATCGTACCGTTTTGGATTGCCCAACGAATCCCAAAAGCGCCGCCAAACAGTACCGCCGACCAGAACAGATCGCCGGCGATCGTGTTTTGCAGGAACGGCAACGCCGCGATGTAGCCTTGCGTCAGGCCGGCCATGTCGAGGCTGTACATGCCGCTGAAGGCCCAGACCGCGAAATTCGAGGCGGCGAAGAAGACGAGCGAGCAGGCGACCATCACGCCCGCAGTCGGGATAATGCCGGACCAGCGCCGCGACAGAATGCCGGCGACGGCCGGAAGCGCCAACGCGGCGTAGACCACCACCAGTACCCGCCAGTCTTCAAAGCCAAGAACGAGGCCGGAAAGCGCCATCGCGGCCACCGGCACGACGATGGCAAGCGCCGGAATCCGCAGCATCCGCCCGGCGAACAGCGCACTGGCGGCGACGGGGAGGAAGCCAAGCGCATGCGGTAGCAGCCGCGTCACCACGCCGAGCCCGATCAGGAAGGCCATCAGCGCCAGATCTCCCCAAAGGGCATTGGACGGCTGAGCGGATTTCGACGGGGTGGCTGGCATCGTTGCAAATTCCTCGTGTTCGCGGCGAAAATCACCCTACCACGGCGGGCGGTGCGTTTTCCACCCATTCGGCGACGATGGCCGAAAGCGCGTCCAGCCCGTCGGTCAGGGCCGCCGGGCCCGGTTGCAGGATCAGCGTCGATTTGACCTCGCGCAGGAAGCCATTGGCGACCGCCGGGATTTGCCCGAATCCGGGCCGGGCGGCGACCTTGGCGGGCACGAATTTCTTGCCGCACCAGGAGCCGATAACAATGTCGGGGCGGGCCGCGATGACGGCTTCGGGCGGAACAATGCGGTCCTTGGCATTTTTGCGCCCAGCGAGGTGCGGGAACACCTCGATGCCGCCGGCAGCCTCGACAAGTTCCGATACCCAGCCCAGCCCGGAAATCATCGGCTCGTCCCATTCCTCGAAATAGACGCGTGGGTGGCGCGGCAGGCTGAGTGCCTGCGTTCGTACGGCATCGAGGCGGGCTGCGAGCGAATGGGCAAGCGCGTCGGCTTTCTCCGGAACGCCGACCAGCGCGCCGAGCGCGCGGATCATGTCGAGAATGCCGGCGACGTCGCGCTGGTTGAAGGCATGCACGGCGACATTGGCGCGGATGAGTTCGGCGACGATGTCAGCTTGCAAATCGGAAAAGGTCAGAACCAGGTCAGGTTCGAGCGCCAATATCTTCGGTACGTCGGCCGAAATAAAAGCCGAGACGCGCGGTTTTTCCTTGCGCACCTGTTTCGGCCGCACGGCATAGCCGGAGACGCCAACAATGCGGGCGTCCTCGCCGAGGAGATACAGCGTCTCGACGGTTTCTTCGGTCAGGCAGACGATTCGGGAAGGTGGGAACATGGCGGCATGCTAGCACTGTCATCATCCGCGAAGGCGGATGATCCAGCACTTTCTAAATGTGTACCTTAAGGGCTGGATGCCCCGCCTGCGCGGGGCATGACAGCCTGAGACAACAACTCCATGCCACCGGTCGCCGTCACCTTGCCGCCCTCAACGCGTACCACGCGCGAAGCGATGCGTTTCACTTCCGCCGCGTCGTGGCTGACATAAATCATCGGCACTTTGGCTTCGTCGCGCAGGCGCTCGAGATAAGGGAATATCTCATTTTTGCGCCCTGTATCGAGCGAGGCGAGCGGCTCGTCGAGCAACAATAAACGCGGTTTCATTAACAGCGCGCGGCCAACGGCGACGCGCTGGCGCTCGCCGCCCGACAATTTGCCGGGACGGCGATCGAGCAGATGGCCGATGTCGAGCAGGTCGATTACATGCGCGAAGGCGGCCGGATCGGCCGCGTGTTCGCCCATCCAGCGGCCGTAATCGAGATTGCGCTTGACCGACATATGCGGAAACAGCCGGCCCTCCTGGAATACATAGCCGATGCGGCGCTTTGCGGCCGGCACATTGATACGCGCGGACCTGTCTAGCAGCACCAGATCGTCAAGCGCGATGCGGCCGCGATCCGGCTTCATCAGCCCGGCGATCATGTTGACGATGCTGGTCTTGCCGGAGCCGGACGGGCCGTAGAGCGCCGTGACGCCTTCGCTGTTGAAGGACGCGGCCAGCGCGAAGTCGCCGAGTCTCTTTTCGATGTCCACCGTCAGCATGGTGTCAGATCCCGTGCATGCGCGCGATCGCGCGCCGGGCCAGCCACTCCGACGCCATCAGTGCCGCGACTGAAATCAGCACAGCCACGATAACGAGATCGAGCGCGGCCGCATCGCCACCGGGGACCTGCGTCAAGGTATAAATCGCCGCCGAAATCGTCTGGGTTTCACCGGGGATATTGGATACGAACGTGATGGTGGCGCCGAACTCGCCGAGCGCACGCGCGAATGCAAGCATGGCGCCGGCAACGATACCGGGTAGCGCAAGCGGCAAGGTGATCGTGGCAAACGCCCAGAACCGGTTGGCGCCCAGCGTCGAGGCGGCATCTTCCAGCCGCCGATCGATGGCTTCGATCGATAGCCGGATGGCGCGAACCATCAGGGGAAAGGCCATCACGCCGCAGGAAATCACCGCGCCGGTCCAGCGGAACGAAAACACGATGCCGAAATGATCGGCCAGGAACGCGCCGACCGGCGCGCGCCGGCCAAGCGTGATGAGCAGGAGATAGCCGGTCACGACCGGCGGCAATACCAGCGGCAGGTATATGACCGCATCGACGAGCGCCTTGCCCCAGAAATCCTTGCGCGCCAGCAGCAGCGCGACGGCGATGCCGAAAGGCAGCGTCACCGCCGTCGCCACGCTGGCGATGCGCAAGGACAGTATGATTGCCGTCCAGTCTTCGGACGTCAGGTTCAGCACCATTCAGGACGCTTTCGCCGGCACCAGGAAGCTGAAGCCGTATTTGTCGAAGATTGCCTTCGCGGCCTGGGTTTGCAGGAAGGCAAGATAGGCCTTCAACTGGCCGTTCTTGCTCGCCGCGATTGCCGCCACCGGATAGGTGATGGCCGGATGCGAATCCACGGGGAAAGTGCCGACGATTTTCACCTTCGGCTCGACCTTGGCGTCGGTCGAATAGACGATGCCGAGCGGCGTTTCGCCGCGCGCGACGTAGGCGAGTGTCGCGCGCACGTTTTCGGCCTGCGCCAGCTTGGGTTCCGCCGCTTTCCAGGCGCCGAGATGTTCAAGCGCCGCCTTGGCGTAGAGGCCGGCCGGCACCGCCTTGGTGTCCGCCACCGCGATGCGGCCGTCACCGGCGAGCTTGGCGATGTCGAAGCCCTTGGCAATGTCGACGTGGTCAAGCTTGGAAGAGGTCGGTGCGATCAGAACCAGGCTGTTGCCGAGCAGATTGACCTGTGTGCCGGGAGCAACCAGCTTTTTGTCGTCGAGATACTTCATCCATTTCAGGTCGGCAGAAATGAACACGTCGGCTGGCGCTCCTTGCTCGATCTGTTTGGCGAGCGCCGAGCTCGCGGCGTAGCTCGCGGTCACTTTCACGCCGGTCGCTTTGGTGAAGGCGGCATTCACGTCGTCCAGCGCATTGCGCATCGAGGCTGCGGCAAAGATGGTGAGGGATTCTTGCGGCTTGTTTTGCGCGGTAGCCGGTTGTGCGAGCGCGAACAGGGCAACGGCGGCGATTAGTTTTTTCAGCATGGCGGTTCTCCTCGGGCGCCATAGCGGCGCCGATTGGCGTCAAATCGTTGATGGGTACGATCCGTCGCCGGAACCGCCGTTCCGGCCAGTCGCGGCGCACGCACAGTGGGCCGCAGGTCGCTAAAGCAGCCTAGCAAGTCTCGCTATCCCAGGTAAAGTCCGCTGCGAGGGAATGTTCAGGGGTTGCGAATGGCGAATGCCACGCCGGTAGACGGCGAGTTCGACTATATCATCGTGGGCGCCGGCTCGGCCGGTTGTGTTCTGGCGAACCGGTTGTCGGCCGATCCGCGCAAGCGCGTGCTGCTTTTAGAAGCCGGTGGGCGCGACAACTGGATCTGGTTTCACATTCCGGTCGGTTATCTCTACGCCATCGGCAATCCGCGCGCCGACTGGATGTTTACGACCGAGCCGGAGCCGGGGCTGAACGGCCGCAGCCTGAATTACCCGCGCGGCAAGGTGATCGGCGGCTCGTCGGCGATCAACGGCATGATCTACATGCTTGGGCAGGCGACCGATTACGACCAGTGGCGGCAGCTCGGGCTGCCGGGCTGGTCCTGGGACGACGTGCGGCCGTTCTTCCGCAAGCACGTCGATCATTTCATGGGCAGCGCGAGCGAGCACGCCGCCGGCGGCGAATGGCGCGTGGAGCAACAAAGATTGTCATGGGAAATCCTCGAAGCGTTTCGCGAGGCCGCGGTCCAGTATGGCATTCCGGCGGTGAACGATTTTAACACCGGCGATAACGAAGGCATTGGTTATTTCCACGTCAATCAGAAATTCGGGCGACGCTGGTCGTCGGCGCGCGGGTTTCTCAAACCGATTTTGCACCGGAAGAATCTTCAGCTTGAGTCGGGATGCCTTGTCGAAGGCATCGATTTTACGGAAAAATCACGTCCTTTGCGCGCGAGCGGCGTGCGCTGGCGGCAGAATGGCGAATTGCGCAGCGCGCGTTGCCGCGGCGAAGTTGTCTTGTCGGCGGGTTCGATCGGCTCCCCGCATTTGCTGATGCTGTCGGGCATAGGTCCCGCCGCGCATCTGGCGCAACACGGCATCGCAACGCTACTCGACAAGCCGGGAGTCGGACAGAACCTGCACGATCATCTGCAACTGCGCACGATCTACAAGGTGTCGGGGGTCAAGACGTTGAACGCGATGAACGCCTCGATGTTCGGCAAGCTCGCCATGGGGCTCGACTATATGTTGCGCCGGCGCGGACCTATGACCATGGCGCCGTCGCAACTCGGCGCCTTCACCAAATCCGACACGACGCAAGACCGCGCCAATATCCAATATCACGTGCAGCCCTTGTCGCTCGGCAAATTCGGCGAGCCGCTGCATCCGTTTCCCGCGTTTACGGCGAGCGTCGCCAACATTCGCCCGACCTCGCGCGGGACGCTGACGCTGAAATCCGCCGATCCGGCGCAGCCGCCGGCGATCGCGCCGAACTATCTATCGACGCCAGAGGATCGCCGCGTCGCCGCCGATTCGATCCGCGTCACGCGCGCCATCGTCGCGCAGCCGGCGCTCAAGAAATACGCGCCGGAGGAGTTCCTGCCGGGCGCTGAAGTTTCGAGCAATGACGAGGCGGCGCTGGAAAAAGCCGCCGGCGATATCGGCACGACGATCTTTCACCCGGTCGGCACCGCCCGCATGGGCCGCGAGGATGACGCGCGCGCCGTGGTCGATGCGCGATTACGGGTGATCGGCGTTGCGGGCCTGCGCGTAATCGACGCTTCGGTCATGCCATCGATCACGTCCGGCAACACCAATTCGCCGACCATGATGATCGCTGAAAAGGGCGCGGCCATGATCGCGGAGGATGGCCACTGACGTCATACCCCGCCTTCGCGGACGATGACGGTCTCTGCTAAGGCAGCGCCTTCAAGTGCCGGATCGGCCGGCCCGGCGCGATTGCCTGCGCGGCGGCGATAATCGCATTGCTGTCGATTCCATAGTGCCGATACAAATCGGCGAGCGAGCCGGTCTGCCCGAAATGCTCGACGCCGAGCGCGCGCGTGCGATGGCCCAAAACCGCGCCGAGCCAGGCGAGCGTTGCCGGATGGCCATCGACCACGCTGACGATGCCGCAATGTGGCGGCACGTCGGCCAACAGACGCTCGATATGCGAGCGCGCATGCACCAGCCCGCGTTCGCGCGCGTGCTGCGCCGCGCTCCAGCCGGCATTCAAACGGTCGGACGAAGTCACCGCCAGCAAACCGACATCGCGGCGATCCTCTGCCATCAGCCCGACGGCGGCAATCGCTTCCGGGGCAATCGCACCGGCGTAGGCGACGATCACCTGGGCATTCGGCCCCGGCTTGCGCAGCCAATAGGCGCCATCCACGATGTCGGCGTGCAATTCCGGCGTTATCTCGCGCTGGATCTGCTCGATCGGCCGCGTCGACAGCCGCAAATAGACTGAGCCTCCGGTCTCGTCGCGCAGCCAGTTGCGTTCCGATACTTCGCCGCCACTCTTCTGCATATAGCTAAAAGACCAATGCATGATGGCGGCGAGTTCGTCGACGAAAGCCGGCTCGAACGAGGCCAGCCCATCCTGCGCCATGCCGATCAGCGGCTCGGCGATCGACTGATGCGCGCCGCCTTCGCCGGCAAGCGTAATGCCGGACGGCGTCGCCACCACCATGAAGCGGGCATCCTGGTAGCAGGCGTAGTTGAGCGCATCGAGGCCGCGCGCGATGAACGGGTCGTACAGCGTGCCGATCGGCAGCAGGCGTTCGCCGTTGATCGAGTGCGACAGGCCGAGCGCCGATAACAGAATAAACAAGTTCATCTCGGCGATGCCGAGTTCGATGTGCTGGCCCTTGGGCGAGAACTCCCAGTTGAAGGTCGATGGGATGTGCTCGCTCTTGAATGTGTCGGCCATTTTTTCGCGCGCGAACAATCCACGCCGGTTCACCCAGGGCCCGAGATTGGTCGAGACGGTGACGTCCGGCGAGGTGGTGACGATGCGCTGCGCGAATTCGCTGTCGCCGCGGCCGACTTCATTCAAGATGGCGCCAAAGCCGGTCTGCGTCGCCATCGTCGGCTGAATGGTGACCGGCAAGGTTTCCGGTATCTCGATCATCGGCGCGTTCAGACGGCGTTCGCCGCCGGCCGCGAAAGGCACTTTGTCGAGGAAAGCCTGCAACGCATCCGCGTTATCGAGTCCTTCGAACTTGTCCCACTCGTGCCCGGGCCGCATGCCCATCGCTTTTTGAAAGCCCTCCATCTGCGCCGGCGTCATCATGCCGGCATGATTGTCCTTGTGCCCGGCCATCGGCAGGCCGAAGCCTTTCACCGTGTAGCAGATGAAGCAGGTCGGCTTTTCCGGATGCGCATTTTTCAGCGCCGCCAGCACGGCGGGCAGATCGTGGCCGCCGAGATTGTTCATGAGCGCCGCCAGTTCGTCGTCGCTGCGTTTGGCGATCAGGTTAGACACATCCCCCTGATCGCCGATCTCGTCGTTGAGCCGCTTACGCCAGGCAGCACCCCCGGCGAACACCAGCGCGGAATAAAGCTGGTTCGGACAGCTGTCGATCCAGGCGCGCAATTTGTCGCCACCCGGCTCCTTGAACGCCGCCTGTTGCAGCGAACCGTATTTGACGATGACGACGTCCCATCCGAAATTCTTGAACAGTTGCTCGTAGCACTCCCACAGGCCTTCGCGCACGACGGCGTCGAGGCTCTGCCGGTTATAATCGATGATCCACCAGCAATTGCGCAGGCCCTGCTTCCAGCCGTCGAGCAGCGCTTCGAAGATATTGCCTTCGTCGAGTTCGGCGTCTCCGACCAGCGCGACCATGCGGCCTTCGGCGCGATCTTTCGCCCAGCCATGTGCGTGCACGTAATCCTGCACCAGTGATGAAAACAAAGTCTGCGCTACGCCGAGGCCGACCGAGCCGGTGGAGAAGTCGACGTCGTCTGAGTCCTTGGTGCGCGAGGGATAGCTTTGCGCGCCCTTGTAGCCGCGAAAGGCTTCGAGTTTATCGCGCGTCTGCTTGCCGAGCAGATATTGAATGGCGTGGAAGATCGGCGAAGCATGCGGTTTGACTGCGACGCGGTCCTGCGGCCGTAGCACGTCGAAATAAAGCGCCGTCATGATGGTGGCGAGCGACGCACTCGATGCCTGGTGGCCGCCGACCTTCAACCCGTCCGCGTTTTCACGCAGGTGGTTGGCATTGTGGATGGTCCAACTCGCCAGCCACAGAACTTTGCGCTCAAGCGCTGCGAGCGCGGCGAGCTTGTCGGGCGAAATGTCGAGCGGATTTTCCATAGTCTAAATATGAGGCTTGCCCTCTGGCGATGCTTGCCAAATAGCGTTACAAAATGCGAACCGGTTGGTTGATTCAAGCAATAAATCGAAAAAATCAGGTTGTTTATGCCAAACGCCGTCCTCGACGCAGTCGACCTCAAAATCTTGCGAAATCTACAAGATGACGGCCGTATGAGTCTGGCCAATCTCGCCGCCAAGGTGGGACTGTCGCCATCGCCCTGTCTGCGGCGCGTGCGCATTCTGGAAAAGGCGGGGGTGATCACGCGCTACGTCGCGGTGCTCGATCAGCGCGCGGTCGGACTGCCGGTGAGCGTGTTCGTTTCCGTGAAGCTGGAGAAGCAGAAGGAAGACCTACTCGACAAATTCGCCAAGACGATCGCGCGCTGGCCGGAAGTTTTGGAATGCTATCTGATGACCGGCCCGCGCGATTACTGGCTGCGCGTGGTGGTGCCGGACTTGGCCGCCTATGAGCGGTTCTTGAAGACCAAGCTGACGCGGCTCGAAGGTATTGCGTCGATTGAGTCGAGTTTTGCTTTGGAGCAGGTGAAGTACACGAATGTGCTGCCGGTGGCGTAACGATTAGACTCCGTTCATCCCCGCGAAAGCGGGGACCCAGACTCTTCTATATAGAAAGTAAGAACTGGATTCCCGCTTGCGCGGGAACGAACGGAATATGTGGCGCTAACGCGGGCTATCTAACCTTCACCTGCATCGAACCCAACTGATCAATGCGCGCGTCGATGACGTCGCCCGGCGTGATTGGGCCGACACCGTCGGGGGTGCCGGTCATCAACAGGTCGCCCGGCATCAGCGTGTAATAAGCCGACGCAAACACGGTCAGGTCGGCGATGCCGATGATGAGATCGCGCGTATTGGCTTTCTGCCGGGTCTCGCCGTTCAACGTCAGTTCGAAATCAAGATTGGATGGATCGCGTACGGAGTCGGCCGTGACCATATAGGGGCCCATCACCGAATAGCTATCGATGGACTTGCGCAAAGAGCGCTCTTCCGGCCCGCGCACGGTGATGTCGAGGCCGATGCAATAACCGGCGATGTGTTTCATCGCATCTTCGCGCTTGACCTTGTTGCATTGGCTGCCGATGACCGCGACCAGCTCGATCTCGTGGTCGGTGCGCCGGTCGGCATGGCGCACCTCAATGCCTTCGCCGGCGCCCGCGAGCGAACTGGTCGCCTTGAGAAACAGGCCGACGCGCTGGATCTCGGCGATCTTGTTCTGGTGATGCAGTTCGGGATCGGCCTGCGCCTCTTCCAGATGCTTCTTATAGTTCACCGGCGCGGCGACGATCTTGCCGGGATTGGCGACGGGCGAAAGCAATTTGCAATCGGCAAGCGCGAAGATCTTTGCATCCTTGCTCAATTTTTCGGCCGCGGCGCGCACGTCGGTCAGACGTGCGATCATCGGATCGTAGGGGGGGGTAGCGGATAGCGGACGGAGGGCAGCACATCGAGGGCCGCGGTGACGTCCTTGACGCGGTCGCCTTCGACCAGCCCGAGGCGGTTATCGTTGAAACGGCAGAGTTGCATAAGCGGATTTCCGGCTGGCTGTGAACTAAATTTTCAGCCCGCCGGATCGCACATTTTGACGCCCGAGGCTAGTTGCTTGGTTCGCGCGCGGGCTCGGCCAGCACGGTCTTACAGGCGGGCGGCAGGTCGGCCAGCGTCATTGGCTTTGGCGGCTTGCGCGGCTTCGCCGGCTTTTCGGCGACCTGCGGCTTCGGGTGCAGTACCTTGTCGGAGAACCAATAGTCGAGCGCCTTGCCGCAGGCGGCGTCGCCGGGCACCGCCGGCTGTTTTTTGCAATTGGGCGAGCCGGGCGGGCATTCGAGCCGGACGTGGATGTGGTCGTTGTGGCCGTACCAGGGCCGCAATTTGTCCATCCAGGCGGGATGCTTGTCGCCCTGCATTTCGCATATGTGCTTTTTGATCGCGGCATTGACCAGCACGCGTTCGACCTCCGGCTGCTGAGCAGCGATGCGGATGAAATCGACGTGCTGCGGCGTCCAGGTCTTGGGATTGATGTGCTTCCAGTCGTCGGCGACCAGATTGATCGCGGACGTCTTTTCGCGTTCGTCCTTGTTCAGCACGTGGTCCGGCATCGGCATAAACCAGATGTCGACGTCGAGGCCGACTTGATGGCTCATATGGCCGAAAGGCAGCGGGCCGCCGCGCGGCTGCGCCATGTCGCCGACCAGAATGCCGTGCCAGCCGGTGGCCTTGGCGGCGAGCGGGGCGAATTTTTCCAGGAATTTTACGAGACTCGGATGGCCCCACATGCGGTTGCGCGAGACGCGCATTACCTGCCAAGTCGGGCCGGTGACCGGCAGCGGCACGCCGCCGGAGAGACAGCCGTGGGTGTAATAACCGAGCGCCATCGCCTTGCCCAGGCTCGGTAGCTTTTCGGCCGAGAACAATATCTTGGCGGGAATGCCGGCCAATTTTTTATCGGCGGCCGTCGGCTTTTCCGGCGGCAAGGGCGCATTGGTGGCGAGTGCTTGCGCGAGCCTTGTCGGCGGCTTGGCGGCGGCCGGCCCAAAAATGCCATTCTGCTCGTCCGCGGCAAAAGCGCCGGAGACCAGCATGGTCATTAACCCAAAGGCATAAATCGCACGCGTTACCATGACGTGGAATCTAGCCGCTCCGCCGCCGCCTGTCAGGTTAAATGAGCGCGATGGGTTAAGCCGGAGAGGGCCGGTTGAGAGACGCGGCAACGAAAATTCCAGCGGCCACAACGACTTTTATGGTTAACAGAAGCTTTCCGTGCCTTTTTAGATACGCGCAGGCTTGACCGCGACGGCGCGCATTGTCGGCGCGCCCGGCCTTTACTTCCTTTGGCCGCCGCTCGAGACGGGGCCTGGGGAGCAAGACAGAATAGGAATAACATCTAGTAGGACTGTTGTCAGCAGGCGATAGAGCGCATTCGTAGGGCGGGTTAGCCTTGTCCCGCGAAGCGGGGACGAAGGCGTAACCCGCCGGATGGCCGGTTAAATTGGCGGATTACGCTTCGCTAATCCGCCCTACGGGCTAGCGTGTGCCGTTTGCCGCGCCTACCATCCGTTTGGAATTAATGTTTCAAAAGGTATGGAATGCCAACCGAAGAACAGCGCCGAACCAGATTCATGAAAAGAGTTGATGAACTAGTCGAAAGTGGGCGCCACAAAGACTATCTCACAATTGAATCGGCACTCTCGGCAGAATATCCTGAAGCCCGCGCATGGCTAGAAGGCGATTCATTGCGCGCTGACATAAAACAGGCTTGCGACAGAGCCATTGTACGCGGGAAGTCATGACAAAAGATATCTCGAACGAAAAGCCTGAGCCGAATTTAATTGAAATCGCGCTCAATATTGTAGCCGACTTTGAGGAATTCCTTGAAAACAATCCTGATTCTGCATTTTGTATCAGTGACGAAACAATTTTGTCTCATCCAAAAAATCGCATTATCGACGCTTTCTGTTTAGCAATGCTTGTACACCAAACTACGGAAAGAAGAGAAATTTTGTTGGCAACAGCTATGTCTCTCGCCAGATTCCAACCGAATATTGGCGAGCCCCTTCATCCCTTACCTATTGATAAAAACCTAACATCATCAAACATCCATTCAATGCCAAATGAAGACTTCTTGAAAATGATGACCGATAGCGGGCCAAAGAGAGCAAGGTACGATGCATTGATGCCAACAGTTCAAAAAGAGATTTGCGAAATCGGCGATAAAATGAAAATTGCGAATAGGGCTTACAATCGAAAATTTCACCCCGGCATGTTAGAGTCCGACTAGCAAAAGGGCCATACCTGTTAGCTGAAGGCATAACCCGCCGCATATTCCGGCGAACTAGCGGATTACGCCGCGCTAATTCACCCCACGGGGCCGAGAACCGGGAATTCTTAGTTGTCGCGATCAACTTGCCGCGGTCTATACCGACGCTCCGACGTTATTGATCTGCCGCCTCACACATCCACCTTCAACGCGGCGATGAACGCTTCCTGCGGGATGTCGACCTTGCCGAACTGCCGCATTTTCTTTTTGCCCTTTTTCTGCTTGTCCAAGAGCTTGCGTTTGCGGGTGGCGTCGCCGCCGTAGCATTTCGCCGTCACGTCCTTGCGCAGCGCGCGCACGGTTTCGCGCGCGATGATCTTGCCGCCGATGGCGGCCTGGATCGGCACCTGGAACATGTGCGGCGGGATCAACTCCTTCAGCTTCTCGACCATGCCGCGGCCGCGCGTTTCGGCGCGTGTGCGGTGGACCAGCATCGACAGCGCGTCGACCGGCTCGTCGTTGACCAGGATCGACATCTTCACGAGGTCGGCTTCCTTGTAGTCGGTCAGGTGATAGTCGAACGAGGCGTAGCCTTTCGACACCGACTTCAGACGGTCGTAAAAATCGAACACCACTTCGTTGAGCGGCAGGTCGTATTTCACCATCGCGCGCGAGCCGACATAGGTCAGCTCCTTCTGCGTGCCGCGCCGGTCCTGACAGAGCTTGAGCACGGAGCCGAGATATTCGTCGGGCGTGAGAATGGTCGCCTCGATCCAAGGCTCCTCGATGGTCAGAATCTTCATCACGTCCGGCATGTCGACCGGATTGTGCAATTCGATCTGCGTGCCGTCACGCAGATTCATCTTGTAGATGACCGAGGGCGCGGTCGCGATCAAATCGAGATTGAATTCGCGCTCCAGCCGCTCCTGGATGATTTCGAGATGCAACAGGCCGAGGAAGCCGCAGCGGAAGCCGAAGCCGAGCGCGGCCGAGGTTTCCATCTCGAAGGTGAAGCTCGCGTCGTTCAAGCGCAGCTTGCCCATGGCGGCGCGCAAATCCTCGAAGTCGGCGGCATCGACCGGAAACAATCCGCAGAATACGACCGGTATCGCAGGCTTGAAGCCGGGCAGCGGCGCATCGACCGGGTTGCGCTCGTCGGTGATGGTGTCGCCGACGCGCGTGTCGGCGACTTCCTTGATCGAGGCGGTCAACATGCCGATCTCGCCGGGGCCGAGTTCGTCGACGATGGTCAGCTTGGGCAGGAACACGCCGACGCGATCCACTTCATAAGCGGCATCGATGCCGATCATGCGGATGCGCTGTTCCTTCTTCAGAACGCCATCGACGATGCGCACCAAGACGACGACGCCCAGATAAGAATCGTACCAACTGTCGACCAGCAAAGCTTTCAGCGGCGCGTCGCGGTCGCCTTTCGGAGGCGGCAGCCGGGTGACGATGGCTTCCAGCACGTCGGGAACGCCGAGGCCGGTCTTGGCCGAGATCATGATGGCGTCGGAGGCATCGAGGCCGATGACGTCCTCGATCTGTTTCTTGATCGCCTCCGGTTCGGCAGCGGGCAGGTCGACTTTGTTCAAGACCGGCACGATCTCGTGGCCGGCGTCGAGCGCGTGGTAGACATTCGCCAGCGTCTGCGCCTCGACGCCCTGCGAGGCGTCGACGACGAGAAGCGAGCCTTCGCAGGCGGCGAGCGAGCGGTTGACCTCGTAGGCGAAGTCGACGTGGCCGGGGGTGTCGATCAGATTGAGGACGTAGTCCTGGCCGTCCTTGGCGCGGTAGTTCAGGCGCACGGTCTGCGCCTTGATGGTAATGCCGCGCTCCTTCTCGATGTCCATCGAATCGAGGACCTGCTCGCGCCCGGCCATTTCACGGGCATCGAGCCCGCCGGTGAGCTGGATCAGCCGGTCGGCGAGGGTCGATTTCCCGTGGTCGATGTGGGCGACAATGGAGAAATTGCGGATGTTCTGGATGGGCGCGGACGTCATGGCGCGGCAGATAACACCCGCAATGCGGGGGTACAAGCGTTCGACGTTGGTAGCCCGCGATTTTCGCCGCGACCGAGGTCTGCTCCCTCTCCCCAGTGGGGGAGAGGGTTGGGGTGAGGGGTCTAACTCTCTCGGGTCTGTAACCCCTCACCCGACGCGCCATAGCGCGTCGAAGACGCGCGTAAACGCGCTGAAGGCGCGTCGACCTCTCTCCATAGGAGAGGTGAAAGCATGCGCGTGGACGAACCCTGTTCCGGCGTGCCATAGGCGTGGCATGCGTATCTTGAATCCCATGCGGTGGGCGGTCGGCCTGCGACGCGCGTTAACGGGCGACCGCCGCGAGCGGGCGGTGGTGCTGACGCTCGCCGTCTATGCCGTGCTGTGGGCGCTGTATGGCTTCATCGCCAAGTCGAGCCAGGGCCTGCATTACGACATGACCGAGGTGATTGCCTGGTCGCGCGATCTGTCGTGGGGCTACCTCAAGCATCCGCCGCTCGCCGCGGCCATCGTCGCCTTATGGTTCGCGCTCTTTCCGGTCGGTGAGTTCAGCTATTACCTGCTGGCGATGCTGATGCCGACGCTGACTCTGTGGATCGTCTGGCGGCTGTCGGCGGATTATCTCGATGCGGAGAAGCGCATTGCTGGCTTGGCGCTCTTGATGCTGATTCCGTTTTTTAATTTTCATGCGCTCAAGTTCAACGTCAATACCGTGCTGATGCCGGTATGGGCGCTGACCACCTGGTGGTTTCTGGTCTCGTATCGGCGGCGCGATGCGCTTTATTCGGCGCTGGCCGGTATAGGCGCGGCCTTGTGCATGATGGGTAAATACTGGTCGGTGTTTTTGCTGATCGGCTTGTTGGTGGCGGCGCTGATCGACAGGCGGCGCGGCGATTATTTCAGGTCACCGGCGCCTTACATCACCGCCGCGTTTGGACTTGTGGTGCTGAGCCCGCATCTCATTTGGTTGTGGCAGCACGACTTCGCGCCATTCAGCTATGCTATCGGCATTCACGGCGACAAGCCGCTCGGCGGCACGATCATTGCCGCGCTTGGATATTTCGGCGGTTCGTTCGGCTATGTCGCGCTGCCGGTGATTTTGGTTTTGGCAGCGGCGCGGCCAAGCCAGCCGGCGCTCGCGGACATGATGTGGCCGCCCGATGAGAAGCGCCGGCTGGCGGCGGCTTCGTTCTGGCTGCCGTTTTTATTGCCGGCGATTGGCGCGATCGCGAGCGGCACCGAGATCACGTCGTTGTGGTCGATGCCGGCCTGGACGTTATTGCCGGTGCTGTTGCTGTCGTCGCCACAGGTTAAGTGGCGCGAGATCGATACGCGGCGCGTTCTGTTGCTCGCCATTGCGCTGCCGCTGCTCATTCTGATTGCGTCGCCGTTGATCGCCATCATGGTCCAGCGCAAGGGCCCGCCACCCGCATCGGCGCAGGCGGCGCTGCTGGCGCAGCAGATCGACTATCAATGGCGGCTGATCACGCCGCAGGTTTTGCGTTTTGTCGGCGGCGACGAGGAGGTCGCTTACGATGTCGCAGCTTATTCAGTCGACCGCCCGCGCGCGCTGCCGAACATGCCGGCGCCGGACGCGACCGAGCTCCGGCACAGCGGGCAGGTGCTGGTGTGTTTTGCGTCGGACCCGATTTGCAAGAACGCGGCCGCGAAGCTTCCGGGGGCCCGCGTGATCGAAAGCAGCATCGTGCGTAATTTCTGGCGCTTCCCCGGCAAGCCGCAGAGTTACACCATCGTCATCGTGCCGCCGCGGCGGTAGTTGTCATTCCGGGGCGCGCCGAAGGCGCTAACCCGAATCCAGAAATAGTTCGAATGGGTATCTGGATTCCGGGTCCGCCGCTTCGCGGCGTCCCCGAATGACGTTGAATAAAACGGCCGGACCTTTCAGCCCGGCCATCATCGTTGCGGTAGTCGGCAGCGATCAGTACCGGTAATGCTCCGCCTTGTACGGACCCACCTGCTTTACGCCGATATAGTCGGCCTGTTCCTTGCTCAACTCCGTCAGCTTCACGCCGATCTTGGCGAGATGCAGGCGCGCGACCTTTTCGTCCAGCGCCTTCGGCAGCACATAGACTTCCTTCTTGTACTTGCCGTCCTTGTTGTTTGCCCAGAGTTCGATCTGCGCCAGCGTCTGGTTGGTGAAGGAGGCCGACATCACAAAGCTCGGATGACCCATGGCGTTGCCGAGGTTTACGAGGCGCCCTTCCGACAGCATGATGATGCGGTGGTTGTCCGGGAAGGTGATCTCGTCGACCTGCGGCTTGATGTTGTTCCACTTCAGGTTCTTCAACGCGCCGATCTGGATCTCGTTGTCGAAGTGACCGATGTTGCACACGATCGCGCGGTCTTTCATCTTGCGCATGTGATCGATGGTGATGATGTCCTTGTTGCCGGTGGCGGTGACGAAGATGTCAGCCTGCGGCGCGGCGTCTTCCATCGTGACAACTTCATAGCCTTCCATCGCCGCCTGCAATGCGCAGATCGGATCGACTTCGGAGACCATGACGCGGCAGCCGGCCTGTCGCAGCGAAGCGGCCGAGCCCTTGCCGACATCGCCGAAGCCGGCGACCATCGCCACCTTGCCCGACATCATCACGTCGGTGCCGCGGCGGATGCCATCGACCAGTGACTCGCGGCAGCCATAGAGATTGTCGAACTTCGACTTGGTGACCGAGTCGTTGACGTTGATGGCGGGCCATAGCAGCTTGCCGGCCTTCTGCATTTCGTAGAGGCGATGCACGCCGGTGGTGGTTTCTTCCGAAACGCCTTTGATGCTCTTGGCCATCTCGGCGAAATAGCCCTTCGGCTTTTCCTTCAACTGCTTCTTGAGCAGCGCGAAGAACACTTCCTCTTCTTCGGAGCCGGGCTTGTCGAGGAAAGCGGTATCGCCGTTCTCGGCGCGCAGGCCGAGGTGGACGTACATCGTGGCGTCGCCGCCGTCGTCGAGGATCATGTTGGGAGTGCCGCCACCGTGCCAGTCGAACATGCGGGCGGTGTAGTCCCAATAGTCCTTCAGGCTCTCGCCCTTGACTGCGAACACTGGAACGCCGGCGGCCGCGGTGGCGGCGGCGGCGTGATCCTGCGTCGAATAAATATTGCAGGAGACCCAGCGCACGTCGGCGCCGAGCGCGACCAAAGTCTCGATAAGAACGGCGGTCTGAATGGTCATGTGCAGCGAACCGGCGATGCGCGCGCCTTTGAGCGGCTGTTTCGGCCCGTATTCCTCGCGGGTCTGCATCAGGCCGGGCATTTCGGTTTCGGCCAGCGAGATTTCCTTGCGGCCGAAGTCGGCGAGCGAGATGTCCTTGACGATGTAATCGTCTTTGGCGGCGGCTTTCGGCTGGGCAGGGGCGTTCATGATCATCCTATGCAAACAGGCGTGAATTTCCAGGGTGTGGCGTGGCTATAACAGGCCGCCGCCGCCGCCGCAACGCACATATAAGGATTTCTTTATGTAACGGAGTTTAACGCCTCCTGACTGCGCCGGCCGATTCGTCAGCCAGAAACTGCGGTTCTTTCAAAGGCTTCCTGCCACCAGGCCCGGTGCCCTTCGTGCCGGCTATCTTTTTGGTCTTGACCGGCTTGGCTCTCGGTTCCTCCGAGCCGGATGCCAGCGCGAGCAAATGGCGCCGGCGCCAGGCGGCATTGGCGGTTTTGAGTTCGGGATGATGCTTGTCGAGTTTGGCGGACAACGATTTAACCTCACTGTCTTTCATCCCATCGACGACCAGACCGAAATTCTCGTCGCCGAGCGCCCGGCGCAGATCGCGAACCGTCTTCAGATCCGAATCTTTGGCCTTAAGCTTTTTTACGATCAGCGCGCGGGCGAGCTTGTTGGCCTCCGTCCGTACACTTGCAAATAGCGCGGAGTGCCCGCCTATCGCGCGCAGTACCGCGAATGGATCAAGATCGAGCGCCATGCAGCGCCTCCTTGGTTTCGGTGGCTAGACTTTCGAGAATCCCGGCCGCGTTGCCCCATTTCTGCGTGAAGGAGGGCCAGGCATCGACTTGGCGAGCGCTGTGGCGATAGCCGCGCGCTCCGGAACTTCGGTCTCGAACAGGTGAAAATTGGGTCTGCTTTTCAGCCGTTCGTTTTGCAGCCGCTCGATCGTATTGGCGTGTTCGTTTATTGGGCGGCGGCGCGTCACCAGGACATGTGGCTTCTTTGGCTTGTCCAGCACGCTTTCGCGCGCGATCTCTCCGGTCCACAAATTACTGCAAAAGGTTTGCAGCCCGTAGGTCGATAGAAAATCGGGAATGGTCGGTACGATCACGAGATTGGCAAGCCGGATGCTCACCTCGGTCAGCAGCGAGATTCCCGGCGCGCAGTCGATCAAGACGTAATCGTAATTTTTGCGCGTGCGTCTCAATTGATCCTTGATGATCTCGTGAAGCTTTTCGATGAACCAGTTCAGATCGGTTTTTGAGCGGTTCAGCCGGAACAGCAACTCCCGTTCGACAATTCTCAATTCGGAGCTTGAGGCGAGAAGCGAAACCGGGAGTTGGTCGCCAAGATGCGAGACATTGCTGATATGTTCGCGAATACACTGGGCGAATTCGATGTCCCTTTTCTTTTTAAACAATAGGTCGGTTAGAAAGCCGTCGATGGTATGGCCGTTCTCGATGAGTTCCTTGAGTTCATGGTCGCCAGCAAAGCAGATCGAAGCGTTGGCCTGCGGATCGAGATCGATGACCAGGACCTCAGCGCCCTCCGCCGCTAGTGCTTCGGCCAAGCCAACCACCGTCGCGGTCTTGCCGACCCCGCCTTTCATGTTGGCAACCGCAATGACTTTACCCATTACCGGCCCGCTCCATTGAGCGCCTTTACAATCTTGCGATGCTGGGTGTCATCGAGATGATCCTCAAGAAAGTCATCGATGTCGCGATGGGACGTTTTTTGACGAACGGGGTCCAGCAATATTTCGTAGCTCTCTAAATCGTTAGGATCGTGCATCCGGATCAATCCGATCCCGTGTTGGTCGCACTGCGCCTCAATTCGCGAGAGATGACCTTCGGCTTTGGACTTCTTTGGCAAATGCCAGACGAGGTGGCCGAAATGGGTAAAGCGCGTTTGCGCCAGCGCTTCATAAACCGCGAGGTCGGTAGCCCCCTCTTCGGTCTTCAATTCGAAGCTATGGACGTCGATCTGTGCGCCCGGCAAATGTTTAAACCGCATGGCGCTCACTAAAATGAAATCAGGGCGCGCCCAGCGTCCCGGCCGCAAACCGCGTGTAGAGGTGTCTTCGATAATACAGGTGGCACTTGCCGGCAGATCCAGAACTTTCTTGAATTCATTCTCAAGATAGCGGCGCAATGGCGTCATCAATTTAATTTCAGGCCATTGCCTGGCGCCTCGGACTGCTTCCGCGACGTTCGGCGCAGGTGCCAATGGCAATAGAAATATCTGCCCGCCCTGGCCACGCAGGCGGCCAATTTTCTTCTGCCCAAACAGCAGATCGCGGGCCGCAAAAAGCTTTTCCTGATCGATTGGCCGCTTCATGTCGCGCGCCAACATCACCCGCATCACGCGATTGAGTACCGGCGTGCCGTCGGCCGGCAGGAGGGCCAGCAAATGCTTCGCAATGTCAGCGACAGAATTTTCCCGCACTAGCGCCCCCAGCGCCCCCGCCCGCAAGCTGCAACTTACAGGCTATAGCGTGGAAATGCTGAGGCAAGCCTTGAGTCGGCGTTGGCGGGCGGTCGCTTCGGTGACCGGGAGATGGCCTAATCCTCTTCGCCGAAGCCGCTGGCGACCAACGTGTAGAGATCGTCGACCGCTTTCTGCGCGTCCTTGCCGGTGGCCTTGATCGTGATGGTCGAGCCGGTGCCGGCGGCCAGCATCATCAGGCCCATGATCGAGGTGCCGCCGACGGTTTCGCCGCGGTGGGAGACGATGATGGCGGCATCGAAGGTTTCGGCGTGCTGCACGAATTTGGCGGAGGCGCGGGCGTGCAGGCCCTTTTTATTGACGATTTCGACTTCACGGGAGACCGGCACACCGTGCGGGTCGGGAGCGTTTCCGTCCGCTCTGGCCGCGCCGGTCATTTCCCGTTGAGGACCCGGCTGGCAATGGTGCAGTACTTGCGGCCGGCTTCCTGCGCGGCGGCGACTGAGTCTTCCAGCGAACAGGTTTCGCGCACTTTGGCGAGCTTGATCAGCATGGGCAGGTTGATGCCGGCCAATACCTCGACCTTGGGCTGACTCATCACCGAAATGGCGAGATTTGAGGGCGTGCCGCCGAACATGTCGGTTAGGATTGCCACGCCTTCGCCGCTATCGACCCGCTTGACGGCGTCGAGGATGTTTTTGCGGCACTGTTCGACGTCGTCCTCGGGGCCAATGGTGATTGCCTCGATCTGACGTTGAGCTCCCACCACGTGCTCCAATGCGGAGCGAAACTCGACGGCGAGCCGCCCGTGGGTCACTAAAACGAGGCCGATCATCCCACACTCCTCGCGGGCGCTCTGTTGCGCCGCACGAATGGGGGCGCATTCACGCCCATCCGAAGCCCCGTTGCAAGGGGTCTCACCGCTATATAGGCGCTCTGCTGCACTGCGGAAAGAAGGGGCCAAAGGAGGGCTCTAATGTCCGATTTCGGCGGGTTCGATGTTAGGCCCATTATCGTTAATTTTTCTGGCTGGACCGGGAGGCCGGGGGCGTAGCGCAGTTATCCCCCCGGGGTCAATTGGCCGCTGTTCCCGTCCCCGGCTCAGTCTTAAGTACGGCCAAAACGAGCGGAAGAGCGTCGGCACCGGGTGCGACCGCAAGCCGCGGCAGGCTAATGCCTGAAATCACGGTGGATTCCGCCTCAGGCGCGGGCAGGCGGGCGGCGTCAGGGACGGCCAGGTCGACCACCAAGCCCACCACGGCGGCCTTTTCATAAGTAGTCCTGCGGATGCCGAGCCCGCGGATTTCAATCAGGCCGACCAGTTTGGCGGCCGGGCGGACCAGCAGGCGGCCGGCTTTGGCCTCGACCAGGGCGCGGTCGTCGGCGACCAGTCGCGCGAAAGTGAGAAGGCCGCCTGGGCGGGCGGCCTTGATGAGCGCCCAGGCCAGCGACGATTTGCCCGCGCCGGACGGCCCGCGGATCAGGACTGCCTTGGCGCCGATAAGGACGGCGGAGGCGTAGATGGTGGGGGAATGAGGCATTTGTAAATGGGCGCCCAATCCAAACTCCGCTCACTCCCGCGCAAGCGGGAATCCAATTCTTTGGCCAAAGTACTGGGTCCCCGCTTTCGCGGGGACGAACGGATATCGGTTCGCTCAGTTTATCACATCGCCGGCAGGCGCACGATGAAGCGCGCGCCGAGCACGCGCGGTTCGCTCTCGCCGGCAGACGCGGGCGCGGTTCGGTTCTCGACCCAGATGCGGCCGCCATGCGCCTCGATGATCTGCTGCGAAATCGAAAGGCCGAGGCCCGAATTCTGCCCGAAGCCCTGATGCGGACGGTCGGTGTAAAAACGTTCGAAGATTTTATCGAGCGCATCGGGCCGAATGCCGGGGCCGTCATCATCGACCATGATCTCGACCTCGTTCTTGAGCTTGCGGCACGTGATACGCACCTTTCCGCCCGCCGGCGAGAACGAGCGCGCATTGTCGATCAGGTTCGACACCACCTGGCCGATGCGCGAGTCGTGACCCGGCACTTTGAATTCGGACGGCTTGCCGCCTTCGAAGGCAAGCGTCACCGTCACGTCATCGGTGCGGATTTCGTTGGCCGCCGTCACCAGCGCGTCGAGCAATTTAGCGAGATCGACGGGGGCGGCTTCCTGCCGTTGCAATTCGGCGTCGAGCCGGCTGGCGTCGGAAATATCCGAGATCAGGCGGTCGAGCCGTTTGACGTCATGCTCGATCACGTCGAGCAGGCGCTTTCTATTGGCGTCGGTCTTGGCCATCGGCAGCGTTTCGACCGCCGAGCGCAAGGAGGTGAGGGGGTTGCGCAATTCATGCGCGACGTCGGCGGCGAAGCTCTCGATCGCCTCGATGCGGGTATAAAGCGCGTTGGTCATGTCGCGCAGGGTGCCGGACAGATGTCCGATTTCGTCCTTGCGGCGGGTGAAGTCGGGAATTTCGACGCGGGTGCGGATGCGCCGCCGCACGCGCTCGGCGCCGTCGGCGAGCTTGCGTACCGGGCCAGCGATGGTGCCGGCGAGCAGCATCGACAGAACGATCATGACGCCGGCGGCGATCAAAAACACCTTGACGATGGCGAGACGCTCGGCCTCCACCATGTCGTCGATATCGGCGCCTTGCGTCGACAGCATCAAGACGCCGCGCACGGCGCGGAAACGCTGCACCGGCACCGCCACCGAGACAATGACCTCGCCGCGGTCGTTCACGCGCACCATGCTGGCGTGCAGCCCATTGAGCGCGCGCGCGACCTCCGCGTAGCCCTTGCCGTTTTCGGGGCCTAGCTCCTTGTAAAGCGGCAGATCGCCGCGCCCGAGCCACCTTCTCATGGCAATGAAGGCGCGCTCCATCAGGCCGGGCTTTTCGGCGTCCGGCGCCGGCAGGTCGAAACGCAAGACGTCGCCGCGGCCGTAGAGGTTGCGGCTGTCGAGGATCAGGACGCCATCGCGGTCGTAGATGCGCGCGCGCGTCTTGGTCGGCGAAACGAGGCGGCGCAGCACGGGCGCGACGCGTTCGGGATTGATCGGGAATTCAATGCCGGAAAGCGAATCGTCGGGCGGTCCGTAGCTTTCGCCGGCCTGCAATTCGAGCAGGCGATCGGGATCGATGGTGACGGCGTCGCTTTCGACCGTGGCGGAAGCGGCAATGGCGCCGGCTATGATCTCGCTCTGCACCAGCAAGCTTTGCACGCGCGCGTCGATCAGGCCGGCGCGGAATTGCGAAAGATAAAGAACTCCAGTGAGGAGTGCGACTAGGCCGGCCAGGTTGAGAAAAACGATACGGCGCGTGAGACTGGAGAAACTCTGCGCAACGAAAAAACTCCAAGCCGAATGCGCGATGCGGCGGATGGCGCTTGGGCGCTTGTCGCGCGTGGCTTCGTCCGCAGGCCGCTCGGGCTCGGACTTTGTTTGATTCTCGCGCGCCTGATTTTCAGCGGTTCGATCGAGCACGTCGTTTGATCCAGCCGGGTTGAACGACACTGTCTCTGACCCGTTCGTCCCCGCGAAGGAAGGGATCCAGTTTTTTGGCCAAGCACTGGATCCCCGCCTTCGCGGGGATGACCAGAGTGGTTATTCCTTAAACCGGTAACCGACGCCGTACAGCGTCTCGATCATCTCGAAGTCGTCGTCGACCACGTTGAACTTCTTGCGCAGGCGCTTGATGTGGCTGTCGATGGTGCGGTCGTCGACGTAAACCTGATCGTCGTACGCCGCGTCCATCAGCGCGTTGCGGCTCTTGACCACGCCGGGACGGGTGGCGAGCGCTTGCAGGATCAGGAATTCGGTGACGGTGAGCGTGACCTGTTCGTTCTTCCAGGTGCAGGTGTGGCGTTCGGGATCCATGCGCAACTGCCCGCGCTCGAGCACCTTGGTGCCATCGGTTTCTTTCGGCGCCAGCGTCGGGTCCTTCGGCGAAGCGCGCCGCAGCACGGCCTTGACGCGCTCAACAAGCAGGCGCTGCGAAAACGGTTTGCGGATGAAATCGTCGGCGCCCATCTTGAGGCCGAACATTTCGTCGATTTCCTCGTCCTTGCTGGTGAGGAAAATCACCGGCATGTCGGACTTCTGGCGCAGGCGGCGTAGCGTCTCCATGCCGTCCATGCGCGGCATCTTGATATCGAGAATGGCAAGATCGGGCGGCGAGGTTTTGAAACCGTCGAGCGCGGAGGCGCCATCGGTATAAGTCATGATGCGGTAGCCCTCGGATTCGAGAGCCATCGAGACTGAGGTTAAAATATTCCGGTCATCGTCGACGAGCGCGATGGTTGGCATGAAAGCCCCTTCTGGCCGTAAATCCCGGCGCTTTTGAACCCTAAAAAAGCGGTTCGAAATGTGGCCTCTTTGCAACAACTATGTGATTCTGGGCTTATTGCAAGGGGATGCGATCGATGTTGCCATTATGATCTCTACTTTAAGGATTAAACATCGCTCATGAAGCCCGATCCCGATTTCGATCCGCAAAAGGCGGCCAAGAAGCTCATGCGCGAGGGCCGCTCCGGCGCGCTGGCGACGCTGATGTCGGGGACGGGCGACCCTTATTGCTCGTTGGTTAATGTAGCCACAGCTCCTGATGGCGCGCCGCTTTTACTGTTGTCGACGCTTGCGGTGCACACAAAAAACCTGACGGCCGATGCCCGCGTCTCGCTGATGCTCGATGAGCGCAAGGCGGGCGATCCACTCGAAGGCGCGCGCGTGATGCTGATGGGGACTTGCGCGAAGACGGAAGCCTCGGCTGCGGGCGCTTACCTCAGGCGTCATCCCGAGGCCGAGATGTTCGCCGGCTTCAAGGATTTCAGCTTTTACCGCGTCGAGATTTCAAAGGCGCATCTCGTGGCCGGTTTCGGCCGCATTGTCGATCTCAAGCCGGCCGATGTTTTGATCGACCTCACCGGCGCGGAGGCGCTCATTGAGGCGGAAGCCGACGCCATCGCGCATATGAATGCCGACCACGCCGAAGCCTGCCGACTTTATGCGACCAAACTGCTGGGCGCGCCCGATGGCGACTGGCGCTGCGCCGGCATCGACCCGGAAGGCATCGAACTTCAGAACGGACAGACCGCGCTGCGGCTCTTATTTCCGCAGCGGGTCACCGGCCCGGGGCCGTTACGGGCGGTGTTGAAGCAATTGGCCGACGAGGCGCGGACGGCCTGATCGCCGATAGGCCTTTTACTGCGGGCGCCTGCCCAAGTTTGCCGCCACCCCACTGCGGGTCGCGTGCACGCTTCCGTGAACGCAGCGCATTGCCAAATACGCCAGACTACGCGTTGCGGAAGACATCGCGCGGAAAAAAGTGCGCGCAAAAAACTTGGGGGCGAAACGATGCGTAAACTTCTGTTCTTCTTTCTGCTCGGCGCGGCTAGCGTTGCGCTCATGGACAACACTACCGGGCAGGCCAGGGCCGCCGAACCGATCGCTGCGCGACATGGGTTCGTTCCACATCGGCGGGCGCATTGCCGAAGTCACCGGCAAAGAGAAACGCATGATCGTGCGCCAGCCGGGCGGCCCGCTGACGCCTTACGATCCGAACGGGCAGTTCATGGTCGAGCAGATGTATGTGCAGTACTTTCTGCCGCAGAACCGCAAGGGCAAGTATCCGCTCATGATGTGGCACGGCGGCGGCCTGACCGGCGTCACCTATGAATCGACTCCGGACGGCCGCGAAGGCTGGCTCAATATGTTCGTGCGCAAGGGCTGGGACACCTATGTCTCCGACGCGGTCGAGCGCGGCCGGTCCGGTTTCGCTTCGTCGGACGTGTGGCCGTCGGAGCCGACTTTTCTGAACTATCAGGATCCGTACGAGCGCTTCCGCATTGGACAAGGCGCCGGCTCATGGAACGCCGATCCCTCAAAACGCAAGCCTATCCCCGGCACCCAGTTTCCGGTGGAGGCATACGAGAACTACATGAAGCAGTCGGTGCCGCGCTGGCTCTCGACCGACAATGCGATCATCGCGGCTTACGTCGAACTGGTCGATAAAATTTGCCCCTGCGTGATGCTGGCGCATAGCCAGGGCGGCGCATTCGGTTTCAAGGTCGCTGAAAAACGCCCGGACAAAATCAAGGCTATCGTCGCGATCGAGTCGGCAACCGCCGGCATCGTCGCCAATGCACCCAAACTGAAGGACGTGCCAGTGCTGATGGTGTTCGGCGATCACGTCGATGAGCACCCGCGCTGGGCGACCTTCAAGAAGATCGATCTGGCCTATGCCGACGCCATTCGCGCCGCCGGCGGCAAGGTGGACGTCGTCCACTGCCGGAGGTCGGCATCAAGGGCAATTCGCACATGATGATGCAGGACAAAAACAACGGCGTCATCGCCGACCTTATCCAAAAATGGCTAGGGGATAAGGGCCTTACGGACTAGGGCGGCGGGTCGGGGCCGAGCGGTTCCGGACAGGCTTACAGACGTGAAAATAGCCCGCCGGGGCGACGCTCCGGCGGGCTATTTGCGTCAAAACAGGCCTGCCGCAGTGCACACCGCAATCAGCGTTAACGATGTTGATTCAGCGCAATGCGATCTGCTTGATATGCATGGCATTTGATCTTGGCATTCACAGGCTTGATGACTATGGTCGCGCGCCTCGGGTCGCGGGGCTATACTAAGGTCTTAGCCAAAAACGGCCATGCATCGGCCGGCGCGGGGTCTGCTTTTTCGAAACGTCTCGAAAAGCGCCCGCCGTTTGGGAGGTAGAGCGTTGCAAGAAACGGGTGTACGGAACGACGCCTTCGGCGCCGACAAATTCGGTTTGACGGGCCTTGAAGCGGTTCACTGGAACCTGACTGCCCCTACGCTTTATGAGCACTCGATCAAGGCCGGCGAGGCCAAGGTGGTCGAAGGCGGCGCGCTCTCGGCTTTCACCGGCCATCACACCGGCCGCTCCCCCAAGGACAAGCACACGGTCGACGACGATCTCACGCACGACGTTTTGTGGTGGGACGGCAACCGCAAAATGACCAAGGAACACTTCGCCACCATGCTCGCCGATTTCCGCGCGCATACCAAGGGCAAGACCCTGTTCGCGCAGGATCTCTATGGCGGCGCCGATCCGGCCTACCGCATCAAGGTGCGGGTGTTCACCGAATATGCCTGGCACTCGCTGTTCATCCGTCAGCTTCTCATTCGCCCGGAAATGGCCGAGCTTGCCAAGTTCGTGCCGGAGCTGACCATCATCGACCTGCCCTCGTTCAAGCCGGACGCCAAGCGCCATGGCGGCCGCGAAGGCTCCGACACGCAGGTGGCGATCGACTTCACCAACAAGATCGTTCTGATCTGCGGCACGTCTTACGCAGGCGAAATGAAGAAGTCGGTATTCACCACGCTCAACTTCTATCTGCCGGCGCAAAATGTCGTGCCGATGCACTGCTCGGCCAATGTCAGCCACGAAGGCGAGAGCGCGTTGTTCTTCGGCCTGTCCGGCACCGGCAAAACCACGCTGTCGGCCGATCCGAACCGCATTCTCATTGGCGATGACGAGACCGGCTGGGGCCCGAACGGCATCTTCAATTTCGAGGGTGGCTGCTACGCCAAGACCATCAAGTTCTCGAAAGAAGCCGAGCCGATGATCTGGGACGCCACCAACCGCTTCGGCGCCGTCCTGGAGAACGTCACCTTCGATCCCTATACACGCGTACCGGACTATGACGACGGCTCCAAGACCGAGAATACCCGTTCGGCCTATCCGCTCGATTTCATTCCAAACGCTTCGGCGAACGGCTGCGCCGGCCATCCGAAGAACATCATCTTCCTCACGGCGGACGCTTATGGCGTGATGCCGCCGGTGGCGAAGCTGACGCCGACGCAGGCGATGTATCACTTTCTCTCCGGTTACACCGCCAAGGTGGCCGGCACCGAAAAGGGTCTAGTCGGCGTCGCGCCGGAATTTTCCACCTGCTTCGGCGCGCCGTTCCTGCCGCGGCATCCGTCGGTCTATGCCAACCTGCTGCAAGACTACATCCAGAAGCACAATGTCGACGTCTGGCTGGTGAACTCGGGCTGGACCGGCGGCATTTACGGCGTCGGCCGCCGCATGCCGATCAAGGCGACGCGCACGCTGGTGACGGCGGCACTGAATGGCTCGCTGAAAAATTCCGACTTCCGCACCGATCCCTATTTCGGTTTCTCAGTGCCGACCTCGGTGCCCGGCGTCGAGCCGCATCTCCTGTATCCGATGAAGACCTGGAAGGACAAAGCCGCCTTCGACAAGACCGCGCGCGAGCTGGTCGGCATGTTCCAGAAGAACTTCACCAAATACGAGCAGCACGTCACGCCGGAAATTCGCGCGGCGGCGCCGGAAGTGCGCATCGCGGCGGAGTAAGTTTTTCCGCGCAGAGAATTGAAAAAGGCGGCCTTCGCGGGCTGCCTTTTTTATTGCGTGCGAACAAATGCTCGGGCGGGGTGTGCCTTACGTAAAAGACGTCGCCTCGTCGAACCAGCGTTGCGGCGGCTCCTGCCAGCCGCCGATCTGGAAGTGTGGCACCTCCCAGCGCATCGGTTCGTCCTCCATGTCGATGGTCTGGTAGTGGCTCGGGAACAGCTCCACGCGATGCCCGTCGGGATCGCGCACATACAGGAAGCGCGCCAGCCCCGGGCTGAAATGGCGCGCCGGGCCGAACTCGACCTGCGAGGCAATGCCGGCGCGCACGAACAGATCGGCGGTTGTCAGCAGCGTTTGGGTGTCCGGCACCGTATAGGCGACATGATGGATGCGCGGGCCGGGCGAGTCGGCAAAGACGATGTCGTGCGGATTTCCCTTCCGTTGCAGGAAGACCATCAACAGCCGCTCGCCGCCCTCATGCAGGACGTATTCGGACAGCCGGAAGCCCATCGCCATGTAAAAATCCAGGCTCTCCTGAACGCGCGGCGTCAGAATCTGAAAGTGATCGAGACGTTGGGCGGCGGCCCCCGATAGGCTTCGACGTGATGGAAAAGCCGCGGGCGCGTCTCCATCACGGCGCAGAATTCTAACGGCGTGCCGGCGGGATCGACGGTGTGAAAGGTGCGGCCTTGGTGCGGGACTTCGACCCACGCGGCTGGAAATCCCGCCGCCTTGAAATGCGCGTGCGCCAGTTCGAGATCCTCTTCGGTGAGGACACGAAGGCCGACCCGTTCGCAGCCCGGCTCGCCCGCCTTGAGGACGAGACTGTGGTGGCAGCCTTCTTCCATGCCGCGCAGCCAGATCGTCGACGGCGTCTCGTCGCTGACGGCCAGACCCAGCAGGTCGGTATAGAAAGCCTTGCTCGCCGCGAGGTCGCGCACGCGATGCACGACATGACTGGCCCGGGTTATGGCAAAGGCCGGTTTATAAACTGGAGGCGGGATAACGATGGCCATCGTAATTCCTGTTTCAAATGGTCTGCGAACCGGGTTTCTTCCCAGCCGAATCTCACAACCGGTTGATCCTGGCAATTCGCCGCGTCACCTCGGCCGGTGTTTCGGCGTCGGCGTTGGCCTTGAGCGCGAGCGCGCGTTGCGCAGCCGGGCGGTCGAGACAGCGCGCGAGCCATTCTTTGAGATGCGGCACCGCCGACAAATCCATATCGATGGCGCGGCTGATGACGGCGGCGACGTTGAGGTCGGCGACGGTGAAGTCGTTGCCGAGGAGATAAGGCTGCGCGGCCAGCGCGGCGTCGAGCACGGCGAAAGGTTTCGCCACGACCTTAAGCGCTTCTTCGCGCTTTTGCGCATCGCGCTCGCCTTCCGGCAGGCGAACCGCGTGCAGCGACCAGATGTTGACGCCGCGGTCGACTTCGGTGAGCGCCCACATCGTCCACTGCCAAAGGCGCGCTTCGGCTTCGGGCGTGCCGGGATAGAGCTTGCCGTTGGCGTGTTTCTTGGCGAGGTAGAGCGTGATGGCGAGCGATTCAAACAGCACGAAGCCGTCATTGACGATGACCGGCAGGCGGCCGTTCGGATTGAGCTTGAGAAATTCCGGCGTCTTGGCGCCGGTATCGCCGATCTCGATCGGCAGATGCTCGTAATCGAGCCCTAGCTCCATCGCGACCCAGAGCACGCGGAAGGCGCGGGTGCGGGCGATGCCGTAAATTTGCAGCTTGGACACGGGCGCGCTCTCCCTCGTTCGGAATCGAGCATAGCGTCAAACGCATAAAAAAGGACGGCCGTTGCGGGCCGCCCTTCTTCGTCTCGTCGTGCCAGTTGTTACTTCGAACCGGTCGTTTCCTGCTGCGCCAGATCGCTGCCAAGCCGGTTGAAGCGCGCCTTCTGCTCGCTCGAGAGCGAGGCATAGAATTCATCGAGCGCCGGCTTTACGGTCTTGGCCGCGTCGGCCATTGCCTGTAGCCGCGTCTCGATCGCCTGCAAGCGGCCGGGAGGCGTGAGCGGGGTTTCGCTTGGGCAGGCGGCTTGCAAAACGCCAACCGCCTTGACGGTGGCCTCGCCCAACGCGTCGAGCGCGGCTCCCTGCTTGTCGTTTGGCTTGATCGCGTCCTCAATCTGCTCGATCGGCAGGTTGGTGAGACCGGGCTTGGCCTCGCCGCACTTCTTGGCGTCGTCCGGGAGCGCGGCCTGCGTCTCCTTGTTGACGGCTTTGTCCGGTCCGATTTCGTTAAAGCGCTCCTTCTGCTCATCCGACAGAGAATTGTAGAACTTCTCCAGCGACGGGCGCACGGTCTGCACCGCTTCCAGCGTGGCGTCGAGACGCGCCGTCATCGAAGCGAGGCGGCCGGGCGGCGTCATCGGGAAGGCGTTTTCGGACGGGCAGGTCGCCTTGAATACGGACGCGGCCTTCGCACCGGCATCCTTCACGCCATTGAGCAGATCTTTCTGCTCGCCGTTGAGACCGACCTTCTGCTGGATCTCGGCGATCGGCCAGGCGGTGATGCCGCTGCCGGGTTGCTTGCACAGCTCCGCCACCGACTTGTAGGTCGGATGAGCCATTGCATCCTCGCGCGCGAGTGCGCCGGTGGTTTCCGGCAGGTATTCCGCCGGGGGTCCGACTTCGCCGTAATAGACGCCATCGAAGAAGTCGTCATAGGCGGTGTACCAGTAGTCGTCGTCATAGCCGCCGGGCCAGAACGCGTAGTCGAAAATGTCGGAATAGGCGTAGGGGTAGAACACCGGCCCGTACCAGCCGACGAAGCGGGCGCGGTGGCCGTGACGCCAAGCGCGATGCGCGGCGGTTCGGCTGGCGCGCGCATTGGCGGTGGCGGTTCGCGCGTTGACGGCTTGAGCTTGCAGCGCTTGCGGGGCAGCCGCGGCAAAGCGGCCACGGCGTGCCGCCTGTGGCGTCACGCGCGCCTGGCCGTTGCGGCGCAGGCCGCGATTGGCGGCGCGGGCATTGCGGGCCGCCGCTGCCGGTTGCGCCTGCCCGGCGGCTCTCGCCGCCGGCGCGTTCTGCTGCTGGCGCTGTTGCACGCGCTGTTCGCGGGCGTGTTCGATTTGCTCGCGGCGCGCGGCGCGTTGTTTCGTCGGAAGACGGCGAAGCGCGCGGTCTTCGCGCCGGCGCAATTGGCGTTCCTGCCGTGCCTGTGCGGCTGGCGCCGCGGCCGGTTTGGTGGCAGCAGCAGGCGCAACGCCTGCGGCCGGCTTTTGCGCCTGCCGCGGCGCGCGTGCCGCCGCAGGACGTTGCGCGCGCTCACGATGCGGTTGCGGACGAGCGGCGTGATTGACTGCGGGCGCTACGCGATGCTGCGGTGCGGGCCGCGCCGCAGGCCGTGCTGCCGGCGCAGGCCGTGCCGCCGGCTTTGCTACCGGCGCGGTTGCTTTCTTGGCATCATCTGGCGCTTGCGCGTTGGCGCTTAAAGGCAACGCCAGTGCGGATAAAACAGCAATCGCGGCGAACGTTCCAAAACTCTTTTTTAGCGTGATCATTTTGCCTCCATGCCCAGCACACTGACTCCGTGGCCGGAACAAAGTTCCAGGTTCATAATGATTAAACGGCGGTGCGCCGCTATCCCGTCGCGCAAGCGGCGGCCGATCAGGCGTTTGTGATCGAAGATGAACGGCCGGTCATGTTGCGCACGATTTTGCATTTTGCGCGCCGCCGGATGTGTTTTCCGCGCTGCAAAAAAATACCGGGTGCATGAAAGCCGGCGGCTTTTTATGCACCTGATGCGCTGAAATCAGCGCACGCCCAAGCGCGCAATCAATTCGGCGGTCGGCCACGAGTCCGCCGGCAGACCGACTTTCAATTGCGCCTTCTTCACTGCGTTGCGCGTGCCCGAGCCGACTTTGCCGTCTACCTCGCCGACGTCTTGGTATCCGGCTTTGATCAGCAGGCGCTGCAATTCCATGACCTGCTGCGCCGAGAGGACCTCGGCCCGTTGCGCGCCGTCGTGATTGACGACCGGAGCGCCGGTCAGGCGGTTGGCGTAATAGGCAACAGTGGTCGAATAGACGTAAGCCGAATTCCAGCCGAGAAAGGCTTTGAAATTCGGGTAAGCGAGAAAGGCCGGCCCAAAGCGGCCCATCGGCAAAATCAACGATGCTTGCAGATCGGCGGACGCCAGCGCGCCATGCGACGCTTTGACGCCCCAGGTCGCCCACTGCGACACCGGATGCGTGATGGCGAGATCGGCCTCCTGCCAAGGCAGATTGTCGGGCACGCGCACTTCTTGCAGCCAGGGCTCACCGCGTCGCCAGCCAAGGCTGTTGAGGAAATTCGCGCCGGAGGCCATCGTGTCCGGAATGCTGTGGATCAGATCGCGACGGCCGTCGCCATCGAAGTCGACGGCATTTTTGAGATAATCCGAAGCGGTGAATTGCAGCCCGCCGAACTCGCCGGCCCAATCGCCGATCATATCCTCCACGCGCTGGTCGCCGCGCTCGATAATGCGCAGCGCATCGAATAATTGCGTGCGGAAAAATTCCGAACGCCGGCAATCGTAAGCCAGCGTGGCGATGGCGCTGAGAATTTTGTAATGGCCGAAATCGGCGCCGAAGTCGCTTTCCAGGCCCCAGAATGCGACCAGCACCGGCGCCGGCACGCCATACTTGCGCTCGATCTTTTCGAACAGCACGGCGTGTTGCTTGATTTTCTTCTGCCCGTTCGGAATACGGCCGCCCCCGGTCATGCGATCGGAGAATTGCAGAAACGTCTGCGAAAAAACGGATTGGCCGTGGTCGCGCTTGATGATGCCCGGGTCGAACGTCATCGATGGCGTCGCCTCGGCGATCACCCGTGGCGAGATGCCTTGCGCAATCGCTTCCTTCTTGAAGGTCTCGAGCCAGCGCTCATAGCTGCCGGTGTTGTGACAGGCGGCGGTCGCGGCCGCGCCGGTCCACGCAGTGGCAGCCAAGAATACGATCAGTTTTAGCAGTGGTGTTCGCATGGAAAATGCGCTGTCCTGATTATGCCAATGCGCGCGCATCAACTGCCGCGCATCCGTTCGATCAATTCCCCGGTCGGCCACGAATCCGCCGGCAGACCGAATTTCGTCTGCGCCTTCCTCGCCGCCTTGCGCGTCCCGGAGCCGAGTTTGCCGTCGGCGTCACCGGCAGCAAAGCCCTGCTTGTTGAGCAGATGCTGAAGTTCGGTCATCTGCGCGGTGGTGAGCGCTTCGACGCTTTTGGCGCCTTCCTCGTTCATCGGCGGCGCACCGCCCAGACGCGTGGCGAAATATGCGACGGTGGTCGAATAAACGAAAGCGGAATTCCAATCGATGAACACCTTGAAATTCGGATAGGCCAGAAAGGCCGGGCCATGCCGCCCCATCGGCAGGATCAGCGCGGCTTGCAGGTTGGCCGGCAGCTGTCCGTGCGCGGCGCGCACGCCCCAGGCCTCCCATTGCGACACCGGGTGATAAATATCGAGGTCGGCCTCCTGCCAAGGCATCTTGTCGGGCACGCGCACTTCTTGCAGCCACGGCTCGCCGCGCCGCCATCCGATGGTCTTGAGATAATTGGCGGCGGAAGCGAGCGTGTCGGGAATGCTATTGGTGAGATCGACGCGGCGGTCGCCGTCGAAGTCGACGCCGTATTTGATGTAGTTCGACGGAGTGAACTGCATGCCGCCGAATTCGCCGGCCCAGTTTCCGGTCATGGTTTCGACGGTCTGATCGCCACGCTGGACGATGCGCAGCGCATCCATCAGTTCGGGACGGAAATGCTCACCTCGCCGGCAATCGTAAGCCAGCGTCGCCAGCGAAGGCAGGATCTTGAACTTGCCAAACAGCGCGCCGTAATCGCTTTCGAGGCCCCAGACCGCGGCCAGCACTTCCGGCGGCACGCCATAGGCTTTCTCGATGCGCGAAAACAGCGCCTGGTGTTTCTTGATGGCATTAACGCCGTTCGGGATGCGGCCGCCGCCAAGAAGCCGCTTGGCGAAATCGACGAAGGTGCGGTTGAACACCGCCTGGCCGTGGTCGCGGCGAATGACGGATTCGTCGAAGCGCAGTTCCGGCGAAACGTCCGCCACCACTCTCGCCGAGATGCCCTGCGCGATGGCGTCGCGTTTGAACTGCTCGACCCAGGCATCGAAACTGCCGCTATTGCGGCAGGCCGGAGCGGCCGAAGCCTGTCCGGCAATGGCGCCGAAAAATAAGCCGGCCGCCAGTGTGATGAGTGGTTTCCGCATCTTTCGATCCGCCTCGTTGTGCGCGCAAGAGGGTGCAAGTGGGCGCAATCTGCCAAACGGTCGCGCCGGGTCAATAGCGCGACCGAAAGGTCGTTAAGACCGATTCTTGTGCAAATGATGGTTTATCTCTAATTCACTGGCATTAACGAATTCATGGCGGGCAAAAGCCCGCCTTTGTCGGGGTAGACAACCGCATGCAGGCTTTGGTGATCGGTGCCGGCGTGGTTGGCCTGGCGGTGGCGCGCGCGTTGGCGCAGCGCGGCCATGAGGTCGTGGTGGCGGAGGCCGAGGCCGGCATCGGCTCAGGGATTTCCTCGCGCAACTCCGAAGTCATCCACGGCGGCATGTATTACCCGACCGGCTCGCTGCGCGGCCGCCACTGCGTTAACGGCCGCCGGCTGCTTTACGCGTTCTGCGCCTCACACGGCGTGCCGCACAAGAAAGTCGGCAAGCTGATCGTGGCTACCGATACGCCCGAGCTGGAAAAAATCGAGAGCATCGCGGCGCAGGGCAAGATCAATGAGGTCGAGGGCCTGGGACCGATAACGGCGGAAGCCGCGCGCAAGTTGGAGCCGGAGTTGCATTGCGTCGGCGCGCTGCTGTCGCCGGAGACCGGCATCGTCGATGCGCACGCTTACATGCTGGCGCTGCAAGGCGACCTAGAAGATGCCGGCGGCATGATCGCGTTCAATACGCCGGTCACCGGCGCACGGCGCAAAGACGGGCAGTGGCATGTCACGTTCGGCGGCAGCGAAGGCGGCGAATTTTCTTTCGATGCGCTGGTGAATTGCGCGGGGCTCGGCGCGCAGAAGCTGGCGCGCGCGATGGAAGACTATCCGGCCGAACGCGTGCCGCGGTTGGTGCTGGCGAAAGGCAATTATTTTACCTACACGCGCCGGCCGGTGTTCACGCGGCTGATTTATCCGGTGCCGATGCCGGGCGGGCTGGGTGTGCACGTGACACTCGATCTCGCCGGGCGGATGCGCTTCGGGCCGGACGTCGAATGGATCGAGCGCGAGTATTACCCGGTCGATCCCGCGCGCGGCGAATTATTCTATGGCGCCATCCGCCGCTACTGGCCGAACATGCCGGACGGCACGCTGGCGCCGGATTATTCCGGCATCCGACCGAAATTGACGGGCAGGGGAGAGCCACAGGCGGATTTTTTAATCGACGCGCCGACGCACCACGGCGTGCCGGGGCTGGTGCAGATGTTCGGCATAGAATCGCCAGGGCTGACCAGTTCGCTGTCGCTGGCCGACGAAGCCGTGAGCTATCTTGCGGCTTGAGAAGCCGGGACTTCAGCCCGCGCCGCGGCGGCCGCGGCCGGGATCGAGGACGTAATATCCGCCGCGCGTGATGTCGGTGGCGCCGGCGGCGCAACTTTGGTTTCCGCCAGGCGGTCGCGCGTGTCCTTTGACAGCCGCGAGTAATTCTGCACCGGAGTGAATTCCGCGACGTTGTTGCGCGCGCCGGTATAGGCGGCGAGCCCATTCGTCGTGGCGACGACGTCGCCCGACCGCAGCGTCGGGTCGTATTTCACATCGATATGCGCGAGGCCGAAGGCGTTGCGGCCGTTGCAGGTGCAGCCTGACACCAGCGCCTTGCGATAGAGAAAGGCGTGCGGCAGGTCGGTGTAGCGGCTGCCGTCGGGGGCGGTCGCGCTATCGATATTGCCGCCGCCGTAAAGCCGCGTCTGGCTTGCCGGGCAGAAGGAATGACAGGCGTCGGCGGTGCTCATGCCGGCATGCGCCTCAACGGGGAAGTAATGGCCGTCGCAAGTGCGCACGCAGAAGGCGCGCGCTGGGCCGGTCGCGGTAGCGCCACGCAATTGCTCTTGCGGCGGATTGAAATGGTTGGCGAGGCTGGTGAAGGGGTTGACGAAGGCGGCCGGCGGCCTTGGCGCTTCGACCGCGCGGCGCAGGCCCCCGAACAGGCGGTCGAAGAAACCGGCCGAGGCTGGTTGCGGCAGCGCCATCGCCATGACGCAGAGGCCGCCCAACAAAACCGCGGCACGCACTATTCGACTGCGGCTCGATATAGCCATCGCGCGCCCGCCTTGCCCTTATGCCCCGCAACGATTTGCTTGGGGCTTGCGCCGGAACAACGCCCCGACAGCCCTAAGGTTGCCGGTGCGGCGCAGAGGAGCGAGGTAAGCGCAGTGAGGTAAATGCCGGGTTAGCGGATGTGGCGATTAGCAGCAGGCGAGGGAATTCGTGAGCGAATGGCGCGCAATCGGGTTAAATTGCGCGCCATTGCCTTCTTTTATCTTTGCTCACCCTCAGAAGTAGCGCCACCACACATAGACGTGACAGATCGCCACCGACACGATCATCATCGGCGCGGCATAGAGAGTGTAGGTGAGGAAACGGAACGGCACGCCGTTGCGCTCCGCGATGCCGGCCACCGTCAGATTGGCCGACGCGCCGATCAGGGTGCCGTTGCCGCCGAGGCATGCGCCGAGCGACAGACACCACCGCAGCGGCGTGATGTGTTCCGGCCCGCCGAAGGGCGGCGCCATGCTCTTGATCAGCGGGTGGTTATGTCGCTTCAGCTGCCTCCAGCAGACCCAATTTGCCCCCCAGCCACTTTGTTGTAGGCGCCTGTATTAGGATGGTCATGAGAATTGCGATGAAAGTAACTGACGCGATTATTTGAGCGCCGGGAGCTTTCATCCCTAGCAAGAGACCCGCAAGCGCGGCCGGAATTACACCGGTCTCGCGCGTCCAGCACATGAAAATCATCTCATTAAAGCTCCATCGCGCGCGTCGATCCGGTAGCGCGCACATGAAAACAGTCAATGGACGAGCAACAAGCATGAAAATAGCAACCACAGCGATTCCGCCCACCAGATTTTGTCCCATGAGTCCAAAATCAACCTGAGCACCAAGCAAAATGAAGATGAACAATCGCATTATGAAAGCGGTTGTCGATACATATTCTTCAAGTTTCCTTTGCTCGCTTGCCTCCATCTTAAAGCCGAAGGAGTCCTTATTTCCCACCACTATGCCGAAGACAAATACCGCCATGAAACCGCTGGCCTGCAAGCCGTCGGCAGCAAAATATGCGCCGATGACGGCCACCAACGTAACCACCGGCGCATATTCCTTAAGGAAGGCCCACCGCTCATGTGCGATGAGCATGGAAGCCAAATACCCAAGCGTGCCGCCAGCAATGATGCCGATGATCGACTGCTTGAGCAAGTCGAATAAGGATGACATCAAGGAAAACTGACCAGTCCCCATGGCCACGGCCAACACGCCGAAAGTAACGATTGCCCCCATGGCATCGTTGAACGCCGACTCGCTCATTACCGTTTGTGCCACTCGGTCGCGAATGTGAACCTGACGGAATATGGGAACCAGCGTTGCCGGGTCGGTAGAGGCGAGCGTTGCGCCTAACAGCAGCGCAACAATCAAGGGAACGCCAAGAACAAAATATGCGGCAATGCCTGTGACTACGGCGGTAACCACGACCCCGACCGTAGCTATCACAACAATGGTAATCCACACCTGCTTCAAAACGTCGAATCGTAGCGACGCGCCGCCATCGAAAAGGATGTAGCTTGCTCCGAATAATAAGATAACTTGGTTGAGCGCCGAATCCGCTTTGATGTCGATCAATCCCAACGAAGCCGGACCTATCACCATCCCGACGATAAGAAACAGGGCGACGTCGGGAATTCGTATCTTCTGAGCGACAAAACCGGTGATCGTGCCGATAGCAAGAATGATTCCGCCGGAACTTAACGTGTGCTTCGCAATTTCAATTGAGGCCGATGCTTCCACTAAAATTCCCCCTAAATGGTAATGGGCAATTGGCGCACTGTGCCGTCGCATGTACTGGCCTGCGGGCGCACGGCGCTGAGGATGCTGCCGGACAGTTCATGAAATGGCAAGATCAGCGACTCAAGTCATAGCGCCGTTAGAGGGGATAATCAGTCGGCATAAGTAGAAAATCAGACCCAATGTCGCTCATGGGTCTTGGTTGCGTGATAACGCGCTGACGCTGTCCGTGACGGTCCACGATCCGGTTAATGCAGTCCGACACGGCCGATTTCAGCATTTTTTCCTGCTGGACGATCAGGACCTTCCCTGGGCCGTTGTTGAGGATGCCAGGCAGAGCCTGACTCAGGATCGGCGCGCAATGAGGTTTCCACACTCACGCCCTGATCGCTGCCAGCAACGCCCTTGTACCGACGATATTCATGGCTCGCGTCAGATTGTATGCAAGCACGCTGAGCGCCATCTCGCTCGCGACCTTCGGCAATGTCTTCATCAGAAAGTGCGTCGCGCCCATCCGCATCTTGAGCGTGCCGAAGGGATGTTCAACCGTCTCGCGCCGGCGGCGCATGGCCTGTGGATCCTGATCCAATCGCTGCTGCACGGTTTCGATAACGTGCTCATGCTCCCATCGCGTGATCCGGCGTTCCTTGCCCGTAGTGCATTGCTCCTTTATGGCGCAGGAGCGGCAGGCGTTGGTTATGTAA
>DASRLA010000057.1:0-2906 GCA_035648715.1 Pseudolabrys sp.
GCGTCCGCCACGACCACAATGCCGGCGTAACGGCCGTCCTCATCCACTGCGATCACCTGCGTGGTTGAACCCAAGGGGAAGGCTTCGCGAAACGCCGAGATCGGTGTTTCCACCGGCGTCGTGCGCACGTCCGAGCGCATCATCTGCCCGACGGTGAGATCCCTGATCCAGCCCACGTCGGCGGCGCTGCGGATGGTCTCGCCGCGCAGATGGAAGCGCCAGGTGGTGAAGGAATAGCCGAAGAATTCGCGCGTCACCTGCATGGAAATAATGACCGAAATCAACACCGCGGTGGTCAGCCATAAATCGCCGGTGGTCTCCAGCGCGATAAAGGTCATGGTGAGCGGCCCACCGATCACCGAGACCGACAGCGCGCCCATGCCGATGATGGCGTAGGCATCGGCATTGGCATGCAATCCTGGCCAGGCGACGTTGAGACCGTCGGCGAACAGTTGCCCGCCGAACGCGCCGAGCAGCAGCGATGCAAAAAATAATCCGCCGCGAAACCCGGTGCCGAGCGAGATGATCGAGGCCAATGACTTGAGCACGAAAATGAGCGCCAGGGTGGCGACCGGCAGCTTGAAAAGGCCGGTCAGATGCAAGGCGCCATGGCCGGACGACATCACCTGCGGCGAGACCATCGCCAAAAGACCGACCAGCGCGCCGCCCACCGCCGGCCGGAAAGCCGGGCGCACCCGCAAGCGCGAGAAGAAAGTCTCGCACGCAGCGACCCCGCGCATCAGCGCGATGCCGAAGATGGCGGCAAGCAGGCCGACGATGCCTGCGATCACCACGTCATGCACGGCGAGACTGGAGACCGCGCCGGTTTCAATACCGAGCCGGTCAGGCGTGAAAGCATCCGCGACCAAATAGCCGCACATCGCCGCCATGCCGACCGGCGCCAGCGAAGCGATCGCATAACTGCCGATGATCAGTTCGAAACCGTAAAAGGCGCCCCCGAGTGGCGCGCCAAAGGCGCCGGCGATGGCTGCGGCCGCTCCGCAACCGACCAAAGTGCGCAGGTCGCTGCGGCGCAGGCGAAAGGCCTGCCCGAGCTTGGAAGCAAAGCCGCTGGCGAGTTGGGTATAGCCGGCTTCCAGGCCGACCGAGGCGCCGATGCCGCTCGACCAGATTGTTTGGGCGGCGACAATGAGGCTGCCGCGCATGGACATTTGTCCGCCATGCAGCGCATTAGCCTCGACCGGATCGACCTCAGTACCGCGCTGACGAGCGATGTAGGCGCTCACCAGGCCGAACAGCAGCCCGCCCAGACAGGGCGTCAGGAACGCATAAATCGGGTTGAGCGAACCCCGGCCTGACAGCCGTTCGCCCGGATCGAGGCCGAAGAAGGCCACATGCATCAGCGACACCGCTTCGCCCATGCCGGCAACCACCAGTCCGGCGATGACTCCAACCGCCATTGCCAGCACGATGACGCTCGATTCGCGGGCGCGCACGATGGCGCGCAGGCGATGGGGAACTTCGAATGAGGGGTTGAACCAGCGCATGAAAAATTAAATCACGTCAGGCAGGCGCGGCAGCGGCCAAGAAGCCAAAAAAGCGAGCGAGTCTCATGCTTAGAAGCCAAGCCGCGTCCGCATGCAAGCCGCGCCGCTTTTGAACGGCTCACATGGCCGTTCCATGACAGCAAAAAAACCGGCCGCTTAAATCGTTGACAAATGCTCTCGAATCGGCGGCTCAAATGCTTCAAAAAACAGCCATCTTTCCGCCGCGGCGACCTTTAAAAAATCATTTTGAATCAACATATTAACAGCGATGACTTTGCGCTGTACGCAACTCATTTTTCGTGTCACACCAAACGTCAATTCCGACTCATTTTTTCGCCCGTTTTGAGGGTGCCGCCGATGGCTGAACCAGCCCGAAATCTTTCCGACTATGACGCCGAGTCGATCAAGGTCCTCAAGGGCCTCGATGCGGTGCGCAAGCGCCCGGGCATGTATATCGGCGATACCGACGACGGCTCCGGCCTGCACCACATGGTCTACGAGGTCGTCGACAATTCGATCGACGAAGCGCTCGCCGGCCATGCCACCGAAGTGGTGACCGTTCTCAATCCGGACGGTTCGGTGACGGTGCGCGACAACGGCCGCGGCATCCCGGTCGACATCCACAAAGGCGAAGGCATTTCGGCGGCCGAAGTCATCATGACGCAACTGCATGCCGGCGGAAAATTCGACCAGAACTCCTACAAGGTGTCCGGCGGACTGCACGGCGTCGGCGTCTCGGTTGTCAACGCGCTTTCGAGCTGGCTCAAGCTCACGATCTGGCGCGACGGCAAAGAACACTTCATTGAATTTCATGAGGGCGTAGCAGTAGCGCCGCTCAAGGCGGTCGGCGACTCGGGCGGCAAGCGCGGCACTGAGGTGACGTTCTTCCCCTCGCCCAAGACCTTCACCATGGTGGAGTTCGATTTTGCCACCATCGAACATCGCCTGCGTGAATTGGCGTTTCTCAATTCCGGCATCAACATCGTGCTCTCCGACATGCGTCACGCGGTCGAAAAGCGCGAGGAGATGAAATACGAAGGCGGCGTCGTCGAGTTCGTCAAATATCTCGACCGCAACAAGACCTCACTGATCACGCAGCCGATCATGATCAAGTCCGAGCGCGACGGCATCACGGTGGAAGCCGCGATGTGGTGGAACGACGGCTATCACGAGAGCGTTCTTTGTTTCACCAATAACATTCCGCAGCGCGATGGCGGCACGCACTTGGCCGGCTTCCGCGGCGCGCTCACCCGCCAAATCACGACCTACGCCGAGACGCTGGGCACCACGCGCAAGGAAAAAGTGGCGCTCACCGGCGACGACTGCCGCGAGGGCCTCACTTCCGTGTTGTCGGTGAAGGTGCCGGACCCGAAATTCTCGTCGCAGACCAAGGACAAG
>DASRLA010000058.1:0-2237 GCA_035648715.1 Pseudolabrys sp.
AATCGCCGCCGCCTCGCAGGCGCTCTGACCGCGGCCGATCACCGCCACGCGCTTGCCGCGGTAGCGTTCTGAATCGGTATGCTCGCAGGAGTGGCTGACCAATTCGCGCGGCAGCCCGTCGAATTGCGCCGGTCGGTATTCGTGGCCGAGCAGGCCCATCGCCATCACCACGCGCTGGGCAAAGAATATGTCACCATCTTCCAGCGTAATGCGGAAGCCGCCGTCGCGCGCCTCGACGCGGCGAACGCTACGGGTGTCGAGATCGGGCGCGACGCGTTTTTGAAACCACTCGCCGTAGCCGACGAAATTCTCCACCGGCAGCAGCTTCGGCACATCCATGCCGGCCTGCTTGTAATAAACATCGAGCGTATGGCGGTTGCCGGGGTCGGCAATATGCGTCGCCACCCAAGGCGAGCGCAGCTTCATGCCGTCCGGCATATTGCCGCGCCAGAACGACAGTGCGTCGCCAAAAATGTGGAGCGGCACATTGGCGGCGCGCAGGTGCGCGGCCGTGGCAAGTCCGTAGGGGCCGGCCCCGATGATGGCGACGGCGGCGTTGTTACCGGAGAGTAGGGAGTTCGCGGCGATGTTCATGGGGCTTTCTCGGCGTCTTGAGCCTTGCGGGCGGATGGCGAAAATTAGCCACGCATTATTATCAGTTTGACAATCACGGCGAATGAACCTCGCAAATTAAGCCTAATTCGCTCCGCGCCCGGTAATTTTTGCGCGACCCGGCCGGTATCGTAAAAAGGGCATTAACGCGAAACAATAAACAGCCATGCGCACGACCCCTTCGCTAGGCGGCGTTTACGGATTAACATGACCGCGACGGACGGGAACTGACGAGTTCCCGCAAATACTTTCAGGGGGCTTGCCATGAAACTAAAGTTCATCGTTGCCGTGCTTGCGATCGCAGCGGTTCCGGTTGGCGCTTTTGCGCAAGGCGCACCAGTCAAAACGACCAAGGCGGATGTGCAAAAGGTCGTCAAAATGATCAGCAGCGATAAAGCCAAGACGCAGACTTATTGCGACATCGCCAAGCTCGGCGATCAGATCGGCGACGCCGACGCCAAGAAAGACACCAAGAAAATCGATGAGCTGTCGAAACAGATGGACGACATGAGCACGAAATTGGGTCCCGAATACCTCGCGCTGATGGACGGCCTGCAGGACGTCGATCCCAATTCCAAGGACGGCAAGGACATCACCGCCATCCTCGATGGTCTCGACAAGCTCTGCGCGAAGTAGAGCTAGTTCGCATTCAGGGCAATCGTTTTGTTTCCCACGCTTGCCAAAGCGTGACCGTCATCCAGCCGACCGAGATGCCGACGAAGCCGCCGGCGATCACGTCGCTGAGGAAATGATAATCGGCGCCGATCAGCCCGACCGCGACCGCCAGCACGATGGCTGCGTAAAGCAGGCGAAATTTAGGATAAAGCATCCATAAAACCGAGATCACGCCGCAGGTCACCGCCGTATGCCCGGAAGGGAACGAAGCATAGCCCGGGCCGCCATGAAAAAAATTAAAACCATAGACGCCGTCGTGAATGAAGGAGGGATTGTTGCGCACCCAGGTCTCCGGCCACGTGCGCCCGAACATGAGTTTAAGTTGGCTTTTGACCGCTTCGGCCACGATCAAACCGATGCTGCACAGCGCGGCTGTGCTCACACATTTCGACGCCGCCCAGCCGGCCAGCGCCAATAGCCCGCAGACCACGAAAGCGATCGCCGCAGCCGGTATGAGCAGATCGGGGATGTGGGTGAGATTATCAAAAGTCTCGCGATGCGTGCTGTAGGAATTCGCGAGCAGCGCGAGCGGGCGGTCGATCCATAAATAGCAAATCGCGACCGCGGCGGCGGTGAGCGCAAGCCAGATAAGCCAGCGGAGGAGGGCGTTCATTGCGGGCGCGACCTTATAGATGATTCAAGCGCCCGTCGCGTGTCTGGCGAGGGCTTTCAGCGCCGTCGCCATGGCGCCCACGGCCGGTAAAGCGCCGGCGCCATGGCGGCCCGCGATCCAGGCCGGATCGTTATAACTCAGATGGACCGCGCCCTCGGCGTCCTGCCAGACCAGCGCCTTGAGCGGCAGGTCGATGCCCGCCGTTTGCGCCGCCTGCATCAGGGGCGTTCCGGCTACCGGATTGCCGAATACCACCAGCGTCGTCGGCCGCAACGTGAGCCCGGCACCGGCAGCGCCGGCGGCGTGATCGATCTGGGCGAACACAGTAACGCCCTTT
>DASRLA010000059.1:0-2747 GCA_035648715.1 Pseudolabrys sp.
GCATGGCATGCAGGAGGTCGGCGGTTCGATCCCGCCTGGCTCCACCACTTAGAAAGAGCCGCCCGCCGGGGCGGCTTTTTTATTGCCTCGGGGCCATGCATGATGCCGCAAAAGCCATAGGGGAAACGCCATGCTCGGCAAAATCACGCTGGAGGATCATTTCGCCATCGAGGCGACACTCGGCGATTCGAAAGTATTCGGCGCCCATGTGTGGCCGGATCTGGGCCCGCGTCTGACGGACATCCAGGACATGCGCCTACGCGAAATGGATAAGCACGGCGTCGAATTGATGATCCTGTCGCTCAATGCGCCGGCGGTACAGGCGATCCACGACGTAAAGCAGGCCATCGCAGTGGCCCGCGAAGCCAACGACGTGCTGGCCGCCGAAGTACAAAAGCGCCCCGATCGCTTTGCGGGTTTTGCCGCTTTGCCGATGCAGGACCCGGAAGCAGCGACTGCGGAGCTTAAACGCTGCATCAAAGAGCTTGGGTTCGTCGGTGCGCTGGTCAATGGCTTTTCGCAAAGTGTCACGGCGGACAACGTGACTTATTACGACCTGCCGCAGTACCGGCCGTTCTGGCGCGCGGTCGAGGCGCTCGACCTTCCGTTCTATCTGCATCCGCGCAATCCGCTGCCGAGCTGGAGCCGCCAATATGAAGGGCACCCTTGGATGCTCGGGCCGAATTGGGCGTTCTCGGCGGAAACGGCAGTGCACGCGCTGCGCCTGATCGGCAGCGGATTATTCGACGAGCATCCGCGCCTGAAGATGGTGCTCGGACACTTGGGCGAAGGAATTCCGGTTCAGCTCTGGCGCGTCGACGGCCGCAATGGCTGGATGAAGGAGCCGCATCGCTACGCTGCGAAAAACGGCGTCGGGCATTATTTCCGCAAGCACTTTCATCTCACCACGTCGGGCAACTTCCACACGCCATCCCTGGTCAATGCCATGACCGAGATGGGCGCCGACCGCGTGATGTTTTCGGTCGATTGGCCGTTCGAGGATGTGGGCGAAGGCGCGCAGTGGTTTGACGCGGCAAATATCAGTGAGGCCGACCGCGCCAAGATCGGCCGCGAGAACGCGATCAAACTGTTCAAGCTGAAGCTTTGACGACTACTTCTTGTTCGCCGCGAGTTTCTTTTTCTCATCGAGTTGTATGCGCGACCAGATCGGTTCGTCCGAACCGTTGCCCCATGCTTTTGGGCGATAAAACAGATGAATGCCCTCGCGCGCATAGCGATGCATCTCGCGCACCCAATAGGGATGCACATAGGCGGCGTGATAATGCGTCGCCGTTGATACGGCCGTCACGTAGAGCTCGCCGTCCAGAGTCTCGCGCGCGATGCGGCGTGCGCGCGCCCAGGAGCCGAACTCGTTGATCGTCTTGCGCTTGCCGTCGCAGGCAAAGGTGAATTGGCAAGCCAGATGATGGCTGGCGTTCTGATAGACCACACCGCAGACGTCGTTCGGATAAACGCCCGAGAACACACGGTTGATCACCACCTGCGCGACCGCGACCTGGCCTTGATAGGGTTGGTCGCGCGCCTCGAAATAGATGGCATTGGACAGGCAACGTTCGGCTTTGGCGCGTTCCGCGCCTATGAGATGCAGCCGCTCGGCCGGCGACGGCGGCGGTGCACCGGGTGCGGCGCGCGGCATCGGCACCATTTTGAGCGGGATCGGCTCTGCCATCGGCAAGGAAACCTGCGTGATCGGCGGCAGGTTCAGCGGCGCGGGGTCGGCGCTGGCAAAGACCAGCGCGGCGGGAGGCGTTACGGCAGCAGGCGGCACGGCGACAATCGGCGCGTCGGCATTTTGCCACGACGGCGGCGACTGCATGGCAAATTGAACGGCATCCAATTCGCGCGTATCGACAAGATCGTCGATCAGCGTCGGCTTCATAACGACCGGCGCAGGTTCCGCAGACGCCGTCACATCGCGCGGGATCATGGCGTGCGCGGATGGCGACGGCCACGCCAACTCGATGCTGTGGATTCCGGTCCGCAGCACACCGGGCATATCGGCGATGCGCTGGCGATTGAGATGAAAAAATTCAGCCGCGCTCTGCAGCGAACGAATGTCGGCAAGATCGAGCGCGCTCAGCATCACCGCGGCGACGGCGCTGGTGATGCACAGATGCTTGGCGCCGCGATAAATTTTTTCTTCGATCGTCAGCTCGAACGGATCGATATCGATGCTGCGAGTCAACAATGTCGGCTCCCCTGCGCCCGTTTGATTTTTGTGGTCGGGCTGCGGGGATATTATCGAGGCCTTGCGCAATCGCGCGGCCTTTAGAACAATTTTGAATAAGTAAGGAAAACACGCATGCTTAATTTAACCATCGCCGCTAACAATATGCGTTCGGAAATTTTTACGGCGCGCGCACGCGACAGCGCGTGACGAGCTTCTTATCCCGCAGCATCTCGTTAACTGGCTGCGAGGACATGACCCGGCGCGGATTGCCCGCACCATGAAACCGGCACTGATGTGCGCCGGGCATGGACTCCGCCGGAGGCCCATTGAGCCCCACTCAAGGCCTGTTTTCCCGCGTTCTTGAACCTTTAACCCGGACTGCCCATATTAGCCGGGACCGGACGGCAGTCGCCGGACGGTTGGGGTGCCCAAAAGGGGCCCCGTCAAAGTCGCTTCAAGCGAGGGCTTTGAGACCATGTCACGAGTGCCGTCATTATCCAGCCCGTTCCTGTTGGGCTTCGACGAGATCGAGCGCGTGCTCGACCGCGTTGCCAAG
>DASRLA010000060.1:0-24057 GCA_035648715.1 Pseudolabrys sp.
ACCCGCTTGCCGCGAATATCGTAAGCGAACGTCAAATCCAAAGCTCCACTAGCAACAATAACTTGCTAGTGGTCCTTTGATTCTAACATTCGCAAAAGTGCCTCCACAGACGGGATGCGAATGTTAGAATCGGACCACTAGTGTCTGCCGCGCAATTACTTCGCCGGCTCTACCGAACGCGCCTTGTTGCTCAATACCACGCCCAGCAAACTGCTATGCACGTCGATGTGACCATTGTAATTGATGAAGCCAAGCTTTCGAAATTTATTCATGAAATGACTGACGCGCGAGCGGGTCGTGCCGATCATTTCTGCAAGCGTCTCCTGGCTTATCTTTGCGAGAATGGGCTCCGGCTTGCCGCTCTTGCCAAAATTCGCCAACAGCAACAATATGCGGGCCAGTCGCTTTTCGGTCGAGTTGAAAAGCTGATCGACCAGGTCTTCCTGGATGCGCTCGTTCCTCGCCAAAATATGCGTGACGAACATTTGAGAAAATGTAGGTTCGTCTTGCAGAACCCGTTCAATTTCAGCTTTGCCGACGCGCATGACTTTGCACTCCGTCATCGCCGAGGCTGTCGCCAATCGCTTCGGCTGTCCGATCAGACAGCCTTCGCCGAGAAACTCATCGGCGCCGAGAATGGCGATGACCGCTTCATTACCTTCCGCGGATAAGATCGTGACTTTCACCTTGCCTGACCGGATATAGATGACCGAATCGGCTTCGTCGCCTTGTTCGAATATGACGGCCTTTTTCTTGTATGCAGTGATGGAGCGATCCTTGGCAGCGGTCTCCAAATAGCGGGCTGGATTAAACGACGTGGCGTCGCCGCCGTCGCGGATTGTGCTTCGCTTGCCGGCCTTCAGTTTCGGAGACTTCACGAGTCTGCGCTCCTTTGGGTTGGTAGCACAAACTGTCTCTCCGGCATCATGCTGACGATCTGGCCACCGGTCATTTCTAAGTGTACTATACCGAACATAGCGCGTCTATGCTATTAATCGTCCCCGAATACGGCAACTTCGCACCTCTTTGAAATAGCGACTCGAGGCGAGCGGCTTCGCAGCGAACGCGTCAGAGTTCTTTGGGCGGTCGTCGATTTTCCGCTTCTTCCTCGGCCAGTAACTTCAGTAAACAATTCCATTGCTGAACCCCTATGCTGTTTTAGCAGGTCGCTGAAAAACTCTTTGCCGTCATTCCGGACGCCGCGCAGCGGCGATCCGGAATCCAGAAATACAAGGAAATTCAATAGAGTTGGATTCCGGGTTCGCGCCTTCGGCGCGCCCCGGAATGACGCCGGATACTTTTTCAGCAGCCTGTTAAAGGCAATGGGTCGCAGTTCTAACGCTGAGACAAATGGCCGCTGGTCCAATTGCAATGCGAGCAGGCCGGGTTGAACTCGCGAAGGCGCCCCGCCCTATGCGGGGGGTACTGGGGGATGCATAGGGCGGTTCCCGTCGGTGACTTAACGCCAACATGGTGCGGCAATGTATTGTGCGAGTCTGATCTGTTTTGCACAGCAATGAATGAGGCTTGGCCCGCTCACGTGGCCGCTAATTTGCGGTCGCCAAGCTGCCCGGAAGACTGCCCCGGCGCGCTGGCGTTTCTGTCCTCAAGCGGCAGCGATTTCGTCACCGGCCAGTCGCTGGTGGTGGACGGCGGCTTCGTCAATAATTAGCTATGGATAGGCGCGGGCCAGCCTCTTACCGGAGGTTGTTCCGTAAGCCCTGAAACTGCGCTATAAAGCTGCAAAACCGGCGAATTCGCCGCACAAGTCGTCGAAGGAGCATTCCCATGTCGATTGCCGAGCAGATCACCCCCGGTTCCAAGCACAATGTGCAGGGCTCGCGGCAGGCCTATTACGACAAGATCGCCAAGTTCAACATGGCGCCGCTCTGGGAGGTGCTCAAAGGCCTGGTGACGCCGGAGCCGAAGACCAAATACCAGGCCAAGGTCTGGAAATTCGACGATATCAAGCGCCTCATCCTGGAAGCCGGTGACATCATCAGCGCTGAGGAAGCCGAGCGCCGCGTGCTCGTCCTGGAAAATCCCGGCATGCCGGGCAAGTCGCGCGTGACCAATTCGCTCTTTGCCGGCGTGCAGTTGATCTTGCCGGGCGAGATCGCCGACGTGCACCGCCATTCCGCTTCCGCCATCCGCTTCATGCTGGAAGGCGAGGGCGCCTATACCGCCGTCGAAGGCGAAAAGTCGCAGATGAAGCATGGCGACTTCATCATCACCGCCAACTGGGCGCCGCATGATCACGGCAACCCGGGCAAAAATCCGGTGATGTGGCTGGACGTGCTCGACATGCCGACCGTCAATCATTTCGAAGCCTCGTTCTCCGAGCACTTCGACGAGAAATCGCAGAAAACCAATCACGAAGACGGCGACTCGTTCGAGCGCTACGCCACCGGCGTTCTGCCGGACGGCATGCCGGCGACGACCAACCGCACGCCGGTCATCAACTATCCTTACGCGCGCATGCGCCCGATCCTGGAGCGGCTGAAAAACACCGGCGACATCGACAAGCGTTTCGGCGCGCGCGTGCGCTACGCCAATCCGATCAATGGCGGACCGGTGATGCCGACCATGGGCGCTTACCTCGCGCTGCTGCCGAAGGGTTTCAAAGGCGAGCCCTACCGCTCGACCGACGGGATGATCTTTGCCTGCGCCGAGGGCAAGGGCCACACGATGGTCGAGGGCGAGAAGCTCGAGTGGGGCGTCAACGACGTGTTCGTGGTGCCGCCGTGGAAGCGCTATCAACACATGCCGTCGGAAGAATCGGTGCTGTTCTCGATCTCGGATCGTCCGGCGCAGGAAGCGCTCGGCATCTGGCGTGAAGGGAACTGAGCGGCTGGCCACAGAGTTTGATTGATACGGCTGCGCCGCGCGGGCGCAGCCGTTCGTTTGTCACGGGAGGCGGTAATGCAATTCGAACAACTCACAGCCGGCCACGGCGCGCTCACCGCGGTGCGCACCGGCAAGGGGCGCGATCTGGTGGTGCTGCATTCGCTGCTGGCCGACCGCCATGCCTTCGATCCCGTGCTGCCTGCCCTGGCCGCGAAACACCGCGTCACGCTGTTCAACCTGCCGGGCTTTCACGGCTCCGAACCGACCCCGCTGCCGCTGATGGACGCTTACGTCGCGCGCGTCGAGGACGGTTTCGACGAATTCAAGATCGCGAATGACGCGATCCTGATCGGCAACGGTTTTGGCGGCACGGTCGCGCTTGCTTTCGCGCTGGCACATCCCGAGCGCATCGCCAAACTGGTGCTCAGCGATGCCGCCGCTGCTTTCTCCGACGAAGGCCGCAAGCAGTTCGAAGTCATGGCCGTCAAGGTGAACGAGAGCGGCCTCGGCGCCATCGCCGAGATCGCCGCCAGGCGCGTGTTCTCGCCCGCCTATCTCGCCGCGCATCCGGAAAAGATCGAGGAGCGTAAAGCTGTGCTGCTCGGCATCGATCCGAAGGCCTTTCATGCGGCTTGCGCGATTTTACAGAAGGCGGACCTCACGCCCTTGCTCGCGCGCCTGAAACTGCCGACGCTGGTGGTGTGCGGCGAACTCGACCAGGCGACGCCGCCGGCGCTCAACAAGCAGATCGCCGACAGCGTCGCCGGCGCGCGTTATGTCGAACTGCCCGGCTGCGGCCATTGCCCGCCGCTCGAACAGCCGGAGGCTTTTGTCACCGCCATCAAGGATTTCGTGGGGTTGTCTTCCGATTGAACGGAACTCGGGCCTGCGCGTTATTGAAGTCCACAGAGGACGATTCAATGAACGAAATCAAAGAACACATGGAAGTCATCGGCGCCGACGGCGCCCATGTCGGGACTGTTGACAGGGTCGAAGGCAAACGGATCAAGCTGACCAAGGCCGATAGCGGCGAGGGCAGGCATAAGGGTCATCACCACTTCATCGAACTCGGCATGGTCGCCGATGTCGAAGGCGGGAAAGTGCGGCTCTCCGCCAACGGCGATGTCGCGGTTACGATGGAAGAAGAGGTTTGACCGGCGGCTTGATCGCCAGACAGGCGCCGTTGATTTGCCGTTACGGCGCCCTTCGCAGATATTGGTGAATATGCACGCTCTCGAACACGCCATGAAGCGTGAACGGATCGGCGTCGTTGAACGCCTTCACGGTGGCGTAGTCGGGCGCTTCCATCAGATAGCAGCTTCCCGCGGAATCGTTGTTTTCGTGCACCAGCGGTCCCGACATGATCAGCGCGATGCGATTTTTCGCCGCCGTGCCCATATAGGCGCGGTGCTCCTCGTAGAATTTCTTGCGCTTGGGCAAGGCATCCTTGGCGTCGAGCGCGTGCACGATAAACAGCATTTCATTACTCCCTGCGGCCGTTTTTTAAAGTCCGATTACACCGTCTCGACATCCCACTGTGGCGCGCGTTCGGGCGGGTCGGCGATACGCAACTTGCGCGCGCGCAGCGCGGAGATCCGCGCCATCTCCGCGTTGCTTAATTCAAAGTCGAAAATATTGATATTATCGACGATATGCGCTTCTTCAAGCGCGCGCGGCACCGCCGCGACCATCGGCTGCTGCACCAGCCAGTGCAGACAGATCTGCGCGGGCGATTTGCCATGCGCCTTGCCGATCTCGCCGATGACGGGATCGTTAAGCAATTCGCCGCGCGCCACCGGGCAATAGGCGGTCAGGATCATGCCATGACGGCGCAAGACCGCCAGCATGCGGTCCTGTGGCAGGTAGGCGTGATATTCGAGCTGGTTGGTAATCAGCGGCTCGGGGCTGAGGTGCACGGCCTCGTCGAGCATGGCGATCGTGTAGTTGGAAACGCCAATGTGCCGGGTCAAGCCGCTGCGCTTGGCTTTCACCAGCGCGCCGATGGTTTCGGCGAACGGCACTTTCGGTTGCGGCCAATGCACCAGCAGCAGATCGACATAGTCGAGTTGAAGCGCTTTCAGGCTGGTCTCGGCGGATTTGAGAAAATCAGCCTCGCGCGCGTTTAATTCCGTCACCTTGGTGGTGACGAACAATTCGTTGCGCGCGATGCCGCTGGCGCGGATGCCTTCGCCGACGCGCTCCTCGGTGCCGTATTTGCGCGCGGTGTCGATGCCGCGATAGCCGGCCTTGATCGCGGCGGCGACCAGTTCGGCGGGACGCTCCGGGAATTCCATGGTGCCGTAGGCGATCGCCGGCATGTCGGCGCCGTGGGCGTGAAGCGTGGGTGATTTGGCCGGTTGCATGAGAATCTCCCTGAAGACGATTGTTTTTATCCGAGCGCCGCCATCACCGCCTTGGCGATATTGGCGGTGCCGTCGGCGCCGCCATATTCCATCGGCTTGATGCCGGAGGCGTAAGCCTTGTCCACCGCCTGCTCGATGCGGATGGCGGCTTCCGCCGCCGGCGGGTGGTCGTGCTTGTCGGCGAGCCAGTCGAGCATCATCGCCGCCGATAAAATCATCGCCGTCGGATTGGCCTTGCCCTGTCCCATGATATCGGGCGCGGTGCCGTGGCAGGGCTGGAACACCGCATGCGTGTCGCCGATGTCCGCCGAGGGCGCGATCCCCAAGCCGCCGATCAGGCCGGCGGCGAGATCGGACAGAATATCGCCGAACATGTTCTCCATCACCATGACGTCGAAGTCCCACGGCTTCCTCACCATCATGGCGGCGCAGGCATCGACATAAAGCTTGTCGGTCGGCACGTCGGGGAATTTCTTTTTTCGTTCATCGAAAATCTCGCGTTGCCAGTTGAAGGCCTTGAACACGTTGGCCTTGTCGACCAGCGTCAGGCGTCCGGGCTTGCCGCGCTTTTTGCGCCGCTCCGCCAGCCGCAGGCAGAAATCGAACAGGCGCTCGGTGGTCTTGCGCGTCACCACCAAAGTCTCGCGCGCCTCGTCAAGCGTGGTCACGCCCTTGCCCATGGACGCGAAAAGGCCCTCGGTCGATTCGCGCACCAGCACGAAGTCGATGCCGTGTCTGTCGGCGCCGACGATTGGGCTGGGCACGCCCGGTACCAGCCGCGCCGGCCGCACGCCGGCATAGAGATCGTAGATGAAGCGCAACTCCACTTGCGGCATGATTTCGGTGCCGTCCGGATAGCGCACATTGGGTAATCCACAGGCGCCGAGAAATATCGCGTCGGCGTCGCCGCACAATTTGATGGTTTTCTCCGACATCGACTTGCCGGTCGCCTTGTATTCCTCCGCCCCGGCCGGCGCTTCCGAAAAACGGAATTTGAGGCTCGGCGTCGTTTCCTCGATCCGCCGCAGCACGTCGAGCGCGGGCGCGGTCACCTCATGGCCGATGCCGTCGCCCGGCAATACGGCAATGTGAAAAGCGCTATTGGCGGACATGAAAGCATTTCCGGTGGTGGTGCTATGATCGGATGCGCTAATGAATACGTCCGCGCGTCCGCGCGCAAGGGGAGCAAGCGATGCCGCGTTTTTCGGTCCACCTCGATTATCTGTTCACCGAGCGGCCGCTGTTGCAGCGCCTTGATGCCGCCGCCGCCGCCGGCTTCACCGCGATCGAATGCCGCTTTCCGGACGTGCCAGCCGCCGATTTCAAGCGCGCACTTGAGCACAACAAGTTGCGGGCGCTCGGCATTAATACGCCCACCGGCGGTGCGGGCGAGTTCGGCTTTGCCGCCAAGCCCGGCCGCGAGGCCGACTGGCGGAAATCTTTCGCCGAGGCGCTTGCTTTCGTTTCCACGGTCGGCGCCAGCGCCATTCATTGTCTCGCCGGTAAGGTCGATCCGGCCGATCGCGCCCAGGCCGAGACCGTGTTCGTCGAAAATCTCAAGCGCGCCGCCGATGAGGCCGTCGAAAAAAATATCAAGCTTTATCTCGAGCCGATCAATCCGCGCGACCAGCCCGGTTATTTTCTCTATCAGGTCGAGCACGCCGCCGACGTCATCGCCAAGGTCGGCCGGCCGAATGTCTGGCTGCAATATGATTTTTACCACGTGCAGATCGTCGGCGGCGATCTGATTGAGCGCTTCAAGAAGCATCAGAAGATCATCGGCCACATCCAGTGCTCGCAGGTGCCGGTGCGGCACGAGCCGGACGGCGACGGCGAGATCAACTACCCCTTCGTCTTTTCGGAACTCGACCGCCTCGGCTATCGGGAATGGGTCGGCTGCGAATACCGCCCGCGCGCGCGCACCGAGGATGGCCTTGGCTGGGCGCGGCCCTATGGCCTTATCCCGCGCTAAATATCCCATAAACCCTTGGTTAACCATCGAAGGTCTTGAAATACCCTGATTTTTCGCTTTGCGCCGGGTGGCGCGCTTTGCTAAATTGGGGCGCATGTGGGGACGCCGCAAAACAGCCGATTCGCAGGCCGCCCAGCCGGTTGCCATGCTCAGGGACGCCGTGCGCGAGGCGCGCATCGAAGCGGCCGAGCGCTCCGGCGTGGTCGTCGATATGCACGACGCGGATTTGGCGCGGCTTGAGCTTCTCAACGAAGCACTCGATCCGATTTTCAACGACGTGCCGGCGCAGGTCGAACTGTTCGATCGCGGCGTCAGCCGCGGCGACGTTCCGCGCCTGTGGATCGACGTGATCGCGCATGTTGAGATGGGCCGCGACAAGCGGCAATACCGTTTTCTGCAAGACACGCGCTATGGCCGTGCCGTGCTGGCCGAAAGCTACGAAGTGCCGGAGATCGTGCGCGCGGTCACGCGCTATGTCGCGCGCCGGCTGGTCGAGCGCGAGCGCGCGCTTACCGACGACGCGCCTTACGGCAAGGCTTCGGCGTTGAAGTTGGTCGAGCAAGAACAGCGGCGCGGCCGCCTGCGCGCGCTGCGCACCTTCATTTATGGTGCGTTGCTCGCGGTTGTCGCGCTGTTTGCGATTGCGCTGCTGTCGAGCCCGGGGCCTTAGGCTTCCAACATAAATCTTTTTTCTTCGACGATCGCGCCGTCCGGCGTGATGCCGCGCGAAATCACTTCGCACGTCCACGCGCTCGTCGCGCCATCGATATTGTAAAGATGATAAGCGGCATTGGCGTGATCCATCCCCGGCTTTGCCGAAGCGGACGGCACGCCGACCGCTGGCACGCGCGAACCGTCCGGGCCGACGAGCCAGTTGAGCATGCGCAGATGATCGTGCCCGTGCAGGATCAATTCGGCGCCGTGCGTGGCAATCACGCGCCTGAACGCATCCGCATCGAGTAAACGCTTGTGTCGCGCCGCCGCGCTCACCGGCGGATGATGGATCATCACCACGCGAAACAATTTCTCCGCTTTCAGTGCCTTCAATTGCGCCGCCAACTCAGTGAGCTGCTTCGGTCCGATGCAGCCCGTCGCAAAAAACGGCGCAGTCGGCACGCCGCTATTGACGCCGATGATGGCCACCGGCCCGCGCCGACGCACAAAGGGAAAGCCGCTTTTGCCGCCGTCGTCGCACATCCACGGCTCCCACTGGCGCGCGCAAAATCGCGCCGCTTCCGGCACATAGATGTCGTGATTGCCCGGCACGAAGGTGACATCGGGCGGCGCGCCCAAGCCTTCGAGAAACTCGCGCCCGTTCAGATATTCCTGCGCCAGCCCGATATTGGCGATGTCGCCGGTCACCGCGATGGCGTCGGGCGCTTGGCGCTTCAGGTCGGCGACGATCCTCGTCAGCACGCCGGCGTCATGCACGAAGCGCCGCTTGCGCCGCCAATTGATGTAGCCGGTCAGCCTTTTTCCCATCAGCTCGCGCCACTGCGGGTCGGGCAAGGGCGCGAGGTGGACGTCGGACAGGTGGGCGAGGGTGAACATCCCCTCGCGTAACCTGTCACGAACTCCCGATCAATATCCCCGCGATGAAAACGAGCGCGCCGCCGAAGGCGATCTGGAACGCGGCGTTGAGGAAGGGCGTGTCCATATAGCGGTAGCGGATATAGGAAATCACGCCGAGTTCGATGATCACCACCACCACCGCGATCGCCGTCGCCGTGTAGAAATGTGGAATGAGATAAGGCAACGTATGGCCTAATCCGCCGATCGTGGTCATCAAGCCGCACACGGTGCCGCGCAGCCAGGGCGTGCCGCGCCCGGTGAGCGAGCCATCATCCGACAAAGCCTCCGCGAATCCCATCGAAATCCCCGCGCCGACGCTCGCCGCCAGGCCAACGAGAAACGTCGCCCAGGTGTTGTGCGTGGCAAAGGCGGCCGCGAACAACGGCGCCAGCGTCGACACCGAACCATCCATCAGCCCGACCAGGCCGGGCTGCACATATTGCAGGAGGAACATGCGGCGCGCGGTTTCGTCTTCCTTGGCGCGCGCGCCTTTGGTCAGGATCGTCTCGCTCAGTTTATGCGCCAGGCTTTCGTGGCCGGCTTCAGCTTCGGCAAGCGTGATCAGCAGTTGCCGCACCGACACGTCGCGCGCGTTCTCGGCCGCGCGCCGGTAATAGCGCTCGGCCTCGAATTCCATGTTCTCGGCGAACTTTCGCACGTCCTCGAGCCCGAGCGGGCGCGTCAGCCACAAAGGCTGCTTGGGGTGCAGAAAGCCCTTCACGTCCTGGCGGCGGATCAGCGGCAGATATTCGCCGAACTTTTCGCGGTAGAGATCGAACAGCATGGTGCGGTGGGTGACCTCCTCGTCCGCCATCTCGTCGAACACCTTGGCGGAGGCCGGAAATTGCTCGCGCAACCCTTCCGCAAAGCCGCGATAAATGCGGCTGTCCTCCTCCTCGTTGGTGATGGCGAGCGCCAGCACTTCCTGTTCGCTCAGGTCGGAAAATCGTTTCACCGCGGTCGCCCTTTTTGCTCGGTCTTTTTGCTCGGACTACTATATTAGAATAATTCTAAGGAGAAAGGGATAATTTGCCGCTGCTACCAGGCTGTTGGTAACGGCGCGGCGCGCGCGATATGACGGGCGCATGAGCTTTGCCGCCTGCGCCGCCGCCTCGAACCGCTTCTGCGCCGCGTATTCCATTTCTGCTGGCGGTTTTCGCGCGGCATGACCCTCGGCGCCTTCGGCCTGGTGATCGACGGGCATGGCCGCGTGTTCCTGATCCAGCATTCTTATATCAGCGGCTGGCATCTGCCCGGCGGCGGGGTCGAGACCGGCGAAAGCTTGCGCACCGCGCTCGCGCGCGAGCTGATGGAGGAGGGCAACATCCGCCTCACGGCCGAGCCCAGGCTGCACGGCATGTTCTTCAACGCCCGCGTCTCGCGCCGCGACCATGTCGCGCTCTTTGTCGTGCGCGACTTTGCGCAGGACTCAGCCCCGGTGCCCGACCGCGAAATCGTCGCGCACGGTTTCTTCGCGCCGGACGATCTGCCCGCCGACACCGGCCGCGCCGCGCGGGCGCGCATCGCCGAGGTGCTGGATGGGGTCAAGGCGAGTGAAGTGTGGTGAATAGCCAAACGTCCGCTAGCACTTCCTGAAATAACGATAGGTGCCCGGCGCCCGCATCCAGATGAAATTGCGCGAGAGCCCGCCATGCGCGTTGATCCATCCCTTCACGCCGGCGGGATAGGCGGCCCAGAGGGTCGCGGTAGCGCTCGGCACATTCGCCAGGTGAAAGCCGAAGCTGGCGGCGGGCGTCACGCAAATCCGCGAACGCGGAAGACGCAATATTTCTGGTCGCTCTTAGACTGGGAGCGGACAAACGTCGGTCCAACGGCTGAATAGTTCCGCAGCGATTGATGACCCAACAGCGGCATCGACCGAGCAGTGAAGTCGTTTCCTAGTCAGCGCCGCTTATGGCCCGCCTTTCGAATCAGCGTTTCAACCTGGGGCAACGTCCGGGCAGCCACCGCAGCATAGCCAGAAGCATTAAAGTGCAAATCGCGGTCACCCGTTGTGAACTTAGCGTTGGTCCGCAACCCAGTGCCGACATCCCGCGCTAGATTGAGAACTTCGATGCCGCGCGCCTGGAGATTGGCCGTAATCTTCCGGCGCATGGTCTGAACAAATGACACGGTCTTGCCTTCGCGCCGTATATCATTGATGCCTGTCCACACGATGGCGATTTGCGTCCCCGGTGGAACCGCTGAATCCAGACGCGACAGCAAGCGGGTGGTCGTGTCGCCATTGACGCCGGTATTGAGCACCCGAACGTCGTAACCTCGTGCTTTCAAGGCGCGTTCGAGTTGGGCGGGGTACGTTTCGGAAGACGAAACGCCTTTTCCTTCGACATTGCTGTCGCCGGTCACGACAATCTGAATCGATCCCGCAGCGGCCGGTAAGATCCAAGTGGAAGTGCAGAACGCCGCCAAAGCAATCGCGCACGCGTGACGCCGTAGACTTCTCTGGCAGCGGGTTGCCGTCATGAACTAACATTATCATAGCATAGAATGATGCACAAGCGTCTGCGTTTTACCCACATGAGGATGGTCGGGGGGCGTAGCAGGTGGCGCCTGTACAAATAACTCCTCGAAACGGCCGCATCAGGTAGGTGCTGTCTGGTATTGCCTAGCTACCGCTTCTGCAGGCCGCAGACCTGAACAAGGTCGCCGTTCCAGCACCCAGTATGGCCAAGCAGGACGGTGCAGGCCGACTGACATGGGCCGACAATGCGCACGTTCACGTCGCGCGTGGCAAGCCCGGCCCAGCGTGCGTCATAGACGACGATCCGACCGCCATGGTTGTCGGAGACGTTGATGGTTTCGGCATGCGCCGCGCCTGCCGCGAAGCAGATCATGGCGATGAGCGTCAAAACAGGAAACCTCACAACGAACTTCCTGTGGTGTGCGTGGCAGAGGGGAACGACAGTGAACGATATCGGCGGCGCGAAATGTTAGCGAACGGCCGGTGCTTTGCCAGCCGGGGCGACCTTCCCTCGCCCCGCGAAACGGGGAGAGGGTGCCCGAACGAGCATTGGCGAGTGAGGACGGGTGAGGGGGGCGTGTCGCGAAATTTGCCCATCGCCCGGCTCCCCATCGCGCGTCACAGACGCGCGTAAACGCGCTTATGGCTCGCCATCCTCTCCCCGTAAACGGGGAGAGGAAAAGAACGCGCTGCGCCACGCCCAGCTTTTCTCAAATCGTCACTTGACTTAATACCCAAACTAGGATTATATACTATCTGTCCGGTCCAAGTGAGGGCGTCGTCTAGAGGCGTCTAAATGATGGGATCGGATGCGGCGCCTGCGGGCAGGGGATGAACGCACCCCCTAACCCCCGGGCGGCTCCGGGAACCGCCCGGGCGGCATTACGACCGCTCTGCGAGGAGCTCGCTGGACTGGGACAGGCCGCAAGCGGCTAACGGCCGCCAAGGCCACGTCCCAGGAAGCGCGGACCTGGAGCTGAGTTGGCGGCCAAGGCCGCCGGCGAGAGCCGCCGTGGCGCGCCGAAAGGCGCCCGCGCATCGTGAGGTGCGCGGCACGAACGAATACGGTCGCGCCTGACGGCGCGCCACTCCCTCGCTATTCGCGGGGGCACTAAAGAGAATACCGGCGCCCCCGCGCCGTAAAAAACAGGGGCGGCGGAGCGTTGGCTAGTTTGGGCGGGCTTGCGCGTCGAAGCCGAAGGCGAAGACGGGCTGTTTGAAAATTGAATCAAGGAATGCGCGGGGGAGCTAATTCAACCGCGCCCGTTCGTGCGGCGCCGCCAGATCGAGCTGCGGACCGACCGGCACGATGCCGGTCGGGTTCACCTTGCGCTGGCTGAAATAGTAATGACGCTTGATCTGATCGAGGCTCGTGGTCTCGGCTACGCCCGGCACCTGATAAAGCTCGCGCAAATAATCCGACAGGTTCGGATATTCGTAGATGTGCCGCCAGTTGCACTTGAAGTGCCCGTAATAGACGGCATCGAAGCGAACCAGCGTGGTGTAAAGCCGCCAGTCGGCTTCGGTGATGACATTGCCGGCAAGATAGCGCCGCTGCGACAACAACTGCTCCATGTCGTCGAGCGTATCGAACAGCGCGCGGAACGCGGTCTCGTAAGCTGCCTGCGAGGTAGCAAAGCCGGTGCGATAGACGCCATTGTTGATGTTGGGATAAACGAGATCGTTGATACGGTCGATCTCGGAGCGCAAGGCCTCCGGGTAGTAATCGGTATGCACATTAGTGAAGGCGTCGAAGGCCGAATTGAACATGCGGATGATTTCGGACGACTCGTTATTCACGATCGTTTTGGTCTTCTTGTCCCACAGCAGCGGTACGCTAACGCGCCCGGTATAATTAGGCTTCGCCAGCACATAAATTTCGGAGAGCTTGCTTTTGTTGTTGACCTCGTCGCCGCTCGAGCCTTCGTCCTTGTTAAAGGTCCAGCCGTCTTGCATCATGTCGGGCGAAACATTCGACAGCGAGACGACGTTTTCGAGGCCCTTCAGCTTGCGGAAGATGACGGTACGGTGCGCCCAGGGGCAGGCGAGCGAGACATAGAGATGATAGCGCCCCGCTTCGGCCGCAAAGCCGCCCGCGCCGGAAGATCCAGCCGAACCGTCCGGCGTCACCCAGTTGCGAAAGGCCGCATTCGGCCGGCTGAAATGGCCGTCTTTGGTGCGCTGGCCCTCCTGCTGCCAGACGCCGTCAACCAGAAGTCCCATGCGCTCGCTCTCCTGTTTCCAGGTTTATCTAGGGGCTTTGGCGCAATAACGCCACCGGCGATGGACCGGAATCGTGCGGGGTGCTAATCGCACTAGTGCCCCGCTTCCGAAGTTCGTGATAGGTATCGGCAGGTTCTGACACGAACTTCGGAAGCAAAGGGGCACTAGCATGGCTATGATTCTAGTGCCGCTATCGATTTGAAGTTCCTGAATGAGATGGCGGCAAGCGATGCAGGAACTTCAAATCGGCGGCACTAGGCCATGACCGAACTCGATCTGAGCATCCAGTCCGAAACCGAAAGTGACGCGCTCGCGATCCAGCGGCTGCATGAGCGCACCTTCGGCCCCGGCCGTTATGCGCGCAGCGCCTATCGCATCCGCGAGGGCCGCGACCATCTGCTTGCCCTGTCGTTCACCGCGCGCATCGGCACCCTCATGGTCGGCTCGCTGCGCATGACGCCGATCTGCATCGGCGAGACGCCGGCGCTGCTGCTCGGGCCGCTGACGGTCGAGCCGCCATTTCGGACGCACGGCGTCGGCACCGCCCTGATCGCACGCACGTTGAAAGATGCCAAAGCGGCGGGTCACAAGCTGGTCGTCCTGGTCGGCGATGAACCCTTCTACGGCAAGAGCGGCTTCAAGCGCATTCCGAAAGGCCAGGTGAAAATGCCCGGCCCCGTCGACCCCGCCCGGTTGCTGGTGGCAGAATTGGTGGACGGTGCTTTCGACGGCGTCGGCGGACTCATTCGTCCGGATTGGGTCGTGGGAGACTAATCGTAGATTAGCGGCCTTCTCTGGCCCATGTAGCGGCGAGGGAGCCGACCAGCAGCAGCAAGCCGATGAGGCCGGCAAAGATCGGCAGCACGCCGATGCCGCGCACCACACTGACATCGCGCATGCGCAGGCCGATCCAGTCGTCGCCCTTGAAGCTCGACGACGTGCGCACCGGCACCACCCGCGGCACGGTTACGCGGTCGCCGTCTGCAAGCCGGCGCGAATCGCCGCCGGTCGCACTCGCCAGTTTGGCGAGCGTTTCAGTGGTCGACGTGACTTCCTGGAATTCGCGCGGGTTGGCCGGCCCGACATTGGCGAGCGCGGTCAGCTTGCCGTCGGTCGCGCGCCAGAGGCCGAGCTCGTTGGCGCTCAACTGCGTTCGCCACAGGCCGGGCTCGACCGATGCGAGATTGAGCGAGCGGCTCTGTCCGCCCGGCGACGTCAGCGTCACGGGGTTGACGGTGTCCGCCATGGTCTGGCGCTGTACGGTCATGTCGCGGCCGTGAACGATGATGCGCAGCGCTTCCTCTTCGAGATCGGGCTGTTTCATCAGCCAATGCGACAGCCGGCGCAAGAGATCGAGATGCGGGCCGCCGCCTTCATAGCCGCGCGCCCACAGCCAGATGTGGTCGGACAGCAGCAGCGCGACGCGGCCTTCGCCTTCGCGCGCCAAGACCAGCAGCGGCTTGCCGTCCGGCCCCTGCATCACGCTGGTGCCTGTGGTGCGTTTGGTGTTGACCAGCCGGAACCAATGGCTCCAGTGCGGCGGATTGGTCTCCGAGCCTTCGAGCGCGCGCGTCACCGGATGGCGTTTGCCGGCGTCGGTCAAGGTGGCGCGGAAAGCTTGTTCGGTCATGTCGCCGGACGGTTCGGCCGGCAGGATCACGTCGAGCGGCGTGCGCCAGATCGAGGTCGGCGAGGCGTAATCGGGGCCGGCGGCGATCATGACGGCGCCGCCGTCGCGCACATATTTTGCGATGTTGTCGAAGTAGATCATCGGCAACACGCCCTGCCGCGCATAGCGGTCGAAGATGATCAACTGGAATTCGGAGATCTTCTGCTGGAACAATTCGCGCGTCGGGAATGCGATCAGCGAGAGTTCGTTAATCGGCGTGCCGTCCTGCTTGTCGGGCGGGCGCAGAATGGTGAAGTGCACCAGATCGACCGAAGCGTCCGACTTCAGCAAATTGCGCCAGGTGCGCTCGCCGGCATGCGGTTCGCCCGACACCAGCAGCACGCGCAACTTGTCGCGCACGCCGTCGATGGAAACCACCGCGCGATTATTAACGAGAGTCAACTCGTTCGGCAGCGGAGAAGCCTCCACTTCGACGATATTGGCGCCGGCATGCGGGATCGGAACCTTGACAGCGATGTCGGTATGCACGGCAACGATGCGCTGTTCGATCTGCTCGCCGTCGCGCCGGATCGTTACCTGCACGCTGCCTGCCTGCGCGCCTTGGTCCTCGACGCGGAAGCCGACGGTTTGCGATTGCCCGACAATGCCGAAACGCGGCGTCTGCGTGAGCACGACGCGGCGGTCGATCTCATTGGCATGGCCGGTGATCAAAGCGTGCAGTGGCGCGGCGAACCCAAGCGCCGCGGCGTCGGCCGGAATATCGTGCACGCGGCCGTCGGTGATCATGATCGCACCCGCTATGCGGTCGGGCGGCACGTCGGCGAGCGTCGAGGACAACGCGGAAAACAGTTTGGTGCCGTCGGTCTCGCCATCGGCCGCGCCGGCTTCCGCCACGCGCACTTCGAGGCCCGGAATACGCTGGAGCTTCTCGACCAGCGCGGCGCGCGCTTGTTCGGTCTGCTTGTCGCGGTCGCCGAAGTCCTGACTTGGGCTCTTGTCGACAATGACGGCGGCGACCGATGGAATCGGGTCTCGGTCTTCGCGCGTGAAGGACGGATTGGCGAGCGCCAGCACCATCATCGCCATCGCCATTGCGCGCACCGCCGCGCCGCGGCTGCGCGCCACCAGCAGCAAAATCGAAATCAGCACCGCGGCGCCGAAGGCGGCCCACATCACATAAGAGGGGACAAGCGGTGCGAATGCGACGCCGAGGTTCATGTCACTGCCCCAGCCGTTCGAGCAGCGCCGGGATGTGCACCTGGTCGGCTTTGTAGTTGCCGGTCAGCGCGTACATGACGATGTTGACGCCGGCGCGGAAGGCGAAATCGCGCTGGCGCGGCTCGCCCGGTACCAGCGGCAGCATCGGCTGGCCGTCGGGTCGCATCGCCCAGGCGCCGGCCAGGTCGTTCGACGTGATCATGATCGATGAAACGCCGTCGCCTGCGCGTGCGGGGCGGCCCGGGTCTTCCTCGTTTTCCGCCGGCAGCGCCTCGACCCAAAGCTGGCCGTTGGTGAAACGGCCCGGGAAATCACGCAGCAGGAAAAATGTTTTGTTGAGCACGTGGTCGCGCGGCAGCGGTTCGAGTTCGGGTACGTCGAGCGACGACAATATGCCGCGCAGCGCCACCATGCCGGGACTGCGCATGTCGCCGCCAGGGCCGGGTGGCGCGTCGATGGCGTCGCGCGTGTCGAAAAGTACAGTGCCGCCGCGTTTCATATAGGCGTCGATGCGGTCGAGGGCGGCGCGCGATGGTTTCGCCGCCGATGGCGAGACCGGCCAATAGATGAGCGGAAAGAACGACAGTTCGTCGCGCGCCGGATCGAGGCCGACCGGTTCGCCCGGCTCCAGCGCGGTGCGTTGTGCCAGGAACAGCGTCAGGCCCTGCAAGCCGGCCTTGCTGACTTCGTCGACCGCGGCGTCGCCGGTGACGATGTAAGCAAGGTGGGTGTTCTGCGTCGCCATCTGTGCGAATTTTTCTTGTTCCTGCGAAAGCTGCGGCGCGGGCGGCGCTTGTGCTGGCGTCGTTTGCGCCTGCGCCAGATGTGGCGTGGCCAAAGCGGCGAGCAGGCCGAAGGCGATGAGCGCGGTGACCGCGCGCCGGCGCATGCGCAGGCCGCCCAGACCGCCGGCGAGCCAGAACACCACCAGCGCGTCGATCAGCAGCAGCGCCATCGCGGCGATGAAAACCGGCCCGCGCAGGTCAAGCGGCTCGCCCTGGCGATAAGCATCCATGCGCGCGTTGAGCGGCGCGAAGTTGAGCGGGGCCGGGCGGTCGGCCGGGACGAGCGTATTGACCGCGACCAGTCCTTCCGGCGGCCCGTAGAAGCCGGGCGGATGATCGGCGTTGGCGCGGCCGGTGTATCCGGCCGGCACCGGACGCGCGGTTGCCGGCGGTGTCGAGAAAGCGCCGAAGCCATCGAGCACCCGCGTCGGCGGCACTACCTGCGCATTGGGCGCGCCGGCGCCGGCCTTTTCGCCCGCGCCATTGGCGTCCGCATTGGCGGTCGAGCCGGCGAGCGCGACGATGCGGCGGAGCATATCAACGAAAGTGCCGGCGAGCGGCAGGTCGGACCAGCGCGTATCGGCGGTGACGTGAAACAGAATGACCAGACCCTTGCCACGGCGCTGCGCGGTGACCAGCGGCGTGCCGTCGGCCAGCGTTGCCCAGGTACGGTCGGACAATTGCGAATCCGGTTCGGCCAGAACCTGCCGCGTCACGGTGACATCGTTCGGTACCGTCATCCCGGCAAAGGGTCCATCGCGGGAAAAGGCGGCCAAGGCCTGCGGCTTTTCCCAGCTCAGGCTGCCGCCCAGAATGCGGCCGCCGCGGCGTAGCTTCACCGGCACCAGATCGTCACTGGCGCCAGCCAGATGCGGGCCGGCGAAGCGCACCAGCACGCCGCCATTGTCGATCCATTTATCGAGCTGCTCGCGCGCTTCCGCGACATTGCCGACATCGGCGAGGATCAGCATCGGCAGATGCTGATCGAGAAAACGCCCGGTCGCGACCGCGGGCGCGACGCCTTCGGCGAGCCGGATATCGGCAAACGGATTGAGCGCGCGCGACAGATAGTAGCTGGCGCCAAGCAGCGGCTGTGAGCGGTCAGCGGCCGAACCCGAAACGATGCCGACGGTGCGCCGCCGCCAGCGCTTGTCGAGTAGTTGCACCGCGCCTGCCGAACGTTCACCGACGATTTCCAGTCGCGCCACGTCGTTGCGAATCTCGACCGGCAGATCGATGGTGGCTTCCGCTTCGCGGTCGTTCGGCTTGAAGGCGAAAGGCGCTTCGCCGAGCGGCAGGCCCTTCAGGTCGATGGCGTTGACCAGGCCGTTTTCCGCAACGCCGGTCTGCGCGCGCAGCACTTTCACGGTCAGCGCGCCGGCGGCGTTGTCGGCTCCGGCGAGCGCATGCGGAATGGGTATGCTGCCCGTTACGACCGTGAGCGGGCGTGACCCGATCAATCCTTTAAGCCCGTCGATAAAGCCCGAGCCTTTGCCGAGATCGATGCCGTCCGACAGCCAGACCGTTTCGACTTCGGGCGTCGCTTTATAGAAGCGGTCGAGCAAAGGCAGCGCCTCGATGCGGTCGACGGCATGCGGCTTCGGCTTGAGCTGTTTGATCTGCACGCGCGCGGCGCCGGCGACGCTGAGCGAAATATCGCGCGCGGTTTCCGACAGCGGCAGGAAGGCGACTGGGCGGTTGTCGGCCTCCGCGCGCCCGAGCAATTCGTCGGCGGTGCGCAAACGCGCATCCCAGGACGCTGCCGCGCCCCAGCCATCGTCGATCAGTACCAGCAAGGGCGCCGCCTTGTCGGTCGAAGCCAAAGGCGGATTCCACAACGGTCCGGCGGCTGCGATAATGACCAGCGCAGCGAGCGAAAGCCGCAGCAAGGTCAACCACCACGGCGTCTTCGACGGCGTCTCTTCTTTCGGCGCGATCTCGAACAGCAGGCGCGTCGGCGGGAAATCGATGCGGCGTGGACGCGGCGGCACCAGCCGCAACAGCCACCATAAAATCGGCAGGCTGGTGAGCCCAAGCAGTACCAAAGGTTGCGCGAATGCGAGAGGAAGCGCGCCCATTATGCGGCGCTCCCGCGTTGCGCCGGTGCGTGGCGGCTATTGACCGCGCTTTGCATGGCGTTGGCGCCCATGCGTGCGTGTAAGGCAAAAAGTAGTTCGGTCGGCCCGCGGTCGGTGCGGTGCACGGTGAAGGTCCAGCCGAATTGCTCGGTCTCGGCGCGCAACGCGGCGCGGTGACTGGCGAGCAGCTTCTGGTAATCGTCGCGCCAGGTCTCGGCCCGACCGGCGGTGACGCTGCCAAGCCCCTCCGATTCGACGAACTCGACGCGGCCGGAATAGGGAAACGACTCCTCCGCCGGATCGACCACCTGCACGACATGCCCGCGCGCGCCGTTTGCCGCGAGCTGCCCGATGGTCTTGCGGAATTCCGCGACCGGGCTCCAGAAATCCGACAGCAGCAAAACTTCGGAGAACGGCGCCGGCGAAAAATTCGGCGGCAGGCTCGGCCGCTCGCTTGGATCGTGCACGATGCGCTGCGCCATCGTTTCGATGACGTTGCGGTTGGCGGTCGGCCGCATCAATTCCGGAATGCCGACGCGCTCGCCGCCTTGCACCAGCACTTCGGCGAGCGCGAAAGAAACGACCAGCGCGCGGTCGAGCTTGCTCCATTCCGTCAGCGAAGACGAAAACTCCATCGACGGCGAACGGTCTGCCCATAGCCAGATCGTGTGCGAGGCTTCCCATTCGCGCTCGCGCACATAAAGATGATCGTCGCGCGCCGAACGCCGCCAGTCGATGCTCTGCGCCGGCTCGCCCGACATGAAGCGGCGGTACTGCCAGAAATTTTCGCCGGATCCCGCGCGCCTTCGGCCGTGCAGTCCGTGAATAACGGTGGAGGCGACGCGGCGTGCTTCCAGAATAAGCCGCGGAATGCGCGTGGCGAGTTTGCGGCTTTTGGCGACCGCCGCCGAGACTGGCAGTTCCTGCGATACGTTGGGCTTCGGCTCGGCCATGTTATCCGATGTTCGCCTTCAGTCGCCTGATGACGTTGGTGATGGTCTCGCCTTCGGCGCGCGCGGCAAACGTAAGCGCCATGCGGTGCTTGAGCACGGGTTCGGCCAGTTCAAGCACGTCGTCGATCGACGGCGCGAAGCGGTTGTCGAGCAGCGCGCGCGCGCGCACAGCCAGCATCAAGGCCTGACTGGCGCGCGGGCCGGGGCCCCAGGAGATCAGCTTGCCGAGGTCGCCGGTGTCCGCGCCGGGGCGTGCCGAGCGCACCAGCCGCAGGATCGCTTCCACCACCGATTCACCGACCGGGAGACGGCGCACCAGCCGCTGCGCGGCGATCAGGTCGTCCGAGGTCATCGCCGCCTTGACGCGCGTGTCGTCGGCGCCGGTGGTGTCGAACAGAATTTTGCGCTCGGCAACAAGGTCAGGGTAATCGACATCGATCTCCATCAGGAAGCGGTCGAGTTGCGCCTCGGGCAGGGGATAAGTGCCTTCCTGCTCGAGCGGGTTTTGCGTGGCCAGCACATGGAAGGGCTTGGGAAGATCGTGGCGCGCGCCCGCGACGGTGACGTGTTGCTCCTGCATGGCCTGCAAAAGAGCGGATTGGGTGCGCGGCGAAGCGCGGTTGATTTCGTCGGCCATCAGCAATTGAGCGAATACCGGGCCGGCGATGAAGCGGAAGCTGCGCTTGCCGCCCTGGCCTTCCTCCAGCACCTCGCTGCCGAGAATGTCGGACGGCATCAGATCGGGGGTGAACTGCACGCGGCGAGCATCCATGCCGAGCGCGATGCCCATGGTCTCGACCAGCTTCGTTTTGGCGAGGCCGGGCACGCCGACCAATAGCGCATGGCCGCCGGACAAGACGGTAATCAGGGCGCGTTCGACCACGATGTCCTGGCCGAAAATCACCGCGCCGATGGCGTCCTTGGCCGCGCGGATGTGGGCGGCCGTCGATTCCGCCGCGCGCACGATCATATCTTCGAGCTTTTCGAGGTTTTCACCGCTTGCCGACGCCATGGTCTCAGTTTCCTTTTATCGAGCGTTTAGGCTGCCTGGAGGCTATGCAACAAACGCACCAGGACCGATGTTCCATGCGCGGACCGGAGCGAATCTGCCTCATTATTTCGCCAAGCCTACGCTATCCTCAGACGGTGGGGCGCTAAGTCACAAAGTTGCGAACAAGTGCGAAGCACCTGATTATCGTTAGGAAACAATGGCGAAGACAGGGCAGAACCAAGGGCAAACGATCCTCGCCGCCGGGCTGGAGGGTATAGCCGCCATGCTTCCGCGCGAGAGCCGCAAGGGCCCCCCGCCGATGCATCTTTGGAATCCGCCCTTTTGCGGCGATATCGACATGAAGATCGCCTCGGACGGCACGTGGTTCTATCAAAAGACCCCGATTGGGCGCCTTCCTCTGGTCAAGCTCTTTGCCTCGGTGCTCAAGCGCGAGGGCGAAAAATATTTTCTGGTCACGCCGGTCGAGAAGGTCGGCCTCTTAGTCGAGGACGCTCCTTTCCTCGCCGTCGAGCTGAAAGCGGAGGATGGCGAGCACGGCCGCTCGTTAAAGTTTCGCACCAATGTCGACGACTGGGTTACTGCCGGCCCCGGCCACGCGATGCGGTTCGAGCAGGATGCCGAGAACGGCGGGCTCAAGCCCTTTGTCCATATCCGCCGCGACCTTTGGGCCAAGGTGACGCGGGCGCTGTTTTACGATTTGGTCGAACTGGGCGAAGAGCGCGATGTCGATGGCAAGGCCATGTTCGGCGTCGCCTCGGCGGGCGAGTTTTATCCGATGATGGAAGCCAGCGCCCTGCGGGAGTTTAGCTAATGCACGGCGTGCAACCGGTGCCGGTTTTAACGGCCGCCGCATTTTACGAACGCGCGCGTGCACGGCTGTCGCTCACGATTCCGCCCGGCGTCAGCGATCCGTCGGTGACGCCTAAGCGCGGGGACCATGATGTCGATCCGGTGATGCTGAAGATTTCCGAGTTGCGGCCGATCCGGCCGGCGGCGGTGCTGGTCGGCATTGTCGATCATCCCGAACCGACGGTGTTGCTGACGCAGCGGGCGCAGCATTTGCCCGATCATCCGGGACAAATTTCGTTTCCCGGCGGCAAGATCGAAAAGACCGACGCCGACCCACTCGCGGCCGCCTTGCGCGAGGCGCATGAGGAAATCGGGCTCGACCGCGATCATGTCGAGCCGCTTGGCTATCTCGACGTCTACATGACCACGCTCGGCTATCGCATCGTGCCGACCATCGCGCGTGTGACTCCGGGCTTCGCGCTCAAGCTCAACACCGGCGAAGTAGATAATGTGTTCGAAGTGCCGCTCGCCTTTCTGATGGATCAGGCTAACGTGCAGCGCCATTCGCGCGACTGGCAGGGCCTGACGCGGCACTATTACGCCATCACCTTCGGCGAACGTTACATCTGGGGCGTGACGGCGGGGATCTTACGCAATTTGCAGGAACGGATTTACACATGATCCGCCCGGTCGCCACCGAACTGTTGTTGTTCCTGACGCCGTTTGTGCTTTACGCCGTCTTTCTATGGACGACCAAGGCCGGCGTGCTGGATGTCGAATCCTGGCCGGTGACGCGTTTAATCTCGCTTGGCATCGCCGCGCTGCTGCTGGTGCTTGGCAGCTTCGTTTATTTCGCACATTTCACCGGCGTACCGCCGGGCTCCATTTATATTCCGGCGCATATCGACAACGGAAAATTCGTGCCCGGCGAAACAAGAAAGCCGGAGCCGGCAAAATGAGCGGCGTCAATGCGGGCGCGACATCGCGCAGCCTTGCCAACGCAGCGTGGCTCACCGCCGGCGCGCTGTCGCGTCTGCTCGACGTGCTCGACCGCGATGGCGAGGAAGCGCGCGTGGTCGGCGGCGCCGTTCGCAACGCGCTGATCGATCAGCCCGTGCACGAGATTGACGTCGCCACCACGGCGCTGCCGCAGGAAGTCGTGCGCCATGTCGAGGCGGCCGGCTTCAAGGCCGTGCCGACCGGGATTGAGCACGGCACCGTCACCGTCGTGATCGACAAGCGTCCGTTCGAAGTCACTACGCTGCGCAAGGATGTAGAGACCGATGGACGTCACGCCACGGTAGCCTTTGGACGCGACTGGAAGACCGATGCCGAGCGGCGCGATTTCACCGTCAACGCGCTGTCGGTCACGCGCGACGGCGCCGTCTACGATTACACCGGCGGCCTCGACGATTTAGCGGCCCGACGCGTGCGCTTCATCGGCGACCCACATAAGCGCATCGCGGAAGATTATCTGCGTATCTTGCGCTTCTTCCGATTTCACGCCGCCTACGGCGCGGGCGGGCCGCCGGATGCTGCTGGCCTTACCGCTTGCGTCGCCGGTCGCGACGGGCTGGCGCAATTGTCACGCGAGCGCCTGCGCATGGAGACGATGAAGCTCCTGGTCGCGCCGCATGCGCTGCCGACGCTGATCGTGCTGGCGGATTGCGGTTTCGCGCTGCGCATTCTCGGCGGCGTCAGTTATCTCGGTTCGTTCGAGAACATGGCCAAGGTCGAAGCGGCCATCGGTCTTGCGCCCGACCCCGTGCAGCGGCTGGGCGCGCTCTGTGTCATGGTGGCCGAAGATGCGCAGCGGCTTTTCGAGCGGCTGCGGCTGACCAACACTGAACATGAGCGCCTGACCTCAATGGCGGAGGGCTGGCGGCGGATAACGCCTGCCATCGGCGAGCAGGGCGCGCGCGCTTTGATCTATCGCTTGGGCGCGCAGGCTTTCACCGATCATGCGCTTACCGGCTGGGCGCGTTCGGATGCCAGCGCACATGACAAAGCCTGGCTCGGTCTTGCCACCTTGCCGCAACGCTGGAGCGCGCCGGTGTTTCCCCTCAAAGCCGACGACTTCATCAAACGCGGGGTCGCCAAGGGCCCGGCGCTTGGCGACCCCGCGTTTGATGA
>DASRLA010000061.1:0-2706 GCA_035648715.1 Pseudolabrys sp.
ATGGCGATGTACAATCTCGACGCCTCGATCCTCGACTTCGCGCGCGCCTCGATGAACTTCGCGCTCAACCGCGGCTACCCGCTCTATATGACGACCAAGAATACCATCCTGAAGCAATATGACGGCCGCTTCATGGAGCTGTTCCAAAAGGTGTTCGACGAAGAATTCAGGGCCGAGTTCGAAAAGAAGAAGATCACCTACGAGCACCGCCTGATCGACGACATGGTGGCGGCAGCGATGAAGTGGTCGGGCGGCTATGTCTGGGCCTGCAAGAACTACGACGGCGACGTGCAGTCGGACGTGGTGGCGCAGGGCTTCGGTTCACTCGGCCTTATGACGTCGGTTTTGACCACCCCGGACGGCAAGGTGGTGGAAGCGGAAGCCGCACACGGCACCGTCACCCGCCATTACCGCCAATATCAAAAGGGCGAGCAGACTTCGACCAACTCGATTGCGTCGATCTTCGCCTGGACCCGCGGCCTCGCGCATCGCGCCAAACTCGACAACAATGACGTGCTTGCCAAGTTCGCCACCACGCTCGAGAAGGTCTGCGTCAACACCGTCGAAACCGGCTCCATGACCAAGGACCTTGCCCTCCTCGTCGGCCCCGATCAGAAGTGGCTCTCCACCACCGGCTTCCTCGACAAGGTCGATGAGAATCTGAAAAAGGCGATGGCGTAAGCGCTTCGCCCTTCTCTAATAAAGCCGCAAGGCATAGACCGGTGGCAGGTGTGCGTTGACTAGCTGCCAGGCCTCGCCGGCCTTCTCGCTCACCCATAGGCTGCCGGTGGTCGACCCCATCGCGAGTTGCATGCCGCTGGCATCGATATCCATGCCGTGACGGTAGATCAGATCGAAAGCATCGCGCTGCGGCAGACCATCGCGGAAGCTCTCCCAGGTTTTGCCGCCGTCGCTCGTGCGCGTGACCGCCAGAGCACCGTCACGCGGCACGCGCAATTCGTCCTTGATGGCGGGCACAAACCAGGCAGTGAGCGGGTCCTTGGGATGCGCCACCACCGCGAAGCCGAAATCGTCGGTGGGCAATTTAAGCGGCGTCCAGGTGCGGCCGGCATCGGTCGAACGTAAAATGCCGCAGTGGTGTTGCATCCACATCGTGTCGGGCGCGGCCGCGCAGCGCACGACGCGGTGCGGGTCTTGCGTCTCAAGCTGGCCGGCAAGTTCGGGCGGCATATAGGTGGCGATCATGCCATCGCCGCGCAGCTTCCAGCTTTTTCCGCTATCGGGCGACTCCCACACGCCGCCGCAGGAGATCGCGACGAACAAATGCCTGGAGTCACGTGGATCCGGCAATATCGAATGAATGCCGGCGTCGTCATAGCCACCGCCAGCCCATTTTTCACGCTCCGGCACATCCCACAACGCGCTGACCAGTTGCCAATGCTCGCCGCGGTCGTCCGAGCGGAATAGCCCGGCCGGCAGCGCGCCAGCCCATAGCTGTCCCGGCTCATCGGCTCCGCCGGCTTCGAGTGTCCATATCTGAAACAGCGTTGGCGCACCCGCGGCGTCGGCGGGAAAGGCCGGCGCCGGCAGCTCGGTCCAGGTTTTCCCGTCATCGTCCGAGCGATGCAGCTTGCTGCCGAAATGGCCGTGCTTGAGCATGGCGTAGAGCGTGCCGTCGCGTGCATCATGCAGCGCGGCGGTGACTGCGACCCCGGGAAAACTGGCGCGCGCGATGGACCAACCGCCGTTCTTGTGAAGCTGGAGCAAACCCTTTCGCGTCGCCAGCAATATTTTTTCGGACATGGATCAACCTCCCGACAGCGCCTGCATGACGTACAATTTCGAATCTGGGCGAATACTGTGGTCGAGCGTTGCATCGCGCGGCAACCGCTTGCCGTCGGCGAAAATGCAGACGTGCTTGCGCAATTGTCCGCGGTCGTCGAACACATAACCGCACACATGCGGCATTTCCGTGAACACTGCGCCGAGCGCGGCGCCGACGGTATCTCCGCTCGCGGTCAACGGACCGTTGGGTACGAGTTCCCGCAGCCACGAGGTGAAGTGCAATTGCGCCATGCCTGTCATCCAAGACAATAACTAAGACAGTAACGACTGAGGGCTTAAGCGGGTTTCACCATTTTTTTGATAGCCACGATGGCCGCCGGCGCTTCGCCGCCGTTCGGGCCGCCGCCTTGCGCCATATCGGGGCGGCCGCCGCCGCCTTTGCCACCCAGCACGGCAACGCCGGCCTGCACCATCGCCACGGCATTGTTCGCGGCCGCCAGATCGGCGGTGACGCCAACCACCAGTGCTGCTTTGCCGTCCGCGTCGTTCGTCAGCAGGATAACGATGCCGGAGCCAAGCTTCTTTTTGCCCTCGTCGGCAAGGCTGCGCAGGTCCTTGGCATCGACCCCGCTTAACGCCTTGGCCATCACCTTGACGCCCGCAATCGTTTCGACATCGTCGTCCACGCCGCCCGCTTGCGCACCGGAACCGCCGCCCATGGCGAGCTTCTTGCGGGCGTCGGTGAGTTCGCGCTCGAGCTTCTTGCGCTCGTCGAGCAAAGCTGCGATCCGCGCCGGCATTTCCTCGATCGGGGCTTTCAGTTCGGCGGCAGCAGACTTTGCGATCGCAATCTGATGATCGGCTGATTTGCGCGCGACCTTGCCGGTGAGTGCTTCCAGGCGGCGCACGCCGGCCGCCACGCCTGAATCGCTGAGGCTATTGATCAGGCCGATGTCGCCG
>DASRLA010000062.1:0-44654 GCA_035648715.1 Pseudolabrys sp.
TTGCGGCGAGTAGAGGAATCTGCGGTCAGGTGGGGTCACGATCGGCGCCGATAGTGACCCCACCCTGACAACAATTTCATAATTTTAATCAGAGCGTTACTGCCGGTACTTCCAGCGCCGTGACCCCGGCGCCGATTCACACTTCATAGTCTGACCATTCGGCAACATGACCATCGAACTTCTGCGCAAGAGATTCAATAGAGGTTACAAAAAGCGCATAAGCGAGGCTAAGGTTGTCAGACAGGCGATGAGTACCCGTGATGTACTGACGGATCGCACGGATGGCGCCTTCAAACTTCTTTCGCTTCAGACCAACCAATTGCGTGATAAAGGCCGAGAGCTTAGGGCCATCACCCTCTCGCCACATAACCTCCTTATCGAATGTCCGCTTAACGAACTTGCTCGGGACAGCTTCAACACCGAGGCTCGGCCTTTCGGTAGAGAGCAATCGGCGCGTCAAATCTGGGTCTGGAGTGCATGTAACATCGAGCACGAAGGAGACGACGGCCGCGAAATCGTTCAACAGCTCATCGCCGCCCGTAGAAATCAGCACACCAGGCTTCGGCCCGTCTGGATGTTTCTCAAGCTTCTCCGTCATCTCACATGTGAGCGCCGCGAGTCCGCCGAATCCTGTCGTCGGCAATAGAACACCTATCGGCGTTTCAAGATTCTCACCACGAAAAGTGCGGTAGTTCGTATAAAAAATCGCACGGTGAAGCGTCTCATAACGCTCCGCCGGAGGATAAAACTTCTCAGTAATAATTTGGAGCATGGACTGCGTCCGTTAGGCTGTTCTCGGTCTGAGCCTTTAGTTTCGCACCGAGTGAAAGTTGTTTTGCTTCATGCGGTCAAGTTCAGCTTCCACGCGGGCTATGGAAAGCCCAGTGATCCCGAAACGCTCGAACAATGAAGCGATCATAGGGTGCAAGTGCTTTGCTAGATCGTCTTTAATGTCGGACACGGGCACGACGGCTTCCAGAACCGCCTCGTCGCTGCGTGAAGCTCCCCCTTCGATGGTGAGGTCCGCGAGGGGATTCGCCCAAGAGCGAAGGACACGGCCATTCAGACCGGTGTAAAAGGCGCGAAGCCGGACATTGACCTTCTTCGGATCAACGGCGATCAGATTTGCTAGACGTTCTGCGTGAAGGAACGCCTCGCCCAAACGCCATGTGGGGAGCGTTGTGTCAAAGACCGTGCGTGGCGAGAACGTTTCCTGCACATCCTCTTGATAACCGCGAATGATGAACGTACGTCCGGTTGGCGCGGCCCTCCAGAAATCACAATGCGCTGAGTCGCCGAGAGGACGGTTTACCCCCGCATCCTCCGGCTTGAGCCAGCACTCGATGACACCATCAACTTCTTTTGGTTGAAGCTCATGCCGCGTTAGAAAGAGAAATAATGGCCAGCCGGTATGATGGACAACTGCCTGCTCCAGTGTCGCGGGAAACTGATGCAACTCAATTTCTTTGATGTCACCTTCCAGCGCGTAGTCGATCCTGTACCAGCCATCTAAAGCTCGGCCCGGTGAATTCTCGGGAAGCTTGGCGGTTAGTTCCCGCCAACGCGCAAACGCTTCCTGAACGAAGGCTTCCTGGGACCCACCTTTTTCGCCCGGTTCATTCAGAAGCCCTACCACGCGAAGAATGTCGAAGGCCTTCGCCAGTGTGAGCGTCTGCTCGCCACGGTCGAAGCCGACAATGGTTGGGATGCTCACGCTAGCTAACGCTGCATGCTCGCGCTGCGTCATCTTCTCCGCCTTGCGGCGGCGGATCGCTTCGGCGACAAGCGCCTGCCAGTTGAGGGCATCTAATCCCTGAGGATGCGTAGGCATGCGCGGCTCACAATCTCTTGGTAACGGTGGACAAAGCCATCCGGCGGCTCGCCGCGCGGTGGCTCGATGATGGGGGCGGCGCGCTTCACCCGCGCGCCCAAGTCTGCAAATGTTTGGTCGATCACACGCTGCGGAACACCGACGCTGAGGCCAAATTTCCGAAGCAGCTTTTCCGTGACCTGGTCCAAATTAGGTTTCTTGCCGTTGATGGACAGAGCCACGTTCTGGTCGAAGCCGTCATAGAGGGCGGTGTTGACGATGTCGTAGGCGGGAGACAGGCGAAGACCTGCATCGGTTTCCAGCAGGGAAAAGTTTTTCAAGTGCGCGTCGCAGTTGCCGACGAGCACAAAGACGATAAGGCGGCGAAAGAAGCGGGCGAGGTCAATTTCCGGTCGGACCGAATGGTCCTTGATGACCTTGGCACCATCTTCATAGGAAGCGTCGTACTTGCCCGTGAAATCGCGGCCACGCTTCTTGCAAAGAATTTGCGTGAAGTCTTCCAGGCGCAGCTTCGCGCCGTCAGGCTTGCGGTCGAAGCGCGTCACGATCAGCGCGGTCTCATCGAGAACCGAGACCTGACCTACATCGAATTCGTTGACTTCGCCCTCGCCCAGGAGCGCTGCGCACCAGCGCAAGCTTAGGGACTCATTGCGCACCAGATTTTGTGTGCGCTCTGATTCAGAATTGAACTTGGCGATGTAGGGCGCGAAACCCTTTGGCCCTGCAGGAGCAAATTGATGCTCGCCCTGCTTCGTCACAAGTAGCTTTCGCTGCACGCCCGAGATGGTCCGCCCTGGGCTGGAGGTGGCCTCATTGGCCGCCGGCAGGTCTTGGTCCTGCGCGCCGGCCGGCCGACTCACACCGACGGCACCGATGCAGTCCGCGCCATACCGGAGCAACAGTCCGAAGTCGTCTTCCTCGGCGATATGTCCGACGCGGGCCTGTTTCTCGCGGAGCCAGCCTTCGGGCCCAAGTTGCTCGAAGAACGGATGCACGCCTTGCGCCCATTCGTGTTCACGCTGGAGGACCGGCAGACAACAGGCGATGGGCGTCTGCCATTTCGCGCCGTATATAAAGCGCGTACCGCCGCTGGCCGTCTCTTGTAGAGACCCGGCCAATTCGTCCTTGAAGAGAATGTCGGCAGTCCTTAAGTTCACAGTCAACTCCAACTTACTACAGCGGTGTTATTAGCTTTAGGAGCTCATTTGGTCATATATGGCTTTCTACATTTCTAATTTCAAGCAGTTAGGAAGCTTTAGATTAGCACGCTTTGATTATAAAAGAATAAGGAAACTATGATTTCTTTAAATGCTGAAATTTCAATGGTTTAAGACTGAGACGTAGCCCCAGCTTACATTACGATGTTCAGCCTTGTTGGCCGGACTGGATCGCGTTTTGGCGTGCCTAGAGGGCAGCAGCGCGAACAGCTCCTTGGAAATTGCGTCCATTGCCCGACCTTGGCCCTCCGAGGGAAATAGGTGGCCGTACCGATCCATCGTCACCTGAAGGCTTGAATGACCGGCAAAGATTTGCACCGTCTTGGGCGCATGCCAGCTTCGATCCAGCATGAAATGGCGAAGTGCCGCAGCGCATCGGCGCAAAACCACCACAAGCTGACTTGATCACTAACTATTCTCGAAGCATGAGATGCTTCCAGCAATCGACGCTCGTGAGGCTCGCGCATTGCACGATCCGCCATCAAATCCATAGCCGCATTGTCAGCGTGGGCCAGATGGCTTGCCATTCCGTACATGTGCAAAATCGAACTTAGACCGCTAAGACGTGTTTCACGCCTACTAAGATTTTCGATAATTTCCGTAAAGGACCATTTCTGTTCAAGCCGCCTGCGCTCGGTCTTTGACGTTTCGTCTTCTTGAGGGAAAATATGAGTGTCTTGCAGTGCTTGAAAGATTGGCCCGGAGAGGCTGTCTGGTTCAAAAACCTTTTCCGCTAACGCGGCCTTTCTTGCACTTCGGCGACTGTTAATAGTGCCGAGTTTGTTCCAGAATTCATCGACCAACTGCGGTTGGTCCACAGGCTCCGCCAAGCAAACAAGCATTATCTTCGCGGCAGTTTCGTAAAAGCTGCGGAGAATGATTTCCGCGTCCCAAGCATATCCGTGGCTCAAAAGAAAAGAGACAGCCTGACTTCGTGCCGACAAGTACCAAAATAGGGACTTTAAAGTTGGAGTGATGTCCGGCGTGTCGGAGCCGCACCGCTTGAAAAGACTGTCCACCTCATCCCGAGTGAGGGTGAAAGCCTTCAAGGCCGCGTCCTGCATCGCCTGCATCGAAACCTGATTCATCGTTGGGTAGTGTAGGGCGACGGTTATTGCTCGCGCTAGTAGCACCCCTTTGCATTGGAACCGCGTCGGCGGCTCGTGAGGCTCAAAAACCTTGTCGCCCACTTTACTTTTGAAAAAATTGGGGCCGTCTAAATTCGGCTGTGGCGCGCCCGAAGAGATTCGAACTCTTGACCCCCGGATTCGTGGACAGGCGCCCTCGCCGCCAATTTGTCGATGCGACAAGGCTTGTAGCCCCATGTAGCCCCAGAAGGCTATTTCACGAACAAAGTATGATTCGCTCGGGCTACAAATCAGAAATTGTCTATTGAAATCATGGCGGTCCCGAGAGGGCTTTCAGTTTCCTAACATTACAATGACTTAGTTTGTAGTGGGACAGTCGAGCGTTCCACGCAATCTTTAGGCTTTTTGCCTTCATTGTCCCACTTAGACGGTCTTGAATGTCAGACGATACAGCCGAACAAATCGCCGCCCTTGTGGACGGCGGCGAGTGCGAACTTGTGCCCGCCGCAACCGAAGCCGCGCCCGTCGAGAGCGAGCAAGCGCCGCGCGCGTGGGGCTATGACGTTGACGCTATCAATGGCGATTACGCACTTGTCCTATGGGGCGGCCGTGCGGTGGTCGTCAAGGAACAGCCAGACGGCCCGATCGAGGATCGGGTGCGCGTTCTATCCGTCGAGGCGTTCGACCAGTGGTTCGCTAACCGCTTTACCGAAATTGTCACTGCGGACGGAAAACTAAGGGCGATCAGTTGGGGCCGCGCCTGGCGGACTGATCGGCGCCGGCGCCAGTTTTGCGGCATCGAATTTTTTCCAAACCATGACGGTGCGCCCGGCGCGTCCGGCTATCTTAATTTGTGGCGCGGTTTTGGTTTCGACCCTTCGACAGAGGGGGACTGGTCTATTTTCCGCGACCATCTTCTCAACCAGGTGTGCCAAGGCGATTCGGCCTTATTCAATTGGGTTTTCGGCTGGTTTGCGCACATCGTCCAGAAGCCGAGAGAGCGTGTCGGGACGGCGCTTGTGCTGCGCGGACGCATGGGGACTGGCAAGACGAAAGTCGGCGAGGTTATCGGGTCTGTCATTCCGGCACACTATTTTCAAGTCGATGATCCGCGTTACATCACCGGTCAATTCAACGCGCATATGGCAAGCTGCCTGCTCTTGCAAGCCGAGGAGGCCGTTTGGGCCGGCGACAAGCACGCCGAAGGCCGACTCAAAGGTTTGATCACCTCCGAGTCGCAGATGATTGAATCGAAGGGCATCGATCCGATCCGCATTCGGAATTTCGTGCGGCTTATGATGACCTCTAACGAGGATTGGGTCGTCCCCGCCGGCATGGACGAGCGGCGGTTTTGCGTACTCGACGTGCATCCGCGTTGCGCGCAAAACCACGAATATTTTGCGGAGATGCAGGCGCAACTCGATCGTGGCGGGCGTGAACGCCTGCTCTACGACTTGCTGCATTTTGATCTCAGTAAGGTCAATCTGCGCCAGATTCCGCGCACGTCCGCCTTGCTCGAACAAAAAATGCGGTCACTCGATCCGCTCGACGGGTGGTGGGTAAACCGGCTTATCGAAGGATCGCCAACCCGTGGCATGGCCGAGTGGCCGGATTTGGTAACGGTTGATGCGCTATACGCCGACTATCTGAAAACCGCTGAGGAGATCGGCGTAGGCCGCAAGCGCGACCGGGCCACGTTCGGCCAGAGGTTGCTAAAATTGGCGCCTGGCATCAAAAAAACGCGGCCTCGGATCGAGGGCGAGACTAAGCGGCCCTGGCGCTACCAGTTGCCGCCTCTGGACGATTGCCGGGCTACTTTGGACGACATGCTCGGTCAATCCATGGATTGGCCGGCCGCTCTGGCGAGCGAGAGTGAGACGATTTTGCCGGGCGATGACGCAGTGCCCCTCTAATTGGTCCAAGCGGTCCAAGCGTCACAATCTGCCTGGACCAACAGGAACACCGATAAAACGGGGCTTGGTCCAAGCGGTCCAAGCGGTCCAGGCATTCTCGCGCGCGTAGAAGAAACCGCACGCGATGGATATGGCCCGGCCACTCCTGAGTTTTCTTTTAATTTCTATTTTTGCTTGGACCACTTGGACCGCTTGGACCAAGCGTTGCGGCGCAACGACTTTTGCGGTCCATGCAAATCGTGAGTGCTTGGACCACCTTGGACCAATGAACGGAGACACGCTGTGACTAAGCCGACAGACGACCAATTCGAATTCGCGCGGTCTATGACCCGTAGGCAACGCAACACATTGCGCGCTTTAGCGATGTTCCCGTTTCACCTCAGCGCCTCAGAGCGAGGCGACCCTGAACTCTATGCGCTCATTCGCCATAAGCTGGCGATTTGCCATTCGACGATGCCGGATGTCGTCGGCCCTTTCATGTGGGGCGCGACCGATGAGGGCAAGGCGATCGCCAAAAAGCAAACGGCGGGCGAACTATAGCCGTAAATCGCGCGGGTCCTTCCGGCCACCCCTGCCACCCGCGACCAATATGGGCCCGGAAAAGCGCCAGTTGGTTAGTTTGAAAATCACGGTTGTCAGGGTTGTCACGGTTGACAACGTTGACGATGCGGTCAACCAGCACTGAAAGAACGAAAATGGGAAAAGTTGTCGAAGCCGAACTGCTATTGAAGGGGACCGACAAGACCGGTGCGGCCTTTGCCGGTGTGATCAAGCACGCCGAGGAGTTGCAAGCCAAACTGCGCGGCATCAATTACGGCGCTGGCAATGCTGCGCTGGCCGAGCAAGGCGCCGAGATTCGCAAAAACAATTCCCTGTTGCGAGCCGAGCTTGCTTTAACGCAGACGATTAACCGCGCGCAGCTCGCCGGCAACACTGCACTGGCCGAGCGCGCCACCTTGTTCGGCCGCATGCGCTCGCACGTGCAAGGCATTGCGGCGGTCGGGGGCATGGGTTGGATGATTGGTGGCCTGGCCTCCGGTCGCCTAGCGCATGCCGCTGCGAAAGATACCGGCGATTTTGCGCACCAGCGCGCCCTCCTCGGCGCCGGTGGCATGACGCCCGCAGAGGTCGCGAAGGCCGAGCGCGTCGCGATGGCCTTGCGGGTGCCGTTGATGTCCGCCGCCGACAATATCAAGGCAATCGGCGAGTTGCGCATGGTGTTTAATTCGACTGATCATGCCATCGAGCATGTTGGCGCGCTACAGCGCGCCGCCGCCATGATGAAGGCGATGAACCCGCAAATGGATGCGGAAAGCGAGAGCTACAATCTCGCGCGCGCGCTCGAAATCAAAGGCGTTTCTAGCGATCCGGCGCATTTCAACAAACTGACCAACATGATGGTGCAGGCCATCAATGCATCGCACGGCAAGATCACTGGATCGGAATTTTTCGAGTTCACCAAATACACGCGCGGCGGCGCGAACCGGTTATCCGACGAATTTTATACCCGCGTCGCGCCGACGCTGATTCAGGAATTGGGCGGCCATTCCGCCGGCATGGCCTTGTCAAGCTTCCGGCAGACGCTGGTCGGTGGCAAAATGACGAACAGAGCCGCCGAAGAATTTGTCCGGCTCGGCCTGATCGATCCGAAGGCGGTAATCCATACCAAAACAGGATCGGTCAAGGGCGTCCGGCCGGGCGGCCTGGTCGACTCGGCGCTCGCCAACGAGAATCCTTACGCCTGGATTCAGGGCTATCTCAAGCCGGCGCTGTCAAAAGCCAAGATCACCGATAACAACAAGATCGCCGAGGAACTGGCGCATTTATTCGGGAATCGTTTCGCCGAGCAAATGGCCTCGATCCTGCTCAATCAATCGCAGCGAATCGAGAAAGACTGGGGGCTGATCGCCGGTGCGCCGTCGAGCGAATACCTGGAAAAGATTCTCGCCGAGGACCCGCAGGCGGCGGCCTCGAACATGTCCAAGGCGATTAATACGCTGTTGGCGTCGCTCGGTGGTCCGCTGGTGCAGCCGGCCATCGACGGCATGAACAAGGTATCGGGCTGGGCGCGATCCTTTGCCGACAGTTATGCGACCTTCGCCACGGAACACCCGAACGCTGCGAAAAATGCTTCCGGCGCGGCGGCGATCGGCCTCGGCTACGCCAGCCTTAAAGGCTTCCGGGCGACGTGGGGGCTGTTGAGCGGATCGACCGCGCTCAAAGGGTCGGCCGCCGCCTTGGCGCAATCGGCGGTCGCGCTTGACGCTGCCGCCGTGCGGCTCGGCGCCGGTGGTGCCGTTGGCAATGCCGTTGCCGGCGGTGCCGCCGCCGGCGCGGCGCGCGGCGCTGGCGGTTTGGCCGGCGCTGTGGCCCGCTTTCCCTGGCTGTTCTGGCTTGGCGGCGCTTATTCGATCGCGACGACGCCGGACGTTTTCGACCGCGACAAAACCGGCCGGCGCTACTTCGACCGTTTGCAGGATATGCGCGACCCGCAGGGGCTTGAGCATATCCTGCCCGGAAGTCTTAAGCCGCTTTCACGCTTAAGCATGATGGATTTGCAGGCCGGCAGGCCGTGGGAGCAGGTCAGCGGCAGCGCCGAGGTTGTGACCACCGTCAAGGTCGAGGCGTCGCCGGATTTTCTGACTCGCATCGAGCAAAAAATCAACAACGCCATTCATGGCCTTGTCGTCACCGGCGCGCCGCCGACTGGAACATCTGGAAGCATCGGTGGCTCGATGCCGGAAGCCTTGCCCGGTGGCATCCGAAATCACTGGTAACAACCGTCATTCTTGCATCGATAAAAATTGGAGACTTTCTATGTCCGATCACCCCGCTATCAAGCAAATGCGGACTGACCTCGCTGCCTATGTCGCAGCACATCGCGACACCACAAAAACGCTTATGGCCAGACAGATGGCGCATGAGCAACTGATCGAGTCGATGTTTTACATCCTCGGAAGCTTGCTGCCGCCCGAGGGCAAAACTTCTCTCCTTGAAAACCTTTATTCGCTCGCGGACAGCCAAAAAGAAGCCGGCGCGGCGGCCGAGGCGCCGGTAATGGACGCGGACGATCGATCGGTCGCCGCCGATCTGGCGCGCCGATCGAGCGATGCACTCGCAGAAATCACGGATCGTTTGGTCGCGTGTTTTCGGCCGGCATAAGGATCGATCATGAGCGAAGAAATTGTAACGATATCGGCCGATGGCCAAAGGTGGACGGGCTTCACCGATGTGCATGTGCATGCGAGCTTTAGCCATGCGGCGCGCTCTTTCGGTTTCAAGATCGCAGCGGAGTTCGGGGTTGCCGATACACTGTGGAGGTTCGCGGCAGGAACGCCGATCGAAATTTTCCTTTCGAATGATCTCGTTTGTCGCGGCTATGTTGACCGCTATCAATCCGAAGCGGTCGGACACAAAAAGGCGGATATATCGATCTCCGGCCGCTCGCGTGCGCAAGATTTTATCGATAGCGCGGCGATACACGACACCGGCGAGTTTTTGAACAAGACGCCGCTTGAGATCGCGCAGGCGCTCGACAAGTTCGGCGTCGGCATTACCAGCGACCAGACGCTCGACAAGGTGCCGGTATATCGGATCACACCTGGCGAAACGGCGTTTAACGCCGTCGAGAAGCTGGCCAGATCGGCAGGCGTATGGCTCAGCGGCCAGGCGGACGGGTCCATATCGATCACGGTAGCGGGCCAGGGTCGCAACAGCCCGGTCATAGAAGGCAAAAACATGCTCGCCGGGAAGGTCGATCACAATTGGGCGAATCGCCATAGCCACGTCATTGTGCGCGGGCAGCGCGTCAGCGGCAGCGGGCCGCAAGCGATGGAAATCAGCGCCGAGTCACACGATTCGAACCTGCAACGCTTCCGGCCGACGAGCATCGTCCACGACGGCGATACCGATAAAGACCGCGTCAAGGTGCGCGCTGATCACCGCCGCGACAGCGAAGCCGGGAATAGCCTCAAGGCGCATGTTTCGGTGCAAGGCTTCCACGACGAAGGCGGCAAATTGTGGTCGCCCGGCAATTTGGTTTTCCTCGAAAGTCCAGCGCTCGGCGTCGCACAAGACATGGCGATATCTTCGATTGAGTTCGAGCAGAGCCGCACTCGCGGTAGCCTATCGCAGTTGTCGCTTGTCGATCCTCGCGCGCTCGGCGCGAAATCCGGCCGCAAGGGCGGAAAGCAAGAAAAGTCATGGGCATCAACGGCTGGTTATGCCGATTGAGTAGGTCCAGACGTTTCGAAAGTTGCGATTTTCGCAACGTTTCGCGGCAGTGAATGTTGCGAAATTGGAAATATTATAGCCCGTCAAAATGCGGTAGTTGATTCCTGCCGCGCGGATTGGCGCGCGAGTGAGGATAGAGGGGGACCGTAATGAACACAGACTCCGACGCCGAATTAATCGCACTCGGCCAGTCATTCGATATCGTTGGCGCTCAATCGGATAAATTCGATGCCGACCATAGCTTTGAGTTTGGCGATCCCGAAATTAGACGGCTACACGACAAACAGCACGCCGCCGCCCGCGACCTCGGCCTCCAAATTTTGTCAATTCGTGCGACGACGATTGAAGGGCTGCAAGTGAAAGCGCGTTGCGCACGCTGGTGCAACGGTGGCCTAGACGATGGCACCGGCGAATTTAACGATCAAGAGGCGTTATATTCTGTCGTGCGCGATCTGCTTGATTCGAAAATGCGCCCGGCGCCAATCAGCCTGGCGCGATAAAACGCGCGAGGGGTGTCAATATTTGCATCGGAAAAATAACCGCACCTTCCGATACATAGCGCCGATTCTGCGGCTTAAAAACGCCGCCCCCCTTGCGAATGTCTGCTTGACCATTAACCCGGACCTTACCGAGCAACCCCCATTGGCAAGTAGCAACCGGTTTCAGGGAAATTCAAAATGGTCGGGAAAGTTCAAAAGGTCATACCCGATAGCCCGCGCGCCCATAGGCATCGGCGGCAGTCCGTATTGCAGACATTTGCCGGCACCGGCGGGCTTGGCGATCCCGCGACAACCGACGTTCTAATGATTGCAGCCGCAATTTGGTGGAAGTGGTGGGCCGCTGTGAATGCGCCGCACCTACTCAGTTCATCGGGCCATAATCGCCAGATGATAGACAGCGGATCAATCTGGGCGCGCGCGGAAAACGCCGCTGTCGCGCGCGTTGACCTCGCAGAGGAGGCTAGGCTTCATCGAAAGTGGGCCGGTAGCCATGTCAAAATTCTCGATTCAATTCTGGTAAAGGATTTTTCGATCGCGTCTTTTGCGCTCGAAACGGAAGGCAACGATAAAAAACTTGCTCTTGAGCGCACCCGTCAATCTCTGAGGGAAGCCTTGAAATGGGTGGCATCGGCAAAAAAACTTTGGGGTACCTGAAATGCGCCAGATTTTGCAGGTACCCGATTTTGTGCCATATGGGTCAAGTTCTATAGATGCGCCTGGCCGAGCCCTGCTCGCGCCGGGCGTTTTATTTTCCCCCTCAAAAGAGAGTTACGCCATGCCGATCACCTTCGGAGCGAAGCCCGGCCTTAGTCAGGAGCCATTCGCCAAGCTGATGCAGTTCAACCGCGACGATCTTCGCGCAACAATGCGCGATCTCCCGTTTGTCTCTAACGGCATTTCGATGGCGCGCCTCAATGGCAGCGGCATCCGCTATAGTTTCAGCGAAGCATTGGCCATCGAAGCCGCCCGCCAATTCGCAGACGATGGCGGCATTTCGTTGGAAAATGCGCTTCGGATTACGGGGCCGAACATCGCGCAGTACTTCCAACCGCGGGAACGTCATGTTGGCAAAACATTGGCTGACTTTTGGATTGGCGTGGCGCGGGCACGTAATACGTGGGGCAGCGCGCCACGCGGGTCATACCCTGTCACAAGTTTCGGTGCCGGCGAATATTGGTCTGGTGTTCACTTTTTTGGTTCCCTACATCGCGTCATGGCTGAAATCATCCACTGGCAACAGCACGATGAATACGAGCATCCCGAGTCTGACCCTGCCACCATTTTCCTCAGTAACATTTCTGCTGCCGACCGTCGCCTGCGGAAACGTGCCGCCGATCTCGGAATCAAAATCGAAGATAACGAGTTCGCTTAAGCGATTCGTTTTGCCGACTGCGTAAGTCGGCACACTCACCTCACATCACTAGAGCTAAAGGGGGCCGCCGATGGCGACCAATGAACCCGTGCTGTTCCGCATACCGCCGGACTTTGCGCAACGCTGCCGCACGACCAATGCGCGCATCGAGACCGGCGAAGCGATGACGATGCAATACATCGCCGACGCACTCGGCATCCCCTTTGAATTTTTCGCCGCTGCACAAGCTATCGCCACGGCACTCGCGAGTGGAAAGCCGGTCATCATCGATCCGGCGCCGGCGCCGAAAGGCCACTGACCGTTCAACCCGACTAAGGACACCATCCCATGCCATTGCTGAAAGATTCGACGCTCACCCTGTACGGGGCTGTGAGCGCCGAAGCGCTCCCCGATTCCGCCAGCTTTTCCGCCAAAGACGTTCGCGACGCGCTCGACGAGCATGGCGCCGGCGACATGACAATCAATCTCAATTCCGCCGGCGGCGCGGCTATGGAAGGTCTCGCTATCTTCAACACGCTCAAAAACCACCCCGGAAAAATCACGATCAACGTCGATGCTTGCGCGCTATCCGCCGCATCGCTTATCGCGATGGCGGGCGACGATATCGTCATGCGCGATGGCGCGCTGATCATGGTTCACGACCCGCGCACAATTACCTTCGGTACGTCGACCGATCACCGGCAGACCGCTGCGCGCCTCGACGTTATCAGCAACCAGTTTCGTGAAATCTACGCCAGGCGCACCGGAAAATCCGAAAAGGCCATCGGCGACTTAATGACCGCCGAAACCTGGATGGACGCCGACCAGGCGATCGGCGACGGCTTCGCGACCCGCAAATCCGATGGCGAGCGGGCACGCATCTACGCTTCCTTCGACTATTCGCAGTACCGCAACACGCCCGCATTTTTGGGGCATCACAAGAGAGGAACGATTACCATGAGTTTTACCGATACCGACACCGCACACGACAAGCCGTGGGCGGGCCGCTTTTTTAAAATCGCGGCGCCGAGCGACATCGCACTTGCCGACCTGAATGAGATCGTCGCCAGTGCTGCTAACTACGAAGCCGCGCGCGATGCGCTGGTCGTCAAGATGGCGGCCGTGCACAACGCGAACAAACCGTCACCGACCGGCGCGCGCCGCTCCGATGGCAACACGTTCGGAAACGTCGATTTTCTCGCTACCACGATTTCGGACGTGCTCTACGCAAGAATGTCCGGCACCGACCCCGACGCCAAGAGCCCCGCCCGTGATTTGATGGGCTGCTCAATTCTCGATCTCGGCGCCAAATTGATAGAAGCGCGTGGCGAGCGCGTGTCGTGGGCAAACCGCAGCGGCGTCGTCGATAAGATCATGATGGCCGGTGGCGAGCATTCTACTTCCGACTTCCCGAACCTATTGCTCCACTCCGGCAATCGCATCCTTCTGGATGCTTACGAGATCGCCGAGACGCCGCTCAAGACGCTTGCCAAACGGCGCGACGCCGCTGATTTCCGTCCGCTGACCTCAATCCGCCTCAGCGAGGCGCCGGCACTCCTCGACAAACCGGAGGGCGGAGAACTGAAATTCGGCTCCCGCACGGAATCGGCGACCTCATTTAGCCTCAAGACCTCAGGCCGAATGTTTGCGATCACGCGCGAGGCGCTGATCAACGACGATCTCAATGCCTTCGGCGACTCGGCGAAATGGTGGGGCCGCGCCGCCGCAAGCTATGAGGCCGATCAATTGTTTGCTCTGTTCTCGGCGAACGGAGGGCATGGCGTCGATCTCCCCGACGATACGCCGCTCTATGATGCAGGGCGCGGCAACTTGCTCACCGGCGGCACCTCGCCTCTCAGTATCACGTCGCTTGATTTGGCGCGAAAATCTTTGCGCGGCATGAAGGACATCGACGGCGAGACGCGAATCACCGTGACGCCGAAACACCTCGTGGTCGGCGCGGCGATCGAAGCTACCGCGCTCCAGTGCGTTGCCGCGATCACTCCGAATACGGCGGACAATGTCAATCCGTTTTCCGGGCAGTTGGCGGTTCACGTCGAGCCGCGCTTCACCGACAATACCTGGCGGTTGTTCGCGGATAAGAACCAATTCGCGACCATCGTCATTGCCTATCTGAACGGTCATGCCGGCCCGCAGATCAAGGTGCGAGAGGGCTGGACGACGCTCGGCATGGAATTCCGCACCATCCTCGACTTCGGCTGCGGCATCGAAGATTGGCGCGGCACCGTCATGAGCGCCGCCGCCTAGTAACTTAAGGCGGAGGCTCATTTTGAGGGCGTCGCGGCCCGTCCAACAACGAAAATTCCTTCTCCCTTTGCCTCCGCTGCCCGTAATGCCTAACGGCCTATGGGGACGAAACAGGGGTCAAGGAGGAAACGGCCGCACCAATTCCAAAGCAACGGCGCTTACACGATGCCAGAAACCGCTACCGATACGCGGCGAAAGCCGGCCGATGTGCTGCCGCCATCGCTGGCCCCGCGCGGTTTATCGCGGGTCCAGGCAGCGGCCTATATCGGCATTGGCGCGTCTTTATTCGACCAGCTGGTCAAAGATGGCCGGATGCCGCCGGCAAAGCGCATCAACGGTCGTACAATTTGGGACCGCCGGCGCCTTGACGTGGCATTCGAGGCACTGGACGATGGCGGCAATAACCCTTGGGATGGCGACTGATGCGGATTCGCCTGAAATTCGTTAGCTCGGACATAGATCGCTACGGCAACGTGCGTTACTACGTCCGGCTGACTGACCGGCCAAAGGTCCGCCTTCTCGGTGTGCCCGGCTCGGATGATTTTATGCGTGAATATCACGCGGCAATTGCCGCTACATCGACGGCGCCGCGTCAGGCGCGCACGATGGCGCGCGGCTCGTTCGGGTATCTGTGCCGAATCTATTACGCGAGCGCCACATTCAAGGCGCTGGACAAAAGCACGCGAGACTGGCGGCGTCGAGCGCTTGACGAGATATGCGCAGCACACGCCGACAAGCCGGTTGCCGCCTTGCAGTCTCGTCACATTCGCAAATTGCGCGACGAAAAAGCCGAGACGCCTGGCGCAGCAAATATTCGCGTTAAGGCGTTGCGCGCGCTTTTCCGATGGGCAGTCGAAGCCGATGAAGCCGAGGTTGATCCGGCGCGCGATGTGCGGCTGATTCACTATGCAACGCAGGGCTTCCACTCTTGGTCGCTGGAAGAAGTCGCGGCGTTTGAGCAACGGCATCCGATTGGGAGCAAGGCACGGCTTGCGCTGGCAATTCTGTTGTACACCGCATGCCGGCGAGAGGACGCCGTTCGGTTCGGGCCGCAGCATTTGCGCGACGGGCGCATTCGGTACACGCAGGGAAAAAACGAACATCGCGCGCCGGTGTCGCTCGATATTCCTGCACACCCCGATCTTGTAACCGCAATCGCTGCGATGCCATCAGGGCACTTGACCTTTCTCGTCACCGAATACGGTCGCCCGTTCACACCGGCAGGTTTCGGAAATTGGTTTCGCGACCGGTGCAACGAGGCTGGATTGTCAAACTGCACGGCTCATGGCCTCCGCAAGGCAACGGCAGCGCGGCTCGCCGAGCGCGGCGCGACCGCGCATGAGATCATGTCGATCACCGGACACAAGACGCTGGCAGAGGTCGAGCGCTACACGCGCGCGGCGGCAGGCGCCAAGCTGGCCGACAGCGCTATGGCGAAGTTGCGAAAGAGCGAAACGTGAACGTTTGCTGTCCCACTCAGATATGCAGTGGGACAATCAGAGCGAAAATCGTTTTACTTTCAACGGCTAAAAATCTGGATGGTGGTCCCGAGAGGAGTCGAACCTCCGACCTTCGGTTTAGGAACCGCTGTTTTGTCCTTCGAACTATCGTCCAATAATCGGCAGACTCACCATCAATGATCCGGGCCGATGCCGCACCAGGGAATGGCGCAGAGCCCTGATCGCGGTTCTCAAAAAAGGTCGTCAACGACCGACGTAGATCGTGGGGGCCTATCTGAGCGTGAGTCGCCGCCCCCAATAACGAAAGTTGACATGTGACTAGAATTTTTCGGCGAATCTATGCTGGAGACATTATTTGGGCACGGCGCCGTCCCGGCGGGCCATTTCCCAACGCCTCGCAGACTATTTCGAGTGACTGTTCATTAAAGTCACTCGCTCGGTACGACACGGCCTCCTTTTTGGGCTTAGATGTATCTTTGTAACCAAAGGCAGAACCAAACGACTTGGGTTGAAACAAAATCATTTCGTACGTGATCCCCTCCGCGAGGTAAGTAATCGAGGAATAGGGTTGTGGACGATAGAGCGTGACCCAGATCCGTTTCCTATAACTTTGAATTTTGGATGGGGGTTTACGGAAGTCAGATGATTGCAACGGTGGAAAGAGTGTATCGGCCAGCATCGACTCAATGATCATCACCAATGCATCTTCAAATGTCTTGCCAATCGCGATGCGATCGAGGCCAAACCGATTTCTGACGATTTCACCATTCAGCCCACTGATCAGAGGATAGCCGACGCTCCAATGCTTGGGCCCGTCTATCCAATGCGGAGCGATGGTCACCGGAACGGTTCGCTCCGCTGGTGAGACCAACTCACGACGATAAGCCAACAACCGCGAAAACGACGCCAGCGCGCCCGCAGATTCCTTCACATAGTTTGAACCGTGGACCGCAATAAGCAATTTTGCGGCATCGCGGGCAGTCATTTTTGCTGCGGACGGCCCTCTCCCGCCTATGGCGATGTGGCCTGCCTCCCGCAGATTCCGCATATGGACGACGACGGTTTCTTCGGCAAAGCCGGTCGCCCGGCTTACCGCCTCTACGAGTTGACCCGAGGTCGCCACTGTCTCTGCCCTGTTTATACCTACGAATATCGCAATATAGCCCCCATCGGCGTTTTAGGCGAATCACTTGACTCATGCGTGTAAAACACGTATGGTGAGATGAGACGCTGACTGACGGCAGTTGTGACTAGTCGTGACTAGTCACGGATTGGTAAGACGATGAAACCGAACGACCATGCACAGGGGCAAAACGGTCACGCCGAGCACTCCTGCATCGACCTCGTTGGGCTCCTCACCGCGGACGGCTACGTGCAAAAGCTGGCCTGGATCCAGCTCGGCAACGGTCACGAGGGCGTGGACGAGAAAGACGCGCCTCCTACCGAGAAACCGCTCTCTCCGGAGGCCCAGAGAAAACGGGACCAGCGCACAGCCGATAAGGCCGCCGGTTGGGCACAATGCCACGCCAAGGCGCCAGACGACGCCGACGCGCGGGAACTGGTGTCGCTCGTCGCGTCCGGAATTATGGATCCGGCCTTCCGTGCGGCAATTTGGATGGCCGTCCGAAACCCGCACATCGTCCGCCTCGGCGCCCAGGTCCAGCGACTGGCCGGCATTCGCCGATTCATCGTGCGCTCGATCGTCGGGCCTTTCGAAGCCCGCACAAACTCGTAGCACTTCGCGATCGCAACCTTTTCGACTTGCGAGCAGAGGCCGCTTCCACCCTGCCCTGTCCTGCGCGTTTCTCATGACATCGCTTGGCATTTATAGGAATGTATTGACTCATTCGTGTACTACACGTATGGTAAGATGTCTAGTTGAGAATCGCATGACGTGCAGGACCGATCGCTACATTCGATCAGAGGAGCTACCAGTGCGCTTGGATGAGTGTTTTTTCACCCGCCTCATGCCTGAACCACCTCGCGATATCGGAAAGATCCTTGAGGAGCAGAGAAACATGCACCTCTACGACAGGCTACGTACTGGCACCTGCGGCATGATACTGGGCCAACCCGAGGTGTTCGCAACGCGCGCCGCCCGCGATGCCGCCGTCGGCCCGTGCGGTAAACACACGACCTTTATCGCAACCTCGTGGGCCGAGGCCCAAGTGGGTGGCTTCACTGTGGCCGGCATCGCGATCGGGCACCGGCTCGGCACTCCCGAATTCGATCGCGTCGCCAAGCCGGTGATCGACGCTGCCGTCAGATACATGGCGTGCGTTTCTATGTCTGTGTCGGTTGTAATCGCGCGCTCACGGTACGAAGTCGAATTCGGGGATGATGGCCAATTCCACGTCGACGGCGACATGTCGCAACTCAGTATTGCCGGTGACGAGCAGGAGGTTGCGGCGACGACGTCCTGGCTCCGGGAAGTTTTCACCGACCGGATATTCAACAAGTCCACCGCCAAGTCGTCCCAAATTTAGCGCAACGCAGCGCCGCGGATCAGGTTTCGAAGCTATGCAGCAAGACGAAACACCATTGAATGCCCGCACCGTCGCGGCGCGACTCGGAATCGGGCTGTCGACATTGAACGGCTGGCTGGCCGCCGAGGAAGACCGTCCGCTGCACGATCGGCGCTTCCATTTCCACACGTTTCATGGGCGAAAGCGGGTGTGGTCACCAGCTAACTTCCAATCGCTAAAGCAGGCCATTGAGGATGAAAGCGAACCCGGTGGAGTCCTAGCCGGTTGGCGCAAGGGGCCCGGCGGCCACAACAGGTCCGCCCGCGAAGCGGCGGCGGCGACGGCCGCGATGCTCAGCGTCCTCGCTTTCCGTCACGATAAAAATCCGGCCGGCGAGCCCGGTAGTTCGGTTCACGACAGCGAAGACGAGCACGCGGCGACGACCGAGGTCAAACAGTGCCCGCAGTTGTAGCAAAATTTCGTCAGCCGAAGGCAAAGTCGCCGAAGACCACCTGGCGCGTCGGCAGCCTGACGGTTTTCGTGCGCGACGGTCACTACCACGCGCGCGGCACCGTACGGCATGCCGGCCTCAGACGGCGCGTACGCGCAAGCCTTGAGCTTCGGTTTTCGCGCGAGAATCTCGAATCGGCCCTAGCGGCCGCGCGTGCCTTGGAGGAACGAATTCGCGGGGAGCTTGGCGGCGATGTAAAGCCGCTCTCCGTCGCCGAAGTTGCACTTGGGTTCATGACACGGCCGAAAGACCGCCCCATTGGGCCGACGGACGCGGCTGTAATTAAGGACGTCGTGAGGAAATTCGGAACGCGCATCCTGCGAGATGTCTCTCCTGCGGAATTCATCACGTTCGTCGACGACCGTAAGAAGGGGAGCGCCAGTTCCGGGCGCGAACGGTATTTGAGCGTGGTGCACGCTTTTCTGAACTCGGCTATCCGCAAAGGCCAGTATCAAAGAATGCCCGCGTTCAATCGTGACAAGGCCGCGCGCAATCCGACCAAGCGCGCGCGCCGCAAGGTCGCGAATGTCCGGCCGTATCTCATCAGCCTGATTTTGGAACAGAGCCACGTCACGATCGCAACGCAGCTTGTCACCGAAGCTGCCACCGGCGCGCGAGTTAGTAGCGTTCTATTCGGATGTTGCCTTGACGATCTCGTCATGAGCCCGAACGCCATGACGTTGACATTTCACGATACTAAGAATGGTGATGATGTCCCGGCGGCTTTGCCGGAATCGGCGCGTCCCTTCCTGGAAGATTATCTTTCATGGCGCGAATTACAGGTTCGCGCGGGGCAGGTGAGCCCTGCCGGCGACGCGCCGCTGTTCCTGACGCCTCGCGGGCGTCCGTATAAGCCGAACCGCGGGTACACCGGTACGAGAAATAAGACTGGTTTTAATGCGGCAAAGCGGCGCGCAATCGCAGTGTTGAAAGTGCGGGGCGCCGAGACGATCGCTGCCTTTGAAACCGTCGGTGACGTCGCCGGAGCGCGGCAGGCGCGAAAGATGTTGGCTGAGGATCTGGCGATTCTCCAGCAGTTCACCCAACACTGGCTGAGACACAAGCTTGCTACCGACCTCGGCCGCATCGATCTTCGCGCCGCCATGCGGCAGGGCGGCTGGCGCGACGTGCGGTCGGTCCAAGGTTACTTGAGGGACGATCCTGAGTTTCAGCGGGCCGCCGTCGAAGGGCGCGTTTTGTTCGACACGAATCTGACACGCGAGGAGCCGAGCGATGACCCTAAGTAGTTGGCAAGCCAAGTGTTTTTTGAAACTGGACCCCTTCCTTGGTAATGAGGAGGTCCACAGTTCGATCCTGTGTGGCAGCACCATTTCCTAAAAAAGCCGGTTCAGCGCGGGCGCAAGAATCCGAAATCGCAGCCCTGATCCGCGCCGGTGATTTCCTGCGCGTAAAGCCGTGAATAACCGCGCGGTGGCGTCTCCGGCGGCTTGGCACGCGTGGCCTCGCGCTTTTTGAGTTCCGCTGCGTCGACCAAAAGATCGATGCTGCGCTCTTTCACCGACAGCTTGATGCGGTCGCCGTTGCGCACCAGCCCGAGCGGGCCGCCGGAGGCCGAGTCCGGCGTGACGTGCAGCACAATGGTGCCGAAAGCGGTGCCGCTCATGCGCGCGTCCGACACACGCACCATGTCCTTGACGCCTTTGGTGGCGAGCTTCTTTGGGATCGGCAGGTAACCGGCTTCCGGCATCGCCGAGGTGGAATGCGGGCCGGCGTTTTGCAAAACGAGAATGTCCTTCTCGGTGACGTCGAGATTGGGATCGTCGATGCGCGCGGCGAGATCTTCGAGCGACGTGAACACCACCGCCCGGCCCTCGATCTCGAACAGATTTTCATCGGCGGCCGAGCGCTTGAGGATGGCGCCGCCGGGCGCGAGATTGCCGAACAGCGACACCAAGCCGCCGACCGGTTCGAGCGGCTCCTTGCGTGCCGCGATGACGCCGCGGTCGACCCAGTCGCCGGCATCGACGTCGAGGCGTTGCCCGAGCGTTTCGCCAGTCACCGTCATGCAATCGAGATGCAGGAGATCTTTGAGTTCGCGCATGAGCGCGCCCATGCCGCCGCCGGCGTAGAAGTCTTCCATGTAGCCGTTGCCGACTGGCTTCAGGTTCACCAGCACCGGCGTGGTGTCGGAAAGTTCGTTCAACTTTTCGAGCGAGACCGGAATGCCGGCGCGCCCCGCGATCGCGGTGAGATGAATGATGGCGTTGGTCGAGCCGCCGATGGCGAGCAGCACGCGCAGCGCGTTCTCCACCGACTTCGGCGTGACGATCTTACTCGGCTTTAATTCGCTGCCGATCAGCTTGACAGCGAGCGCGCCGGTTTCTTCCGCCGCGCGCAGGCGGTCGGCATGCACTGCGGGAATGGCGGCGGTGCCGGGCAGCGCCATGCCGAGCGCTTCGACGATACAGGCCATGGTGGAAGCGGTGCCCATGACCGCGCAGGTGCCGGCGGTGGTGGCGAGCTTGCCTTCGACCTCGTTGATTTCCTGCTCATCGATCGAACCGGCGCGATATTTCGCCCAGAAGCGGCGACAGTCGGTGCAGGCGCCCAGGCGTTCGCCATGATGGCGTCCGGTCATCATCGGGCCGCCGATCAGCATCACCGACGGCTTGTCGGCCGAGACCGCGCCCATCAATTGCGCCGGCAACGTCTTGTCGCAGCCGCCCATCAGCACGACCGAATCCATCGGCTGCGCGCGGATCATTTCCTCGGTGTCGATCGACATCAGGTTACGGAATTTCAGGCTGGTCGGATTGAGGAAGACTTCGCCCAGCGAAATCGTCGGAAATTCCACCGGCAGCGCGCCGGCGGCGAGCACGCCGCGCTTGACCGCCTCAAGCAATTCGGGGAAATGGCGGTGGCAATTGTTAAAGCCGGAACCGGTATAGGCGATGCCGACCACCGGCTTTTCCAGCGAGGCATTGGTATAGCCCATCGACTTGGCGAAGGAGCGCCGCAGATACAGCGAAAAGTCGCGGTCGCCGTAATTGGTCAAACCGTTCGCAATGCCGACGGGTGTCTTGCTCATGGGAGGTCTTTCGCGATGGTGAAAGCCGGTGCGATTTGATCCGGTCGATTTAATCAGGTTCCCGCAGGAATGCGAATCGTAACCGGAGGCCGTTTCGAACGCGGCAGTTTGGTCATCGCGGTGGCGAAGTAACCGAAATAACCGAGCACCCACGGGATCAACCGAAAGGTCGACTGGCCGCCAAAGAGCCGATCGATCGAGATGATCGGCACCTCACCGAGTTTAAGCTCGAGCAAATGAGCGTTGATCGCCATTTCGAACGCAACCGCCCAACCGACCGAAGTTGAATTCCGACTCAAGGCTTCAAAATCGGCGCGCCGGAACATCTTGATGCCGGTGGTCGAGTCGGAAAGTCCGGTGCCGGAGGCATGAAACAGCAGCCAGTTGGCGATGCGCGAGAGCGCGTGTCCGATCATCGAACCGCCGAGCCGGCGGCCGCCGTGGGCATAACGGGTGGCGCTGACGAATTCGACGCCCTCGTCCATCAAGGCGAGCATGTCGTCGATCGCCAACACTGGCCCGACTTCATCGGCGGCGAAAAGAAGGACACGCTCGCCGGAGGCGGTCGCGACGCCGGCGCGAATGGCAAAGGCGACGCCCCGCCCGGCGGTGTTGAGCACCGGACGCACGCCCGGAAAGCTGCGGCTCGCTTCTTCCACCACCGCGATGCTGGCGTCGTTCTCATCGTCGAAAATCACCAGGACTTCATGTGGGACAATCAATGCCGCGTTGAGGATGCGCAGCATGACGCGCAGGTTGAGAACCTCATTGCGAACGGGCAGCAGGATTGAAAGGGTGACGGGCGAGTTGCTCACGATGCTTGCGCCGACCGATAAGCGAGAATGCGTTCGAGCGCGCCATCCGTCCGGCGCCAACCGTGACTTTGCAGCCAAGCCGGGAGCCAACGCTCGACGGCAACACAAACGACCAGCGCCGTCAGCAGCCACATGCCGAAATAATAGCGCGCCGTCGCGGCATAGATCAGGTCGACGACATACTCTGCCATGACCGCGGCACCGATCAGGCGCACCCAAGGATCGATTTCACGGCCGCGAACGACGACATAGACGACAACAGCGACGGCGACCGCGTGCAGCGGGATCGTCGCACGAAGTTCGCCCGAACCTGTGAGCCAATCTCCGATTTGGGAGATCGCGCGATGAAGCTGCTCGCCTGCCAAATTCAACCGCAGCAGTTCGAGCAGTGCGGCGGCATAATCCGACGGCGCCATGACATAAGTTCCCGGCAAATGCGAATTGCTGCTGAACAAGACAAATACGTGCCCGAATATCCAATTATGCAGCGGCATCACCAGGACGGGCAGGAAACCGACGCACATTCCTGCGAGACGGCGCCATTGCCCGCCGGCAAGCGCGGCAATACCCGCTCCGCCGAGCAGAATTCCAGGCATGGGCGCGACAATCGGCTTCATGAAGATGGCTAGCGCGAAAAGCAGGCCGGCGCCCGCCGCCGAGCCCATGTCCCGCGGCGCGCCGCTGCCCGGCCCGATCAGGACCCAAGCGCCCCAGATCATGAAGATGACCGCAATGGGATCGGCAAAGCCGTAGGAACTCCATTTCGCGTAATGGAAAAAGCTCGATCCGAAAATGGCGCCAGCCGGCGTTGCCGTAAAGATAAGCGCGATGCGCCAGGCAAAGGCGTCAGACAAAAACCGTTTGAACAAGGCGAGCACGAGGATCGGAAACAGCAGAACCAGCGACAGATAGCCAAGGTTAGTGTCGCCAAAGACGATCATTTCGAGAGCGCGGAAATAACGAATACCCGGCCCGCCATAAAAATATACGCGTTCGACGCCGATCAGCGCATCCACGATATTTCCGTGGATGAGATGCTGAAGAATAATGCGGCCAAAGCCAGTGTAGGCGAGACCATCGTCGCCGCCGTCCATCGGACGCCATCCGCCGATAAAGCCGGCGTCGATCATCGCGATGACCATCAGCGCCAGCACGATTAGGGTGAACGGACGCGCGGTGTCGCGCAACCGCACGCGAACCAGCAAAACCAGCACGGCGATTACCGCGAGCCAGCGCGCGGCGGTCATGACGAACAACCGTGCGTCGATAGAACCTGGCGCATCCAGCTTCACCGCCAGAGTGTTCGGCTGGATCGAAACGGCGAATATCTGGCGGCCGATATCGTGTTGGCTGATGTCGCGGCACGCCATATCGGTATGACGTATCGGCGTATACCGGTCTTCGGCGCCCGGCCAAATCACATCGCCGCGCCAGCATAGGTGCGCTCCCGCATAATCGGACGGGAAACGCAGCATCATGAACCACGGCATTGTAATGCGCCACCGGTCGAGACCCATCCAGATTTTCTTGTTGCGGTCGGCGCGATGGACGTCCGGCGCACCTGTGTACCAATTGTAGCCGACGTCATTAACAAAACCGAGGCGCAACCAAACCGGATTGTTGAAATCGATCGACGTGAGCGAGCGGGAGAATTCCGGGCGTTGCAAAGCGCCATCAGCAGAGAAGGCGTAAAGCCGATCGGGCACTTTTCCGTCCTGCCAACACCCTTCCGATTTCGGCGCACAGCGTACGCCCGGCGGATAGAGCGCGTCGAATTCGTCTTTCATGAAGCGGTACACGTCTGGCGGCAATTGCCGCTCAAAGACATTGCCCGGCTTGACCGGCAAAAACACGTTCTCGCCTTCCGCGATCGGGGCCGGCGAAAGAACGAGCGGCAACAATGCCACAACAACGGCCACGGCGGCGGCGGCCAGCCAGTTACGCAGGCGCAGCGTCAAAACACCGCAATAAATCAACACCGCCGCGATCGCGAGCGGGGCGTAATCGGTCAGCCGATTGATCGGCAAGCCGACGGCCGCGACCAGCAGGACGAGCACCAGCACGCGCAGCCAGTTACTCGACGAAACGGAAGTCATCGGGTCCGCGGTTCTATTAAATACGATCATGCTCTAGGATGACCCAAGTTTGCTCGAATCAACCGGACCCCTCTTATGCCGCCGGATCAGGACATCGCATTCGCCAGGATCGGGACCGATGTCGTTATTGGGCCGAATGTTGCGATCCGCAGACCCCAGCTCGTCAGTATTGGCAGTCACGTTGCCATCGACAACGGGGCCTATATCACAACCGCCGCCGAAATCGAAGACTATGTTCATATTGGACCCTATGTAACGGTTGTCGGCGGCGCACGCGCCTTTTTCAAAATGGGCAACTTCACCAATCTCGCGGCCGGCTGTCGCGTCATCTGCGGCAGCGACCGGTTCCAGGGCGAGGGCTTGATCGGGCCGGCGTCTTTGCCGGAAGATTATAAGGACACCATGAAACTTGCGCCGGTCGTTCTGGAAAATTTTGCCAATGTCGGAACCAACGCCGTGATCATGCCAGGCGTCACCCTGGCCGAAGGTTCGGTGATCGGCGCCTGCTCGCTGGTGACGAAAAGCACCGAACCGTGGACGATTTATGCCGGCACGCCGGCCAAGCCGCTGAAGCAACGGCCACGCGAAAAAATGATCCGCTATGCCGCGGCGCTCGGCTACGTTAACGGCGCAACGCCGAAACGATGATTGAGCTGATGCGGTCGATATCGGTTTCGGTGAGATCGAGACGAGACGCAAGCCAGAGACCGCGACGTGAAATATCGATGCTGTTGGGAAACTGCCTGTCGTCGCCGCGATAAGGCTCTTGCCGATGCAGCGGGTGCCAGAAAGAGCGATGGCCGATTTTGGCGGCATCGAGCGCGGCGCCAATCCCGGCGCGGTCTTCCAGCAGGATGTCGGTCCACTGCCGCACTTCGCCCGGCTCCGATAGCGGCGGCAAAAAGAGACGGGGCTGATTGGCAAGGCGCTCGGCGTAGAGCCGGTCGCGGCAGCGCGCCGCTTCAAGCCGCACCTCGATCTCGTCGAACTGCGGCAGCGCCACCGCGGCCTGTAAATCGGTGAATTTGAAATTGAAGCCAAGTACGGGATGATCGTCGTCGCCGCCACTGCCGCCAGTACGGCGACCCTGATCCTTGAGTTCTCGCAAGCGACCGTGCAGCGCGTCATCGTCGGTGACGACCATGCCGCCCTGGCCCGCGGTGATCGTCTTGTTGGCGGAAAAGGAAAAGCAACCGCACAATCCGAATGAGCCGAGCATGCGACCGCCGAAACGCGAACCGAGCGCCTCAGCGGCGTCGCAAATGAGCGCGATGCCGGCTTTTTCGCAAATCGGTTCGAGCCGCGCATAGTCGGCGCCGCGCCCATTGACATCGACGGTCACCAAGGCGCGGGTGCGCGGACCTATCGCGGCGATGACCGCGTCCGGATCGACCCCGAAGCGCACCGGCTCGACATCCACCAGCTTGACGTCGGCGCCGGCCAGCCGCACGGCGTTGGCGGTCGCGATAAAGGTGAGATCGGGCACCAGCACCTCGTCGCTAGGTCCGATGCCGGCGCCCATCAAGGCCAGCGCAATCGCGGCCGTTCCGCTCGACACCGCCACGGCGTGACGGGTCCCGACATAGGCTGCCACCTTGCGCTCAAATTCGCGCGCCAAAGGCCCGTCATTGATGTATTGGCGGTCGAGGACACCGCGCAGCCGATCGAACTCGCGGCCGGTCAGATGCGGGCCGAACCACGCGATGGGCTGATCCGACGGACCATTTGAATTTGGCATGGCGGCGATGTTTCGCTGGTATAGCCGGGAGTCGGCGGGCGCAAACTAGCAGAATGCGCTGGTTATCTACATCATGAATATCTACAAAGGCAAAACCGCACCTCGGCGTTGATATAGAGTAGAAGATGAAGCAAACGGTACGCCCTGATAGAGGGGCATCGAAGACATGAGCGCGCCCAAGATTCTCGTCACCGGCGGCAGCGGGTTCATCGGCTCCGGACTGGTGAAGGCGCTGGTCAAATCCGGCGCGCGCGTGCGCGTGTTCGATGACAATTCACGCGGGCGCCCACGCCGCATGGCGGACGTGGAGAAGGATATCGAATTCATCGGCGGCGATATTCGCAACGCCGAGGCGGTCGATAGCGCGGCGCGCGGCATGGACGAAGTGCATCATCTTGCCTTCGTCAACGGCACGGAATTCTTTTACAGCCAGCCAGATCTGGTGCTCGACGTCGGTGTGCGCGGCATGATCAACGTGATCGATGCCTGCCGCAAACAAAATGTCGGCAATCTCATTCTGGCGTCCTCGTCGGAAGTCTATCAGTCGCCGCCGCAGGTGCCGACTGCCGAGGACGCGCCTTTGTCGGTGCCGGACGTGCTCAACCCGCGCTATTCCTATGGCGGCGGCAAGCTGATCAGCGAATTGATGGCGATCAATTTCGGCCGCAAATATTTCGAGCGCGTCCTCATATTCCGCCCGCACAATGTCTACGGGCCCGACATGGGCTTCGAGCACGTGGTGCCGCAATTCGCGCTGCGGATGCAAAAGCTCGGCAAGGCGCAGCCCTCGGGCACGTTGCGCTTCGACATCCAGGGCACCGGCGAGGAGACCCGCTCGTTCTGTTACATCGACGATCTGGTCGCCGGCGTCATGGTCATGCGTGACAAGGGCGAGCATCTCGGCATCTATCACGTCGGCACTACTGAAGAGCTCTCGATTGCCGCGGTGGCGCGGCTGGTGGCCCGCCAGGCCGGGCGCGCGATCGAGATCGTGCCCGGCAAATTGCAGCAAGGCGGCACGCGGCGCCGCTGCCCCGACATTTCTAAACTGGCCGCGCTCGGCTATAGACCGCGCGTGACTTTGGCCGAGGGTTTGAAACCAACGCTCGACTGGTACTGGAACAACGCCGATCTGGCGCACAAAGCCTGAAGATCGGGAGGAGAAATAGCCTTGCGTCCCACCAAAATCGCCGCTGCCGCCGGCACCGGCGCAAGCGTCCCGGTCGAGCAATGCCAGATCTGCGGCTCTACAAGCCTCGATGCCGTGTTGTCGCTCGGCTACATGCCGCCGGTGAACCAGATGGTGCCGATCGGCCAGGTGCCGCGCCAGCAGCCCTGGTTTCCGACGGATTTGCTGCATTGCCGGAACTGCGATCTGGTGCAGCTCGGGCTGGCGGTCGATCCGGTCATTATCTTTCCGCCGGAATATCCATACATCAGCGGCACCACCAAATTGCTGCGTGACAATTTCGCCGACTTGCAGCGCGAGAGCGCCGCTATGCTCGGCCTGACCGAAAAAGACTTCGTCGTCGATATCGGGTCGAATGACGGCACGCTAATCTCGAACTTTCAGAAAGCCGGCAACCGCATTCTCGGCATCGAACCGACCGACGTGGGCGATATTGCCAATTCGCGCGGCATTCCGACCATCAAGCGTTATTTCGGCGCGAAGGTTGCGCGCGAGGTGGTGGCCGAGCACGGGCCCGCGCGCGTGGTGACGGCGGCGAACTGCTTTGCGCATATCGAGGACGTGCATGCGATCGTCGATGGCATTGTCGAGATGATCGGCGCGGACGGCGTGTTCATTTCGGAATCGCATTATCTCATTCCGCTTTTGGACACGCTGCAATACGACACGGTCTATCACGAGCATCTGCGCTATTATTCGCTCACCAGTCTGAAACATCTTCTGGAGATGCACGGCCTCGAAGTGTTTCACGCGCGCCCGATCCCGAGCCATGGCGGCTCGATCCGCGTTTATGCCGGGCAGAAGGGCAAGCATAAAGTTCAGGACTCGGTGGCGGCCATGCTGGCGGCCGAGCCGCGCGGCGACGCCATGGCCGAGCGCCTCAAGCAATTCAAGCACGATGTGCTGCTGTCGAAACTGCGGCTGCTGTCGATGTTGAAGGACCTCAAGGAAAAAGGGGCGCGCGTGGTCGGCATCAGCGCGCCATCGCGCGCCTCGACGCTGTTCAACTATGTCGGGCTCGACGACGGCATCATCGATTATGTCTGCGAAATTCCGGGCTCGCTGAAAATCGGCAAATGCATGCCGGGCACCGCGATCCCGGTGGTGGACGAGACGCGGTTGTTTACCGACCAGCCGGAATGCGCGATCATCTTCTCGTGGCACATCGCCGATGAATTGGCGCCAAAGCTGCGCGCCAAGGGCTACAAGGGACAATTGATCACGCCGCTGCCTCTGCCGCGGTTTCTCTAAAACAATTGAACGCGAGGGCGGAGCATGGGCGAATTTCCGAAAATCAAGTCCCGCCGCACCATCGACATCTCGCCCTGGATGAAGGTGATCGAGCGCGAGGTCGCATACAAGGACGGCACCACCGAGCTTTATCACGCGGTCGGCCAGCAGGATTACATCGCCATCGTGGCGCTGACGCCGGATGGGCGTATCCCGGTCGTGCGGCAATACCGCCCAGCGCTCGAGCGCCACACCTGGGAACTGCCGGCCGGTCTGGTCGACGAAGGCGAAGACCCGGCGCGCACATGCGAGCGCGAGTTGCTGGAGGAGACCGGGCATAGCTCCAAGGCCGTGCACGCGCTCGGCGTCTTTGCGCCCTGCACCGCCCGGCTGTCGAACCGTGTGCATTCGTTTTTCGTCGAAGCCGGCCCGCGCGCGCCGGGCGCGGCGGTCGAAGCCGGCATCGAGCTTAATCTGGTCAGTTCCGCGGAACTGGCCGCCATGATCTATTCCGGCGAATTCACCCTGCAATTGCATATCGGCGCCCTGATGCTGGCCGGAATGCGCGGGTTTATCGACCTTACGGCTTTTACCGCCCGCTGATGCGCCCCCGCTGGCCGGCCGCGGTATATTGACCCGCATCAATGCGGCACTTTGGAATTTCACCAATCTCGCCTCGACAAAGTGCCTGGAAGCCCTCTAAAAAAGGGTGCTGGGCGGCATCCCGGGGCGGGAAAGTAGCGAAACTCATGGATTACAACGTTTTTTTTTCCACTGCTCTCGACAAACTGCGTGACGAGCGCCGTTATCGCGTGTTCGCCGATCTCGAACGCATCGCCGGCCGCTTTCCGCACGCTTACTGGCACAGCCCTGAGGGCCGCCGCGAGGTCGTGATCTGGTGCTCCAACGACTATCTCGGCATGGCGCAGCACCCGAAGGTGATCGGCGCCATGGTCGATGTGGCCGCGCGCATGGGCACCGGCGCCGGCGGCACCCGCAATATCGCCGGCACCAATCATCCGCTGGTCGAGTTGGAGCGCGAACTCGCCGACTTGCATGGCAAGGAAGCCGCGCTGCTGTTTACGTCCGGCTATGTCTCGAACCAGACCGGCATTCCGACCATCGCGCGGCTGCTGCCGAATTGCCTGATTTTGTCGGACGCGCTCAACCACAATTCCATGATCGAGGGCGTGCGCCAGGCCGGGGCTGAGAAACAAATCTGGCGGCATAACGATGTCGCGCATCTGGAAGAATTGCTCAAAGCCGCCGATCCGGCGCGGCCGAAGCTGATCCTGTTCGAGAGTCTTTATTCGATGGACGGCGACATTGCGCCGATCCACGCCATCTGCGACCTCGCCGATAAATACGGCGCCATGACCTATGTCGACGAAGTGCACGCGGTCGGCATGTATGGCCCGCGCGGCGGCGGCGTTTCCGAACGCGACAATGCGGCCGCCCGTATCGACGTGATCGAGGGTACGCTCGCCAAGGCATTCGGCTGTCTCGGCGGCTATATCGCCGGTTCGACCGCGATGGTCGACGCCGTGCGTTCCTACGCGCCGGGCTTCATTTTCACCACCGCGCTGCCGCCGGCGATCTGCGCGGCGGCGACCGCCGCGATCAAGCATTTGAAAACGTCGCAATGGGAGCGCGAGCGCCACCAGGATCGCGCCGCGCGCGTCAAGGCCGTGCTCAATGCCGCAGGGCTGCCGGTGATGCCGTCATCGACGCATATCGTGCCGGTGCTGATCGGCGACGCCGAGAAGTGCAAACAGGCTAGCGACATGCTGCTTGCCGATCACGGCATCTATATCCAGCCGATCAACTACCCGACCGTGCCGCGCGGTATGGAGCGCCTGCGTATCACGCCTTCGCCGTATCACGACGACGCGCTCATTGACGCGCTCGCCGAAGCGCTGGTCGATGTATGGGAACGACTGCAACTGCCGAAGAACCGGCAGGCGATGGCGGCGGAGTAGTTTTGCTCGTCATTCCGGGACAGCACAAAGTGTCGGGCCCGGAATCCAGAGCCAAATAAACAACTCAACGAATTGTTCTGGATTCCGGGTTCGCACCTTCGGTGCGCCCCGGAATGACAGACATTTTCAATCCTGAAACGGCCAGCGAAAGCGCTGGCGCTGACGTTTGAGCACCTCCGCGTTGTCCGGTTTTGGACGCGCGCGCGCCTTGCGGCGCGCCACCAGCGGCATGCTGAACGACACGAAGAAGATGCGCGTCAAATGATGCGCGCCGACATAGACCGGGTCGAGATGCAGCGCGAGCGCCAGCAGCATCATGGCGTCGACCGAGCCGGGCGCAAAGGCGATCATCACCTCGGCAACGGGAAGCTTCAACACCGCGATCAGACCGGCCGCGAACATGGCGGCGATGATCACCGTCACCGCGAACGAGCCGAAAGCGGCGCCGAGGAAGTCGAGCAGCAGCCGCACCGGCGTATTGGCGAAGCGCGCGCCGATCACGCCGCCGAAGCAGACCATCGCCGTGGTGGCAATCCACCACGGCATCAAAATGTGGATATGGCCGGTGCCGTGCAGCACTGCCGAGGTCAGCATGGCGCCGAACAACAAACCGCCGGGAAAGCGCAGCCGGTAGGCGACGATCGCCATCAGGGTCGAGGCCGCGATCAAAACGGCAAGTTCGTCGAACTGCGCGAATTCGAACGGCCCACCGACACTGCCGCGCGCGTGGCCGGCAAGGCCGAACAGCATCAGTGCCGCCGGCAGGCCGACCGCGACGATGACCACGCGAATGGTTTGCACAATGGCGATGGCGCGCAGATCGGCGTCGAGTTCGGCGCCGACCGCTATCACCTGCGACAGGCCGCCGGGCGCGGCGGCGAGATATGCGGTAACGCCGTCCCAGCCGTGCACGACGCGCAGATAAGCCGCGCCCACAACGGAGACGATGCTCATGGCGACAAGCAGCACGGCGATGGACAGCGGATAGGCCGCCATGCCGTTGAGCGTTTCCGGCGTGACCACGGCGCCGAGCGAAATGCCGATGGTCACCATCAGGATCTGCATGAGCCTGACCGGCATATACATCGGCCGCCCGGCCAGAGCGGCGATGGCGACCGAGATGATCGAGCCGGAGAGCCAGCCGGCCGGCATGCCGGCAAGGCCGAACGTCAAGCCGCCGGCGGCGGCGAAGCCGAGCGTTTCGGCGACGTTGCGCAATAAAACGGTGCGGCTGATGACGGGCGCGGACAAGATGGGCGGCTTTGGCGAGGGTTTTGAAAGGAACCGCGCATGCGCTGCGATTCTTGCCAAGCATCAATGACCCGCGCATGCCTGCGCGTCAAATCGCCGGCCATCCCTTACGCTACCAGATTTGCCGCCGCCGATCGCTTGGGTTCGCCGCCACCCAGCACGATGCGCACGAGATCGGCGGCGTTGCGCGCGCCGACCTTGTGCATGATATGCGCGCGGTGGGATTCGATCGTGCGCGGGCTGATGCCGAGACGGCGGCCGGCTTCCTTGTTGGAAGCGCCGTTGGCGACCAGCGCCAGCACTTCGATCTCGCGCGGCGTCAACAGCGCCTTGCCGAAAAATTCGAACGGCATCGGCTTCGCCGCCGCTGATGCCGCCGGCGTTGCGCCGCGCTCGTTGTCGTTCGTTTCGCTTTTTACTCTGCGTACCATCACACTACTATTCATCGTCGCGTTTACTTTTTTTGTTGCGCCATCATAAAGAAAAACTTCCGCGCTCATGGCATTAATCTTCAGCCGCCGATTGTACACGGAAAACCTTGGTTTACATTACGATCATAAAGACACTTCAACACATTGAGGTATCGGAGGGGGGCGCTCCGTTACCGCCGCTCACGCGAAAACTTGCCGGTAAACGCGGCCATGGTGCTTTTAGATTGATCGCCGCGACTTGCTGATGTTGCGCGCATCGCCATCGGGGACGCGGAAACTTCGCGACAAAGCCGGCAGGATCGCCCGCCGAGAAGAGCGTGCACCTGCGCCGGTAAACCACGCAAAACAAGACAAACGAGCCCTTCCGCGCCCGCCGTGACGCTATCCTCAGCGCCGTAACGGGGTTAAAATCCAATTCATCAGCGGAGCTTAGCCCCGCGCCGGAGAAAAGCATGCTGCAAGGCTGGCCCGTCATCGCGGTGGCGCTTGGATATATCGGGCTCTTGTTCCTGGTGGCGAGCTATGGCGACCGCAGCCGCGGTCGCGAGGGCCGCGTGCGCGGCCTTGGCCGCGAAGGCCGCAGCCGGCTGATGATCTACCCGTTATCGCTGGCGATCTACTGCACGTCCTGGACCTTTTTCGGCTCGGTCGGCTCTGCCTCGCGCACCGGCTATGAATTTCTCACCATCTATATCGGCCCGGTGCTGATGATCGGGCTGTTCTCGCCGCTCCTGATCCGCGTCGTGCGGCTCGCCAAGGCGCAGAACATCACCTCGATTGCCGACTTCATCGCCGCCCGCTACGGCAAGGGCCAGGCAGTCGCCGCCACGGTGGCGCTGATCGCCATTGTCGGCACTATCCCCTACATCGCGCTGCAATTAAAAGCGGTGTCGTCGTCGCTCGAAACCATCATGGCGCATACCGCGCCAATCGCCGACGCCACCCGTCCTCTGCTCGGCGATATCGCGCTGTTCGTCGCGCTGTCGATGGCGACCTTCGCGGTGCTGTTCGGCACCCGCCATATCGACGCCACCGAGCATCAGGACGGCCTGATGCTGGCGATCGCGACCGAGTCGATCGTCAAGCTGTTCGCCTTTCTCGCGGTCGGCATCTACATCACGTTCTGGATGTTCGGCGGCCCAAGCGCGCTATTCGAGGCGGCGCAGCAATCGCAGGTGACGGCGGGACTGTTTACGCGCGAACCCCCGTTCGACACGCTGCTCGCGACCACGCTGTTGTCATTCGTGGCGATCATCATGCTGCCGCGCCAGTTCCATGTCGCGGTGGTGGAAAATCACAGCGAAAAGGAAATCAGGCGCGCCGCCTGGCTGTTTCCGCTCTATCTGGTGCTGATCAATTTATTCGTGGTGCCGATCGCCATCGCCGGCCTTTTAACTTTCGCACCCGGCACGGTCGACAGCGACATGTTCGTGCTGGCGCTGCCGTTGCAGGCCGGCTCGCATGTTTTGACCATTGCCGCCTTCGTCGGCGGCCTGTCGGCGGCGACCGCGATGGTGATCGTGGAAACGGTCGCGCTCTCGATCATGGTTTCGAACGATCTGATCATGCCGCTGGTGCTGCAACGGCGCGGCATGCTGCTGGCTGGGCGCGAGAATGTCGGTTCGCTGTTGCTGACGGTGCGGCGGCTGTCGATTTTCGCCATCCTGGTGCTGTCCTATCTCTATTATCGCTCGGCCGGCGTGGCGCAGCTCGCTTCGATCGGGCTGCTGTCGTTCGCGGCGATCGCGCAACTGGCGCCGGTTTTTTTCGGCGGCCTGTTCTGGCGGCGCGCCACCGCTGCCGGCGCCATCGGCGGCATGTGCGCCGGCATTGCTGTCTGGGCCTATACGCTGCTGCTCCCGACCGTCGCGGATATCGGCTTTATCGGGCAGCGCATCTTCACCGACGGTCCCTGGGGCATCGCGCTGTTGCGGCCGCAGCATTTGTTTGGGCTGACATTGTCGCCACTGGTGCATGGCGTAATCTGGAGCCTTTTGATCAACGTGCTGTTCTATGTCGGCTTCTCGTTGCGGCGCGAGCCGTCGCCGATCGAACGCATGCAAGCCAATACGTTCGTGCCGTCCGATTTGACGCCGATGACGCCAAGCTTCCGGTTCTGGGGCTCGTCGGTCACGGTCGAGGAGCTCACCACCACGGTGGCGCGCTATCTCGGCGAAGATCGCACGCGCAGCGCGCTGGAAGATTTCGCCGCCACGCATCGTATCAGCATGGAGGCCTCCGACGAGGCCGACTTTCGGCTGGTGCGGCACGCCGAACATATTCTTGCCTCCGCCATCGGCGGCGCCTCGTCGCGGCTGGTGCTGTCGCTTCTGCTGCGCAAGCGCACGGTCTCGACCAAGGCCGCGCTCAAGCTGCTCGACGACGCCTCGGCCGCCATCCAATACAACCGCGAGATATTGCAGACCGCGCTCGACCACGTGCGTCAGGGCATCGCGGTATTCGACCGCGACCTGCAACTGATCTGCTGGAACCGGCAGTTCGGCGAAATTCTCGATCTGCCACCGAGCCTGATCCGCTCCGGCGTCGGCCTTGCCGAAATCATGCGCTTCAACGCGCAGCGCGGCGACGTCAAGCCGGAACGCGTCGAGGACATCGTGCGCGCGCAGCTTGAGCGTTACGTCTCCGGCGAGGACGTATTCATGGAGCGCTTCGCCGACGGCGGCATGGTGATCGAAGTGCGCGCTAACCACATGCCGGACGGCGGCATCGTCACCACCTTCACCGACATCACGGCGAGCGTGGAAGCCGCCGAAGCGCTCGAACGCTCGAACGAGACGCTGGAGCGGCGCGTGCGCGAACGTACCGAGGAACTGACTTTGCTCAACGCCGCGCTCGCCAAAGCAAAAGGCGAAGCCGACGCCGCCAATATTTCCAAGACCAAATTTCTCGCCGCCGCCAGCCACGATATTTTGCAGCCGCTCAACGCGGCCCGGCTGTACGTCACCAGCCTGATCGAACGCGGAGGCCGCGACGACCGAAGGCTGGTCGATAATATCGACGCCTCGCTTGAAGCGGTCGAAGAAATCTTCGGCGCGCTTCTGGATATGTCGCGGCTCGATACCGGCGCCATGCGGCCGGAAATTTCGTCGTTCCGCATCGATGACATCATGCGCCAGATCGAACTGGAATTCGCCCCGCTCGCCGCCGCCAAAGGGCTGGAGCTAAAATACGTGCCTTGCCTGGCCGTTGTGCGTTCCGACCGGCGGTTGCTGCGCCGGCTGGTGCAAAATCTCGTGTCGAACGCGATCAAATATACCCCGGCCGGCAAGGTACTGATCGGCTGCCGCCGCAGGGGCGGCGATTTGCGCATCGACGTCTACGACACCGGCGTCGGCATTCCGGAATCGAAGCGGCGCGATATTTTCATCGAATTCCACCGGCTCGAACAGGGCGCCCGCATCGCGCGCGGCCTGGGGCTCGGCCTCTCGATCGTCGAGCGCGTGGCGCGCGTGCTCGGCTGCGCGGTCGCGGTCGACAGCGCCGGCGGTGGCGGCTCGCATTTCGCGGTGACGGTTGCGCGCTCGAGCGCGACGCCGGTCGAACTGCCGGCACGCGACAAGGCTCATATCGATCCGAGCCAACTCGCCGGCACCACGGTCGTCTGCATCGATAACGAGCCCTCGGTGCTCGACAGCATGGAAATGCTGTTGCGCGGCTGGGGCTGCGAGGTCATCAAGGCGCCCGATCTCGATATCGCGCTGGCGGCGATTGCCGAAAGCGACGTGCCGCCGAATGGCCTGCTGGTTGATTATCATCTCGACCACGGCAATGGCATCGAGGCGATCGTCGCGCTGCGCGCCAGCCTCGGCAATCTGCCGGCCATCCTGATCACCGCCGACCGTACGCCGGGCGTGCGCGAACAGGCGCGCGCCGGGGATATTCAATTATTGAACAAGCCGGTCAAGCCGGCCGCCTTGCGCGCGCTGCTGGCGCAATGGCGCGTGATGCGGGTGGCGGCGGCGGAGTAGCAGCGAGGCCATTATCGCTCGCTGTGCACCTCGATGACGGTTTCCCCACTTTGCAACACCTCGATTATCCTTGGCATCGCCGCGCTCATAACGCGGATCAGCGCATTGCGCGTCGTATTGCCGATGCGTACCCAGACAACAGCCGGCCCTCCGGAACCGACAGCGCGCAAAATCGAAAAATCTTCATCTTTGGTAATGATGACGGCGTTTCGTTCAACCGCGTAGCGCCATATCTGGCGATCCACCGCCGTAGCGAAACCAATATCGGCAACGTGTTCTGCTTCGTGACCGAGCGACGATAAAAATCGCGCGAGCGTCGGCGGGAGCTGCGCGTCGACGATGAACCGCACGTCAGTCCGCGCGGATCAGAGGATGATCGCTGGTACGCGCCGCATACTCGAGCGCGGCGGAGATGTCGTCGTCTACGAGGTAAGGATAATCACGCAGAATTTCACTTCGGTCGGCGCCCGCCGCCAACATGCCGAGAATGTCGCTCACGCGAATTCTTAGACCCCGCACAACAGGTCGTCCTCCGCATATTTGCGGGTCGGAGGTAATGCGGTCGATGAGTTCGCTCATGATCGGACCATTCTATAAGTCGGGACTAGTTTTCACGCCTTCGTCGTTTTCCTCACCCCTCCACCCCCACGCCTTGCGAATAGTGGCCGGTTTCGATCTTGGCGGCGGCGATCACGGCTTGCGTGCGGCTTTCGACGCCGAGCTTTTGCAGGATCGCCGAGACATGCGCTTTCACGGTCGCTTCCGAGACCGTGAGTTGATAGGCGATCTGTTTATTGAGCAGACCTTCCGACAACATCATCAGCACGCGCACCTGCTGTGGCGTCAGCGTCGCCATGCGCGTCATCAGCGCGGCGGTCTCGGCGTCGGAGCCGGCGGACAGATCGACTTCCGACGGCGTCCAGATGCCGCCGCCGAGGATGCGCGAGATCGCCGCGCGCATGGCATCGACGCTCAAGGTCTTGGGAATGAAACCGGAGGCGCCGAATTCCATGCAGCGGCGGATCGCCGCCGGGTCGTCATTGGCCGACACCACGATCACCGGCACGCTCGGATATTGCGCGCGGATGTACATCAGCCCGGAAAAGCCGCGCACGCCCGGCATCGCGAGGTCGAGCAGCACCAGGTCGATGTCGCCGCCGCGGTCGAGCAGCGCCACGACGTCGTCGAACGTGCCCGCCTCCGCGATATCGACCGGCTCCAGCAGACCGGCGACCGCCTCGCGCAACGCGCCACGAAACAAAGGGTGGTCGTCGGCAATCACCAGCCGGTATTGCACAATATCATTCAACCGCGAGATTCCTTCGCTTTTGGCCCGGGGCACGGCCGCGCGCGGCGCAGCCTTACAACTATAGTAGCCAGTATTTCGTCGCGCCGTCTCGCCAGACGAGCCGCGACTTAAACGCAGTACGGCACAGCACCCATGCGTCCGCCCGCCAAGCGTTGTTTTTGGGAGAAAAAACAAAGACTTGGGCTTTCGAGCCGCGCGGCGTCGCGGGCCGCCGCGGGCGTGACGCATTGCTGATTTTAGCGGCGCACCGGCTTATTCGGCTAATCGCGGCCGCCGGGAACGAGTTTTTCGTCCGCTTCAACCGGCCGAGCCGATGAACTGAAACACGATCTCGCGCGCATGCGGTTTGCGCCGATGTTCGACCAGATAAATGCCCTGCCAGGTGCCGAGCGAAAGCTGGCCCGCGCCGACCGGCACATGCAGCGAGACGCCGTTGAGCATTGCCTTGACATGCGCCGGCATGTCGTCGGGGCCTTCGGCGTCATGCACCCAAGGGGTGTATCCTGGGGCGGTTTCCGGCGCCAACCGGTCGAGCGCATCAGTCAAATCCGCCTGCACGTCGGGATCGGCATTTTCCTGGATGGTGAGCGAGGCCGAGGTGTGGCGCAGAAAAATCAGCAGCACGCCATCGCGCCCGCCCGATTGCGCAATGAATTGTTTGGCCTCAACGGTGATTTCGGTAAAGCCGATGCCCGGCGTGTCGATGCGCAAGGTCGCGGTTGCGATCAACTGCGGAACGGTCTCGACAATGGCGGAGAGACGGGCCGGCACCTAACCCTTCTTCATCATGTCGTTCTTGAAGCTGACGATCATGTCGACCAGCCGCTGCCAGGCATGCGTGACGGCGACGCGGGCGCGCTCGATGTCTTCCTGTGTCGGCATTTTGATGGTGACTTCGGGTTCCTTGTCGCGCGAGGAAAGATCGGCCGGCGGCCGTGGCGGCGGCGGCGCACGCAGCACCGCGATCTGCTCTTTCAGGGTTGCAATGTCGCTTTGCAGGCGGGCGATCTCGTTCTCAAAGGCGGCGCGCTCTTCCGGCACCGCTTGGCACGCCCACCCGGCGCTATGCTGGCTGCATACGCTGACCTGGCCGGTGACCCTGTCGAGCCGCATGAAAACGTCGGCGACGCGGTCGAAGTTGTAGCGCGACGGCGCGGCGGCGGCGGTGTCCGGCACGGAGATCGGCGGCGGCAGGCCTTGCACTTGCGCCGTGGCGGGAGTCGCGCCCGCAACAAGCACGGCGGCAATGGCGAGACTTTCGATGCGCATGGCGGCGGTCGCTCCCGGGATCGTCGAAACATTCGCTGGCGGTAGTCTACCATCGGCAGCGGCGCGACTAAACTGGCAGCATTCGCAGTTCTTCAACCGGACTTGGTTGATGGCGATGCCGCACTGCACGCAAAAGGCGCGCGGGAGGCCCGCAAAATTCAACTTTTAGTGTGCATTTTCAAATAGTTATGACGGTAAGCCGGTTTCTTGACTCGAAAGGAAGCGATCAGTATGGTCCGCGCGGCTTTTAGGGCGGCGGAACAAGAGCGGAGCCTAAAAAACCCACGCGGATCGAAAGCATGGCTGACGACACGCGAGGAAACGGCACCCGCAAAGAACCGCCGGACGACGAGGCTGCTCTCTCCGCGAGGCTCCAGCGTCTCGGCGACCGGCTCGCGACAGCGAACCGCCATCCCGACGACGTGAACGGGTCTCGCACCGCCGCCGACCCCTCTGCTTATGCGCGCGGGTTTCGGATGTCGACCGAACTGGTCGCGGGCGTGCTGGTGGGCGCTGGGCTCGGCTGGCTCATCGATCGCTGGCTCGGCATATCGCCGTGGGGGCTTATTGTCTTTCTGCTGCTCGGCTTCGCGGCCGGCGTACTCAACGTGATGCGGGCGGCGGGTGTCGTTCGTGACCAGTCTGACCGATTAGAGCGCAAATAGAGTCCAAACAGAGCAATGGCCGCCGATCCCATCCATCAATTCCGCATCGTCGAACTGTTTCCGGTCTTCCATATCGGTAACACCGAGATCGCCTTCACCAATTCGTCGGCCTTCATGCTGGCGGCGGTGGTCATCATCACCGCCTTTCTGGTGATCGGCACCACCAAAAAGAGCCTGGTGCCATCGCGGCTGCAATCGGCCGCGGAGATTTCCTACGAGTTTGTCGCCACCACGGTGCGCTCGACCGCCGGTTCGGAAGGCATGAAGTTCTTCCCGTTCGTGTTCACCATCTTCATGTTCGTCCTGACGCTGAATGTCATCGGCCTCATCCCGTTCACCTTCACCGTCACCAGCCACATCATCGTCACCGCGGCGCTGTCGATCACCGTCTTCCTGACCGTTTTGAGCTACGGCCTTTACCGGCACGGCCTGCACTTCTTCAACCTGTTCGTGCCCAAGGGCGTGCCGATCTACATCCTGCCGCTGATCGTCTTCATCGAGGTGCTGTCCTTCGTCTCGCGGCCGATTTCGCATTCGGTGCGTCTGTTCGCCAACATGCTGGCTGGACACATCACGCTGCAGGTTTTCGCCGGTTTCATCATCCTGATGGGCAGCGCCATGGGCGCGCTCGGCTGGGCCGGCGGCATTCTGCCCTTCGGCATGATCGTTATTCTGATGGCGCTGGAGACGCTGGTCGCCTTCCTGCAGGCCTATGTCTTCGCCATTCTCACCTGCATCTATCTCAACGACGCCATTCACCCGGGCCATTAAGGCCCGGCGAACAGCTAGAACCAAAGGGAGCTTAAGTTATGGATCCAGTGGCAGCGAAATACATCGGCGCGGGCATCGCCTGCATCGGCATGGGCGGCGCCGGCGTCGGCGTCGGCATCATCTTCGGCAACTATCTGGCGGCGGCGATCCGCAATCCGTCGGCCGCGCAGGGCCAGTTCGGCAACCTGATTTTCGGCTTCGCCATCACCGAAGCGCTCGGCATCTTCTCGCTGCTGATCGCGCTGCTCTTGCTGTTCGCTCTCTAATTTGAAGTGCGCATGATCTTATCCGAAAACCGGTACCCACTTTTCGGGATCATGCGCAGGGCGAACTAGGAACCGACGATGGCCGAACCACAACACACCACTGGCACCGAGCACGTACCGGCGAGCGAGCATAAAGGCGGCTTCCCGCCCTTCGATGCGCACTCCTTTGCGTCGCAATTGGTGTGGCTGGCGATCGCCTTCGTGCTGCTCTACGTGCTGATGGCCAAATGGGCGCTGCCGCGCGTCGGCGGCATCATCGAAAGCCGGCAGAAGCACATCGACGACGATGTCGCGGAAGCCGGCCGATTGAAGACACAGTCGGACGCGGCGGTCGCGGCCTATGAGAAAGCGCTGGCCGATGCCCGCGCCAATGCGCAGGCTATCGCCAACAAGACCCGTGACGAGCAGGCGGCCGCTTCTGAGGCCCGCCGCAAGACGCTGGAAGACGAACTCAACGCCAAGCTGGCCGCGGCCGAGACCACCATCGCCAGCACCAAGCAGGCGGCGATGAGCAGTGTCCGCGGCATCGCCGAGGACGCCACCCGCGCCATCGTCGAGCGCCTGATCGGGCAAGCGCCGAGCGACAAGGCCGTCGCCGACGCGGTTGCCGACGCGCTCAAGCGGTAACGGATAGGTAACCGATATGGCCGAGTTATTTTTAGACGCCGAAACCTGGGTCGCGCTCGCCTTCATCCTGTTCCTGGCGAGCTTGGGTTACATCGGCGTGCACAAGATGCTGGCCAAGTCGCTCGACGAGCGCGCCAGCCGCATCAAGGCCGAACTCGACGAGGCGCGTAAGCTGCGCGAGGAAGCCGCCCAACTGCTGGCCGATTACCAGCGCAAGCGGCGGGAAGCCGAGGGCGAGGCGCAGGAGATCGTCGCTGGCGCCAAGGCCGAGGCCGAGCGGCTGGCGGTCGAGGCCAAGGCCAAGATCGAGGAATTCGTCGCCCGCCGCACCAAAATGGCCGAGACCAAGATCGCCCAGGCCGAGGCGCAAGCGACCGCCGATGTGCGCAGCGCCGCCGCCGAAGCAGCCATCGCCGCCGCCGAGAAGATCCTGGCCGCCGAGACCAAGGCCAAGCTGGCCGGCGAACTGATCGCCAAGGGCATCGAGGACGTCCGCAAAAAACTCAATTAAGACCGCGTATTAGGCCCGGTTTACGGCCTGCGGGCCATGCGACCGGACGTGGGCTTAGCCCGCGAGATCTGGCCGGAACCGTGCTTTCGCCAAGGCAACGGCGTTTGCCCACTTATCCCCGGTAATCTCCGACCCTGGTGCGAAAGTTCCCACGCGCCGACGAGCGGTCTTTGCATACCGCCCGACGCGCTCTAGTCTGCCGACTAACGATTCGTCAACCGTCTCGGCGTAGCCGTCCGCGTAATCGACAATTTCACATTGTGCGTGAGCGAGCCGGCAGTACCGGCGAAGCATCGGGGGACCCGTGGTCATCTTCGATTGCAATGGCGTGCTCGTCGATAGCGAGGCGCTGTCAACTGCGATCGTGTCGCAAGAATTCATCCGTGCGGGCTTTGCCCTGACGCCGGACGTGGTCGCGCGCTATTTTACCGGCCGCCGCCAGGCCGACATGTTTGCCGATGTCGAGAGAGCCGCCGGGCGCAAGCTGCCGCGCGATTTCGCCTCAACCGTCGCCACCGCCACGCTGCGCAAGTTCCGCGCCGAACTGCGCGCGACCACTCATACCGCGCGCGCGCTCACCTGGCTGCGCGGACCGAAATGCGTCGCTTCCTCGTCCACGCTCGACCGCATGCGCGTCAGTCTGGAGAGCACCGATCTGATCCGTTTCTTCGAGCCCAATCTTTTTTCGGCGGCTGACGTGCCGAACGGCAAGCCCGCAACCGACCTGTTCCTGCATGCGGCGGCGAAAATGCGGGTCAATCCGGCCGACTGTCTGGTGGTCGAAGATTCAGACGTCGGCGTCGCCGCCGGGGTCGCGGCCGGCATGACGGTGATTGGCTTCGTCGGCGGCAGCCACGCCGGCGCGGGGCTCGCCAGCCAACTGCGCAGCGCCGGCGCGCGTGCGGTAATTTCCGACATGCGCGCGCTTAAGGGCACGGTGATTGATCTGAGAGGGTGGTAGGTTCCTCTTGCCCGGGCGCGTGAAGTCGCGCCAAGGCTCACGCTGCATCGCGCCCGGGAAAAGACGCCTCAACCCTGCTTCGGCTTCGTCGCCGCCGGTTTCGTCGCCGGCTTGCGCTTCACCGCCGGCTTTTTTTCCGGCTTCTTCGGCTGCGCGCCGAGCGGGTCGAAGCCCACATACACGACATAGGCGTCGATATCACCGGCCGGCACCGGCATCGGGAAGGTGACGTCGTTCTCGACATGGGTGAAGTTCACGCGGTCGACCGCGTTGGCCACAGTCACCGGCACGCTGGCGAATTTCGACACGATCGGTTTCGGCACCGGGCCTTCGTGCACCACCGCGATGCGCAGCGGCACATCGACATTGCCGGGTCCGCCGGCCGGGCCGGTGATGATGCGGCCTTCGATGCCGACCTTCATGGTCATGAAGCCGGCACTGACGTGACATTCGCGCGCGGTGCGCAGGATCGTGCCCTGATAGCGCAAATCGAGCGCGGACGGCTCCTCTTGGCTCGGCTTGGTGCCGATCGAAAGCGTGGAAGCGCCGGTGCGCACCGCGACGCCGGGACACTCGATGTCGTCGGTGTCGGCGATTGTAGCGCCGTTCTTGTCCGAGGCGGTCATCGTCGAAGTTTTTTTATCGGCGAAGATATTCACCTTGTCGAGCACGCTCGACGTGCCGCATCCGGCCATTGCCAATGCCAGGACGATAAAGGCCGTTGCGCGCGCCGCTGGCATCGCGCCTCTCGAACGCGCTTGTTCGTTTCGTTCCCCAAGCATTTTATGACTCACGTTTCTTGTGACAGAATGACTCGAACATGCGACGCCGAAGCTCCAAGCAGATCGGCCGCCGACTATAGCAAAGCAAGCATGGCATCCCCAAGGCGAGGTCCAAAGACGGTTAGGGTTCAGGCGCGGTCGTCGGCGAGCCGCGCATAGAGCAAATGGTCCTGCCAGACGCCATCGATGCACAAATAGCCGCGCGCATAGCCTTCGCGCTGAAAACCGGTCTTTTCCAGGAGGCCGATCGAGGCGCCGTTATTCGGGATGCAGGCCGCTTCCAACCGGTGCAGCCGCAAGGCGCCGAAGCAATAAGGGATCAAGGCGCGCACCGCGGCGGTCATGTAGCCGTGGCGGGCATATGGCGCGCCGACCCAGTAACCGATGGAGCCCGCCTGCGCCACGCCGCGCCGGATATTGGCGAGCGTCAGTCCACCAACCAGCCGATTGTCAGTTTTGCGAAAAATCAGAAAAGCGTAAGCGAGATCGTTGCGCTGGTCTTCGGTGTAACGCTTGAGCCGGCGGCGGAAGGCCGAGCGCGTGAGATCGTCGTCCGGCCAGACCGGCTCCCACGGCGTCAGGAAGCTGCGGCTTTGCTCGCGCAACGCCGCCCATTCGGCGTGGTCGGAAAGCTGCGGCATGCGCAAGGTCACGCCCTCGCCGGCAATCGCCGGTGTGGTTTCGTTCAGACTGACGGTGCGGAAGAACGCCATTTTACATTTGCCCGCTGGCGCCCTTTGGTTTCATCAGGCGGCCGGCCGGACCAGACTTTCGGCAATCGCGGCGGTGCTTTCAAGTCCGCTGCCGGGGCCGAGCGCGGCTATCGCCGGACGGCCGCGCGCGATCAAAGCACGGCCAGCGGCGCGCGCCGATTCGACCGTAACGGCTT
>DASRLA010000063.1:0-2222 GCA_035648715.1 Pseudolabrys sp.
TGCGGCGCGATGCCCGAGAACTGGTCGCGCGCGATCATGAAGATGGCAGCGCCGACCAATCCGCCATAAAGCCGTCCGGCGCCGCCCAGCACCAGCATCACCAGCACGTCGGCGGAACGTTGAAAACTAATCGACTCCAGCGAGACGCTTTCGGTGGTTTGCGCCAGCAGCGCGCCGGACAATCCGGCGATTGCCGCGGCGATAGTATAGACCTTGCGGATATGGGCACGGCTGTCGGCGCCGATCGCCGGCATGCGGGTCCAATTTTCGCGGATACCGCGCAAGGCGAGGCCGAAGGTCGAGTTGATCAGCCGCCGCGCGCCCAGAAAAACCAGGAACAGCGCGGCGAGCGCATAGCCGTAGGCGGTGTAGCCGTAGAGGTCGAATTTGAACATGCCGAACAGCGGCAAAATGCTCACGCCCTGCAGGCCGTCACTGCCGCCGGTCAGCCAGTGGGCGCTATTGGCCACTTCGAAGGCCAAAAGCCCAAGGCCGAGCGTCAGCATGATCAAGGTGAGATGGCGAAAGCGGGAAATGATGAAACTGCTGGCGAAGCCGAAAATCCCGGCCAGCACGGCGCCGACCAGCAGGCCGGAGAACGGCTCGCCCCAGACGAATTTGGAAAACAGTCCGGCGGCGTAGGCGCCGATGCCGAAAAACGCCGCATGACCGAGCGACACCACGCCGGCGTAGCCGAGAATGAGATCGAGCGAGAGCGCAAACAGCGCGGTGATCGCGATCTGGCTTGCCAGCGACAGGTAGCTTGGAAACAGCACGAAGGGCAGCAGCGTCGCCAGCCAGAAGGCGATCTCAAGCGGATGCCAGTGGCTCAAGCTTTGCAAATATTGCTGCGGCCGGGCGGAGATGTCGCGGCGGCTCATGGTCTAGCGCTTCCCGAACAGGCCGGCGGGGCGCACCATCAATACCGCCACCATCACCAGATAAATAAGGAACGCGCCGGCTTGCGGCACATAATATTTGCCGGCGATGTCGCTGACGCCGATCAGCATGGCGGCTGCGAACGATCCCGCGATCGAGCCCAGGCCCCCGACCGACACCACGATCAGCACGTAAACAAGAAACGTGAAGGAAAAATTCGGATCGAGCCCGACGATCTCGATCGCCAGCGCGCCGCCAAGGCCGGCCAGTCCGCTGCCCAGCGCGAAGGTTGCGGCAAAGGTGCGGTCGACGTCGATGCCGAGCCCGCGCGCCATGCGCTGATTGTCGACAGCCGCGCGCACCCGCGCGCCGAAACGGGTGTATTCGAGGCCGGCGATCAGCGCCAGCATCACCAGCAGCGCGGTGCCGATCAGAAATAGCCGGTACTTGCCGAGGCCAAGGCCGAAAAACGCTACTGAGCCCCGCAAAAATTCCGGCGTCTGGATCGGTTGCTGGTTGGTTGTGAAGATGTAGGCGGCGACCGCTACCGAAATGAATGCAATGCCGATGGTGAGCAATACCTGGTCGAGGTCGCTGGCGCGGTAAAGCCGGCGGTACAATGTGCGCTCCAGCACCACGCTCACCGCCGCCGCGGCTAAAAACGCCACCGGCAGCGTGGCCAAAAACGGCCAATGGAAATCGTTCACCAGGGTCGCGGTGGCGTAGCCGCCGACCATGGCGAAGGCGCAATGCGCCAAATTGACGAAATTCATCAGCCCGAGCGTTACCGACAGCCCGACGGAGAGCATGAACAGCAGCATGCCGTAAGCAATGCCGTCGAACAGGACACCGATTATGGGAGGAAGCATGGCTGCGGCCGGACCGGTTATGTTTCCGCTCGTCCCCGCGAAAGCGGGGACCCAAGTTTACGATTTATGAGCATAGCCGGATTCCCGCTTGCGCGGGAACGAGCGGATTTGGTTTCGTAATGCGCGGATGGGGCGACCGTGGTGGCCGCCCCATCCGGATGCCGTTGAAAGTCCGAGCGGACGCGTGCCTATTTGTGCGTCGGGTCCTTGACGTCCTTGACGGTGTCGATGACGACGTTGATCAGATTGCCGCCGACCTTTTCGACTTTCCGGATATAGACATTCTGCACGATATCGCGGGTCGCCGGATCGATCGAGATCGGGCCGCGCGGGCTTTCCCACTTCATGCCCTTGGCGGCCCCGATCAAGGCGTCGCCGTCGGTCTTGCCGCCGGTCTTCTTCAGCGCTTCGTAGATCAAGTGCATGCCGTCATAGCCGCCGACCGCGAAGAAGTCGGGGTTGCGCTTGAACTCG